>NZ_NMOJ01000085.1 GCF_002251635.1 Pseudomonas mandelii
TTATGCACCCACACNTGATCAAATTACTCAGCCTGTCGGCCCTGACCGCTGGCATTCTCGCGGCCAGCGCCGGCGTCCGTGCCGATGAAGTCAAAGCCCCTACGTTCAGCGCCGAGCCGTGCTGCAGCCTGTGCCCGGCCGCCCATGACGCGAAGAACTACACCACGCGCTACCAGCAGAACTTCACCACCCTGGTGCAAGCCCAGGGCGACTGGCTGTTCCGTACCCAGGAAGATTTGCGCACTGAATTCGACACCAGCCCCGCCGGCTACAAGCGCATGCAACAACTGCACGATGCGTTCAAGGCCAAAGGCGTGGAACTGGTGGTGGTCTACCAGCCGACCCGTGGCCTGGTGAACCGCAACAAGCTCAACCCCGCAGAGAAAGCCANGTTCGATTTCGACAAGGCACTGAAGAACTACAAGACCATGCTCGGGCGTTTCGCCGCCATGGGCTACGTGGTTCCGGACCTGTCGCCGCTGACCAACGAGCAACTGCCGGATGAGTTGCCCGCCCACGATTTCTACTTCCGTGGCGACCAACACTGGACNCCGTATGGCGCCCAGCGCACGGCGAAAATCGTCGGCGAGAAAATCAAGCAATTGCCTGAGTTCGCTGACATTCCCAAGCGCGAATTCGAGAGCCATAAGTCGGGTCGCATGGGCAAGACCGGAACATTACACAACATGGCCGGGCAGCTGTGCGGCACCAGCTACGCGATCCAGTACATGGACCAATTCACCACCGAGCCCAAAGGCGAAGCGGGCGACGGCGACCTGTTCAGCGATGCCGGCAACCCGCAGATCACCCTGGTGGGCACCAGCCACAGCGGCAAGAACTACAACTTCGCCGGCTTCCTTGAACAGGAGATCGGTGCCGACATCCTCAACGTCGCCTTCCCCGGCGGTGGCCTGGAAGGGTCGATGATCCAGTACCTGGGCAGCGATGAATTCCAGAAAACCCCGCCGAAAATTCTGATCTGGGAATTCTCGCCACTGTATCGCCTCGACCAGGAGACCATCTACCGCCAGATGATGTCGCTGCTCGACAACGGCTGCGAAGGCAAGACCGCGCAGATGAGCGCCAGCACCACGTTGAAACCCGGCAAGAACGAATTAATGGTCAACAGTTCGAACAAAGACCTGCGCAACAGCAGCCATCAGGTCGACATCCGCTTCGCCGACCCGTCGGTGAAAACCCTGCAAGCCACCCTCTGGTACATGAACGGGCGCCACGAGGACATCAAAATCGAAAAACCGGAAACTTCCGACACCGACGGGCGCTTTGCCTTTGAGTTGCGCACGGACGAAGACTGGGCCACGCAGAATCTGCTGGCCGTCGAAATCCAGGGCCCTGAAGCAGGTGCCACGCCACAGAAAGTCGAAGCGAAAATCTGCAAACGCAATGTATTCCCTGGCGCTGGGCAGCGTACCGCTCAAGCCGGGCAATGAGGCAACCTCTTATGACATGCATGCAAACCCGAACTTTGAAAAAGTTACTCGCGCCCTCCCTGCTGACGTTGGCGATGTTCGCCGGCGCCACCCAGGCCGCCGCGCCACTGCGTCCGCCACAGGGTTACTTCGCGCCGATTGAAAAAGTCAAAACCGGCGACAAGAGCGAAGGCTGTGATGCGGTGCCGACGCCATACACCGGCTCGCTGCAATTTCGCAGCAAGTACGAAGGTTCGGACAAAGCCCGTTCCACCCTGAATGTGCAATCCGAAAAAGCCTTTCGCGACAGCACCGCCGACATCACCAAGCTGGAAAAAGACACCAGCAAGCGCGTGATGCAATTCATGCGCGACGGTCGTCCGCAGCAGCTGGAATGCACCTTGAACTGGCTCACGAGCTGGGCCAAGGCGGATGCGTTGATGTCCAAGGACTTCAACCACACCGGCAAGTCCATGCGCAAATGGGCGCTGGGCAGCATGGCTTCGGCCTATGTACGCCTGAAGTTCTCCGACTCGCACCCGCTGGCCAACCACCAGCAAGAGTCGCAGTTGATCGAAGCCTGGTTCAGCAAAATGGCCGATCAGGTCGTCAGCGACTGGGACAACCTGCCGCTGGAAAAAACCAACAACCACTCCTACTGGGCGGCCTGGTCGGTGATGGCCACGTCCATCGCCACCAACCGCCGCGACCTGTTCGACTGGTCGGTGAAGGAATTCAAGGTCGCCGCCAATCAAATTGACGCCCAGGGTTTCCTGCCCAACGAACTCAAGCGCCAGCAACGCGCCCTCGCCTATCACAACTACGCCCTGCCGCCGCTGGCGATGATCGCCAGTTTCGCCCAGGTCAACGGTGTGGATTTGCGCCAGGAAAACAACGGCGCGCTGAAACGCCTGGGTGATCGAGTGCTATCGGGGGTAGAAGACCCGGACGAATTCGAGAAGAAGAACGGTAAAGAACAGGACATGACCGACCTCAAGGTCGATTCGAAATTCGCCTGGCTCGAACCGTTCTGCACGCTCTACACCTGCTCGCCGGATGTGCTCGAGAAAAAACACGAGATGCAGCCGTTCAAGACCTTCCGCCTCGGGGGTGACCTGACCAAGGTCTACGACCCGGCCAACGAAAAAGGCAAAAAAGGTTCGTGAGTTGTGGTGGGGCTGAAAACCAGCCCTCACCCTAACCCTCTCCCCGGAGGGGCGAGGGGACTGACCGTGANGGGTGAGGGGTTGGTCTTGAGGCCAACCACACCCTCAAGGAAACATCGTTTTACCCCTCGATTTCGATGGGGGGTTTGGGGGGGCTGCGGCCCTTGACTGTGGTTAAACATGGAGAGACCGGGATGGTTTTCTCGTCCAATGTGTTCCTGTTTCTGTTCTTGCCGATTTTCCTCGGCTTGTACTATTTGAGCGGGCAACGCTATCGCAACCTGCTGCTGCTGATTGCCAGCTATGTGTTCTACGCCTGGTGGCGNGTGGACTTCCTTGCGCTGTTCGCAGCCGTCACGTTGTGGAACTACTGGATCGGCCTCAAAGTCGGCGCAGCAGGCGTTCGGACCAAACCGGCTCAACGCTGGCTACTGTTGGGCGTGGCGGTCGACCTGTGCATTCTCGGCTACTTCAAATACGCCAACTTCGGTGTCGACAGCATCAACGTGATGATGAAGTCGGCGGGCCTGGAGCCGTTCATTCTCACCCACGTGCTGTTGCCGATCGGGATCTCGTTCTACATCTTCGAGTCCATCAGCTACATCATCGACGTGTACCGCGGCGACACCCCGGCCACCCGCAACCTCATCGACTTTGCGGCGTTCGTAGCGATCTTCCCGCACTTGATTGCCGGCCCGGTGCTGCGCTTTCGCGACCTGGCCGACCAGTTCAACAACCGCACACACACCCTCGACAAGTTCTCCGAGGGCTGCACGCGGTTCATGCAGGGTTTCATCAAGAAAGTCTTCATCGCCGACACCCTGGCGGTGGTGGCCGACCATTGCTTCGCCCTGCAAAACCCCACCACCGGCGATGCCTGGCTCGGCGCGCTGGCCTACACCGCGCAGCTGTACTTCGACTTCTCCGGCTACAGCGACATGGCCATCGGCCTGGGCTTGATGATGGGTTTCCGCTTCATGGAAAACTTCAAACAGCCGTACATCAGCCAGTCGATCACCGAGTTCTGGCGCCGCTGGCACATCAGCCTGTCCACCTGGCTGCGCGATTACCTGTACATCACCCTGGGTGGCAACCGTAAAGGCACGCTGACCACCTACCGCAACCTGTTCCTGACCATGCTGCTCGGTGGCCTGTGGCACGGTGCGAACATCACCTACATCGCGTGGGGCGCCTGGCACGGCATGTGGCTGGCGATTGAAAAAGCCATCGGCCTCAACACCTCGCCACGCAGCATCAACCCGATCCGCTGGGCCCTGACTTTCCTGCTCGTGGTCATGGGCTGGGTGATCTTCCGCTCGGAAAACCTGCACGTCGCCGGTCGCATGTACGGCGCGATGTTCAGCTTCGGCGAATGGTCACTGTCGGAACTCAACCGCGCCAACCTCACCGGCCTGCAAGTGGCAACCCTGGTAGTGGCCTACGCAACACTGGCGTTCTTCGGCATCCGCGATTTCTACAGCAACCTGCCGCCTGAAAAGACCAAGCCTGTTGTGAACGTCGAGGCCGATGGCCCGGCCACCGCGACGCCTGGAATGATCAAAGCCGTGCCGGGCGACAACCCGGGCAGCATCCACGAGCCTGGTTACACCGTCGGCGTTGAAGCGACTGTGCAACCGGCTTACTGGACGGCGGACTGGTCGCGTTACGTGATGCGCACGCTGGTACTGGTGCTGTTCATCGCCTCGATTTTCAAACTCTCGGCGCAAAGCTTCTCGCCGTTCCTTTACTTCCAGTTCTGAGGGATCTGACCATGACCCGCTCATTACGTATCTTCTACATCGCCCTGTTCATGGTGACCCTGCTGGTGCTGGGGCTGTGGTCGACGCGCAGTTTCTTCGGCTTCAGCACCAANNCCGATGCGACGGTGCTCAATGGCCGCTGGGCCAAAGCCGTGGAAACCCATTACGACGAAGAGTTCCCGATCAAGCGCCTGGGCACCAACCTTTGGGCCGCGCTGGATTTTAAACTGTTCAACGAGGGTCGTCCGGGCGTGGTGCTCGGTCGCGATCAGTGGTTGTACAGCGATGAAGAATTCAACCCGATCGTCAACGAAGACCAGAACCTGGAGGGCAACTACGCGCTGGTCGAAGGCGTACGCCAGAAGCTCAAAGCCCAAGGCATTCAATTGGTCATGGCGATTGTGCCGGCCAAGGTGCGCCTGTACCCGGAACACCTGGGTGACGTGAAACCGGCGAGCATCCACGCCAACCTCTATGAAGACTTCCACGCTCGCGTGGCGGCCAACAAGATCATCGCGCCCGACCTGTTCGGTCCGATGCNNNAGGCCAAGCTTGGCGGCAAGCAAGTGTTCCTGCGCACCGACACCCACTGGACGCCGGACGGCGCCGAAATCGCCGCCAAACACCTGGCCAAAACCATTGCCGAGAAAACTCCGCTCAGCGGCGAGCCGCAACGCTTCGTCACCGAACCTGCGGAGAAGGTCACGCACAAGGGCGACCTGCGGTTGTTCCTGCCGCTGGACCCGCTGTTCGAAAACCTGATGCCGAAGACTGAACCTTTACAAAAGCGCAACACCGTGGTGGCGCAAGACCAGCCTGCCGGTGATGACGCGCTATTCGCCAACACCGAAGTGCCGGTGGCCCTGNTCGGCACCAGCTACAGCGCCAACCCCAACTGGAACTTCGTCGGCGCGCTCAAGCAAGCCTTGCACAGCGACGTCATCAACTACTCCGAAGACGGCCACGGCCCGATTCTGCCGATGCTCAGCTACCTGAAAAGCGACGACTTCAAGAACAGCCCGCCACAGGTGCTGATCTGGGAATTTCCTGAACGTTATCTGCCCGTCAACAACGAAATCGGTGACGCCGACCCGCAGTGGGTCGCAGAGCTCAAAGAAGCCGGCGCCCGCCAACAAAACGTAGCCGCAAACACTAAATCCGAGACGCCCGACCGGGCGCAAAACTGAAAGAGAGGTAACTCACATGACTTTCACTACTACTCCGCGTCGTCTCGCCAAGACCCTCGCACTCGTTGCAGGCATGAGCGTGTTGTCGATGTCCGCCTTCGCTGGCGACGCCGCACTCTATGGCCCGACTGCACCAAAAGGTTCGAGCTTCGTGCGTGTCTACAACGCCAGTAACCAGGAAGTCAGCGCCACCGTCGGCGCCACCAACCTGAACGACGTTGCACCGCTGGCCAGCAGCGACTTCAGCTTCATGCCGGGCGGCGACTACAGCGCCAAGGTCGGCAGCCAGACCGTGCCGGTCAAACTCGCCGCCGACCACTACTACACCCTGGTTAACAGCGGCAGCGGCCAGCCACAACTGATCGAAGAACCGCCGTTCAAGAACAAGCAGAAATCCCTGGTACGCGTGCAGAACCTCAGCGACAAGGCCCTGACCCTGAAGACCGCCGACGGCAAGACCGAAGTGGTCCCGTCCGTGGCGGCCAAAGGCCGTGGCGAACGTGAAATCAACCCGGTCAAAGTCAGCCTGGCCCTGTACGACGGCGCGACCAAAGTCGGCGACGTGAAACCGGTTGCCCTGGAACGCGGTGAAGCCGCCGTGCTGTACGTCACCGGTAAAGGCAGCAGCTTGTCGCCAGTCTGGGTAAAACGCCCGGTTTCGACGCGCTAACACATTTGTCCGGCTGACCCGNTTCNATGTGGGAGCTGGCTTGCCTGCGATGCAGGCGACTCGGTNTATCAGNTNNACCGAGGTGATGCCATCGCAGGCAAGCCAGCTCCCACANTTGACCGAGNTCATCCGGACACGGAATAAGAACAAGAGTGAAACGACAGAACGCAGTAGCTCTGACCCATACGATTTTCAAGGAGTAACAACATGATTCCGGTAATCCTTTCCGGTGGTAGCGGCTCACGTCTTTGGCCGCTTTCCCGCAAACAGTTCCCTAAGCAATTCCTGGCCCTGACCGGCGAGCACACGCTGTTCCAGCAAACCCTGGAGCGCCTGGTGTTTGAAGGCATGGACTCCCCAATCGTGGTCTGCAACAAGGACCACCGCTTTATCGTCAACGAGCAACTGAGCACGCGTAAGCTCGAATGCCAGCGCATCCTGATGGAACCGTTCGGGCGCAACACCGCGCCGGCCGTGGCCCTGACCGCGATGATGCTGGTCAACGAAGGCCGCGACGAACTGATGCTGGTGCTGCCGGCCGACCACGTGATCGANGACCAGAAAGCCTTGCAACGCGCACTGGCACTGGCCACCGTCGCTGCGGAAAACGGCGAAATGGTGTTGTTCGGCGTACCGGCCACCAAACCGGAAACCGGTTACGGCTACATCAAATCGACCGCCGACTCGCTGCTGCCCGAAGGCGTCAGCCGTGTCTCGCACTTCGTCGAAAAACCGGACGTGAAACGCGCCACCGAGTTCGTCCAGTCCGGCGGTTACTTCTGGAACAGCGGCATGTTCCTGTTCCGCGCCAGCCGCTTCCTTGAAGAGCTGAAAAAACATGATCCGGACATCTACGACACCTGCGTACTCACCCTGGAACGCAGCGAGCAGGATGCCGACACCGTAACGCTCGACGAAGCCACCTTCGCCTGCTGCCCGGACAATTCCATCGACTACGCCGTGATGGAAAAAACCCAGCGCGCCTGCGTGGTGCCGCTGAGTGCCGGCTGGAGCGACGTAGGTTGCTGGGCCTCGTTATGGGCGGTCAATGACAAAGACGTCAACGGCAACGTCAGCAAAGGCGACGTGGTCATCCAGGACAGCCGCAACTGCATGATCCATGGCAACGGCAAGCTGGTGTCGGTGATCGGCCTGGACAATATCGTGGTGGTGGAAACCAAGGACGCGATGATGATTGCCCACAAGGACAAGGTCCAGGGCGTCAAGCAGATGGTCTCGACCCTCAACGAACAGGGCCGCAGCGAAACCCAGAACCACTGCGAAGTCTATCGCCCGTGGGGCTCCTACGACTCGGTGGACATGGGCGGGCGTTTCCAGGTCAAGCACATCTCGGTCAAGCCGGGGGCTTGCCTGTCGCTGCAAATGCACCACCACCGCGCCGAACACTGGATCGTGGTCAGCGGCACGGCCGAAGTCACCTGTGACGAGAACGTGTTCCTGCTCTGCGAAAACCAGTCCACCTACATTCCCATCGCTTCGGTGCACCGCCTGCGCAACCCGGGCAAGATCCCGTTGGAGATCATCGAGGTGCAATCGGGCAGCTATTTGGGCGAAGACGATATCGAGCGGTTTGAAGATATCTACGGNCGCTCTACCCCGATCGAACGTGGCGTGTCGGTGAAAACCATCGCGCAGTAAGCGTTAAGTAAAAACAAAAAGCCCCCGTCCAGTCCGCTGCGTTTTCCCTATCCGCAGCGGGTGGGTCGGGGGCTTTTTTTTTGTCTGGTTTTTTCGCTGCCTCGGCTGGCCTCATCGCGAGCAAGCTCGCTCCCACAGGGTTTTCGGTGAGTCCTCATCCAGGCTTAGGTAGGATGCTCGCATCCCTTTCCGAGGTTTTGCGTCATGTTCATCGGCGTCTTGCTGGTCATCACCTGGCTGATCCTGTTGCTGCGCTACCCGGCCAAGGCATTGCCGGTGTCGNTGGCGGCCGCCATCGGGCTGGGTTTGGTGGCCACGTGGGTGATCTGGCTGGATAACCGCGAGGTCAAGCAACTGGCGCGCCTGGAGTTGCGCATCACCTACGCGCCGGAACACTGCCCGGCGGATCGACCGTTGAAGCTGACCATGAACAACGGCAACGACGTGCCACTGACCGAGCTGCGCTGGCGGCTCGCCGCTTATGCACCGGGCGACACCGTCAACCTGGCCGACAATCAATACGCCGCCCCGCGCTATCGCGGCCCCGGCGAACTGCAAGCCGGCGCCAACTGGGAAGACTGCTTGCCCCTGCCGCCACTGCGCCCTGGCTATCGCCCGCAAACCCTGGAGTTTCGCGCCGAGCGTTTGCAGGGTAGTTTCTCCGACTGATCCCCCCCTACTTCTTTTTGCACAAGGACCGCGCCATGCCCGTTGCGTTGATTACCGGTTGCTCCAGCGGCATTGGCCGCGCCCTCGCCGATGTGTTCAGAGGTGCCGGCTACGAAGTCTGGGCCAGCGCCCGCAAGGCTGAAGATGTGGCCGCATTAGCCACCGCCGGTTTCACGGCCGTGCAGCTGGACGTCAACGACGGCGCGGCGCTTGAACAGTTGAGCGAGCGAATCAACCAGCAACATGGCGGCCTTGATGTGCTGATCAACAACGCCGGTTATGGCGCCATGGGGCCGCTGCTGGACGGCGGTGTGCCGGCGATGCAGCGGCAGTTCGAAACCAATGTGTTTGCGATTGTCGGTGTGACCCGCGCACTGTTTCCGGTGCTGCGTCGGGCCAAAGGGATCGTGGTCAATATCGGCAGCGTTTCCGGGGTGCTGGTTACACCGTTTGCCGGGGCTTACTGCGCGTCGAAAGCCGCGGTGCATGCCCTGAGCGATGCATTGCGCATGGAACTGGCACCGTTTGGTGTAAGGGTCATGGAGGTGCAGCCAGGCGCGATCGAGTCCAGCTTCGCCAAGAATGCCGGGCATGAGGCGGAGCAGTTGATCACCGAGCAATCGCCGTGGTTTCCGCTGCGTGAAGGCATTCGTGCGCGGGCCAAGGCCTCACAGGACAAACCGACGCCGGCCAAAGAGTTTGCCGTTGGTTTGCTCAAGGCTGTGCAACAAAGCAAACCACCGCGGCTGATTCGCCTGGGCAATGGCAGCCGGGCGTTGCCGTTGTTGGCGGGGTTGCTGCCTAAGGGATTGTTGGAGGCGGGGTTGATGAAGCGGTTCGGGTTGAAGGGGTCACTCTAAGACCGAGTCGACGCTATCGCGAGCAGGCTCGCAAAAACTCAGGAAACAANNNGAAGGGGTCACTCTAAGACCGAGTCGACGCTATCGCGAGCAGGCTCGCAAAAACTCAGGAAACAACCATGACCGACTACACCGAGTACTTCGACGAAGTGATCCAGGCCCACGTCGCCATCGAACAATGGCTGGCCGAGGACCAGGACGAGTCCGCACTTGAACGCCTGCTGACCCGATTTTCGCCGCAGTTTTCCATGATCTCGCCCCTCGGTCGGGTGCTGGATTTTGAGGCATTGAGCGAGTTGTTCCTGCTGGCCGGCGGGAAGAAGCTCGGCTTCAGGATCGAGCTTAGTGAGTTGCGAGGTATTGCGCTGTACGACGGTGGCGCGGTGGTGAGCTATCGCGAGCAGCAGACGGATGCGACGGGGTTGCATTCGGATCGGCGATCAACGGTGGTGTTCGAAAAGCAGGCATCCGGTCCAGTAATCTGGCGGCATTTGCATGAGACGTTTTGCAAGGAGTAAGACGCGGNNCCACCTTTCAGTGTTGTGCTGGGTCAACGATAACGGTGCAGGTGATACCCGCCGCCAGCAACACGCCGTCCGGCACTTCATCAATGTGAATCCGCACCGGCACCCGCTGGGCCAGGCGCACCCAGTTGAACGTCGGATTCACGTCCGCAATCAGCTCGCGGCTCTCCGGGTTGTCCCGGTCGTAGATGCCACGGGAGATGCTTTCCACATGCCCCTTCAACACTTCCCCACTCATTAGTTGCATGTCGGCCTTGTCGCCGATTTTGACGTGGGGCAGCTTGGTTTCTTCGAAGAAGCCATACACCCAGAACGAGTTCATATCGACCACAGCCATCTTCGCTTCACCGATGCGCGCGTAGTCGCCACGGTGCACGTTGAGGTTAGTGACGTAGCCGTCCACCGCAGCACGGACCTCAGTGCGTTTGAGGTTCAGTTCAGCGGCTTCCAGTTGTGCCTGGGCATGTTGGTAATCGGCCAGGGCGGAGTCAGCAATGTTGCTGGCGTCGTCGCGGTTTTCCCTGGAGATCACCAACGCGTCGAGGTCGGCGCGGCGGTGGGCGTTGACCTTGCGCATTTCCCAGGTGGCTTTACGGGACGCTACCAGGGACTGGGCTTGCTTGACCGCGATGCGGTAGTGCTCGGGGTCGATCTGCATCAGCAGGTCGCCCTTTTTCACCAACTGGTTGTCCCGCACCGGCACGTCGACCACTTCCCCGGTAACGTCGGCGGCGACGTTGATGATGTCGGCGCGCACGCGGCCATCGCGGGTCCACGGCGTTTCCATGTAGTGCACCCAGAGGGTGCGGCCGATCCCTATCGCGAGGGCCAGCACCAGCAGGGTGGCGAGCAGGCTGAAAAGCTTTTTCATGAGGAGCGTTCTCAACGGTAGACAGTCAGCGCCAGCGCGCCGAACAGGCAAACGAACAGGCTCAGGCGCAGCAACGCCGGGTGCCAGAANAAACGGTACAGATCGAACCCGGACAAAAACCGGTCCAGCGCCCAGGCCAGCGCCGCAGCGATGAAAAACATCAGCGTCATGGTCGGCATGTACACGCCGTGGAAGGCGATTTCACGAGGCATGTTCAAGTCCTTGGGGCGAAGTGCTGGCGTAGGCGGAGAGCGGTGATTGCGGGTCCAGCAGCGAGGTGCGGATGAAGTGCAGGTAGCTTTTCACCCGGCGCAGGGCCGAGGTGTCGAAGTGCGGGGCGAAAGGTTCGTCGGTGGCCTGCACGCGGCTGATCGCATGGTCGACGGCAATTAGCCCGCGCTCCAGGTTGCTCGCGCTGGGCTGCAGGAACAGCCGCACCAGCGAGCGGCCCATCACGCGGATTGCCTGGCGCCATGGCTGGGATTCGGCATAGGCCGGGTGCACCGGCAAAATCGCCTGCTCCTTACGCAGTTCGATGATCGCGTGGCCGACTTCCAGCACCACGAACATCCAGCGCAGCAGGTCGCGCTGCACTTGCGGCTGGCCGACGGCGAGGCCGTAAGCCTGGTGCAGCAGGTCGCGGGTGCGGCTTTCGAAACTCGACGCCAGGCCCTTGAGCTTGCCACTGATCGCATACACCACTTGCTCACGCAGGTCCTGCTCGAGGCGGCGCCACAGCCAACGGCTGTTGGGCGGCAGGATGATCGCCCCCGCCGCCGCGCACACCAGCATGCCGATGACCATGGCGATGTAGTCGTTGATAAAGGTGTAGGGGTTGTAGACCGTGAGGTTGTCCGGCACCGAGCCGGTGCTGAAGAAAATCAGCAGCCCGAGGCCGACACCGGCGTATTGCGGCCGCGATGTGAGGAACGAACCGAGGACGATCACCGGTGCGAGCATCACGCACAGCAACGGAAAACCGTCGATCCACGGGAAGATGAAAAACATCTCGACGAAGCCGATCAATGCGCCGANNAAGGTNCCGCAGGCCATCTGGAACGCCATGCGTTTGGGGTTGGGTGTCGCGGCTGAAAGGCCGACGGTAGCCGCCGCGATCAGCGTCATGGTCGCCCCGCTCGGCCATGCCGTCGCCACCCAATAACTGCCCAGCACCAGCAGAATGAACGCCGCCCGAATCCCCGACGCCGCCGAGGCCATCCAGTTGGTTTGCGGGGTGAACGGCTCGTCCCATTGCTCGCGCGCATGACTGTGATCGGCCAGTGACGCGTGGGTCTGTGCATAACTGTGCAACTCGTCGACGAAGCGATAGAGCAGTTCGTAGGCGGTGTGGAAATCGAGCTGCTCGGCGTCGCTCGGATCACTTTCCTGAAAGGTCGTCCGCAGGCTGCGAACCCGCGCCGGCAGGTTCTCCTTGTAGGTCGCCAATGCGCTGGCCAGGCGCGCGGCGTCGGGGCTGGTCAAGGCGCGACCGCTGAAGCCGTCGAGCAATTCTGCCAGGTCCTGCAACCCCGGTTTGATCGCCGCCACCACATGGTCAGCGCCGCTGCTGCGCAAGCGTTCGAGCAATTGGTGTAAGGCGTTGAACCGCGTAGTAATGCTCATGAACTCGCTGTTGAGGCGGCTGAGCCGACCGTTGCGCCGACGCATATGCGGGTCTTCAAACACGGTGACGCTGCGCAAGCCTTCCAGGCCCACGGCTTCGGCGATAAAGCGCACGTTGCTCGCTTCGAAACCTTCGCGCTGGCTGCGCCCACGCAGGCCGTCGGTGACGAACAGCGCGAACACGCCAAAGCGCTGATACAGGGCGTTGCGCATGGCTGCGCTGCTGGTCTGCGGCAGGATCGCGGCGCTGACCAGCGTGGAACAGAGAATCCCCAGGGAAATTTCCAGCACCCGCCACACCGCCGCCATGAACGCGCCGTCCGGGTGCGCCAGGGCCGGCAAACCCACCATCGCCGCCGTGTAGCCAGCCAGCACAAAACCATAGGCGCGAAAGTTGCGATAACGCGCCGCACCGGCCGAGCAAATGCCCACCCAAATCGCCAGCGAGCCGAGGAACAGTTCGGTGTTTTGGGCGAACAGGGCAATCAGCGCCACCATCACCGCCGACCCGGCCAGGGTGCCGAGGAAGCGGTAAAAGCTCTTGGCGAACACCTGGCCGCTCTGCGGTTGCATCACGATAAACACGGTGATCATCGCCGTGCGTGGTTGCGGCAACTCCAGACGCATTGCCAGCCACAGGGTCAGGAACGCGGCGAACAGCACTTTGAAAATGTAGACCCAGGTCACGCCGTCGCTGCGTGCCCAGTCAAAGAAACCCCGGCGCCATTCAAGGGAATACAGCCAGCGCAGAGGTGCGGGCGTGGGAGTCATGAGTATCCTGGAAGCACGTGAGGCAAAAGAGATTCTGTGGCGAGCGAGCTTGCTCGCGCCGGGCTGCGTAGCGGCCCCAATATTCGGGCAGCCACCTCACATTTTGTGAGTGCTGCGCACTCAAGCGGGAGCAAGCTCCCTCGCCACAAATGCGGATGAACCTGGAACATCGTGTTCAATTCGAGAGGCTCTTTAAAAGGGCCGGGGTTTTCGGCGCCTGGGTCTGGCTGTCCGTCGGCACATCGGTCCCCGCCCCCAGCCCGCCACCCAGGGCGGTCACCAGTTCGGCATGGGCACTCAGGCGCGCGGCCTGCACCTGTTGCTCCACCTGTTGCTGGCGGAACAGCAGGGTCTGCGCATTGAGCACGTTCAGGTAATCGGTGAGCCCGCGCTGATACGCGACCATCGCGATGTCATAAGTCTTCTGCGCAGTGGCCACCGACTCGGCGGCGAAGGTTTGCTGCTTGTCCATGGACTCGCGGCGGATCAACTGGTCGCTGATGCCCTTGAGCGCATTGACCAGAGTCTGGTTGTACTTGGCCACGGCGATGTCATAACCGGCGCTGGCCTCGCCCAACTGCGCGCGCAAACGGCCGCCGTCGAAGATCGGCAACGAGATCGCCGGGCCGACGCTGTAGTTGAGTTTCTTGCCGGTCAAAAACTCCAGCGCCCCACCGCCGGTGGCCATGTAGCCGAGGCTGCCGACCAGATCGACGTTGGGGTAGAAACCGGCATGGGCCACATCAATGCCTCGGGCCTGGGCGGCGACTTGCCAGCGACTGGCGACCACGTCCGGGCGTTGACCGAGCAATTGTGCGGGCAGCGCCGACGGCAGTTTCAGCCGCGCGGCCAATGACAATGTGGGTCGTTGCAACTGCCCGCCATCGCCCGGGCCTTTCCCGGCGAGGGCCGCCAGCTGGTTATGGCTCAGGGCGATTTCTTCGTCCAAGGCATCGAGTTGGCGATGGGTTTCCGGCAACGGCGTTTCAGCCTGGCTGACCTCGAAATGGGTGCCGATGCCGCCGTTCAGGCGTTTTTGCGCCAGATCGAGAATTTGCTGCTGCTGTTTCAGGGTCGCCTCGACAATGTCCCGCTGCGCGTAGTGCAACGACAGTTCGATGTAGGCGCGCACGATGTTGTTTTGCAATTCGAGCTGGGCCTGGCGCGCTTCGGCAGCGCTCATATGGGCCAGGTCCACGGCGCGCTCGGTGGCGTTGCTTTCGCGGCCCCAGAGGTCCAGGGCGTAGCTGAAACCCAGCGCGGCGTTGTTGTCCCAGGTGGTCGTGTTGGCCAACTCGCCCGGCCCGTAGAACTGATCCTTCGGCCAATTGTGGCGCTTGAGGGTAGTGTCACTGTTGATCTGCAACGACTCGGCCGACTCGGCAATCCCGGCCATGGCCCGCGCTTCACGCACCCGCGCGGCGGCCATGGCCATGGTCGGGCTGCCTTGCACGGCAAGTTCCACCCAGCGGTTCAGTTGCGGGTCGCCATAGGCCTGCCACCATTGCGCGGTGGGCCAGTGAGCGTCCTGCGCGGCGCTCTGGATGGCGTCGTCGGTGGCCAGTGAATCGGCCTCCAGTGCCTTGCCCTGCGGGGCAATTCCTCCGGTTCCGATGCAGCCGCTGAGGGTCAGGGATAAAGCCAGAACACTGAGCGTCTGAAGCGCTCTGTTGATGCGACGCGGCACTGCTGAAAATTCCTGAGGTGGGAGAGGCCCCCTGTAGGAGGTGGGCGCAATTCTAGGGGTGGGTCTTAGTGGCGATAAGCTGCGGCACTGCTGAAAATTCCTGAGGTGGGAGAGGCCCCCTGTAGGAGGTGGGCGCAATTCTAGGGGTGGGTCTTAGTGGCGATAAGCTGGGAATCCTGTGAATCTTTGTTACCGTTAACGCGATAATCCCTTGGTCGGGGTCTCAGTCTCTGAAACCTTGTGTCACAATTTGCTATCTCCCCTGAGAACACTCCATGGACACTTTGCAAAACATGCGCGCTTTCAGTTGCGTGGCCGAAGCCGGCAGCTTCACCGCCGCCGCCGTGCAACTGGACACCACCACCGCCAACGTCTCGCGCGCGGTCTCCAACCTTGAGGCCCATCTGCAAACCCGCTTGCTCAACCGCACCACCCGTCGCATTGCACTGACCGAAGCCGGTAAACGTTACTTGCTGCGCTGCGAACAGATCCTCGCCTATGTCGAGGAGGCCGAGGCCGAAGCCAGCGACGCCCACGCGCGCCCTGCCGGGCAGTTGAAAGTGCACACCATGACCGGTATCGGCCAGCATTTCGTGATTGACGCAATTGCCCGCTACCGCCGCACCCACCCCGACGTGACCTTCGACCTGACCCTGGCCAACCGCGTGCCGGACCTGCTCGACGAGGGCTACGACGTGTCCATCGTGCTGGCCAGCGAGCTGCCGGATTCGGGCTTCGTGTCCCAGCGCCTGGGCATCACCTACAGCATCGCGTGCGCCTCGCCGGACTACGTCAAGGCCAAAGGCTGCGCACACAAACCCAGCGACTTGCTCAACCACGCGTGCCTGCGCTTGGTGAGCCCGGTGATCCCGCTGGAGAAATGGACCTTCGACGGCCCGGAAGGCCAGGAAATGGTCACCATCAACAGCTCGCCGTTCCTGGTCAACTCGGCCGATGCGATGAAAACCGCGATCACCAGCGGCATGGGCGTTGGCCTGTTGCCGGTGTATGCGGCCATTGAAGGCCTGCGCAACGGCACACTGGTGCGCGTGATGCCCACCTATCGCTCGCAAGAGCTGAACCTGTACGCCATCTACCCGTCACGCCAGTACCTGGATGCGAAGATCAAGACCTGGGTGGAATACCTGCGCGGTTCGTTGCCGGAGATTCTGGCGGCGCATCAGGCGGAGTTGGTGGCGTATGAATTGAGTGGCAGCCTCAGCGGCGCTCGCCTGGCGAACTGATTTCACGGTCCTACAGACGCGGTGATTTTGGGGAATGTTTCCGACGGGTTCTGTCGGTTGTTGGGTCAGACGGGAAATGGGTAGGCTTTGTGGGTCGCTGGCATTTCAGCGATCGGGTCTGGAAAACCCGAAGAAGGATCAATGCACATGACATAATGCGGCGCTTTTTCAGCACCGCGATCTGAGTTATGGCGGCTGTGCGTGGGAGACCTCCGGGTCTGCCGGGTTTGATCCTTTCTCGGTTTTTCCAGTCCGCGTACAGCTGCCACCCCTTCGTCTGGAAAACGAAAAGTGGCAGCTCCTCGACTCTAAGGATCTTTGCCAATGATTAAAGAAACTCCGAATCCCCCGGGAACAGACGACGTTTCCCCGTACGAATCCCTCGATTCCAAAAAACTCAACGAAGCCGCCGAGCGCGCGCTGGATCACTACCTCAACCCCGCGGCCCTCAAATCCCCTGCAATGCGCAAACCCAGCACCATGTTTTTGATCGCACCGGACATCAAAGACGAAGACCTGCTGGCCCACACCTGCGAGTCATTGGCCCAGGCCAGCGTGATGGCGAGCGACTTCGCGGACTATCTGGAAGGCCCGCATCGGCACAAGGCGATGGCCATTCAACAGATCGTCATGCTGGCCGAACTGGCCGCAAACCGGATGCTGGATAACGTCGCCATACCAAAACCTTAGCCGCACGGCTGATCCCCCTGTGGGAGCGAGCCTGCTCACGATTGCGGTCTGACATCTGGCATTGATGTTGGCAGACACTCCGCCATCGCGAGCAGGCTCACTCCCACAATAGAATTGGGTGCACCCGCAAATTGCAGGTCGGCTGTCAGGCCGCCTTCGCAGGCAAGCCAGCTCCCACAGGGAATGGCGTACACCCGCAAATTGCAGGTCGGCTGTCAGGCCGCCTTCGCAGGCAAGCCAGCTCCCACAGGGAATGGCGTACACCCGCAAATTGCAGGTCGGCTGTCAGGCCGCCATCGCTGGCAAGCCAGCTCCTACAAAAACAGATCGGCGCACACGCCCGCTTCTCACCACTCATCAGGCCGAGCGTTAGCTCGCCTGCTCTTGATCTTGATCCACCCGCCCCGTCGGGAGGCTGAGTGGAGGTGTTCATCCGGGGAGTGGCGCGTAGCGCCGTTCGACGCAGTCGAACACGCTGCATGTAGGTCGTCGCGAAGCAGACCGGAGGGCAGTGTCCCCGGATGGATACCGGAGCGAAGGAACGCCGAGCCCAGGCGAGGGGCCGGACGCTTGGGGCGAGCCTTTTTGGGTACTTTTTTGGCGCTTGTAAAAAAAGTGAGTCGCCGTAAGGGCGAAACCGCCAGCCGCCGTTACCGCAGGAATGGATATGCACCCGGTCAACCCCAACATGGTCGGCCCGAAGGCCGCCATCGCTATTCAGGCCAGCNNCACAAATCCCCGCAGTCACCCCGCCCACTCGCACAATGCTGGAAAAGAATGTTAGCGTGCTTGGCATTCACCAAGCCCCGACGAGCCCTCCTCCCATGAAAAAGACCGTCCTCGCCTTCAGCCGCGTCACCCCGCACATGNTCGAGCGCCTCAAGCAAGACTTCGACGTCATCGCGCCCGACCCCAAGCGCGGGGACATCAATGCTCAATTCAATGAAGCCCTGCCCCACGCCCACGGTTTGATCGGCGTGGGCCGCAAACTCGGGCGCGCACAACTGGAAAACGCCACCAACCTTGAAGTCGTCTCCAGCGTCTCCGTCGGCTACGACAACTACGATGTCGCCTACTTCAACGAACGCGGGATCATGCTGACCAATACCCCCGACGTACTCACCGAAAGCACCGCCGACCTGGCCTTCGCCTTGCTGATGAGCAGCGCGCGCCGTGTGGCCGAACTGGACGCCTGGACCAAGGCCGGCCAGTGGAAAGCCAGCGTCGGCGCGCCGCTGTTCGGCTGCGATGTACACGGCAAAACCCTGGGCATCGTCGGCATGGGCAACATCGGCGCGGCCATTGCCCGTCGCGGTCGCCTGGGCTTCAACATGCCAGTCATCTACAGCGGCAACAGCCGCAAGACCGAGCTGGAACAAGAACTCGGCGCGCAGTTCCGCAACCTTGACGAACTGCTGGCCGAAGCCGATTTCGTCTGCCTCGTCGTCCCGCTCAGCGAGAAAACCCGGCACTTGATCAGCCACCGCGAACTGGCCCTGATGAAGCCGAGCGCCATCCTGGTCAACATCGCCCGCGGTCCGGTCGTCGACGAGCCTGCCCTGATCGAAGCGCTGCAAAACAACCGCATTCGCGGCGCCGGGCTGGACGTCTACGAGAAAGAACCGCTGGCCGAGTCGCCGTTGTTCCAGCTGAAAAACGCGGTGACGTTGCCGCACATCGGCTCGGCCACGAATGAAACCCGTGAGGCCATGGCCAACCGCGCCCTGGACAACCTGCGCAGCGCACTGCTGGGCGAGCGGCCGCAAGATCTGGTCAATCCGCAAGTGTGGAAAGGCTAACTAAAACGGGCAAATACTTATCAAGTATCTGCCCGCTTCTTACATAACTTGCAATTCAGTCAACTCACTAAAAAAGTTCAAGCGCTATACACTCATCACTGCTTATTCGACTCACGAAAAATAGTGTTGGAGCACATTAAACTTGAACAGCCTAACCACCGACAAGATCATCAGATACAGCAAATTATCATTAATGGCTTATATAAGCTTTTTTGGCCTTTTGGTGATGTACAGCAACTTCACCGACTACGCATCCAACTATGAATACGTCGGCCACATCCTGAGCATGGACACCACAAGGGAAAACATTAAGCTGAACTACCGGGCAATCACCTCACCCATGCTCCACCACCGGATCTATTGGTTCATCATTACACTTGAAGTTATCTATACCGCCTTTTGCCTGGTCGGTGCCTATCACCTTTACCGAAACCTGAACGCGTCTGCCGACCTATTCCATGAGGCCAAAAAGTTCTCAATCATCGGATTATTGATCGCCATATTTGTCTACTACGTTTGTCTGCAAGTGATCGGCGTTGAATGGTTCAACATGGACGAATCACACACCTGGAATGCCAAGGACTGGGCCCGGCATATTGTCGACTTCATACTTCCGCTGCTGATATTCGTTGCGCTCAGGACCGAACGCTAAGCGCACTCGGCCCCCAACGCTTTCATGCGAGCTTGCCATTGCCTTGCGCTATCGGCGCCTTGGGTTTGCGGAACACCAGTACGTTGCCCAGCATCACCAACACCAACCCCACCAATGCCGGCGCGGTCCATTGATAGCCTTCGGCAAACGCCGAGACATTGAGCGCCACGACCGGGAACAGCACGGTGCAATAGGCCGCCCGCTCCGGGCCCATACGCCCGACCAGCGTCAAGTAAGCGGTGAAGCCAATGACCGAACCCGGAATCACCAGGTACAGCAGCGAGCCGATGTAACGCGCGTTCCATTCCATGTCGAACGGAATGTCCTTGAGCAGACACCACACCGACAACATCGCGGCGCCATACGCCATGCCCCAGGCGTTAGTGGTCAACGGTTTCAAACCGGCCTTCTGTTGCAGGCTGGAGAGCATATTGCCCGCCGAAAAACACATCGTGCCCAACAATGCCAAGCCCAGGCCGAGCAGGGTTTCCGGGCTGGCGGTGTGGCCGGCCAGTTCCGGCCAGAACAACAGGCCAAGCCCGGACAGGCCCAGCGCACCGCCCATCAAAACGTTGCGAGCGATTTTCTGGCCGAAGAACACCCGTGCATTGAGCGCATTCCACAACGTGGCCGTGGAGAACACCACCGCGACCAGGCCACTCGGAATCCACTGGCTGGCGGTGAGAAAGCACATGAAGTTGACGCAGAACAGGCACAGCCCCTGTGCCAGACAGATCAAATGCCCGCGACGGTTCATCACTTGCAGGCGTCGGCTGAGCAGCAACAGGACGAACAGCACCAGCGCCGCGAGGCCGAAGCGATAAACGATCGACACGGGAATGGCCACGACGCCCAGCTGCCATTTNAAGGCAATCCAAGTGGTGCCCCAGATCAGCACGGTCAGCAAGTACAACGACAGGTTCATGACAAAGGCTCCTCGATAGGAACTCAGTGTCCTGCGCCAAGCGTGGGCGCACTTGCATAAACTTGCGCTTTTGTCGTGGCAGAGGCTGGCAGCGCATGGTCTACGGAGTAGGATGCAAGGTGTTGGAGAGAAGCGATCATGCCCGCACTGGAAACCCTGCAAGTCTTTCAAGCCCTCAACCGCTCGCCCAACGCTCGCCTGGAAGCCTGCGCCGAGCTCGGTGACGGCTTGTCTGCGGCCTTGTGGAGCAACCATCACGACTCGCAGGATTACCAGGCGCCCAGCCATCACACCTTGTCCTGCTACATCGGCGGCGGCACCGGCACCTTTCGCCGCGACCAGCCGGGCACCAAGGGCGGCCCCGACAAGCTGTGCATCCTGCCGGCCGAACACCAGTCGGCCTGGGTGATCAACGGCGAGATCCGCCTGGCCCACGTGTATTTCAGCCCGGAACAATTCGCCCTCGGCTGCGTCACCCTGCTNGACCGCGAGCCACGCGAACTGCAATTGCGCGAAGCCACTTTCCTTGACGATCCAGCACAGGCCCGACGCTTTCGGCAGATGCTCACCCTCAACTGGGATGAGCCCGGCGAACGCCTGCTCACCAGCAGCCTGGCTCACGAAATGCTCAGTCACGTGTTGCTCGGCCAGGTCGGGATGCGTGAAGGCTTACGGTTAAAAGGTGGCTTGGCGGCGCATCAGCGGCGGCAGTTGGTGGAGTTCATCGACAATCAGTTGGCCGAGGCGATCAGCCTGGGGCAACTGGCGGCGTTGTGTGCGCTGTCGGAATATCACTTTGCGCGGATGTTTCGGGAGAGCTTTGGCTTGCCGCCGCATCAGTATGTGTTGGCGCGCAGAGTGAGCCGGGCGCGGGAGTTGTTGCGTTCGACCTCGCAGCCTTTGGGGGAGATTGCGCTGGCGTGCGGGTTTGCCAGCGCGAGTCATTTCACCAATCGGTTTCGGCAGGTTTTGGGGGGGACGCCTGGGGAGTATCGGCAGGCGTTTTTGCGTTAACTCCTAGATTTTCAGCGTCTTCGAAATCGCCATCGNGGTGTCGAACCTATCTTTTGTGAACGACACTATCCCTGTGGGAGCCGGGCTTGCCCGCGATGAACGATGACGCGGTCTGCGATCAGAATTCCAGTGTGCTGGACAACGAAATCTGCCGCGAATCCCCCATCGACACAAAGAACCGGCTCGCAGCCGAGGTGTAGTAGGTGCGGTCGAACAGGTTCTTCACATTGAGCTGGAACTTGACCTTCTGCCCTTCGATTTTGGTGTCGTAGGTGGCAAACGCATCCGCGACGGTGTAGCTCGGCAGGTCGAAATCGTTGACGGCGTTACCCGCCCGCTCGCCGACGTAACGCGCACCCGCGCCGACCCGCAGTTGATCGCCGCCGACAATGGTCCCGAAGTCATAGACCGCCGACAGCGAGCCGCTGTTCTTTGCGACGTTTTGCAGTTTTTTGCCCTTGTAGGTCGGGTCTTCGGTGACTTCGGCGTCGGTGTAGGCATAGCTGCCGATCATGCTCCAGCGGTCGCTGAGCTGGCCGCTCAAATCCACTTCCAGACCACGGGAGCGCACTTCGCCGGCGGCGCTGTAAATCGTCACCGGGCCTTCGGAGTTGGCCACCAGCACGTTGCGTTTCTTGATGTCGAACAGCGCGACGTTGCCGGTCACGCGCCCTGGCATATCAAGCTTGGCGCCGATTTCCCAGGACTTGGCTTCTTCCGGCGCGACGCTGCCGTCGAGCACGGTGCTGCTGCCGCTCAACGGCGCGATGGTCGAGTTGGGTTTGAACGATTCGGTGTAGCTGCCGTAGAACGACAGCTCATCGGTGAAGCGATAAACCAGACCGGCGCGCGGCACCCATTTCTGACCGTTGCTGTCGGTGTTGGCCTGAAACGGCACGCCCTTGCCGGCGTACTGGTCGTATTCCTGAAAGCGTGCGCCTGCGACGAAAATCCATTGATCGGTGAGGTGGATAGAGTCCTGCAGGAAGATCGAATCGCTGCGCAGCTCATCGGTCTGCGCACTGTCCGCCGGGCTGACCGTGGTGCCGGCGACTTCGCGACCGTAGACCGGATTGACGTAGCTGAAGGTGCTCAGGCTTTTCTGGCGGATCAGGTCTTCGCGGTAGATCTTGCGGTATTCGTCATCGACGCCGAACACCAGGTCGTGTTGCATACCCAACACGTTCACCTTGCCTTCGAGGCTGGCGGTGGTGAAACGGTCGGTGCTGATCGCGTTCTGAGTGCCGTCCATGCTGCGGGTCAGCGTGCCGCGTCGGGTGTCGATGGCGGTGACGCGCACCTGGCTGGCGTCGTAGGTTTCGCGGTTCCAGCTGTAGCCGAAGTGCGCNTTCCAGTTGTCATTGAGCTCGTGATCGGCCTCGAAGTGGTAGAGGTCCGAGCGGCCTTCCATGTTGTTGAAGGGCTCGTCCAGGCGTTCATTGCGCGAGATGTCCAACGGATGGTTGGTGCGCGGATCGATGACCGTGCCGCGGTCGAACGGGGTCAGGAACTCGCGGTGTTCGTAGGAGAAAAGCAGCTTGGTGCTTTCGCCGAACCAGGCCAGCGACGGCGCCACCAGCGTTTCGCGGTGGGTGCCGAAGTTGCGCCAGTAATCTTCGTCTTCGTGGTCCAGCACCATGCGGTAAGCGAAGCCGGAATCACCGAGCGCGCCGGTGCTGTCGAGGCNGCCGCCGCTGCCGTTTTTGCCGTTGCCGAACGTCGAGCCACGCGCGGTCAGGGAGGTGGATTGCACCAACTCGGGCTTTTTGCTGACGATATTCACCACGCCGCCCGGGTCCTGGATGCCGTACAGCAGCGACGACGGGCCCTTGAGCACTTCAACGCGCTCGGCGGTGGCGTTCAACGCGCGGCCCTGCACNACCGGCATGCCGTCCTGCATGATCGAGCCGTTACGGTTGTCGCCGAAACCGCGCAGCATCACCGCGTCCTGGGTGCTGGCCAAGGTGTTGGCCTGGGTGATGCCGCTGATATTGGCCAGTGCGTCATCCAAATTGCGCGGTGCCTGATCGCGAATGACCTGGGCCGGAATGACGTTGACGGTCTGCGGGATTTCCTGGAGCAAGGCCGACGAGCGCATCACCGAACTGGTGGGCGGCGGTTGATAGCTCATGGACTGATCGGCCACCGAGTTGATGGTGGTCGTGCCCAGATTCAACGTGCCGGCGCTGGGCAGCGGTTCAAGCACCAGGGTGTGAGCATCGCTACGGCGGAAGGTGAAGCCCGAACCGCTGAGCAAACGCTGCAGCGCCTGCTCGGCGCTCAACGGGCCATTGACCGCCGGGGCGCTGAGGCCGTAGGGCGCTTCGTCGGTGTAGATCACACTGATGCCGGTCACCCGGCTGAACTCGCTCAGGGCCTGGGGCAGCGGCTTGGCAGCGATGGCGAAGCTGAACTGCGTGCGCTGTTGCGTGGTGCCCGCCTCAGCGGCCGATGCGACGCTCGATGGCAGCAAGGCCAACGCCGACATACTCAGTGCAGAAGCACCCAACCACTGTTTGACCGAACCCGGTTTTGCCCTGGACTTCATTGCTCAATGACCTGTGTAGAACCTACGGGATGCGAATGACTCGCAGTTTCAGTCACTACACGGATGAGGGTCGGGTTTACCTCATCAAAATGTTGAAAATAATTTTTGGCCTTGAGGGATGTGGTGCCTGATCTGCCGCCATCGCGGGCAAGCCCGCTCCCACAGTGATCTGTGGCGTTCGCAAAACCTGTGGGAGCGGGCTTGCCCGCGATGGGGCCGGTAGCCTCACCGCAAAATGATCAGATGCCCCATCACCTTGGTCTGCTCAAACCCCAAAACGCCCTGCAACGAACTCAACACCGCCTGCGGGTCCTTGCTCGGAAAACTGCCACTGACCCGCCGCGTCGCCAATTCATCATTGAGCAGCACAATTCGCCCCAGGTAATAACGCCCCAGGTCTTGCACCACCTCGGCGAGCGTTGTCTTGTAGTAATTGAGCCAGCCCTGACGCCAGGCCAGTTGCGCTTCGCTGTCGACGGCGTGCAATTTTTCCGCCGCACCCTCGCCATACGCCACTTGCTGGCCGGCGGTCAGAATCTGCTGCTCGGCGTGCTTATCCGCTGTCACGCCGACCCGTCCGGACAGCACCGTGACCTGCGCACCATGGGGCTGCAAACGCACTTCGAACTGCGTGCCCAACACCCGCGCCTGACCCTTTTCAGCATCGACCACAAACGGATCGCCCGTGTGGGTCACGCTAAAAAATCCGGCACCGCGACGCAGCTGAACATGGCGCTCGCCGCGACTGAAATCCACAGCGATGGCGCTGTCGGCATCCAGCGTGACTTGCGACTGATCGGCCAGTGTCACGGTGCGAATTTCCCCCGGCGCAGACACATAGTCCGCCCCCAGATCATCGATCCAGCGCGTCGGCTGCCAACCCGCGCCGAGGCCGACCATCAGCACCAGGCACGCGGCCATGGCCAGCGCGCCGGACCAGCGCCGCACGCTAGTACGTCGGGATCGGTTCATTGCATTGAGGTAACCCTGCAAGGCGAAAGCGTCTTCATCGGCCAGGGTTCGCGCCGGCACTTCGCTCAATTCCCACAGCACTTGCGCCTGGGCGTAAGCCTCGGCGTGGGCGGGATCGGCCTGGAGCCAGCGGCTGAAAGTGAGTTGATCGCCGCTGCTCGGTTGGTCGTGCAACAGGCTCAGCCAGGCGAGCGCAGCCTGCTCCTGAGCGGGCGTCGGGGTGACGCGGTCGAGTGGAATTCACGGTGCTTTCCCTGGCGTGCGCGTTGGCGGTTCCTGCAGGCTGGCCTTGCAGGCTTCGAGGGCACGCATCATATGTTTTTCCACGGCACTTTGGGACAGCCCCATGGCCTTGGCGATCTGCGCATATTTGCGGCCATGGATGCGGTTGAGCAGAAAGATCTGCCGGGTACGTTCCGGCAACGCGCGCAACGCCGCTTCGACGTGACGCAGGTCGTTGCCCGCCTCCAGCGCCGCTTGTGGTTCGCTGCCCTGGCTGTCCGGTTGATCCGGCATCCAGCCTTCGTTGACCCGCACCCGCGTGCCTTCACTGCGCAAATGGTCGATGGCGATGTTGCCAGCGCAACGCAGNAGNTAGGTGCTGAGCTCTTCGACCTGCACCAACGGTCGACGCCAAAAGCGCAGAAACAGGTCTTGCACCAGGTCGGCNGCNGTCGCTCGGCAGCCGACACGCCGGCTCACCAGCGCTTCCATCTGCGAACGCTGGGACAGGAACACCTGAAGGAAATGCGCGCGGGCGCCGCGATGCTCTTCATCGTGTGATTCAGGTGGAGTGGTGATCATCACTGCGCAAACACGGCGACGGGGCTCGCGAGCAGGCTCAACCCGGCCAACGCCAAAGCCAGGCGCGGGCGATACGGCATCAACAACACCAACAGCAAGGCGCTGAGCATCAACACCGCAAACCACTCCACCAACCCGAGCCCCCAACCGGTTTTCGCCACCGCCGCCCATAACGAAACGGCCAGCAGCAACCAGCCGCTCAGCTTGAACGTTTTGCGTCGCCGGGCTGACGATTTGCGCCCCAGCAGTTCGGCGTGATGCCGATCCATCGATAAACACAGCGCGGTGAAACCGCCGTAGCAGAGCAGCAGGGCCAACAGCATTCAGTTCACCTTTTGCTCAAGCGTGATCGGTCGGGCACGGTCTTTGGCGACGCGAACGGTCTGCCCGGTGCGTTGCATTTTCCAGGCAGCCCAAGCCAGGAACAGGCCACTGCCCAGGCACGTCAAATCGAACCCGGCGAGCGTCCAGTCACCCTGCGACAGCGTCACGCCCAAGTGATACGGCGTGGTGAGCGCATTCAACAGTGGCACGCCGCAGAACAGCAACGCAGCCACGGCGAGTTGCTCGACCCATGCCGCGCGTCCACGGCGGATCACCGCATGAACCGCGCTCAAGCCCCAGACGATGAAGAAGCTGTTCACTTCCCAATCCGCCCTTGTGGCCATCTCCACCGGCAGCAACCGATTGGCCCAGAAGAACGCCGCCACCGCGACCACCAGCCCGGACATGCTGGCGATATTCAGCACTTCCACCAGCCGCAGTTCAAACGGCATCACCGAGGTTTTAGCGTGCTTGAGCTGACGCTTGCCGAGCCATATCACCAAGCCGGTGCCGATCATCGCCGTACCCGCCAGGCCACAGATAAAGTACAGCCAGCGCAGCACCGGGCCAGCGAAATGGCCCATGTGCAGGCCATAGAAACTGCCGGCGATGGCCATCGGCACCGGTTGCTGCGGCGTGGCGCTGAGTTGCTGGCCGGTCACGCCGTGGAAGGTCACCGCGCTGCTGGCGTCATAAATCACTCGGTCGGCGTCATCCCTTGAGACGACAATCGAGGCATTCGCATCCCCCGGATTGTTCACCGTCAGCCGTTCCGCCCGGCCGCCCGACCACTGCGCGCGCGCCCGCTCCAGCAGCGGCGCCATCGGTGCCAGTTCGGCCGGTTTGCCGGCAAGCTCGGGCGTGCTGGAGGCCGGGAACACCTCCGCGTAAAACGCGCGGGGATCGCCTTTGTACGAGGCCAGAATGCTCGCCGGCATCACCATCGNCATAAATATCACCAGGCTGCTGTAGGTGATCATCAGGTGAAACGGCAACACCAGCACACCTACCGCGTTATGCCCGTCAAGCCAGGAACGCTGGCCTTTGCGTGGGCGAAAGGTGAAGAAGTCCTTGAAGATTTTCTTGTGGGTGATGATGCCGGTGATTAACGCGACGAACATCACCATCGCGGCAATGGTCGACAGCCAACGGCCCCACGGGTAAGGCATTTGCAGCTGGAAGTGGAAACGATAGAAGAAGTCGCCGCCCATGGATTCGCGGCCCTGCACTTCACTGCCGGTTTGCGCGTCGAGCAGTTTCTCGGTGAATTGCCCGCGCTCGCCGGGTTTGGCCGGCGTCTGCTGCCAACGCACCGACAGGCCCGGTTCCCGAGCGCTCGGCAAGTCGATCAGCCAGCGCGAGGCACCGGCTGCGTGGTGCTGGAGGTAGTTTTGCGCCAGGGTCAGACTGGCTTCGGAGGTCACCGCACGCGCCGGTATCTCGGGCTGCATCCAGTGACTGATCTCGTCCTTGAAATAGGCGAGCGTGCCGGTCAGGAAAATCGCGAACAACAACCAACCAAAGGTCAACCCGGCCCAAGTGTGCAACCAGGCCATCGCCTGACGAAATCCCTCTTTCATGCGTGGCCCATCCAGTACGCCAACCCGGACACCGCTGCCAGCACCAGGCTCGCCACGATCAATCCGAACCAGGCTCGCCAGGCACTGCGACAGGCAAAACACCAGAACACCGCAATCAGATAGGCCAGAAACGAGCTCATCATCCCGGTCACCACGGCTTCGGCCCGGGCCATCGGCAACCAGGAGCTCAGGCTGATACTGGCCAGCGCCGCGACGATGTAGCCGCCCAACACCGCGGCCAGCACTCGTGAAGTGACGGCCAATCGATAAGAAGCGGGGAGCGTGCTGATTTTGCCTTTCATGTTTCGACCTTGAAACCGGGTGAGGCCGCGTGAAGATCACGGGCCAGCAAGCGCGCAATATTAATGATAAATATTCTCATACGCAAAACAGATCCGATTGCCGGGGGCTGTTGCGCACCAATACAATGCGAACAATTCT
>NZ_NMOJ01000086.1 GCF_002251635.1 Pseudomonas mandelii
GACAAGCCCTTCGCCACAGGTCATCGTGGAACCAGCGGATTTGGTGAACACCTCAAACAAGAACGGGCCTGCATAAGCAGGCCCGTTTTCAGTGGGAAGGTAAAAAGTGAATCAGGCTTCAGCCGTTTTGTGCAGCCTGTTCGTTCTCGAGAAACTCATCTTCGAGCAGCGCATCGGCAGCGGTTCGTTCGAATGGCACCACAGCGGCACGTGGTTTGCCCCGCAGTTTGCCGAACAGATGCTCAAGCGCATGTTCGAGTTTTTCCGCCGCACCGTCGATCGCTTGCTCCAGGGTGTCGGCTTTATGAGTGACAGAAATCGGTTGGTGGCCTTTTGGCCGCGCTTCCAGTTGGCAACGCATGTCATGGGGACCTGGCTTGTCGCCATTCTCGTCCCGCAGATGAACCTCGACGCGTGTCAGGTGCTCTTCATAATGTTCGAGCGTGCTCTCAATGGTAGTACGTACCCACTCCTCCAGTCGGATGCTGCTTTCAATATGGTTATCGCTNTTGACTTGGATTTGCATAGTTCATCCCTTATTTCAGCTAGCTCGCGAGAGGCCTTTCGGCTGGCCCTTGGGCGTCATCACCGTGACCTCTTACTTACACAATCGGTCTGCGCGAAGAACATTTCAACCCCTAAAAAAAGATAAATATGGATTCGCAAAAAAAGCCGGACAACGGCAAAAAGCGCTGTTAAGGTCGGGAGTTGGGTCGCACCTCTCTTTAGTCACAATTGCTCACATCTGCCGCTCCGCCAGCGGGTGCAATCCGCGAAAAATTCCCGCTTCTTCCACCAGCCAGTCATGCACCGCACGTACGCCCGGATGGCTCAGCGCGCCCGGCGCGTAAAGCAGCACGTAGCGTTTATGGTTGGGCACGGCCAGCCCAAACGGCACGATCAAGGTGCCGCGCTCCAGTTCATCATTGAGCAACGTGCGCCGCGCGATGGCCACGCCCATGCCGGCGATGGCAGCCTCGATGGTCAGGTGATTGCGGTTGAAGGTGTGCCCGCGCCGCACATCGGCTTNNTCGAAGCCGATGGCATTGAGGTAATACTCCCATTCCGCGTACTCGTAACTGCCGCGCCAGGCGGTGATGTCGTGCAGCAGCGGAAAGTGCACCAGGCCCGCCGGGCCGTGCAGCGGTGGTCGGCCGCGCAGCAGGCTCGGGGCGCAGACCGGGAAGATCTGCTCGTCGAGCAAGGTTGTGGATAACAACCCGGGATAACTGCCGTCGTTCAGGTCGATCGCCAGGTCGAAGTCCCCTTCGTGCAACGGCACGCTGCTGTCCTCGGCCACCAGGCGTAACTGAATGTCTGGAAAGCGCTGCTGCAAGCGTGGCAGTCGCGGGGTCAGCCACTTGCTCAGGAACGATGGAATCGAACGCACCCGCAGAATTCCGCTGATCATTCCGGCGTCCAGTCGTCGCAATTCCGCATCGATGCTGCCGTAAGCCTCATTGACCGTGATGGCCAGTCGCTGGCCCTCGGCGCTCAATTCCACGCCGCGCGCACGGCGGTGAAACAAGCGAAAGCCTAACCGCTCCTCCAGCTGGCGGATTTGCTGACTGACCGCACCCGGCGTGATGTGCAGCTCTTCGGCGCAGCGGGTGAACGACAGATGCCGCGCAGCACAGGAAAACACGTGCAGCCAGACGTAAGTCTGGGCGTGCAATTGGCGACTCATTGTTTAGTCCTGCTAAAGGCTGTCTTAGGAAGTTTCGTTGGTCACGTAGGACCGAGGTAGGCAGTATCGCCGACATTGCGCTTGTCCTACAAAAATGGCAGCGATTTCTCTTCCATTGCTTGTATAGGCTTTAGCATGGCTATCAGTGTTTTCGATCTCTTCAAAGTCGGCATCGGTCCGTCCAGTTCCCACACCGTCGGCCCGATGCGCGCCGCCGCAACCTTCGCCCAGGCACTGATTGACCAGAATTTGCTCGACGCCGTCCGTCGGGTAGAAATCCGTCTTTACGGCTCCCTTTCCGCCACAGGNGTCGGCCATGCCACCGACCGCGCCTGCGTGATGGGCCTGATGGGCGAATGGCCGGACAGCATCGATCCGACCACCGTCGACAGCCGAATCCAGACCCTGCGCGAATCCGGTGAGCTCTCTCTGGCTGGCAACAAGACCATCGCCTTCAACTGGCAACGCGATCTCCTGCTGCTCGACGAGAGTTTGCCTTACCACCCTAACGCCATGTCTCTGACAGCCTTTGGCGAAACCGGTGAGTTGTCGGAGCAAACGTACTACTCGATCGGCGGCGGTTTCATCATCGAAGCGGCTGAAGCNGNGTCCGGTATCGCGCCGGCCAGCGATGTGGAATTGCCCTACGACTTTTCCAGCGCCGCTGAACTGCTCAAACTCTGCAACCAGCACGGTCTGCGGGTCTCCGAGTTGATGATGGCCAACGAACTGGCCTGGCGCAGCGAAGCTGAAATCCGCCAGGGCTTGCTGCACATCTGGTCGGTGATGCGTGAGTGCGTCGAGCAAGGCCTGCGTCACGAGGGCATCTTGCCAGGTGGCCTTGATGTGCCACGCCGTGCGGCGAAATTGCACCGCAGCCTGTTGGAAATCGGCAAACCCAATGTCATCACCTCGACCTTGTCGGCCATGGAATGGGTCAACCTGTTCGCCCTCGCCGTCAACGAAGAAAATGCTGCCGGCGGGCGTATGGTCACGGCACCGACCAACGGCGCGGCGGGGATCATTCCGGCGGTGTTGCACTACTACATGAAATTCAACCCGGACGCGTCGGACGATGACGTTGTCGCCTTCTTTTTGGGCGCGGCGGCTGTNGGNATNCTGTGCAAGAAAAACGCNTCGATCTCCGGCGCCGAAGTCGGCTGCCAGGGCGAAGTCGGTTCCGCCTGCGCCATGGCCGCCGCCGGCCTGGCCGACATCCTCGGCGCCACCCCGGAACAACTGGAAAACGCCGCCGAAATCGGCCTGGAACACAACCTCGGCCTGACCTGCGACCCGGTCGGCGGCCTGGTGCAAGTGCCGTGCATCGAGCGCAACGCCATCGCGGCGGTGAAAGCGATCAACGCCACNCAAATGGCCCTGCGCGGNGACGGCAAACACTTCATTTCCCTGGACCGGGTGATCCGCACCATGCGCGATACCGGCGCCGATATGCATGACAAATACAAAGAAACTTCACGGGGCGGCCTGGCGGTCAGCTGGGTGGAGTGCTGATCGGAGCACTTTTACCCGCCCCATA
>NZ_NMOJ01000087.1 GCF_002251635.1 Pseudomonas mandelii
CGTGAGCCCGCGCAAAAACAATAACGAGGCCAAACGATGACCGATGTACGTACACCTGCTGCCGAAAATCCCGCTGTAGACCTGACACGCAATAGCGAAATAACCCACAAGGGCTGGACCAAACACGACACCACCTGGATGCTNGGCCTCTACGGCACGGCCATCGGCGCCGGCACGCTGTTCCTGCCAATCAACGCCGGCGTAGGCGGTTTCTGGCCGCTGCTGATCCTGGCGGTGCTGGCATTCCCCATGACCTATTTCGCTCACCGGGGACTGACCCGCTTCGTGCTGTCCGGCCGCTCGGGAGACATCACCGAAGTCGTGGAAGAACACTTCGGCATCGGCGCCGGCAAGCTGATCACCCTGCTCTACTTCTTCGCCATCTTCCCGATCCTGCTGGTGTACAGCGTGGCGCTGACCAACACCNTGAGCAGCTTCATGGAACACCAACTGCACATCGCCCCGCCGCCGCGNGCGATCCTGTCGCTGGTGCTGATTCTCGGTCTGATGGCGATCGTGCGCTGCGGCCAGGGCGTCATCGTCAAATGCATGAGTGTGCTGGTTTACCCGTTCGTCGCGGCGTTGCTGCTGCTCGGCGTCAGCCTGATCCCGAACTGGAACGGCGCGTTNTTCGCCTCGGCCAGCGAAGGCATGCCGTTACCGCTGTTCTTCAAGACCCTGTGGCTGGCGATCCCGGTGATGGTGTTCTCCTTCAACCACTCACCGATCATTTCCGCGTTCGCCGTTGACCAGAAACAGCGGTACGGCGCCCAGGCCGAGCGCAAAAGCAGCGGCATCCTCGCCACTGCCCACGGCATGATGGTGCTGACGGTGATGTTCTTCTGCTTCAGTTGCGTGCTGGCCCTGTCGCCAGCTGACTTGGCCGCCGCCAAGGCGCAGAACATTTCGATCCTGTCGTACCTGGCCAACCACTTCCAGACCCCGGTGATCGCCTACGCCGCGCCGTTGATCGCGCTGGTGGCCATTACCAAATCCTTCCTCGGCCACTACATCGGCGCCAGCGAAGGCTTTCAGGGCTTGATCGTGAAAAGCCTGCGCGGCCGTGGTCGCGTGATGTCGGCGAGCTGGCTGAACCGCATCACGGCGCTGTTCATGATTCTCAGCTGCTGGGCCGTGGCGACCTTCAACCCGAGCATCCTCGGCATGATCGAAACCCTCGGCGGGCCGATCATCGCGTGCCTGCTGTTCCTGATGCCGATGTACGCGATTCGCCGCGTGCCGGCCTTGCGCCAGTACTCTGGCCAGGCGTCGAACGTGTTCGTGGTGTTGATCGGTTTGATTGCACTGTCTGCGATCATCTACTCGTTCATGCCCTGAAACGGGCAGGCAAAAAGAAGGCGGGCCTCGGTGCCCGCCTCTTTTTTGCCGTGAACATTGTTCGACAATTTTTCCGGCATGGCCCTTGCTTCATCACCTGAGAGGCAAAAGGACTTTTGAAAACCTCAGCGAGCGGCTTGCCGATGGTCCGGTAACGCGAACCAACCCGATCATGGCCGGTCAACAACTGCACGTTCAATCAGGCGGTGACGCATCATGGACAACCCTTTTCAGCTCATTACCGATGCCTTTGCAGCGGATTATCAGATCAACCTGAGCATTCAGGGTCTGGACGGCAGCATCATGCTGACCCTCTCCAACAGCGGCCATGTGGTTGCCAAGCGGGTGATCAGCGCCGAACAACGCAATGACCCCAAGCGCCTCAAGCGCCTGGTGCAAAGCATTCAGTTCGGCATCGCCATCGAACAGGGCCACAGCGCCGTGGCCATCCTCGAAGCCATGACCGATGGCGACAATCGCAACCTGCCGCCACCCCAGGCCAAAACCCGGCCCCGCCCGACCATGGGCCTTTAAATCTCGCCCTTCTCGACTTCGGGATGCTCACCGGAACCCGTACCGATCTTGCGTTGCGGGTGTTCGATCTTCACCGAAGGGAATTGCGACGAAGCGTAACGCACCACCAGAATCGAGAACGCCAACAGCAGAATGCCGCCACACAGGTAGATGATGCCGATGTCAGGCGGATTGTGGTGCGACACGTTGGAAATCAGCAGGCGCGTCAGCGCAGTGATCGCCACGTAGATCAGGAAGCGCACCGGCATGTGGTTGGTCTTGAAGTAAATCCCGACCATCGCGCCCAGTTCCAGGTAGATGAACAGCAGCAAGATGTCATCAATCTTGATGTGCCCGGTCTCCAGCATCCCCAGAAACTCCATCACCGCTGCCCAGGCGGTCACCGCACCAATGGCGAACAGCGCCAGGTAATGGAACGTCTCGACGAACAGATTGCCCAGCGACTCGGCCAGCCCATGGACTTGCCGGCGCAGCTTTTCGGCCCAGTTGATTTTCACGATGATGCTTCCTTAGGTCGGCTCGACCGGATGATGCGGTTTTGACGTGACGGTTGTTCTGCATGCAGAAAAAAGGCCAGGGGCGCCTGCCACATGATGGCGAGATGCTCTAAAACGCGCTCCGTGGCGTTTGGTCGCACCTGTGGGAGCTAGCCTGCTAGNNTGGTCGCACCTGTGGGAGCTAGCCTGCTAGCGATGGGCGCGCCACGGTTTAAATGACAAACCCTCATTTCGGTCTACATTAAAAAGCCACTACCCAAAGCGCAGGGATTNGCTTACTCTTTTAGCTGTATATAAATACAGTAGTCGAAAAAGACAACTATCGTGAAGGCATGTGAGGTGGTAAATGGCCGTCGAAGTGGTATACCGCAGCAGCCGAGATCTGGAGCGTTTGTTCATGGATAAAGCCGAAGCTGACCGTCATGACAAAATGCTTGAACTCGCTGAGTTGCTGGCAGAAGTGTTGCAGAAAGCCGTTCCGTCCCTGAGCGAGCAGCAGGTGGAAGAAGCCGGGATCTACATGGCGAAGAACCGCGATGTGTTCGCCAAGGCATTCAAGAGCCAGCCGGATGCGTTGTCCGAACTGCTGAATGCGCCGGTTGAAGTGGTTGAAAAGGTTGAACCGGTCGAAGAGGGTGAAGCCGCTGCGCCGACCAAGCCAGCCAAAGCCGCCAAGACAACGAAGTAAACAATGCCCGAATTGAATAGGCCCTGAGTCGAATGGCTCAGGGCCTTTTTCATGTCTGCAGTAAAGCAGTGGCTCAGCGGTACAGTACTTTTTCCGCCAACTCGTCCGCCACCCGTGCCGGAGAGCGTTTTTCCGCTTGGGCATGGGCGAAGACTTCGGTCAGCCGCGAGGCGATTTTCGACAGGTGGGCGGTAATGGTCGTGAGCTCTTCGCCACGGTGTTTGAGTGAAACGTAGATCAGCCCGCCGGAATTGATCACGTAATCCGGCGCATACAAAATGCCCCGCCGCTCCAGTTGATCGGCGACTTCCAGATGGGTCAGCTGATTGTTCGCAGAACCGGCCACTGCCGAGCAGCGCAGTTGCGTCACGCTGTGGCTGTTGAGCACACCGCCCAGGCCGCAGGGCGCGAGAATGTCGCACGGCGTACTGAGCAACGCGTCATTGGCGATCGGGTGAGCACCCAGTTGCTCCATCGCCAATTGCACCTTGCCGTGATCAATGTCGCTGACCAGCAGTTCAGCGCCAGCGGCGTGCAGCTGTTCGGCCAAGGCATAACCGACGTTGCCCAAACCTTGAATGGCCACTCGCAGGCCTTCGAGGTTGTCNCTGCCCAGGCGGGCCATGGCGGCGGCACGGATGCCGGTGAACACGCCCATGGCAGCATGGGGCGCGGGGTCGCCCGCCGAGGTGGTGCTGGTGACGTGCTGGGTCTGTTGGGCGATGCAATCCATGTCCGCCACCGAGGTGCCGCTGTCGATCGCGGTAATGTAGCGCCCGTCGAGCTGATTGATGCAGCGGCCGAAAGCTTCAAACAACGCCGCGCGATTCTCCACATGCACCGGTCGGACAATCACCGCCACCCCGCCGCCCTGGGCCAGGCCGGCCAGCGCCGCTTTGTAACTCATGCCCTGCGCCAGGCGAATGGCATCCTCCACCGCAGATTCGTCGCTGGGATAGGCAAGGTAACGACATCCCCCCAGGGCGGGCCCCAGACGGCTGTTATGAATGGCGATGACCGCCTTCAGCCCGGTGACCGCGTCGACGCTCAGGTGCAGCGACTCAAGGCGGGTGCTGTGCATAAGCGCNAACATCGTAGGGCTCCCGAATCACTTCTTGTAGTCGCCAGTATAGGCTTGCGCGCAAAATTTGCAGAAGCGCACCGGAATAAGCGGCGCCGCATTGCAGGCTTTCAGGCATAACCTGCTACCGCATGTGTGCGGTACTGGACGAATGTCGGCGACCGGGCTAAAACGAGGCATTGCCCGGAGATTTCGATGACGCCGCGCCAACGTTTTTTTGATTGCCTGCAACGATCACCACCCGCGCTGATCGAGGCCGCGCTGTGGATGGCGGCCGAGCACGACAAAGAGGTGAATCCCGAAAAAGTACTGGCTGAATTCCAGGACCTGCAACAGCGGGTGAGCTATGGCTTGCCGATGCTACCGGTGANCGAACTCGGCCAGCCGCTGCTGCGGCGCATGAATGACTTGGGGTTCGCCCAGGATGACTTCACCCCGCTGCGCCCGGCGGCGGCCNTGCTCAACAAAGTGCTGGAACTCAGGCGCGGCCAGCCACTGTCCCTGGGGCTGATCGCACTGGAGTTGGCCAAACGCCTGGAGATCCCTTTGGTCGGGGTCAATTTCCCGGGCCATTTCCTGCTGCGGGTACCCGGCGCCGANCATCTGCTGGACCCCTGCGGTGGGCGCCGCTTGTACCCCAACGATTGCCGTGAACTGCTGCAACGCCAGTACGGCCCGAACATGCAACTCAACGCCGAGCATATGCTGACCGCCGACCCGGTGCAGATGCTGCAACGGCTGTCGCGCAACCTGCGCCAGCTGCACCTTTCCCACGATGACTACATCGGGGCCTTGATCGACGCTGAACGCGTGCTGGAACTGGGCAACGCCANCGCCGCCGATTACCTGGCCCGGGCCAGCCTCTATCAACGGCTGGACTGCCCGAACGCCGAGCGTTTCGACCTGGAGCATGCGCTGCTGCTCAGTGATGACCCGATCCAGCGGATTCGCCTGACTGAACGCCTGGGCCACCTCCCGCCCAATTCCATCGTCCATTAATCACAGATCCCCTGTGCGAGCGGGCTTGCCCGCGATAGCGGCGTATCAGCCAAATGAATGTCGACTGATACACCCTCATCGCGGGCAAGCCCGCTCCCACAGGGGTGGAGTTGTCAGGTTTTAGGGGTGTCTGACTGGTTCGCCGGATGGGCCTTGATGAACGCGGGATGCTGCGCCGCCAACGTCGCCACTCGGCGAATCCGTGGATACGCTTCGAGTGAGATGTTGAACCGCTCGGCTGCGTACAGTTGAGGTATCAGATAGACGTCCGCCAGACCTGGCTCCGGCCCAAAGCAATAACCCTCCTCCCCGATCAACTGCTCCACCGTCGCCAGCCCCTGGCTGATCCAGTGCCCGATCCACTCCACCACCTGCGGTTCATCGTGGCCCAACTGCCGCAACCTGTTGAGTACGCTGACGTTATGCAGCGGATGCACGTCGCAGCCGATCACCGCCGCAACGCCACGCTCATGAGCGCGCGCGACCAGGTCTTTGGACAGCAGCGGCGCCTGTGGATAACGTTCGTCCAGGTACTCGATGATCGCTGGCGACTGAATCAACAGGTCACCTTCATCGGTGCGCAAGGCCGGCACGCGGCCTTGTGGGTTGATGGCCAGATACGGCGCTTGCCGATGCTCGCCACCTGGCGGCGCGATCAGGTTGACCGGCAGTGCCTGGTAATCCAGGCCCTTCAGCGCCAACGCGATGCGCACCCGGTACGACGACGTCGAACGGTAGTAGGTATAAAGCTCCATGACCCNNCCCTCTTAGCGCGCCGCGACCACAGTGCCACGGCACTCGCCGAAGCCGATGGAGGCAAACCCTTCGCGGCTGCACCGGGCGCGCAGGATGATTTCGTCGCCGTCTTCGAGGAACTTGCGCACCTCGCCGGAGGCCAGTTCAATCGGCTTTTTGCCGCCTTCGGTGATTTCCAGCAGACTGCCGAATTGCCCCGGTTGCGGGCCGGACAAGGTGCCCGAACCGAACAGGTCACCGGCCTGCAACTGGCAGCCGTTGACGCTGTGGTGTGCAACCATTTGTGCCACGGTCCAGTACATGTGCTGGGTGTTNCTCANNGTCAGGCGATGGGCCGGCAGTTGTTGCTCGCGCAGACCTTCGGTGAGCAACAGCACTTCCAGCTCGATATCGAAAGCGCCTGCGGCTTGATCGCGCGTGTCGAACAGATACGGCAGCGGCTGCGGGTCGCCTTCAGGGCGCGCCGGTTGAGCACGGCGGAACGGTNCCAGCGCTTCGGCCGTCACCACCCACGGCGAGATGCTGGTGATAAAGCTTTTGGACAGGAACGGGCCCAGTGGCTGGTATTCCCAAGCCTGGATATCCCGCGCCGACCAGTCGTTGAGCAGGCAGAAACCGGCGATATGCTCGGCGGCGTCACCAATCGCAATCGAGTCGCCCATGGCATTGCCCTGGCCGATCCAGATGCCCAGCTCCAATTCGTAATCCAGGCGTGCGCAGGGGCCGAAGGTTGGCTCGGTCTGGCCGGCGGGCAGCGTCTGGCCTTTGGGCCGGCGTACATCCGTGCCCGACGGGCGAATGGTCGAGGCGCGGCCGTGATAACCGATTGGCACGTACTTGTAGTTCGGCAGCAATGGGTTGTCGGGACGGAACAGTTTGCCGACGTTTTGCGCGTGTTCAATGCCGACATAGAAGTCGGTGTAATCGCTGATTTTCGCCGGCAGGTGCATCTCGCAATTCGCCGCCAGAGGCAGCAGTTTTGCGCCTTGGGCTTCGATCTTGCCGTGCAGGGTGCTGCCTTCAGCGAACAGTTCCAGCAGTCGTTCGCGCAGAGCCACGCGAGCCTCACGGCCCAGCTCGAAAAACGCATTGAGCAGGCCGCCACGGGTGGCTTCCACGGCGGTTTTCGCGAGGCCATCGAACAGGCCAGCGTCCAGTGCCGCTTCCAGATCAAAAATGTGTTCGCCAATGGCCACACCGCTGCGCGGTGCCGAACCCTTCACGCTGAACACGCCCAGCGGCAGGTTTTGCAGAGGGAAATCGGCGTGGCCGTTGGCGGAAGAAACCCAGCTACGAGTGATGGAAGTCTGAGTCATGGGTTATCTCCGGTTCGGGTTGAAGGTGGCGGGCAGCGAGGCCCAGCACGCGTCGTAAGTGTTTTGCAGTTGCGGGCATTCCAGGGCGAACTGTGTGGGGCGCAGCACTTGGCTGGTCTCGAACATGAAGGCCATGGTGTTATCAATCTTGTGCGGCGCCAGTTCCACATTGATGGCCTTGGTGCACGTCTCGCCGTCCGGACCATGGGCACTCATGCAACTGTGCAGCGACGCACCACCGGGCAGGAAGCCTTCGGCCTTGGCGTCGTACTCGCCCTTGATCAGGCCCATGTATTCGTTCATCAGGTTGCGGTGGAACCACGGCGGCCGGAAGGTGTTCTCGGCCACCATCCAGCGCGGCGGGAAAATCACGAAGTCGAGGTTGGCCAGGCCATGTACGCTGGTGGGCGAGGTCAACACGGTGAAGATCGACGGGTCCGGGTGATCGAAACTGACGGTGCCAATGGTATTGAAGCGGCGCAGGTCGTATTTGTACGGCACGTTATTGCCGTGCCAGGCGACCACGTTCAGGGGCGAATGGTCCAGCTCACAGNCCCACAACTGGCCGAGGAATTTCTGTACCAGGGTGGTCGGTTGCTTGAGGTTTTCGTAATGCGCGACGGGTGTCAGGAAGTCTCGCGCATTGGCCAGACCGTTGCTGCCGATAGGCCCCAGGTCCGGCAGGCGCAGCGGCGCGCCGTGGTTTTCGGCGACGTAGCCGCGCGCTTGGGCGTCAAGCAGTTCGACGCGGAATTTCAGACCGCGCGGCAGCACGGCGATTTCCAGCGGCTCCAGGTCCAGCACGCCCAGTTCGGTGGCGATGCGCAGGCGACCCTGCTCGGGTACCAGCAACAGTTCNCCGTCGGCGTTGAAGAACACTCGTTCCATGGAACGGTTGGCGCGGTAGTTATAGATGCTGATGCCAGAGGGTTTGTCCGCGCCCGAGTTGGCGGCCATGCTCACCAGCCCGTCGATGAAGTCGGTCGGCTCGGTCGGGATGTCCAACGGGTTCCAGCGCAGGCGATTGGGGGTCACTTCACCCAACGGACCACCGGCCAGTTGCCGCTCCAGCTTGACGAACGCCGGATGATTGGCCGACGGCTGAATGCGGTACATCCAGGTGCGTCGCGCTTCGCTGCGGGCCATGGTGAACGCGGTGCCGGAGAACAGTTCGGTGTAGAGGCCGTAAGGGGCTTTTTGCGGGGAGTTCTGGCCGACGGGCAATGCGCCGGGCAACGCTTCACTGCTGAATTCGTTGCCGAAGCCTGACTGATAAGCCAGCGCTGGCGCCGTTGAATCGAGGTTCATGGAGCCTCCTGAACAGGGAGTAGGCAATGGCCTGTCGCTCTGCTGCAGAGGTCTCGGCACGCCTGGGTTATTTTTATCGTAATTCGATTACGCATAACGTAATTTGATTGGTATTGACCGTCAAGCTATAAAGACGCCCATTCGTCCCGGGATCACATCGCCTCCATGGAAAAGCCCCGCGACACCGGTAAACAGAAAGTCCGCTCGGCCGAAGTGGGCACCGATATCCTCAAGGCCCTCGCCGAACTGTCCCCGGCCACCTCGCTGTCGCGCCTGGCCGAACACGTGCAGATGCCGGCGAGCAAGGTCCATCGCTATTTGCAGGCACTGATCGCCTCGGGGTTTGCCGAACAGAACACCGCCACCAACCACTATGGCCTGGGCCGTGAAGCCTTGCGCGTGGGCCTGGCGGCGCTGGGCAGCATGGATGTGTTGAAAGTCGGCGCCCTGCCCCTGGCGGAGCTGCGCGATGAACTGAATGANACCTGCTTTTTGGCGGTGTGGGGCAACCAGGGCGCGACCGTGGTGCACATCGAGCCGGCGGTGCGCGCTATCACGGTGGTGACGCAGTTGGGTTCGGTCTTGCCGCTGCTCAGCTCGTCCACTGGNCTGGTATTTGGCGCTTATCTACCGAAACGGGAAACCGTGGACTTGCGAGATCAGGAACTGCACAAGGCCACGGACCACGTCCTGGCGGACGATCAAACCTATGCGGCCTTGTGCGAACAGATCCGCGAACGCGGCCTGCATCATGTGCATGGGTTGTTGATGCCGGGAGTGGACGCCTTGTCGGCACCGGTATTCAACGCCGTAGGGAATGTGGCGGCGGTCTTGACCATTGTCGGCCCGACCTCATTGTTTCAAGCTGACGAAAACGGCCCGGCAGCGCAGCGATTGCTGGCGGCGACGCGGGCCGTGAGTTGGCGGATGGGGTATGAGACACCGCCGAGGTCCGAAGACCGGAACTGATCAGCTCCGATCATTCATCCTCTGGTTATCACCTTGATGTGCGTCCCGACTGTCAACCGATCACGCGGGTCGTACTCTCGGGGGTCCAGTGCGGCACAGCCACCGCAGTGACATAACTGATTCCAACCGGAACGCCCGTGACGGCCGAGAGCACGTCAGTCAGATCCCTGATCGTGGATAGCAGGCCAAGTGCAGAGGCCGCCGTTCCTACCGAGGCGACCTTACCCAGGTACATGAGGATTGCCCCGCGCCATGCGGCAGCAAAATGCGCATTGGCGCCTGCAGAATCGCCATGGCTGGATGCAATGATGCCTTGCACGATCGAATGACTGATCTTCAACACGCTGACGGCGAAACCCACCGGCGGGACAAAGATCGAGATCACATCCAATGCCACTTCGAGAAGAATCTTTGTCTCCTGCCAGAACGCTTCGACTGGCGAGGTGGTCAGGACATCCAGATCATCAAGTGCGCGATTAATCAGGTTTTCGTATTCGGCCTTGAAGTTGTAAACCGGATTGGTGCCGCCCAACCCCGGTACTGGCAACGAACCTCGTGGGTCGCGGGACTTGCTGATGTAAGCGCCGACCCTGTCCCGCCCACGCAACCCGGCCAGACTCCGAAGATGCTCGCCCAAAATACGATCGTTCTCGATAGCCTTGGATAAATCACCGACCCAGATAAACGCCTTGCCGGGCGAATTGGGGATATAGGCAAACTTCACATGCCCTTCACCAAAAACGTATCCCCCCGCGATGCGCGCACCTTCAAGCCAGAATTCATAAACCCCTTCGCCAGGCTCACTGCCAGGAGAAACACCATCTGGTGTCCTTGTGTCTCGGTCCAGCCCCTTGATCGACGCTATCAGCCACTCATAATGCCCCGACGGCAACGTGCCATTGAGCTTTTGCGTCAGCGCCGCCCTGGACATCTCATTTTTCTTGAGTTCCCGGTACAGGTTTGCCCGCAAATCAATATCCGACTTCCACAGAAAGTTTGATTTCAAATAATGGCTGTAATGCTCGCCGGGCATCAGGTCGATAAGCTTGTTGAGCGTACTGGAATTCAGCTCAGTCATTGGCTTGCCCGTGTCTTTCCACCAGAACTCAGACACCCGGATACTGTCTCTGAGCGTACTCGATCCAGGCAGCACGATTTTCTCGAACACATTGGTATCGCTGCGCCACAGATGCCAATTGATAAATAGCTGTGTCAGCGTCATTGCGCCTTTGTGGAATTTCACCATGACTTGATCAGGATCGATTTGGCGATCGCCCGTGCGGCCCAAATGTTCATTTAACCGACTCATGACCAATTCACGAGAAAACTTTTGAAAGCCCTCAATATGAAACTTGTCTTTTGACGCGTTATAAATGGCCTTGAAGTCTGTGGTCAAACGATTGAAAAGCTGGCGATCAGAGAGAGAGGCATTTCGGTACCAATGGGGCGTGACAGCCCTTTCTTCGGCGTCTTCCCAGTCAAGGACACTTTGAATACTGCCCTTTAACTCATCGCTTTCAACCCAGGCAACAAGATTGACCTGATCCCACCATGCTCGGCCCTGAATCCTCTCCCTCGGCTCACCACGCGGCCATTCCTTGCCGAAGACTTCATGCTCCAGATTACGTCGATCACTTTCATGCACTTGGGTTCGAAGGTAGGTACGTCCCTCTTCTTCAAGTGCCCACAACCCTATATACCGTTGCAGACTGTCCAGATCGGAGAATTCGTACCAGTCTTTATCCGTCGGGGAGCCGGGTGCATAAAGCACGTAAGCTTTGAGATTCAGGTCTCCTCCTTTCCTCCGGTAGACAATGAGATCCTTCAAGGGCTTGAAGTTATAGAAAGCTCTTAATGCGATACCAGACGCTTCAATAGAGGGATCGCCAAAGTTGTAGCGCTGAACAATATCCTGCGCAGTCGAGGTGATGTATTTTTGCAAGATGGCGCCGAACAGGGTCAAAGCCGTCTTTCGACCCAGCACTTCCCGCATCGCTTCCTTGACGTTCTGCTGGCCATACACCCGCTGTCGCGCGGGGCCATACGCCAGACGCAGGTCCAGCGTTTCAATGGCGCGCATGATGTTTTCAGGCGTCAGCCTGGCGAGGTCATAGTTCTTCTCCAGCGTAATCGTGTAACGCCCTGCCCGATCATGTGCCCCATACATGAACGCCTGGGTCAGCGTTTTCCGCTCAATGTGTTCTATGCGTTTGCCATCCGCCATCCTGACCGAGTGCTGAATATTCACAAACACCGTGTCAGGATCGATTCGTTCGTCGGTTCCCGGCGAGATGAATGCCTCTACTGCCTGTCGGGCATAAGCTGTAAGAGTCGCCACATCTTTGGTCAATTCATGAAGCTGAATCTGGCTTGCCAGCAGGTTCTTCTCCAGACCGACATAAAGCTCCTGATTGGTGACATAGGCTTTTTTAAACCACTCGGGCCGGGCATTCGCCAGCATCGCTTTGATCAAGAACACATTTCGCGCATTTTCAGAATGTACAAGTGCATCCATGGACAGAACAGAGTCCAGCGGTTTCCACGCCGCCTCGGTATGCGCGCCGACGGTCACTAATTTTCGTACTTGATAGACGACATCACGACTTTGCCTCGCCAGCAGGCCGTTATTGCAATGGTCAAACAGATCTTCAAGGATTCTCGCGTAACGAATCGCTGGAGCACTCGATACCAGAGCTCGCTCGTCCTCCGACAGGCCCTGCAAAAGCTCGGCACGGGTCGACGCATTGGACAACCGTTGTTGCAACGTTTTATGAAGTGCACTCACGGTGCTGAACTTTTCGAATCCACCGAACGGCGAATAAAGAACAACCTCTTGACTGCCTGCTGGATTCAGCTCATTTGCAACAGCGCCGGAAAGAGAAATAACAAAGGTGGATGCCAGCGTCGCAAAACCTCCCTTTTGTTTTTCAACAGAGACGGCATAGCAGGAACTTGGCAGTCCCGAACCGATTAAACCATTGATGGTCGCGACATCGGCTTTGGACATCAGGTTCTCGCTGCCCGCCAGGTCCAGCTCGCGCCAGAAAAGTCGCGCCTGAAGCAGGCGAAACTCCTGTTTAGGCGACGGCAAAGGACGATTTCTACTATCAACCTGATAGGACACGCTCCAATACTTACCTAATTCAGAACTGCATTTCTCAGGCAGTTTTTGCATCAGTTCGGCGATCATTTTTCCGACGCTTACCACATCCAGATATTTCAGCCTGAAGGTTTCAGTGCCGACTTTATCCAGCTCATACATCCCGTATTTATCAGCAGTGTACTGGGGTGGCCTGCCGCGCTTTAAGCACTCAAAAAACACATCTAGCAGATTGCCAGTGGGTTCTGCAGATATTGGACTTACACCCGAGCGAAGATTAATAAAACGCCGCGCTATAGAGGCGCCTGAGTCTATCTTCTGCAACTCGTCTACCAGGCCAACATGAAGAATCGTCTTGAACGAAGGAATTTTTCTGAGTGCTTCAAGCAAATTGTTACGTGCTTCACGCACTTGGTCCAGCATTGCATTTGCTGCTTGTTCGTCTTGCATTTCCAACCTCATTTAGTTTGATCACAAAAACGGCACGTTGCTGCCGACTAACTTGAGATCAAACTAAAACAGACAGAACCATTATTAAAAACTCAAAACGTTTTTCAATAATTGTACAAGCAACTTAAACACAGAAAAAACACATAAAGAAAAAAACGAAATACATGATCCAACATCTTCTACAACAAAGCCGCGCACTCAGCCACTGCGGGCCTGACACTGCAAAGACCGCCCCACCCCTAACGTTTAATCAATCATTAAAACACCCGCTCTTACATATAAGATGAAACATCTCCCACCGAAAACTTTTCCAATCCGAAGAAACTTCAAAGCAGAACCGGCCATTCGTGCTCCGTGAGCGCTCATACTCACTAGCAAACAGTCTTGCACTCTTCAATCCAATAAACCGACACTCTTGGCTTTCGCAACCGCCTGAGTCCGACGCTCCACGCCCAACTTTCCGTGAATTCTCCGCGCATGTGTTTTTACCGTATGCAAGGAGATAAACAACTGCTCGGCTATTTGTTGATTCGAATTGCCCAGAGCAATCAGCCTGAGCACTTCCACTTCACGCTGACTGAGTGGATTGATTTCACTTACCAATGGATTTTTTTCCGAGCGATCCCAAGTCACCTCCAATACAGGCAGAAGATCAGGCTTTCGCAATTGCAACTCAACGAGCGCCTGGCGAAGCCCATGGTGCTCAGAAAGATTCAATCCTTTACGCAACCAACCCCGGGCGCCGGCCATGTCACCGTTCTGCCACGCGACTTCGGCTGCGGCGAACAGCAATTCGACCTCCAGCGCCAGCATGCCCGCGAGCTGCGATTGTTCGAGTGCCTGGGCGAAATGGCTCAGCGGGTCCTGGGCCTGGTGCAGATCGACCTTTGCCAACACCAACAGATAATCGATCCGCGCGATCAACATCAGGGTTGCGGGAGGCGCCTGCCGTGCATGCGGGCCACGATAGTGGCGCAGTACGCGACTGAGCGCCTCATGGGCCAGTTCCGGGCGACCCTGCTGAAGCCAGAATTGACTGCTGATCTGCAACAACACACCGCGGTAAACGGTGTCGGGAATCTGCCGTTGCTGCATCAAGCGCTCGGCATCGCGAAGATGGACAAAAGCTTGGGCATAGTCGCGCTGATTGGCCGCCACCTGCGCCAAACCGAGCAAACCGTAAAGCGCCCGTTTGTCGTGGTTGCGCAAACAGATACACAGCCCCGCTTCGAAATACTCGGCAGCCTGCGTATCCAGGCCCTGGCACAAACTCAAGCGTCCACGGTGCAAGGCAATCCGCCCAAGCAGAGGCTCGGCGATCCGCTGCTGTTGAGTGAGTATGCCCTCAACGTTGGCGAGCAAATGGTCGGCTCGTTGAGGAGCCCCACGTTGCTCCAGCAATTGCGCATGATCGAGTTCCAGCAGCCCTTCGAAAACCAGCGAGCCTTGAGCCCGCGCCAGGCACAACGCATCGCGGTTTATCGCCTGCGCCACTTCGAGCTCACTCCTGAGCAAGGCCTGTTGCGTCAAACCCGACAGGCACATCAAGCGCACGGGCCAGAGGTCAGGACCGAGCACCGTCAACGCGTCGAGAAAATGCGCGCGTGCCCCCTCCATGCGACCCTGCAAATGCAGGAGCCACCCTTGCTGGGCCTGCCAGCGCGCAATCAATTGCTGCTGAAGGAGCGCCGACGGCATAGGTGTGAATCGTGACAACTGCTCGATGCAATCGGCGGCTTGCTCAAACCGCCCGGCAAACAACGACGCCGCCGTGATTAACCCGACCAGTTGCGGCGAACCGAACATCAGCGCGTCGCCTTGTTGCTCGTACAACCGCAACAACAGCACGACCGTTTGCTCCTCGAACAAATGCTCGAAACTGAAATGCTGCAACAGGCTCACCGCCACTTCGTACTCTTCGGCCAGCAAGGCCTGTTCAAACGCGGCTTGCCAGTCGCGCTCACCGGCGAACCACTGACAGGCGCGGCGATGCCAGGAACGTCCGGCCGGCCATTGTTCATCGCGCATCAATTGCGTGAGTGGAGGGAAGATCTGCAGCCAGTCGGCGGAGTCCTGCCAGGGCTCGATAAAGCACCCCAGTTCCTGCAACGTCTTCAGGCATTGCGCGCCCTCCCCTGCGCCAAACAGGTGATCGCACAGCCGTGCGTTGAAGCGTGGCAAATGCGCGAGTACCCGCCAGGCTTCCGTCAACTCCGGGGTCAGGCTGGTAAACAGTTCGTGTTCGAGGTAATCGAGCAAAGTGTCAGGTCGGCTGTGATGCGGGTCGTTGCGCGACCAGTCGCATTTTTGCAGCAGCGCAATGCGTACACCGGCGCACCAGCCGCCACTGCGCTGGATAATCTTGCTGGCGGCGGTGCTGGCATCGGCCGGTTTCAGGTGGCGCAACAGCGAGGCAATCTCAGTTTGATTGAAGGCCAGCGTACCGCGCTCGCATTCGTACAATTCATCATCGAGCAGCAACCGCGGCCAGTTGCATTGCGGGCGACGGCGGGCGCCCAGCCACCAGGTCAGCGCCGGGCTGCTGACGGCCAGCATGCGATCCAGCAGTTGATCGAGCTCCGGGTTCGGAACGCGGCAATAGTCATCGAGAAACAGCCAGGTCGGCGCCTGCAATCGAGCCAGCGCGCCGAGCATCGCCGGCTCTTCTGACGAAGCCAGCCCCAGCGCTTCTGCCACACGCTGACGAAAATCCGCCGTGCTCATCGCTATGCCAGATAACGGCAACCAGCACACCCGGCATGACGGCGGCGCCTGCAACAGGCAGTCGGCAAGCAGCGCGGTCTTGCCACTACCGGCGGGCGCGCAGAGTAATTTCACCCGGGAGGTGGACGCCAGCAAGGGCCCGGTCAATCGATCACGTGACAGGTGATGAGAGGACAGACGGGGCAGGAATCCAGAACGGTCAAGACACGGGGTCATGGCGGTCATTGCGGCGTGCCTATTTATAATTGTCCGGCAACCCTAGCCCTCTCCAACCCGCTTGTTGAGAAGTATTCAGGACGCTGATTGGCAGCCATAAAAAAGGCGACCCACCGGTCGCCTTCTGCACTGCGAATGTATCAACTCCCTTACCGGACACCCTCCGCACGCAACGCCGATGGCGTGTAGTCCGCCGCCTTGGCTTCGAAGCCGAATTCAAAGCTGTGCTTCTCTTCGTTTTTCATCCCCAGCGCAATGTATCGACCGGCAATGATGTCGTAGAGCGCTTCGAGCGTGTAAGCCTGGGCCTGGTGATCGTAGTAATACTGAGCGTGCCCCTCGGCCACTCGCCACAGTTGTCCGCGACCGTCGTAGTGATCCACCAGCGCCACCTGCCAGCTGTCTTCGTCGATGTACATGTGGCGTTTGGCGTAGATATGCCGCTCGCTCGGCTTGACGGTGCCGACCACTTCCCACACCCGGTGCAGCTCGTAACGGGTGAGGTCCTGGTTGATATGCCCGGCCTTGATGATGTCGTCGTACTTGAGGGTCGGCGAGTCCAACTTGTAGCTGTTGTAAGGGATGTACATCTCTTTTTTGCCGACCAGTTTCCAGTCATAGCGGTCGGGAGCGCCGGAGAACATGTCGAAGTTATCGGTGGTGCGCAGGCCGTCGGAGGCAGTGCCTGGGCCGTCATACGACACTTGCGGNGCNCGGCGCACGCGGCGCTGGCCGGCGTTGTAGATCCAGGCCAGGCGCGGTTCTTTCACCTGGTCGAGGGTCTCGTGCACCAGCAGCACGTTACCCGCCAGACGCGCCGGCGCCGTGACCGACTGCTTGAAAAAGGTCAGCACGTTGGCAGCTTTTTCCGGGTCCAGGTCCTTCATCAATTGCGGAACGGCGATCTCTTCCTCAAAGCGGATCGGCGTGTAGCTGCCGTTCGTCTGCGGGGTGGCCTGGGTGATGATGCGTTTCAGGTTGCCGCCGTGGTAACGGGTGATGTGGTTCCACAGCACTTCCACGCCATTCTTCGGAATCGGGAACGCGTAGTAGCGGTTGCCGGTGAAGTTCTCCAGGCCGTTGCCGTCGTTGATCCTGTNCACGTTCAGCGCGCTGCGCTTGGCCGACTCGTAGATTTCCGGCGGCACGGCCACGGTGCGGTGAGTCGGGTAGACCGGGATCTTATAGGTCTCGGGGTAGCGCTTGAACATCGCCACCTGGCCGTCGGAGAGTTTGGCCTTGTACTTGTCCACCGTGGCGGCGGTAATCACGAACAGCGGTTTTTCATTGGCAAATGGGTCGGCGAGAAAGCCCTTGCTGTCCACTGCGCCGGCGTTTTTCGGGATGCCGCCCGTCCAGGCCGGGATTGAGCCGTCGGCGTTGCCGGCTTTTTCGGCGCCGACCGGCGTCAGGCTGGTGCCGAGTTTGTTCGCTTCTTCCGGCGATACCGCCGCCATCACGTTGGCCGCCAGCAGGCTCAAGGCCAGGGCGCCGCATTGCAGAATCATCTTGCGCATCAAATTCATCCTTCTCAGCCAGATCAGAAGTTCACGCCGAAGCTCAGTGCCAGGAAGTCGCGGTCTTCCAGGGTGTTGTAGTCACCGCCGAAGAAATCGGTGTAACTCAGGCTCGCGGTATAGGTGTTGCGGTAGTCGGCATCGACGCCGACGCTGACGGCCTTGGCGCCTTCATTGAACAGGCCGTTGGGGCCATAGCCGCTGACGTCCTGGGACCAGGACAGGTTGGGCTTGAGGTTGATCCCGCCGATCACGTTGGCGTAATCGAGGATCGCCCGGGCACGGTAGCCCCAAGAGGTCGAGGTGACGAAACCGTCGGTATCGCCGCCGAAACCGTACTGGCCGTAGACCGAGTCGCGGCCGTAACGCAAGTTGCTGCGCGACTCCAGGCCACCGACGTGAACCACCGCCGCTTCGCCGACCAACGTCAACCGTTGTGCGCCCCACACCTGATCGAAAAACTGCGTGAGGGTGCTCTGGATCTGCGTGATTTCCTTGCGGCGGTAGCCTTTGTTGTCAGCGCCGGGGGTGGTGGCGATCGGTGATGCGGCGCCACCGGCAATCGGGTTGAGCAAAGCCAGGGTCAGGTCATTGGTGCTGACCTGTACCGGAGCATTCGGCCGATAGCTGATCTCGCCGCTCCAGGCGGTGCCGGTAGGCAAGGTGGTGGAGAAACTCGCGCCGTACAGGCGAATGTCTTCCGGGTAATCGAGGTAATACTGACCGCGCCCGAGCATCACGCTTTGGGCCAGTCCCGCACCACTGCCCGGCGCCAGACGATTGGCCACACCCACCATCCCTGGCAGGCTGGCCAGTGTCGACAGGCCGGCGGTGGTAGTGCCAACAGTCGGCGTGCGGCTGTGGTAGTTCATGAAATACAGGCCGTACTCGGTGTCATCACCGAGCCAGCGCAACGCCGTGCCCCACTGCCCGGAATCCCGCGCATCGCGGTCGCCACCACGGGGAACGACCACGCCTTCGCGGGTCACCTGGATAGGCTGACCGAAGGCGGCCGCCAGTGGCGCCAACGGAGCAATGGCGGGACTGCCGACGGTGTAATTGTTATTGCAACCATCCGCCACCACGTCGTTGCCGAAGAAGGTGCCGCAGTTGTCGACGACGGTCTGGTCCCACTTCAGTTGGTAGAAACCTTCCACCGACAGCTGATTGGTGAGGCTCTGGGAGGCGAACAGCATGTTCACCGGAATCAGGCCTTCCTTGATCTCGGCACCCGGGCGGCGGAAAGCCGACACGTCGATCGGGTTGATGCTGTTGATCGAGTTACCGATAAACGTACTCTCGCCCCAGCTCACCACCTGCTTGCCGACACGCACGTTGCCCGGCAAGTCGCCGATGGAATAGTTGTGATACACGAAGGCATCGAGAATCTGCGCACCGGAGGACTTGGCGCCTTCCTTGCGGCCACTGTCACTGATCGGTTTGAACGGGCGATCTTCGTCCTTGAGCTCGAAGTCGTACCAGTACTTGCCACGGACAAACACGCCGGTGTCGCCGTACTTCAATTCCAGGTCGTGCAGGCCTTTGAAGATCTTGGAGAAGGTTTCGCCCTTCTCGAAGTTCTGCCGGCCATCATCACCAGTCGAAGACTGTCCGGTCCCGCCGTTGACGGTGCCCACCAAAGACTTATCGGCATCGCGCATGCCCCAACTCGCGCCGACGGACAGCGAGGAATCGAATTGCCCTTCGATTTCGCCAATGTTGAACGACACAGCCTGCGCCTGGGCGCAGCAGCCCAGCGCAACCGCAGTGGCCAGCGCCTGTGGCGTGAAGATGGCGCGCATTGTTGTTTTTGTCATGCGTCTTCCCCGGTGAGTGACAGAAGGCCCCACCCTACTGCCGCACGTTGGGAGCGATAAGCGCACCAAGGAGGTATTCGTGGTGTACCTCTAAAGGATGAATGGCCTGACGGGACGAGGGTTTGCGCCGGGCATGGATGGGCTGGATGGGGGACTATCAGCAGAACGCATGGCGGGAGNTGCTACAAGGGACGAGGCGCGGCGGACTATTGCTCAGACTGCAACAGTGCATGTCGCGAATCGCTATTTTTCCTTTGGGCTCAAGACCTTATTCTTGCCGGGCTTTCACGGTGCACAGCCAGGAAGCGCGAAACGATGGTGTGTGATGAGCCCACGCCATTGGCGACAGAATCCAGATGAATCGACGCTTTATCGATTGATCGCCCTGTGTTCACTGACGTTGATTTGTAGCTCCTTGATCCAACGTCTTACTTTGGCCGCTGCGTTTGCAGCGGCCTTTTTTATGGGCGACATTCCTACAAGATATTTCCTATAACAACATAAGAAATATCTCTTTACGCGAAAGACAATCCTGCCTTTATTCCTGCCTCATCGAAATTTCTCGCTGCTTTATATGTAAGGTCTGACGCAAGTCTCGGACCCAGATTTCCTACTTCTGTTGTAACTTTTAATGGCACGACGCAATAACCGACAACCATTTTTTAATGGCTGACTGGCAACACGTCATCCATATGCACATTCAAAAGGATATGAATATGCAAAAGCCTCCAAGGCCAGGTTCTCTTGATATTCGCACGCCCATCCATACGATAGGCGTTGCTCCGGACCACATGACACCCGCGCCTCTAACATCAAACATTGTCACAACGGGTCCACACGGGCACGGAATACCTGTTTATTACCAAAATCTCAATACCATTAAAGCCACCTCCCAAGCGCTGGAGCAGGAATATCAAACCAAGTCCAGTCAACTGCCACAAAGTATTGAAACTGAACTCGCCGCCACACGGCTTGAGGGTCCAACTGATCCGCTTCCGCCTGTGCAATCGATAATTCGCGAGTTGGACGCACGAATCAGACTCACCGCTCGGAAAACTGCTGAGCTCCACGACAAAACAGCTGTTGCCCATTCTTTTTATGGAGGAGATCCATTTAACAGACACATCAACGAGTTCATGAAGAAAGCCACAACTATAGAAAATAGGCCGGTGCCGAACGGCGTTGCCATGCAGGCGCTGTTTCAGTCCCTTCGGGCAGCTCACGATGCAAGATTGTTGGCTCAAGGCCTTGAGTTACTTAGACAGCAAAATGTCAATGTGCAGAACTTTCTGAGTGCTGTGCAGGCCAATGAGCAAGCCCAGAGAGTTGCTGCAGAGTTGGTGCGCGTAAATGAGGAAGCAGCAGCTCGGGCTCGAGAACAAGCGCGACTTGCGGCGCAAGCAGCGGCGCAGCAGGTCGCTGCGGAACAGGCTCGTCTTGAAGCGAAAGCTCAGGCTCAAGAACAGGCACGTATTGCAGCATTGAATACAGCCCTGGCCGAGGCTGAGTCTAATGCGAAAGCAGCTGCTCAGCATTTCGCAGCCGAACAGGCTCGTCTCCAAGCTGAAATGGAACAGCAAATCGAGCAGATACAAAGGCAGCTAGAGACGGAAAGACAGCGTCTGGAGACTCGCCTCAAAGTCATTGATTCAGCTACTGCCGTGGCTCAACGCCACGTTCAACGGGTGAATCTGATAGTTCAGCAATTGAAGGAAAGGCAAGCGCAAGAGCGCGAGCGGCAACAGGCTCGTCTGGCGGCAGAGGATGAGACTCGACGAAAACTTGAGCAAGCCCGCCTCTTGGGGTCAGAGGAAACGGAGGCTAGGTGGCAAAGCCCTACGTTTGCCAATGTCGGTTCGACCGCAGCATTCGGTCCAGCATTTACCGGCACGACCGGGACCATCGGCAATAGCCCTGCGACCTCTCTGGCGTTAAAGACCGCGCTTCGCACAGCCGTATCCGCTGTCACCGCAACTCTTGCGATAGCAGCCGCTCCAGTTCTCGTAGGATTCGCCGCCCTTTTCGCTCCATCACGGCTAGGTAACGGTGATCTGTTTTCTGTCAGTGTTCCGCTGTCAGAACTTTCGCCAGTTCCAACTGCCCATCTGTACGAACAAGCAGTCGCCGGGGGAACAATCGACCTGCCGGTTACCCTCGGTTCGAAGTCAATAGGTCATAGGGTTGAGATCGTCGTTGTCACCACAGACGGCGTGACAGTTCCCGCCAGTGTGCCGGTGAATCTGGCCCACTTTGATGCTGGCAAGAATGTTTACGTATCGGGCAGCACTGTCGCCAACGGTCCAGTTATCACCTGGACACCGTTGGTGGAACCCATAAACCCGTCGACTGATTTTCCGCTGACCGAGACAGATCTGCCGATTTATGAAGGCGCTACTGTCACTCCCAACACCGGACGAGTCGATCCATTTCCAGAGCTGGATCGCTACGGGTTTGGTGGTTTTATTACCGTCTTTCCAATCGACTCCGGCATTCCTCCGATTTTCACGCTGTTCAGGGATCGACGGCAGGACCCTGGAATTGCCAGCGGGAATGGAGAGTTCGTTTCAGGAATCTGGCTGGGGACGAGATCGCTGTCGGGAGGCGCGCCGATTCCCAAGCAGATTGCGGATCAACTTCGGGGGCGGGAGTTTTCGAATTTCAGAGCGTTCAGGGAAGCGCTCTGGAGAGCGGTTTCAGACGATTTGGAGCTGGCGACACAATTCAATGCCAACAATGTTCAAGAAATGAGTAACGGCCGAGCCCCTTTTTCTCGTAAAGCGGACAGATTAGGTGGCCAAGTAAAACTTGAGCTACACCATGTGAACCAAATTTCAAAAGATGGCGAGATATATGACATGGACAATATCCGAATCGTCACCCCGAAACGACACTCAGAAATACACAATGGAGATAAATGACATGAGCCTCTTTGACCTCTCCGACTACAGCGAAACAGATTTCCTTGAGTTCGTTTCCAGAATCTGCCAATCAGAATACCCGACAGAGAAGGAACAGATTGATGCAGTACTTTTGTTTGAAGAACTAACAGAGCACCCCGACGGATCCGACTTGATTTACTACGCAGATTCAGACGAAGACTCAACACCTGAAGCTATCGTTGCGAAAGTTAAAGCTTGGCGAAACATAAACAGCAAACCAGGCTTCAAACCCGAAGAATAAACATAAGGGAGCAAGCATTCATGCTTGCTCCCCTTACACTTTTAAATCGAATACTTCTGCAAATTCCCCATCATTTCTTTCAGCGCCTCAATATTGTCCTTCGGATGCGCCGCCCCTTCGAAATCACAAATCTGCTGCCAATGCGCCGCCACGTCTTCCGGCGAGAAGCCCACTCGCGGATCAAACCCGGCGCCCAGGCTGCGTTCCCAACGGGTCTTGCCGATCCAGCCGCCGCCGACTTCGAACAGCCCGGAGGTTTCCTGGCACGCCTCGCTGCCCAAGTACACCACCAACGGGCTGACCAGTTCCGGCTTGAGGCGTTCGAACACTTGCGGCGGGATCAGGCCTTCGGTCATGCGCGTGCCGCCGGTGGGGGCAATGGCGTTGACCAATATGTTGTTCTTGCGCCCTTCCAGCGCCAGGGTGCGGGTCAAGCCATACAGGCCAAGCTTGGCCATGCCGTAGTTGGACTGGCCGAAGTTGCCATAGATGCCCGAGGTGGACGCGGTGAAGATCACACGGCCATAACCTTGCTCGCGCATATGCGGCCAGGCNGCGCGGGTGACTTTGTAGGCGCCTTCAACGTGGACGCGATAAACCAGGTCCCAGTCGGCGTCGTCCATTTTGTGGAAGGTCTTGTCGCGCAGGATCCCGGCGTTATTGACCACGACATCGATGCGGCCGAAGGCGTCGAGAGCATGCTGAACGATTTTGTCGCCATCGGTAACGGAGTCGTGGTTGGCTTCGGCGATGCCGCCCGCCTCACGGATCTCCGCCACTACGCGGTCTGCTGCCGACGCGTTAGCGCCTTCCCCTTGAGCCGAGCCGCCGAGATCATTGACCAGCACTTTTGCGCCCTGTTTGGCGAACAGCAGCGCGTGAGCCCGGCCCAGGCCGCCGCCGGCACCCGTGACGATCACAACTTTATCTTCGAAGCGCACAGACTCATTCATGGGGGAACTCCAGCAGACCAGGGACAATAAGTCCGAGTGTCAGGCACCAGGCTGCTGGTCACAATAAACAAAGGTAGAGCTGAATGGTGCCCGATAAGGCTGGGGGATAGTCAGGAACAGGCGGCCCTGCGCGGCGGAGAAACCAGCCGTTCCCGAAACTCCAGGTAATGCTTGAGCACCTGCGCCGGCGCTTCGGTCTGTGGGTAATGGCCAATATCGGGCAACAGCACCGTGTCCGGGTTGGGGACCAGTTCCCGATAACGCTTGACCATGTGCGCGCCGGAAATTGGATCGACTTCACCATCGATGACCCGCAACGGGACTTCACCACGCTGCATGGCGTTGACCCAACGCTCGCGCTGGACGCGCCGCTCAGGAATATAAGCGATGAGCTTATGCATGATTCGCGGGCCGTTATTGCTGCCGATCAGGCCCCAGAAATCATCCATCTCGCTTTCGGTGGGCCGGGTTTGCGGACCAAATATCTGCCGGAAACTTTTCACCAGTCCGTCGCGGCTAAAGGCTCGCCCGATCATCCAGCCCAAGGGGCTGAGCAGCAGTTTTTGCATCAACACCGGGCGATGGGTTTCAGGAAACAGGCCACCGTTGAGGAATACGCAACTGGCGATATCGATGCGGGTTTCGTAATGCCGGGCCAACAATTCCTGAGCCACGCTGTCGCCGTAGTCATGGGCCAACACATGCACCGGCTGCTCGACATTCAGGTGCGCGAGCAACGCCTGTTGCAGATCGGCCTGCTCCAACAGGCTGTATTCGTGGTTGACCGGTTTGGCCGAGTCGCCGAAGCCGAGCATGTCGCAGGCAATTACCCGATAGCGTTGCGCCAGCGGTTGCCACAAGTAATGCCAGTCCCAACTGGCGGTCGGGAAACCGTGGATGAGCAGCAGCGGCTCACCCTGCCCCGCCGTCCAGTAACGGATGGTCTGGCCACGGAATACGAACGTCTGGCCGCGTTTGCGCCAGACACACAAGGGGATCTCGGCAAGTGCCATTAGAGTTTATAACCCGGGTCTTGTTGATCGAGTTTGCGCAGCAACGCCGGCCAGGCCAACGCGCCGCCCATCCCTTGAGCACTTTTGGTCACGCCGGCGATCATCGCCTTGGCGCCCGCCAAAATCTGCGGCTCGATCGCAATCAATTCGGCGCCACCGTTTTGCGCCAATACCTGGATATCGCAGGCGCGCTGAAACGTGAACATCATCAGGAACGTGTCGGCGATGGTGCCACCGCACGTCAGCAGGCCGTGGTTGTGCAGCATCAGGAAGTTGCTGTCACCCAGGTCCGCTTGCAGGCGCGCCTTCTCTTCATGGTTCAAGGCAACGCCTTCGTAGGCGTGATACGCCAGGCTGGACAGCACAAACAATGACTGCTGACTGATCGGCAGAATGCCCTGTTTTTGCGCCGACACCGCGACACCCGCAGCAGTGTGGGTGTGCAGCACGCAGACCACGTCATGACGCACTTCATGCACGGCGCTGTGAATGGTGTAACCCGCTGGGTTGATTTCGTAAGGGCTGTCCATCAGCTTGTTGCCGGCCTGATCAACCTTGACCAGGCTCGACGCGGTGATCTCGTGAAACATCAGCCCATAGGGGTTGATCAGGAAATCATCGGTGCCNGGCACNTTGGCGGAAATATGCGTAAAAATCAGATCGTCCCAGCCATGCATCGCCACCAGCCGATAGCAGGCCGCCAGGTCGACGCGGGTTTGCCACTCGGCAGCGCTGACCTGGTCTTTGACACTCTGGGGGGATTGGACGGGAGCAACTTTCACGGCAAGGACCTCCTGTTCTTATTGTTTTACTGTCGTTACAGCAGTCTAGTCAGCCCCCGGATTTCGTGTAGTTGCATTGGCAGCCAGCTTGATGGCCTAACGAGTCAGTTCAGAAGAAAGCCTGGATCCATGTCAAAGGACCGCCGCCAACAAGGGCGCGGCAAACAGGTTCAAAAGCCCTGTCAGAACCATGACAAGCCCCGCAACCGAGCCTTCCTCACCGCCCACTTCATGGGCTCGACTGACGCCGGCTCCGTGCGCGCCAACGCCAAACAACGCGCCACGCGCAAGGGCACTGCGCAAGGGCAGCCACTTCAGCAGAATGCCGCCAAGCATCGCCCCGAACACCCCAGTGAACATCACGAACACCGCCGTCAGTTCCGGCACGCCACCGAGGTCGTGAGCCAGCGGCATGGCAAACGGCGTGGTGATGGAACGTGGCACCAAGGACAGGGTCACAGAGCTGTTTAACGCCAATGCCTTGGCCAGCCCGAACGAGGTGCCGATGGAGGCCGCGCTGCCCGCCACCATCCCCAGCAGCAACGCCGACCAGTGGCGCGCCAACAAGCGGCGCTGTTGCCAGATCGGCACGGCAAACGCCACGGTGACCGGCCCCAGCACCAGCATCAGCCAATGGGTGTTGCTTGAATACTCGGCATACGCGGTGTGCAGCGGCACCGCGAGGGCCAGCAGCAGGGCCGGAACCAAAATCAGCGGCGACAGCAGATAACGCCCAGTGCGACGGTAGATCCAGCGACTGAATAAATAGGCCGAGAGGGTGAAGGCCAGCCAGAACATCGGCATCAGCTCAAGCTTCATGGGACCTCCTCAACCGCACCACCCCTTCAACGGTAAACGCGGTGACCAGCATCACCATCAGCGTACTGACGCCAATCACCAGCAGAATCCGCCAACCGTCTTGGCGCATCAACCCGCCGTAATCGAGCAGGCTCATCAGTGCAGGAATAAAAAACAGCAGCATCTCGGCCATCAACAGGCCGGCTCCCATTTGCAACGCCGCCGGTTTGATCCCGCCAACCGCGAAGGCCAACAGCAACAGCGCCATGCCGATGACACCACCCGGGATCGGCCAGGAAAACCCTGCGGCAATTTCGCAGCCGAGCAGGTAGATGCCGAGCAGCACGGCCAGTTCAGCGGTCAATCGAGCCAGGCGTTTGAAGGTTGATGCATTCATGGTTTCAGTCCTCACAGGTGCTCATTTTACGGAGCGGGCTGCTATCCCCGAAACGAATTGTTAGACTCGGCTCTATTCCAATCTGGAATCAGGCGCATGGAATTCAAGCAACTACGCAGCTTCGTCGAAGTGATGCACCAAGGTGGTTTCACTCAAGCCGCCAAGACCCTGCACATCAGCCAATCGGCGGTCAGCAAGCAAGTCGCCCAGCTGGAACAGAGCCTGGGCACACCGCTGCTCGAACGTCTGGGTTCCCAGCTTCGCCTGACCGCCGCCGGCAGCGTGGTGCTGCAACGGGCCGAAGGCATGCTGCGGCTGCGCAACGAGTTGCTCATCGAGTTGGACGATTTGAGCCAACTGGCTCGAGGGGAATTGCGTCTGGGACTGCCGCTACTGGGCAGTGATGCGCTGTTCGCCGGGCTGTTTGCCGAGTACCGGCGGCGCTACCCGAACATCAGCATTCAGTTGCTGGAGGGCGGTAGCCTGAACATCGAACAGGCGGTGTTGAGCGGTGAGCTTGAACTCGGTGGCAGTCTGTTGCCGAAGGATCCGCAGTTCGCCTTTCAGCCTTTCTGTGACGAGCCGCTGGATGCGCTGCTGCCCGCCGATCATCCCCTGGCGACGAAGTCGGTGATCGGATTGGAGGAATTGGCCGATACGCCGTTCCTGCTGTATCAGCGCAGCTTCGTGCTCAACGACCGGTTGCTGCAGGCTTGTCATCAGTTGGGGTTCACACCCAAGGAAGGTGGGCGCAGTGGCCAGGCGGATTTTCTTGCGGCACTGGTGGCCGCCGGCCAAGGCGTGGTGCTGTTGCCCAGCGTGGTCGCCCGCGGGTTGGTGCGGCCAGGCGTGGTGCGCCTGACACTCAAGGCCCCGAACTACCTGCGCTGGGACATTGCCTTTATCTGGCGTGAGGGCGCGTACCTGTCTAAAGCCGCACAAGCCTGGCTGGCGTTGCTGCGCGAGNNCCCGGTCAACCGCGCAGTGCAGTGACCAACTCGGCCAGCCAAGGCTCGGCGTCGGCTTCCGGGGTGACACTTTCGCTGGCGTCCAGACGCAGCATCGGCAGCACTTCGCGCACGCCCAGCTCGCCAAACAGCTCACGCATTTGCTCGCCGCCCCCGCAGAACGTATCGCCATAACTTGCATCGCCCAGGCCGATCACCGCCCCTGGCAAACCGCGCCAGGCCGCNGGCAGTTGGTCGCGAATCATCGAATACAGCGGTTGCAGGTTATCGGGCAACTCACCCATGCCAGTGGTCGAGGTCACCGCCAGAAAGGCTTCAGGGGCNAAGGCCTGGACNTCGGCGAGCGTTGCCCGCGGGTTGTGCCAGGTTTCGAAACCCGCTTCTTTTAAAAGAGTGGCGGCGTGGCGGGCAACTTCTTCTGCCGTGCCGTACACCGAGCCGGAAATGATGGCAACTTTCATCAAACTGATCCTGAAGCTGAGTAAAAGACACAGATATTAACAGCACAGCCTTATTTGATCTTTTAGAATGCTGCCCTCAACCCACTCGGAAAGGATTCTCCGATGATCAACGCTCAATTGCTTCAAATGGTAATCAACGCTTCCAACGACGGCATCGTGATTGCCGAAAAGGAAGGCGAACAAGACAACATCCTGATTTACGTAAACCCTGCGTTTGAGCGCCTGACGGGTTACACCAGCGAAGAAATCCTCTATCAGGACTGCCGTTTCCTGCAGGCCGGCGACCGGGATCAAAAAGAAGCCCTCACCGCGATTCGCGAATCGTTGACCCGTGGCGGCTCCTGCCGGGAAATCCTGAGAAACTACCGCAAGGATGGCACCCCGTTCTGGAATGAACTGTCCCTTTCTACAGTGAAGAACCCAAGCGATGGGCAAACTTATTTTGTCGGCGTGCAGAAAGACGTTACGGTGCAGGTCAAGGCACAGCAGCGGGTTGCGCAACTGGAAGCACAATTGGCTGAGATGCAAGCCGAGCTTGCCGCACTGAAAGCGACGAACGGCGAAAACAAAACGGCGAATTAATTGTCATTAACTACAATCACCGATGACTTTGTAACTTTTTCTTTCGAGTTAGCCATGCAACGCGACGCACTCCTGACACAGGATGAGCTGGATTTCATCCAGACCATGCAACACAACCCGCAACTCAATGTGCGGGATGCGACGTCGAGTCTGCTCGTCAACGGTGGATCGCAAATCCGTGATTTGCTCACGCGCCTGGCGGCCCATGAGCAAGTCACCATCCAGGCCAACTTCGAAAACCAGCAAATGACCTTTCCTCTGCACCTGGTGGAAGACGAATTTCATGCGCTGCATTTGCGCTTGGGTGTGCCGAGTATTTATGAAGACGGGCCGATGGTACGACCATGGCGCCTGACGCTTGAAGAGCCGGTGGCACTGGAAAATGCCAAAGGCCAACCCGGCACAATGTGGGTGCATGAAATATCGTTCAAAGGGGTTTTGCTGGAAGTTCGCAACAAGACCAAACCGCCCAAACACTTCGCGTTGTGGTTCAGCCCGTCAGGCTATGAGCGAATTGCATTGCGCGGCACTTTTGAGCGCGAAACCGAACAAGGTTTCTACGCCTACGAACTAAGCCAGAGCGACAAGGACGATACCGAGCGACTGCGTCAGTACATCCTTCAGCAACATCGTCTGACACATCCCGCCCTGCACATCTGATCTCAGGTATCCAGGTTTCCTGCCAGGAACTGTTTCAGACGCTGACGCATCACCATCCCCTCATTCCCCAGACACCCGATCGACGATCCGGCCAGGCTGTCCTGTGCCAGGTCCGACGCATCGCCGGCCAGCAGCAACTGACAATCCAGGCTCAAGGCCAGTCGATTAAGACGTCGAGGCAACTCGGGGGCCGGCGCGTGATTGGACACCAGCACCAGTGCCGTGGGCTTGATCCGCTCGCAAACCAGGGTCAACTCGTCGAAGGGCTGACCGATCGCCAGCAATTGAATGGCCGAGTCGACACTGCTCAGGTACAGCGCCGTGACCAGCACTTCGAGTTCATGAGCCTGATCGGCCAAGGCGCAGACAATCACGCGTCGCGGTTGCATGACGCGCACCAGCAACATGCGCTGCAACACGCGGGAACGCAGGAAACCATCCAGAAAAAGCCATTCGCTGGTCTGACCGAACGCGTCATGGCGCTGCAGCATCAGCTTCCAGATCGGCATCAGGATGTCCTGGAACACCACTGTCAGAGGGTAACTGGAAAAAATCTGTCCATACACTTGCTCCAGCTTAACCTCGTCAAACGCCGTCACCGCCACCTGAACCTCCTGCTGCCACTGGGCGTAGTCGGCCTGAACGAGTTCGTCGGGAATGATTTTCGCCAGGGCTTTGAGCGGCTCGGTCTTGGCCAGTATCTTGCCGACCTTGCTCACTGCAACGCCGCGGTCGATCCAGCCGAGAATGCTGCGGACCTTTTCAATATCCGCCATCGAGTACAGCCGATGCCCGCTTTCGGTGCGTGTGGGCTGGATCAGGCCATATCGCCGCTCCCATGCCCGCAACGTAACGGGGTTGATACCCGTCAGGCGCGCCACTTCACGGATGGGAAACAGCTCTTCCTGTTCCAGTGCAGCTCCTCGCTGCAAAACTGGGAGACTTTCAGTCAGGACAGGCATGTGGCAATTAACGTCCGCGCAAAGTTGGATCCCATTCTAACTCTTCCACCCCATGCCTGTTCAAGGCTGAAAAACGACGATGTCGCTGGTGTATACGTCAGAATCAGGAATAATCCTTGCTTGTCTCAAGACGCAGCCCATCACCCCGGCGCTGCGCCTGGCGAAACTCCTACCCGGAGTGACGCGTCTGTTATACGGAGATACACCATGTCTACCTCACCCGTCACCTTGATGGTTGCGCGCCGCGTGGCCAAAGGGCGCTATGAAGAACTGATGGCCTGGCTGCGCGAAGGCGAGCAATTGGCCACCGACTTCCCCGGTTACCTGGGTTCCGGCGTCCTTGCACCGCCGCCCGGCGATAACGAATTCCAGATTATTTTCCGCTTTGCCAACGAGCAAACCATGCACGCCTGGGAGCATTCCGCTTCGCGAACCGCATGGCTGGCGCGCGGCAGCGATCTGTTTGCGCATAAGACGGAACATCGCGTGAGTGGCATTGAAGGCTGGTTCGGTGCGGTCGGCCAGCGCCCACCCCGCTGGAAGCAGGCCGTGGCGATCTGGCTGGCATTCTTTCCGGTTTCGCTGCTGTTCAATTTTGTATTGGGGCCGTTGCTCGGCGACATGAGCCTGCTGCCGCGCGTGCTCATCAGCACCCTGTGCCTGACGCCGTTGATGGTCTACTTCTTCATTCCGCTGTCGACCCGCGTGCTGGCCAGCTGGCTGAACAGCACTCCGGCGCGGCCGTTGCCCGTAGAACCCACCCCATTTATCCTCTCGCCACAAAGGCTCGCTCCCACAATAGGTGTACGTCGCTGCGCGCTGGTATAGTTTTGCTCTTACCGCGACGCGAGCCGTTCATGACCTCTTCCGCAGCTCCGATCCTCATCACCGGTGCCGGCCAGCGTGTCGGCCTGCACTGTGCGCAGCGTTTGCTCGAAGACGGCCATTCGGTGATTTTCAGCTACCGCAGCGAACGCCCAGGCGTTGCGGCNTTGCGCGACCTGGGCGCCACTGCGGTATTTGCCGACTTCTCCACTGAGGCGGGGATCCTCGCGTTCATCACTCAACTGAAAACCCACACCGACAACCTGCGAGCCATTGTCCATAACGCTTCCGAATGGCTGGCCGAAACCCCGGACACGGACGCCGAGGCCTTCACCCGCATGTTCAGCGTGCACATGCTGGCGCCCTACCTGATCAACCTGCACTGTGCCGACTTGCTCGAACGCTCAAGCCCCGCCGACATCGTGCACATCAGCGATGACGTTACCCACAAGGGCAGCAGCAAACACATTGGCTACTGCGCCAGCAAAGCCGGGCTCGACAGCCTCACCCTGTCCTTCGCCGCGAAATACGCGCCGACAATCAAGGTCAACGGTATCGCGCCAGCCCTGCTAATGTTCAATCCCGACGACGACGCTGCGTACCGCGCCAAGGCCCTGGCCAAGTCCGCGCTGGGCATCGAACCCGGCAGCGAAGTGATCTACCAGAGCCTGCGTTATTTGCTCGACAACCCCTATGTCACCGGTACCACCCTGACCGTCAACGGCGGACGGCACATCAAATAAGCGGCCCCCGCGAGGATGTTCCATGACGTTATCCCTGCACCAGAACGCCCTGTCCCAGAGTTATCGCGAAATTCTCATCAATCTCGGTGAAAACCCCGACCGCGAAGGACTGCAAGACACCCCGGTTCGCGCGGCCAAGGCCATGCAGTACCTCTGCCATGGCTACGACCAGAGTGTCGAAGAGATCGTCAACGGCGCACTGTTTGCGTCAGACACCGACGAGATGATCATCGTCGCCGACATCGAACTGTATTCGTTGTGCGAACATCACCTGCTGCCCTTCATCGGCAAGGCTCATGTGGCTTATATNCCGANCGGCAANGTGCTGGGCCTGTCGAAGATCGCGCGGCTGGTGGACATGTTCGCCCGCCGCCTGCAGATACAGGAAAACCTCACCCGGCAGATCGCCGAGGCGGTGCAACAGGTGACCGACGCGGCCGGTGTNGCNGTGGTGATCGAAGCCAAGCACATGTGCATGATGATGCGCGGCGTGGAAAAACAGAATTCAACCATGAACACCTCGGTGATGCTCGGCGCTTTCCGCGAGTCGAACACCACGCGCATGGAGTTCCTGCAACTGATCGGACGGAGCAAGTAGCAATGCCACAACTTCAACCAGGCATGGCGCGCATCCGGGTCAAAGACCTGTGCCTGCGCACCTTTATCGGTATCAACGAGGATGAGATCCTCAACAAGCAGGACGTGCTGATCAACCTGACCATCCTGTATGCCGCTCAGGAAGCCGTGCGCGACAACGATATCGACCACGCGCTGAATTATCGCACCATCACCAAGGCCATTATCGCCCACGTGGAAGGCAACCGCTTCGCCCTGCTGGAGCGCCTGACCCAGGAGTTNCTCGATCTGGTGATGGCCAACACGTCGGTGCTGTACGCCGAGGTTGAAGTCGACAAGCCCCACGCCCTGCGATTCGCCGAGTCGGTGTCCATTACGCTTGCAGCGAGCCGCTGAGCACGTNAGCCGCAGCCGCAAGCTTTAAGCTAGAAGCCATACGCATTCCAACTTGCAGCTTGAAGCTTGTGCGCTGAAAGCTGTCTCGAAGAGACCTCTATGAACGACCAACAACGCCTCGAACTCGAAGCCGCCGCCTTCCGCCGGTTGGTGGCGCACCTGGACAGCCGCAAGGATGTGCAGAACATCGACCTGATGAACCTCTCGGGCTTCTGCCGCAACTGCNTGTCCAAGTGGTACAAGGCCGAGGCCGATGAGCGCCACATCGAGCTGAGCCTCGATGACGCCCGTGAAGTGGTGTACGGCATGCCGTACGCCGAGTGGAAAGCCCAATACCAGAAAGAAGCCAACGCCGACCAACAGGCGGCGTTTGCCAAAGGAAAACCCCATGACTGACCTGAACACCCTGCGCGCCAGCCTCGACAGCGGCGAACATGTTTTCGCCGACACACTGGCCTTTATCGCCACCGGTTACGACTACCAGCCGCAAGCTTTCACCAACGGCAGCGTGGAAAACGCCGCCGGTCAAAACGAAGGCTCGTGCAAGACCCTGGGGCTGGCGCTGCTGGAAGGCTTGAGCGATCAGCAAGCGTTGCTGGCCTTTGGCGAGCATTACCGCTCGGTGGTGGCCACGCCTGAAGGCAACGACCACGGCAACATTCGCGCGTTGATTACGCACGGGCTGGCCGGGGTCACATTCACCCAACAGCCGCTGACTCGACGCTGATAACACCCCTGTGGCGAGGGACCTTGCTCCCTCGCCACAGGTTACGCTTTGCCTGCCCATCATTCACCCAACAGCCGCTGACTCGACGCTGATAACACCCCTGTGGCGAGGGACCTTGCTCCCTCGCCACAGGTTACGCTTTGCCTGCCCATCTCTTATTCGCACACATCCCGACTTTTAAGATTGACCCGGCCACTTTATTTCGTTTGCCCCAAACCACTGCTCACGGCTTAGATAAAAAGAAGCCTCCCTTCTTCAGAGTCGGTCATCCATGAGCAGCGAAACCATCAGCCAGTCGATCAACGTCGTTCATCCTGTCACGCTCAGCCACGGCAAAAATGCCGAGGTGTGGGACACCGATGGCAAACGCTACATCGACTTTGTCGGCGGCATCGGCGTACTGAACCTCGGCCATTGCCATCCGCGCATTGTCGAGGCCATTCGCGAACAAGCCACCCGGCTGACTCACTACGCGTTCAACGCTGCACCGCACGAGCCCTACATCGAACTGATGGATCGTCTGACCGCATTTATCCCGGTGGGCTACCCCGTCAGCGGCATGCTCACCAACAGCGGCGCGGAAGCGGCGGAAAACGCCTTGAAGATCGTACGCGGCGCCACTGGCCGTACGGCGGTAATCGCCTTTGACGGCGCCTTCCACGGCCGTACCCTGGCCACACTCAACCTCAATGGCAAAGTCGCGCCTTACAAGCAGAAAGTCGGTGTGCTACCGGGGCCGGTGTTCCATTTGCCGTACCCGAGCAAGGACAACGGCGTGACCTGTGCCGACGCCTTGAAAGCCATGGATCGACTGTTCAGTGTCGAGATCGACGTTGAAGATGTGGCCTGTTTCATCGTCGAACCGGTACAGGGCGAAGCGGGCTTCCTGGCGATGGACGTGGCGTTCGCCCAAGCACTGCGCACGTTCTGTGATGAGAAAAACATCCTGCTGATCGCCGATGAAATCCAGTCCGGGTTCGGGCGTACCGGCCAGCGTTTTGCGTTCTCGCGCCTGGGCATCGAACCGGACCTGATCCTGCTCGGCAAAAGCATCGCCGGTGGCGTGCCATTGGGCGCGGTGGTCGGGCGTAAAGCGCTGCTCGACAACTTGCCCAAAGGCGGCTTGGGCGGCACCTATTCCGGCAACCCCATCGCCTGCGCCGCCGCATTGGCGACGCTGGATGAAATGACGGATGCCAACCTGCACGCCTGGGGCGCACAACAGGAAGAAGCGATTGTCAGCCGTTACGAGTCCTGGCGCGCAAGCAAGCTTTCACCGTACCTGGGTCGTTTGACCGGCGTCGGTGCAATGCGCGGTATCGAACTGACCCATGCCGACGGCTCCCCGGCCTCCGCGCAGTTGACGCAACTTCTGAGTCTGGCGCGAGACGCGGGTTTGCTGCTGATGCCCAGCGGCAAGTCGCGCCACATTATTCGGCTACTGGCACCGTTGACGACTGAGGCGATAGTGCTGGAGGAAGGCCTGGATATTCTTGAGGCGTGTCTGAAGAAACTGATCCGAATATAAAGTCCCTGTAGTCCCACAGGGGGCGAATTAAGTTCGCTTGTGGTCCCGGAATCGACGTCGCAATACTGACCAAAGACCCTTTTACCTAGCGAGAACATCACCACCGACAAGCTGAGGCAGACATGTATCACGACAATATAATTTATAAGAAAAAGTCTAACGATCCTCAATTCCTGCTCGGCGTAGCCGTGGTGCTGTTCCTCGGCGCCTACCTGATGAACCTGGGCAACAGCGCCCTCAGTCATTTTCTGCATCCGCTGCTGGGCAATGCCCCGGACAGCCTGACGGCACGCAACGTCGCCATCGGGCTGGGCATTGCCGTACTGGGCACCTTGAACTTCCACGTCCTCGGGCGCCTGAAGTTCAAAGTGCAGACTACGGTGGTGTGGATCGAACTACTGATCCTGTTTCTGGCGTTCTTCGACACCTTCGACCTGTCTTACAGCTTCATCCTCGACAAGATCGGTTTCCTGATCATCCAGGGCGCTGCAACCACCTTGTACATCTCTGCAGTGGCCATCGTCCTGGCCTTTGTGCTGGCGCTGGTCGGCGCAGTGGCCAAGCTGTCGAACAACGGCCTGGCCAATGCCCTCGCCTCGTTCTACACCTCGTTCTTTCGCGGCGTGCCGTTGCTGATTCAGATCTACCTGATTTACCTGGGTCTGCCGCAACTGGGCTACGTGGTCGATGCGGTGCCTGCCGGTATCCTCGCGCTGTCCCTGTGTTACGGCGCCTACATGACCGAGATTTTCCGGGCCGGCATCCAGAGCATTCCGGTCGGCCAGTGGGAAGCCTCGCGGGCGCTGAACATCAGCCCGTTCAAGACCCTGAGCCGGGTCATCATGCCGCAGGCCTTGCGGGTGATCATTCCACCCACCGGCAACCAGTTCATCGCCATGCTCAAGGACAGTTCGCTGGTGTCGGTGATCGGTGTCTGGGAACTGATGTACCTGGCCAAGACCCAGGGCCGTGCGGACTTCCGCCACCTGGAAATGCTGATCACCGCCGCGATGATTTACTGGGCCCTGTCGTTCATTCTGGAACGGGTCCAGGCGCGAATCGAAAAACGGGTCAATCGATCCGTGGCAAGGGGTTGATGCGTGATGACTCGTACCGATACCGCCCAACAACGCGACCTGGCCCCTGCTGCGCAGACCAGTCCCTCGATGATTTCAATCACCGGCCTGAACAAGTGGTACGGCAACTTTCACGCCCTGCGCGACGTCGACCTGAACGTCGCCACTGGCGAAATCCTGGTGGTGTGCGGCCCGTCGGGTTCGGGCAAATCGACAATGATTCGCTGCATCAACCACCTGGAAAATTTCCAGAAGGGCCACATTCAGGTCAACGGCATCACGCTCACCAGTGAAGCGGAAAGTGTCAGCGCCTACCGCCGCGAAGTCGGCATGGTGTTCCAGCACTTCAACCTGTTCCCCCACATGACCGTGCTGGAAAACCTGTGCCTGGCGCAAAAAGTCGTGCGCAAGCGCGGTAAGCAAGAGCGTGAAGCCAAGGCATTGGCGCTGCTGGAGAAAGTCGGCATTGCGCAAAAGGCCAACGAGTTCCCCTCACGGTTGTCCGGTGGCCAGCAACAGCGGGTGGCGATCGCCCGCGCGTTGGCCATGGAGCCCAAGGTGATGCTGTTTGATGAACCCACCTCGGCGCTGGACCCGGAAATGGTCGGCGAAGTGCTGGACGTGATGAAGACCCTGGCGCTGGAAGGCATGACCATGGTCTGCGTCACCCACGAGATGGGCTTTGCCCGGGAAGTGGCGGATCGGGTGCTGTTCTTCGATCACGGCAAGGTGATCGAACAAGCCACCCCGGCCGAGTTTTTCAAAAACCCGCAGACCGAACGCGCACAGAAATTCCTGTCGCAGATCATCGGGCACTGAGAAGCGCTTTACCCCCGCATAACAATAACGAAAAGTGGAGATGGACATGCTCAGTAAAAAACCCGCAATCACCCTTGCTGCCGCCTTGTCACTGTTGTTCGTCGGCGCCGCGAACGCCGGTGCCGTCCTGGACAAGATCGAAAGCAGCAAGACGTTGACCGTCGCCACCTCGGCGACCTGGCCCCCGCAGGGGTTCATCAACGACAAGAATGAAATCGACGGTTTTGATATCGACGTGTCCAAGGAGATCGCCAAGCGTCTCGGCGTCGAGGCCAAATTCATCACGCCCGACTGGGATGTGATTACCGCCGGCAAGTGGAATGGCCGCTGGGACGTGTCCGTCGGCTCGATGACCGCCACCAAGAGCCGTGCGCGGATTCTCGACTTTCCCGGCACCTACTACTACGTGCCCTACGTGTTTGCGGTGCACAACAAATCCACGGTCACCGACCACAAGGCGTTGAATGGCAAAACCATCGGCGTCGAGGGCGGCACGACGTCCGAGGACTATTTCAGCCAGGCACTGGCCATCGAAACCACTGACGTGCCACCCGTCGTCTACGACGTTAAAACCGAAAAAATGAAGACCTACGCCGGCTCCGTCGGACCGCTGGACGATCTGCGCCTGGGCGACGGTGCTCGACTGGACGCCATCCTCACCCAACGCAGCACGCTGGATGCGGCCGTCAAGAAGGGTTACCCATTACGCGCTGTCGACAACGGCGTGGTGTTCTACGAACCGTTGGCCGTTGCCACCGACAAGGGTGACCCGGAGCTGAAGGCGAAACTGAGTGAAATCATCGGCGCAATGCACAAGGACGGCACGCTGACCAAACTGTCGGACAAGTGGTACGGCGTCGACTACTCGACCATCAAGTAACACTCAAATCCCCTGTGGGAGCGAGCCTGCTCGCGATGAGGCCCGACCAGTCGACATCGATATTGAATGAGAGTCCGCTATCGCGAGCAGGCTCACTCCCACAAAGAGCCGACCTCGCTTGAATGTCCGGCAACTTATCAAGGATCGACCATGTCCTTCCCCAACACCTGGTATTCCCAAACCTCGCTGCCCCGTGCGGCCAGGCCCGAATTGAACACCGACGAAACCTGCGACGTCTGCATCATCGGTGCCGGCATCGCCGGCCTCACCGCCACCCTCGAACTGATCCGGCGCGGCAAGCGTGTGATCATCCTCGAAGCCCATCAGGTCGCGTGGGGAGCCTCCGGCCGCAATGGCGGCGTGGTCTCGCCGGGCTGGGCCGAAGGGTCTGGAGCGATCCGCAAAAAACTGGGACTGGAAAACGCCAGAACGCTGTTCCAGATGTCGGTTGAAGGGGTAGAGATTGTCCGCCGCAACATCGCCGAACTGGCCCTCACCGGCTGCAATCCGTCCGCCGGCACAATCCGGGTCAAGCGCTACGACGACAGCGCCAGCGTGAAAAACCACATCGACACAATGCGCCGCGACTTCGCTTACGAACTCAACTTCCTCGACACCGCCCAGGTCCGCGAACGGGCGCACACCCAACGTTATTTCCAGGGTGTGGAGGACCCGAACGCCCTGCATTTCCACCCGTTGAATTATTGCCTGGGCCTGGCCCTTGCCATTGAAGCGGCGGGCAGTCGCATTTTCGAACACTCCAAAATGCTCACCTGGCGTCGCGAAGGGAACGACAAGATTGTCCAGACCGCTCACGGCAGCGTGCGCTGTCAGGACCTGGTGTTCTGCGCCGGCGGTTACGGCGGGCCGGAGCTGCAAAAGCTCAGCCGCGCCTACCTGCCGATTGCCACCTACGTGGTGCTGACCGAACACCTGGGCGATTCGATCAAAAGCGTTCTCGAGTCAGGCGCCGCGTTTTCCGATGACCGTCGCGCCTCGGACTATTACCGCATTGTCGAAGGCGATCGCCTGTTGTGGGGCGGACGTATCACGACCCGTCACGAACAGAATGAAAAAGCCCTGGCGGCCATGCTCAAGGCCGACATGGTGTCGGTGTATCCGCAACTGGCGCCGGTCAGGATCGAATTGGCCTGGTCCGGTCTGATGGGGTATTCCACCAACAAAATGCCCAACCTGGGGTGGCTGGAACCAGGTGTCTGGGCGTGCACTTCATTTGGCGGTCATGGACTGAATACCGGTTCGATTGGCGGCAGGGTGATTGCTGAAGCGGTGTGCGGGGAAACTGCTCGGCATGAACTGTTCAAGCCGTACTTGCTGGACTGGAACGGTGGGCCGTTCGGGCGCGTTGCCGCCAATGCGATCTATCAATCGCTGAAGGTCATGGACTTCGTCCAGGAACGGTTTCGCGGTTGTGAGGCGATAGTGCTGGAGGAAGGCCTGGATATTCTTGAGGCGTGTCTGAAGAAACTGATCCGAATATAAAGTCCCTGTAGTCCCACAGGGGTTTGTGTTGACCGCACTTTCTGTGGGCACAAAAAAACCGGCCGAAGCCGGTTTTTTCATTTCAACGATTTCAGAACTTGGCNTCCTTCAAACCGTCGAGGTAACGCTCGGCATCCAGGGCCGCCATGCAACCGGCGCCGGCCGAGGTGATGGCCTGGCGGTAGACGTGGTCGGCCACGTCACCGGCNGCGAAGATGCCTTCGACGCTGGTGGCCGTTGCGTTGCCGTCGCGGCCGCCCTGCACAACCATGTAGCCGTCTTTGGCTTCCAGCACGCCTTCGAACAGCGAAGTGTTCGGGGTGTGGCCGATGGCGATGAACACGCCGTCGACTTTCAACTCGTCGAAGCCGCCGTCGTTGTTTTTCAGGCGAGCACCGGTGACGCCCATGTTGTCGCCCAGGACTTCGTCCAGGTTCGCGTTCAGCTTCAGGATGATCTTGCCTTCAGCGACACGGGCGTGCAGCTTGTCGATCAGGATCTTCTCGGCGCGGAAGGTTTCACGGCGGTGAACCAGGGTCACGGTGCTGGCGATGTTGGCCAGGTACAGCGCCTCTTCCACGGCGGTATTACCGCCACCGACCACGGCGACCGGCTTGTTGCGATAGAAGAAACCGTCGCAGGTCGCGCAGGCCGAAACGCCCTTGCCCATGAACGCCTCTTCGGAAGGCAGGCCCAGGTAACGGGCGCTGGCGCCGGTGGCGATGATCANNGCGTCGCACGTGTAAGTCGCGCTGTCGCCGATCAGGGTGTACGGCTTGGCAGCGAAGTCCACGGCATTGATGTGATCGAAAACGATCTCGGTTTCAAAGCGCTCGGCGTGTTCTTTCATACGCTCCATCAGCACCGGGCCGGTCAGACCGTGGACGTCGCCCGGCCAGTTGTCGACTTCAGTGGTGGTGGTCAACTGACCGCCCGCCTGCATGCCGGTGATCAGCAGCGGCTTGAGGTTGGCCCGGGCAGCGTAGACGGCAGCGCTGTAACCGGCAGGGCCGGAACCGAGAATAATCACTCGCGAATGACGGACTTCAGACATGACCTGCTCCTGTTGACCGGCCTGGAACACCTGGCGCGGAACGCCGGGTTGCCGGCGGGAATAAAAAAGGACCGTTGAAAGCACTTGGGGAAGGCTTGAACTCGACGGTCCTG
>NZ_NMOJ01000088.1 GCF_002251635.1 Pseudomonas mandelii
AAAAATAATGGGTGCAGCGTATCGAGGGGGGCAAGATTAAGGAAATACGGAATAACAATCCAGCTCATAGGTGGTCTCTATCCCGTCACACTGAATATAGAGACGCCTTTGTTACAGTTGATGTCGATGCTTCGACCGCGCTTTCGCCTGTCAGGCAAAGCCGGTAAGGTCGGCGCGTTTCCCCCTCTGCTCGGAGCACTCCATGCCTGCCCCTGCTCTTTCCGGCCCGCAATACCTGCGTGAAGGCCTCAAACTGGTGTTGAGCCCCAGCCTGCGTTTGTTCGTGTTGTTGCCCCTGGCGATCAACCTCGTGCTGTTCGTCGGATTGATCTACCTGGCCAGCCATCAATTCAGCCTGTGGGTCGATACGCTGATGCCATCCCTGCCCGACTGGCTGAGTTTTCTCAATTACGTCCTCTGGCCGATTTTTGTCGTGCTGGTGGTTCTGATGGTGTTTTTTACCTTCACCATGCTCGCCAATGTCATTGCCGCACCGTTCAACGGTTTTCTTGCGGAGAAGGTTGAGGTCGTAGTACGCGGCACCGATGACTTCCCGCCCTTCAGTTGGGGCGAACTGATCGCCATGATCCCGCGCACCCTGTCCCGTGAAATGCGCAAACTTGGCTACTTCCTGCCGCGGGCAATCGGGTTGTTCATTCTCTCGTTCATTCCCGTGGTCAACCTGATCGCCGCACCGCTGTGGCTGCTGTTTGGCGTGTGGATGATGGCGATCCAGTACATCGACTACCCGGCGGACAACCACAAGCTGGGCTGGAACGAAATGCTCGCCTGGCTGCGCCAGAAACGCTGGCAGAGCATGAGCTTCGGCGGCATCGTCTATCTAGTGCTGCTGGTGCCGGTGGTCAACATCCTGATGATGCCGGCGGCTGTGGCGGGTGCGACCCTGTTCTGGGTGCGTGAGCGCGGCGCAGAGAATCTGGTCACCCAACGCTGACACCGTCACAAATCCATCATCGAAACGCCACAATGACGACATGCCCCCAGCCGACACTGGGGTCATGACGACAGCTCTGCATATCACCCTGATCACCGAAACCTTCCCACCGGAAATCAACGGCGTGGCCAATACCCTCGGCCGCTTGTGCGATGGCTTGCGCGCGCGCGGGCATCAGGTCGAACTGGTGCGGCCGCGTCAGGGCTGCGATCAGCTGGCGGCCAGTAGCGATGAATTGTTACTGTGTCGCGGCTGGCCGTTGCCGGGCTATCCGGGTTTGCAATGGGGTCAGTCGTCGATGCACAAGCTGCTGCGGCGCTGGAAACGCCAACGCCCGGACGTGCTGTACATCGCCACGGAAGGGCCACTGGGTTTATCCGCGTTGCGCGCAGCGCGTCGTCTGGGGATCAGCGTGGTCAGCGGNTTTCACACCAATTTTCAGCAGTATTCCAATCAGTACGGGCTCGGCTTGCTGTCGCGCTTGCTGACTCATTACCTGCGCTGGTTTCACAATCGCTCGACGCTGACGTTAGTGCCGAGCATCAGCCAACGAATGGAACTGGAGCGGCGTCATTTCGAGCGTCTGGCGTTGTTGTCCCGAGGGGTCGACAGCCAATTGTTTCATCCGGTGAAACGCCTGCAATCCTTACGCGAACAGTGGGGGCTCGCCGAGAAGGACATCGCGGTCATCCACGTAGGACGCCTGGCGCAGGAGAAAAATCTTGGCTTGCTCAAGCGCTGTTTTGACGCGATGGAGGCCACTTATCCACAGCGCAAATTGAAGTTGATCGTGGTCGGCGACGGGCCGCAGCGAGGTTTTTTGGAGAAGGAACTGCCTGACGCAATTTTCTGCGGTTCACAACGTGGCGAAGCATTGGCCAGTCACTATGCGTCAGCGGATGTATTTCTGTTTCCGAGCTTGACCGAAACTTTCGGCAATGTAGTGCTTGAAGCGCTGGCCTCGGGATTGGGCGTGGTGGCCTACGATCAGGCTGCTGCGGCTCAACACATTCGCCACGGCTACAACGGCGTGTTGGCGATGCCGGGGGACGAAGAGGCGTTCTGCGATGCCGCGACGTGGTTGTTGGAGGAGCGCGAAACCTTGCGTTGCGTGCGGCTCAATGCGCGCCAGCATGCTAGTCGTCAGGGCTGGGCGGCGATTATCGAGCAGTTTGAGGGGCAGTTGCGAGGGGCTTGTGTCAGGGAACAGGGGGTTCCTGGTGCAGCATCCTTACCCTGAATCTTTGGTGACATTGAGTCAGTCTTCGCGGGCAAGCCCGCTATCACATAATTTGGTGAACACCCCGCCACACTGTGGGAGCGGGCTTGCCCGCGATAAGGCCCGACCAGTCGCCGCTTAAACCAGCGTCATCAACGCCTCACGGCTGAACGGCAGGATGTCTTCCTCACGACCATCACGCACTTTCTGCGCCCAGTCCGGGTCGACCAGCAGCGCACGCCCTACCGCCACCAGATCGAACTCGTCGTTGTTCAGGCGCTCCAGCAGTTTCTCCAGGCTGGCCGGCTGCGCAACCTTGTCGGTGTTGACCATGAACTGCAGGAACTCACCATCCAGACCGACACTGCCGACNGTGATGGTCGGCTTGCCTGTGAGCTTACGGGTCCAGCCCGCCAGGTTGAGGTCGGAACCTTCGAACTCCGGCTCCCAGAAACGACGGGTGGAACAGTGGAAAATATCGACACCGGCGTCAGACAGCGGCTTGAGGAATTCACCCAGGGCTTCAGGGGTTTGCACCAGGCGTGCGGTGTAATCCTGCTGCTTCCACTGAGAGAAACGCAGGATGATCGGGAAGCCTTCGCCGACGGCTGCACGCACCGCCTGAATCAATTCGATGGCGAAACGCGAGCGGTTGGCCAGGCTGCCNCCATATTCGTCGGTGCGCTGGTTGCTGCCTTCCCAGAAGAACTGGTCGACCAGGTAACCGTGGGCGCCGTGAATCTCCACGCCGTCCATGCCGATGCTTTGGGCGTCTTTAGCCGCCTGGGCGAACGCGGCGATCACGTCCTGGATATCTTGTTGAGTCATGCCGTGAACCACGACCTGACCGTCCTTCAGTTTCTCCGACGGACCGTAGCCCGGCACGCTGGCATCTGGCTCGGTGCCGATGCGGCGCACGCTGCCCACATGCCACAACTGCGGAACGATCTTGCCGCCCTCGGCGTGGACCGCGTCGACCACTTTCTTCCAGCCGGCCAACGCGGCTTCACCGTAAAAATGCGGGACGTTCGGGTAGCCGTTGGAGGCTTGATGGCCGACCACAGTACCTTCGGTGATGATCAGCCCTACGCCGGCGGCGGCGCGACGACGGTAGTACTCGATCACTTTCGAATTGGGAACGCCGCCCGGCGAAAACGAACGGGTCATCGGCGCCATGACGACGCGGGTCGGCAGTTCGAGGGTGCCGAGGTGGAACGGTTTGAACAGGGCTTTGACTGGCATGGGACGCTCCACGTGATAAGACTTTATGACGGCGATAATATGGAGCGAAGAATGGATTGAACAGCACTATTGATTGCAGTGATTAAGATCTAAAAGGTAAGACGTACTGTAGGTGCCGGCTTGCTGGCGATGGACTCGATAACACCGCGGANTCGCCAGCAAGCCGGCTCCTAGAACGGGGGATTTCAGCTCAGCGCTTTTTCAATCGCATGGATGACCGTCGGATCATCCGGCGCTGTGCGCGGCGAGAACCGCGCCAACACNCGCCCGTCTTTGCCCAGCAGGAATTTTTCGAAGTTCCAGGTGATATCCCCTGGAAACTCCGCGCCCTCGCCCGCCAACAGACGGTACAGCTGATGACGATCGTGACCGTTGACTTCCAGCTTGCTGGACAACGGAAAGGTCACGCCATAGTTGAGGCTGCAGAATTCCTGGATCTCTTGCTCGGTGCCCGGTTCCTGCCCGGCAAACTGGTTGCACGGCAAGCCAAGCACGGTAAAACCCTGGCCTTTGTACTGCTGGTAGAGGTTTTCCAGCGCCGCGTATTGCGGGGTCAAGCCACATTTGGAGGCGACGTTGACTACCAGCACAACCTGCCCTTTGTAGGGCGCCAGCGGCAGGTCTTGTCCGTCTAANGCTGTCAATTTAAGGTCGTGAAAAGCACTCATGACGAACTCCAGATTCCCGTGTTCTACTCGAAACAGCCACTTGGCGTTGTCGCCAGGGACAGCCGCGGACTAAAAAGGCGCCCTCGGGCGCCTCTCCAGTTCTCTGAGCTTAGCGCAGAAAATCAGTGGTGATGGCCACCTTCGCCATGGACGTGACCATGAGCGACTTCTTCCTGGCTGGCGTCACGGATGTCGATGATCTTGACCTGGAAATTCAGGCGCTGACCGGCCAACGGGTGGTTGCCGTCGACAGTCACGTCGTCGCCGTCCAGATCGCGGATGGTGACGATCTGCATTTGGCCATCCGGCGCGGAAGCGTGGAACTGCATGCCCACTTCCAGCTCGTCGACGCCTTCGAACATGCTGCGGCTCAGGGTGCTGACCAGTTCGGCGGAGTATTCGCCGTAAGCATCTTCAGGTTCTACGGCGACAGTCAGTTCGTCACCGACGTTCTTGCCTTCCAGAGCCTTCTCCAGGCCCGGGATGATGTTACCTGCGCCTTGCAGGTAGACCAGCGGCGCGCCGCCGGCGGAGCTGTCGATGACCTCACCAGCGTCGTTGGTCAGGGTATAGTCGATGGAGACAGCCTTGTTAGCGGCGATCAGCATGGGGCGAGACCTTTTGCATAAGAATGAAGAAAGGCCAAGTTTAGCGAAGCAATCGTCCGAAAGCGAACACAACCCGGACAGACGGATCGCGGCGAAAGACTCGACGGTCACCGGTTTCCATCAGGATGAGGACGGGCATTGGGTGGCCGAGCTTTCCTGCGGCCACACCCAGCACCTGCGTCACCAGCCACCGTGGCAATCGCGCGCCTGGGTCCTGGACCCCGCGCAACGTATTGAAAAAATAGGCCAGCCCTTTGATTGCGGTTGGTGCGCACAAGGCTCGGTTAGCGATAACCTTGGCGACTGAATTTCGGTAGATCGTCAGATATAGATGATCGCCATTGCCATGCACCCTTAGAGAATCCGCATGCAAACTTTTTTTATCGCGCCCACCGATTTTGGTGTGGGTCTGACCTCCATCAGCCTTGGGCTGGTGCGTACCCTTGAGCGCGCCGGCCTCAAAGTCGGCTTTTTCAAACCGATTGCCCAGCCGCACCCGGGTGACACCGGGCCTGAACGTTCCACTGAACTGGTGGCCCGCACTCACGGTTTGAAACCGCCGCAGCCGCTCGGTCTGGCCCACGTCGAGCGCATGCTCGGCGACGGTCAGCTGGATGAGCTGCTCGAAGAAATCATCACCCTTTATCAGCAAGCCGCTGTGGGCAAGGACGTGCTGATCGTTGAGGGCATGGTGCCGACCCGCAGCGCCAGCTATGCNGCGCGGGTCAACCTGCACCTGGCCAAGAGCCTCGACGCAGAAGTGATCCTGGTCTCGGCGCCGGAAAACGAAGTGCTCACCGAACTNTCTGGCCGGGTGGAATTGCAGGCGCAATTGTTCGGCGGCCCGAAAGACCCGAAAGTCCTCGGCGTGATCCTCAATAAGGTCAAGACCGATGAAAGCATGGAGGCCTTCGCTTCGCGCTTGAAGGAGCATTCGCCGTTGCTGCGCAGCGGTGATTTCCGCTTGCTCGGCTGCATTCCCTACCAGCCCGAACTCAATGCGCCGCGCACCCGCGACGTAGCCGACCTGATGGGCGCGCAGATTCTCAACGCCGGCGACTATGAAAGCCGGCGCATGACCAAGATCATCATCTGCGCCCGCACCATGCGTAACACCGTTGAACTGCTCAAGCCCGGCGTATTGGTGGTTACCCCCGGAGACCGCGACGACATCATCCTCGCCGTCAGCCTGGCCGCGATCAACGGTGTGCCCCTGGCCGGCTTGCTGCTGACCAGCGACACCCTGCCCGACCCACGCATCATGGATCTGTGCCGCGGCGCTTTCCAGGCCGGGCTGCCGGTGTTGTCGGTGAGCACCGGCTCCTACGACACCGCCAACCAGCTCAACAGCCTGAACAAGGAAATCCCGATTGATGACCGCGAACGTGCGGAGATCATCACCGATTTCGTTGCCAGTCATCTGGATGCCAACTGGCTGCACCAGCGTTGCGGCACCCCGCGTGAAATGCGCCTGTCGCCCGCGGTGTTCCGCTATCAGTTGATCCAGCGCGCCCAGGCGGCCAACAAACGCATCGTGCTGCCCGAAGGCAGCGAGCCGTTGACCGTACAAGCCGCCGCCATCTGCCAGGCCCGGGGCATTGCCCGTTGCGTGCTGCTGGCCAAACCGGAAGATGTGGAGGCCGTCGCCCGCGCCCAGGGCATCGAGCTGCCGCCGGGGCTGGAGATCCTTGACCCGGACCTGATTCGCGAGCGCTACGTCGAGCCGATGGTTGCGCTGCGCAAAAGCAAAAGCCTCAACGCCCCGATGGCCGAGCAACAACTGGAAGACACCGTAGTGATCGGCACCATGATGCTGGCGCTGGATGAAGTCGACGGCCTCGTCTCCGGGGTTATCCACTCCACCGCCAACACCATCCGCCCTGCCCTGCAGCTGATTAAAACGGCGCCGGGCTGCACCTTGGTGTCGTCGGTGTTCTTCATGTTGTTCCCCGAGCAGGTGCTGGTGTATGGCGACTGCGTGATGAACCCACACCCGAGCGCCAGCGAACTGGCCGAGATCGCTCTGCAAAGCGCCGACTCGGCAGCCGCATTCGGCATCACCCCGCGTGTGGCGATGATCAGCTACTCCAGCGGTGAATCGGCCAGCGGCGAAGAAGTCGAAAAGGTTCGCGAAGCGACGCTGCTCGCCCACGAACAGCAGAACTCGCTACTGATCGACGGCCCCTTGCAATACGACGCCGCCGCCAACGAAACCGTCGCCCGGCAGTTGGCGCCCAACAGCCAGGTCGCCGGCAAAGCCACGGTGTTTGTGTTCCCCGACCTGAACACCGGCAATACCACGCACAAAGCCGTGCAACGCAGTGCCGATTGCGTGAGCCTGGGGCCCATGCTGCAAGGCCTGCGCAAGCCGGTAAACGACCTGCCGCGCGGCGCCCAGGTCGACGACATCGTGTACACCATCGCCCTGACTGCGATTCAAGCCGCCAACCGACCTATGGATATCTAAATGCTGGATTTTCTACCTGCCGCCGTGCGCGGGGTAATTGCTTCGCTGCTGCTGGCGCTNAATACCATTCTGCTTTGCTCGTTTTTGTTCTGCGTGGCGATCATCAAGGTGTTGCCCTTTGCCCTCACCCAGCGCTTCTCGCTCTGGTTGATGAGCCACACCCATGAAGCCTGGATCAGCAACAACAAGGCCTGGATGAACCTGGTCTGCCGCACCCGCTGGCACCTCAGCGGCCTGCAAGGGCTGGACTATAAGCACTCGTACCTGATCACCAGCAACCACCAGAGCTGGGTGGACATCATGGTGTTGCAGTACGTGCTCAACCGTCGCATCCAGCCACTGAAGTTCTTCCTCAAGCAGGAACTGATCTGGGTGCCGGTGATTGGCCTGGCGTGGTGGGCGTTGGGCTTTCCGTTCATGAAGCGCTATACCAAGGCCTATTTGGAAAAGCATCCGGAGAAGAAAGGCAAAGACCTGGAAACCACCCGCAAGACATGTGCGAAATTTCGCAANAATCCNGTGGGGATTTTCAATTTCGTCGAAGGCACGCGCTTTACTGAGGGCAAGCACGCGCAGCAGAAATCACCGTTTCGCTACCTGCTCAAGCCCAAGGCTGGCGGTATCGCGTTTGTGCTGGATGCGATGGGCGAACAACTTGAGTCGATCGTCAACGTGACCATTCACTACCCGGCCGGGCGTCCCGGTTACTGGGATTTGCTGTGCGGGAATGTGAAGGATGTAGTGTTGCATTTTCAGGAGCTGAAGATTCCGCCGCAGTTCATTGGCAAGAACTACGACCAGGACGGGGAGTATCGGTTGCAGTTTCAGGGTTGGATCAATCAGCTTTGGTTAGACAAGGATGCACTGCTGGAGCAATTGCATCGGGAGTATCCGGCGAAGTAATCAGGCGCCTGTACCGGCCTCATCGCTGGCAAGCCCGCTCCCACAGGTTTTTATGGTGGACACATCTACCGCGTACGACTCGAATCCTGTGGGAGCTGGCTTGCCAGCGATGGCGATTTCAAGGCAACAAAAAACCCGCAGACAATCACTTGTCTGCGGGTTTTTTATTGGAGCGACTAGCGCTTAGATCGCGCCGCGCTTGCGCAGCAGATCCAGCACTTGCTTGACGCTTTCTTCCAGCGACAGTGCCTGGGTGTCGATGACCAGGTCGGCATTCAACGGCACGTCATACGGGAAGGACTCGCCAGGGATGTTATCCCCACCGGCAGCGTACAGGCCTTGCGGATCACGCTCGGCGCACACCAACGGCGAGGCCTGNACGTAGACCGTCAGCAGACGCTCCTTGCCGATCAGTTCCCGCGCCTGCTCACGACCTTCAGCACTTGGCGCAACAAACGCTGCCAAGGTCAACAGACCAGCTTCGTTGAACTGACGCGCAACGTGTGCGGCACGACGCCAGTTCTCGGTACGCCCGGCGCGATCCTGCGGCAGACCTTTGTTCAGGTCGTGACGCAGGTTCTGACCATCGAGGACAAACACCGCACGACCCAAGTCAAACAGCTTGCGCTCAACCGCATAGGCCAAGGTGCTCTTGCCCGCGCCCGACAGGCCGCTGAACAGCACGGTAGCCGGCTGCTGGCCGAAGCGCTGGGCGCGTTCTTCGGTGGCCACGTGCGCCAGTTTGCCGTGGTGCGTGCTGCTGCCATGCGCCAACGGCTGAGCAATGATCATGCCGGCGGCAACGGTGCCGTTGGTCAACCGATCGATGACGATAAACGCACCGGTGGTGCGGTTGCTGTCGTAGCCGTCCAGCGCGATGGCGGCGTCGAGGCTGACCTTGACNCGACCGATCTCGTTCAGGTTCAACGAGCTGGCCGGACCTTCTTCCAGGGTGTTCACGTCAACACGATTCACGATGCTGGTGATAGAACCCGGCACGTAGCTGGTGGCGCGCTTGATGTCGTACTTCTTGCCCGGCAGCATCGGTTCTTCGGCCATCCACACCAGCATGGCGTCGAAGGCGTCGGTCACTTGCGGCACGTTGTCGGCATGAACCAGCAGGTCGCCGCGAGANATGTCGATCTCGTCTTCCATGGTCAGCGTGACCGCTTGACCTGGACCTGCGTGTTCCAGCTCACCGTCGAAGGTGACGATGGATTTGACGCGGCTGCTCTTGCCCGACGGCAGCACCACGACTTCGTCACCCTTGTGCACGATGCCGCTGGCCAGGGTGCCGGCGAAACCACGGAAGTTCAGGTTCGGACGGTTGACGTACTGCACCGGGAAACGCAGGTCGGTGTAGTTGCGGTCGTTGGCGATCTCGACGGTTTCGAGAATCTCCATCAGCGACTGGCCGGTGTACCAGGGCGAACGCTCACTCTTGTTCACCACGTTATCGCCTTTGAGCGCGGACATCGGCACGAATGCCATGGTGCTCGGCTTGAATGCGATGCCGTCGGCGAACTTCAGGTAATCAGCCTTGATCTGCTCGAAGATGCTTTGGTCAAAACCATTGATGTCCATCTTGTTGACGGCCACCACGATGTGCTTGATACCCAGCAACGAGGCAATAAAGCTGTGGCGACGGGTCTGGGTCTGCACACCGTAGCGGGCATCAATCAGGATGATCGCCAGGTCACAGGTGGAGGCACCAGTGGCCATGTTGCGGGTGTACTGCTCATGGCCNGGGGTGTCGGCGATGATGAATTTGCGTTTGGCGGTGGAGAAGTAGCGGTAGGCAACATCAATGGTGATGCCCTGCTCACGCTCGGCCTGCAGGCCATCGACCAGCAAAGCCAGGTCGATATCGTCACCGGTGGTGCCGGACTTCTTCGAGTCGCGGGTGATGGCTTCCAGGTGATCTTCGTAGATCATCTTGGAGTCGTGCAGCAGGCGCCCGATCAGGGTGCTCTTGCCGTCGTCGACGTTGCCGCAGGTCAGGAAGCGCAACATTTCCTTGCGCTCGTGCTGGCCCAGGTAGGCGAGAATGTCCTCGCTGATCAAATCAGATTGATGCGACATTGGAGCCCCTTAGAAATAACCCTGACGTTTCTTTTCTTCCATCGAGCCTGCGCCTACTCAGAAATTTTGTTGATCAAGCCGCATAGCATTCTTGAAAGCTCGCGGGTTTCTTTAATCCAATCGTCAGCCAGAGGATCAGTAATGTAGGCAATATCACGGCCGATGAGGATCTGAGTGCGCAACTCACCACACGAGGCTTTTGCCACCCAAAGAAAATGTACTTTTTCCTTGGCACCACAACGCTCCATCCCTTCAGCAATATTGGAAGGCACCGATAGTGCGGAGCGGGTAATTTGATCCTTGAAGCCAAAATCCCCACATCTCGCAAACTCCCTGTAGATCCTTACCGCCAAACACTTACTTCTCTGCCAGACAATCAGCTTCTCGAAATCCATTGCGAGTCATCCGATAACGGCTCGCAGCAACCGGCCACAAGCACCAAACTACGAAATTGGATGTCCTCGCTGATCAAAATTGATGCGACATTGGTGACAGCCCCTTAGAAATAACCCTGCCGTTTTTTATCTTCCATCGAGCCTGCGCCATCGTGGTCGATGACCCGGCCCTGGCGCTCGGAAGTTCGCGTCAGGAGCATTTCCTGAATGATGTCGGTCAGCGTCTCGGCTTCGGACTCCACCGCGCCCGTCANCGGGTAGTCACCCAGTGTGCGGAAACGGACTTTCTTCTTGACGATGCGCGCCTTGTCTTCGTCGCTCAGGTGATTGAGCAGGCGTTCGTCGTCAATCATGATCCAGGTGCCATTCATCTCGATGACGTCGCGTTCGGCGGCNAAGTACAGCGGCACAATCGGGATGCCTTCCAGGTAGATGTACTGCCAGATGTCCAGCTCGGTCCAGTTGGACAGCGGGAACACACGGATCGACTCACCCTTGTTGACGTTGCCGTTGTAAACGTTCCACAGCTCCGGGCGCTGGTTTTTCGGGTCCCAGCGGTGTTTGCTGTCGCGGAACGAGTACACGCGCTCTTTGGCGCGGGATTTCTCTTCATCACGACGGGCACCGCCGAAAGCTGCGTCGAAACCATGCTTGTCCAACGCCTGCTTGAGGCCTTCGGTTTTCATGATATCGGTGTGCTTGGCGCTGCCGTGGGTGAACGGGTTGATGCCCTGCGCAACCCCATCCGGGTTGATGTGGGTGATCAGGTCCAGGCCCAGCTCTTCGACCATCTTGTCGCGGAACTTGTACATCTCCTGGAATTTCCAGCGGGTGTCGACGTGCATCACCGGGAACGGCAGTTTGCCCGGAAAGAAGGCCTTGCGTGCCAGATGCAGCATCACGGCGGAGTCTTTACCGATCGAGTAAAGCATCACCGGGTTGTCGAACTCGGCGGCGACCTCGCGGATGATGTGGATGCTTTCCGCCTCCAGCTGTTTCAGATGCGTCAGTTTGTCGACCATGGCTACTCACGGAAAAACGATCTTATGGACGGCCAGCGGGCCGTGTTCGAGCGGGGCATGCTAGCACAGCANCNTCTTCTAATCAGGACGCCAGCTAGATCGAAAGGGCATATGAATATACCCCCTCGTTTGGGCGCTGAAGGCTCGCTCCCACAGTTGGTTTGCGGTGTTGATCAGATCGGATTCGGGCATATGAATATACCCCCTCGTTTGGGCGCTGAAGGCTCGCTCCCACAGTTGGTTTGCGGTGTTGATCAGATCGGATTCGGGCAATCGATAAAGATGTGCTCCAGGGCAAAACGCCGGGCCAGGTAATCACCCAACGCCTGCACCCCGTAGCGCTCAGTGGCGTGGTGCCCGGCTGCAATAAAGCTGATGTCGTTTTCCCGCGCACTGTGGAAGGTCTGCTCGGAGGCCTCGCCGCTGAGGTACAGATCGACCCCGGCCAACACGGCCTGATCGATATAACCCTGGCCGCCACCGGTGCACCAGCCNACACGGCGGATCATCTCGCTGCCTTCGATCAGCAGCGGCTCGCGGCCCATGACTTCCTGCACCCGGCGAGCGAAATCGCGGGGCGTCATCGGTTCGCTCAACGAGCCGACCAGGCCGACAACCTTAAGGTTGTCCGGATCCAGCGGGCCTTCGACCGTGATGTCGAGCTGACGCGCCAGCTGCACGTTGTTGCCGACGTCCGGATGCAGATCCAGCGGCAAGTGATAGGACAGCAGGCTGATGTCGTGCTTGAGCAGGGTTTTCAACCTACGCTGCTTCATACCGGTGATGCACGGATTCTCGCCTTTCCAGAAATAGCCGTGATGCACCAGCACCAGATCAGCCTGGGCTTCGACCGCGGCGTCCAGCAACGCTTGGCTTGCCGTGACGCCGCTGACGATGCGCATCACCTGCGGCCGACCTTCGACCTGCAAGCCGTTGGGGCAGTAATCGGCAATCCTGGCACTGTTCAGATAACGGTCGGCTTCTTCGACCAGGGTGCTCAAGGNGACGGCCATAAAAGACTCCTAAATATCCCGTTCCGAGGCGCTCGCAGCCTCGTATAATGCGCGACATTATGGGCGCTCTCCCGCCGCCTGCAACCTCTCAGGACGTGCTTAATGCTCAAGGCGCTGCGTTTTTCCGGCTGGCCGCTGTTGGCCGGCGTGCTTATCGCTCTGTTGATCATCCAGCGTTACCCGCAGTGGGTCGGGCTTCCGAGCCTCGACGTCAACCTGCAGCAAGCCCCGCAAACCACCACGATGCAGCAAGGTCCGGTGTCCTATGCCGACGCGGTCACCACCGCCGCGCCGTCGGTGGTGAACCTGTACACCACCAAAGTCATCAACAAACCGAACCATCCCTTGTTCGAAGACCCGCAGTTCCGCCGCTTCTTCGGCGACAACTCGCCCAAGCAGAAGCGCATGGAGTCCAGCCTCGGTTCCGGCGTGATCATGAGCCCGGAAGGCTACATCCTCACCAACAACCACGTGACCACCGGCGCCGACCAGATTGTCGTGGCCCTGCGCGACGGCCGCGAAACCCTGGCCCGCGTGGTCGGCAGCGACCCGGAAACCGACCTCGCCGTGCTGAAGATCGACCTCAAAAGCCTGCCNTCGATCACCGTCGGTCGCTCCGACAACATCCGCATCGGTGACGTCGCGTTGGCCATCGGCAACCCGTTCGGCGTCGGCCAGACCGTGACCATGGGCATCATCAGCGCCACCGGTCGTAACCAGTTGGGCCTGAACAACTACGAAGATTTCATCCAGACCGACGCNGCCATCAACCCNGGCAACTCCGGCGGNGCACTGGTAGATGCCAATGGCAACCTGACCGGCATCAACACCGCGATCTTCTCGAAATCGGGTGGCTCCCAAGGCATCGGTTTTGCGATCCCGGTGAAGCTGGCAATGGAAGTGATGAAGTCGATCATCGAACACGGCCAGGTGATTCGCGGTTGGCTGGGGATCGAAGTGCAGCCGTTGACCAAGGAATTGGCCGAGTCGTTTGGTCTGTCGGGGCGCCCGGGTATTGTGGTCGCAGGGATTTTCCGTGACGGTCCGGCGCAGAAGGCCGGCCTGCAACTGGGGGACGTGATCCTCAGCATCGACGGCGAACCGGCCGGCGATGGTCGTCGTTCGATGAACCAGGTCGCACGGATCAAACCGACCGACAAGGTCACCATTCAGGTGATGCGCAACGGCAAAGAGCTGAAGCTAACGGCTGAGATCGGCCTGCGTCCGCCACCGGCGCCGGTTAAAGAGAAAGAAGAAAACTGACCCTGGCCCGAGGATCTCGGGCTAACAGCAGACATTCTCATTAGGCATGTTATATTGTTTCAATATCTCAATTGGAACAACATAACATGTCGTCTCGAACAATGGCTTCTGTGGCAAGTCTTGCCCTCGGCCTGCTGGGGGACCCGGTCTTCGCCGAAGAGCCCGGCACCCTCGAACTGGACGCCATCAGCGTCACCTCCGACTACGAATCGCCTACCGGCCCGGTCCAGGGCTACCGCGCCACGCGGTCTTCCAGCGCGACCAAAACCGATACCGCGATCCGCGACATCCCGCAATCCATCAGCGTGATTCCCGTCAGTGTGCTCAATGACCTGGGCAGCACCGATGTGGAACGCGCCCTGGAATTTGCCGGCGGTGTGTCCAAGCAAAACAACTTTGGCGGCCTGACGCTCTACGAATACAGCGTGCGCGGCTTTACCACCTCGGAGTTCTACAAGGATGGCTTCAGCGCCAACCGGGGTTACCCGAGCACCCCGGACGTCGCCAACATCGAGCGCATCGAAGTGCTCAAAGGACCCGCCGCCAGTCTCTACGGGCGCGGCGATCCGGGCGGCACGGTGAACATCGTCACCAAGAAACCCCAGCCCGAAGCCTTCACCACCGTGCAAACCAGCGCCGGCAGTTGGGACCGTTATCGCACAGCACTCGANGTCAACACGCCGCTGGATGACGACGCCAACGTGCTGTCGCGAATCAACCTGGCCGTCGAAGACNGCCACAGCTTCCGCGATCACGTAGACGCCAGGCGCGTGTTCGTCGCGCCCTCTTTCAGCTGGCAGTTGGACCCGGATACCAGCCTGNTGGTGGAAAGCGAATTCGTCCGTCACAGCTCCACGTTCGATCGCGGCATTGTCACGCCGAACAACAAATGGAGTGGCGTTTCCCGTTCGATGTTCCTTGGCGAACCCAATGACGGCAACATCGACAACCACAACAATCTGCTGCAAGCCTCGCTCGAACATCATCTCAATGACAGCTGGAAGCTGCGCCTGGCCAGCCATTACAAGGAAGGCAAACTCTGGGGCTTCGCGTCCGAAAGTCGTCCGCTGAATGCCGACGGTCACACAGTGAATCGACGTTATCGCGAGCGCGATACCAACTGGCACGACAGCATCACCCAGCTGGAACTGCGCGGCCTTTTCGACATCGGCAGTTGGCAGCACGAACTGCTGATCGGCACCGAATACGAGGACTACCGCAAGAAGGAACGNGTGACGACCATTGCCGGCGGCCCCTACGCCATCGACATTTATCAGCCCGTCTACGGTCAGCCGAAACCCAACGGCAAGCGCTCCGGCACCGACCTTTTTGAACACGTCGAAAGCCGGGCGCTGAACCTGCAGGACCAGATTGTCTTCACCGACAAACTGCGCGGCATGCTCGGTGCCCGCTTCGAACACTTCGAGCAAAGCATCGACGATCACAGCCGCGGTGCCACCAGCCGCCAGAGTCACGACGCCTTGACCCAACGGGCCGGTCTGCTTTATCAGCTGACACCCGAAGTCGGGCTGTTCGCCAACGCCTCCACCTCGTTCAAGCCGAACAACGGCCTGGACGCGGGCGGCCAATCCTTCGACCCGGAAGAAGGNNTGGGTTATGAAGTCGGCATCAAGAGCGAGCTGTTCGACGACCGCCTGAGTGCCACCCTCGCCGCGTTCCATATCGAAAAGGAAAACGTCCTCGCACTCGACCCGGCCACCGACCTTAACCGCGCCATGGGCAAGGCCCGCAGCCAGGGTTTCGACCTGCAACTCACCGGGCAAGTGACCGACGCCGTGCGGGTGATCGGTGCCTTCGCCTACATCGACGCCGAGGTCACCGAGGGCGACAAGGTAATTCCCACCGGCAGCCGAATCCTCGGCGTCGCCAAGCGCAGTGGCAGTCTGCTGGGCGTTTATGAGTTTCAGGATGGCCGTTTGCGCGGTTCCGACGTCGGCGCGGCGTTCACTTACGTCGGCGATCGCTCAGGCGAATCCGGCAGCGATTTCAAACTGCCCGCCTACCACACCGTCGACCTGCTCGCCCATTACAAGGCCAGTGACAACGTCACCGTGGGCCTGAACCTCAACAACCTATTCGACGAAAAGTACTACGAGCGCTCGTACAGCAATTACTGGGTCAACCCCGGCGAGCCGCGCAATTTCACCGTCAGCCTCACACTCAATCTGTAAAAGGAAGTTCCCATGCAACACCTCAAACCCGCACTGCTCAGCCTGCTGCTCGGCCTGTTGTTTACCGGCCAGGTGTCGGCCCATGGTCTCTGGACCGAACAACGTCGCGGCAACATCGAAGTGATTTACGGCCACGGCGCCGAAGACAACGCCTTCAAGGCACAAAAAATCAGCGGCGCCTGGGCCTATGACGCCAGCGGCAAACTGATCCCGGTGACCGTACAGCGCCTGGCCGATCACGCACGTCTGCAACCGTTGAAGCCGCCCGCCGTGATGGCGGTGGCGCTGGACAANGGGATGTGGTCGCAGACGGCGGACAAAAAATGGATCAACGAAGGACGCAGCAAAGTGCCGGGGGCTATCGAGTCGACGCAGACCTTCAAATACAGCCTGGCGATTTATCAGCCCGGAGCAAAGTTGCCGAAACTTGATCAGATGAAACTGCTGATTCTGCCAGAGGTTGATCCGCTAACGGTCGGACCGGGCAAGTTGCTGCCAGTGCGGGTGCTACTGGATGGGAAACCGGCGGCGGGGGTGAAGTTGACGGGTGACTATCGCAGTGCGCCGAATACGTTGAGCACCGAGACGGATAAGGATGGACGCGCGCAGGTGGTGGTGCGCAATGAAGGGTTGAATGTGATTTCAGCGCAGATGGAGATTGTGCTGAAGGACAATCCGGATGTGGCGACGCGCGGGGTGTTCAGCTCGCTGACGTTCCTCGGTGAACCGCATCACGAGTAACCCATAAACCCTGTGGGAACGTGCGGTGCGGCGGTCCGACTTGCCCGCGAAGAACGATAACTCGGCGTAACAGGTAAACCGTGTCATCGCTCTTCGCGGGCAAGCCTCGCTCCTACGGGATCAGCGCTGGATCAGAGTTCGCCGAGGCCGTCGATCAGTGCCTGATTCTGCTCCGGCGTGCCGATGGATATCCGCTTTCGAAAGCTCCCGTCGTTAACGTTAATACCGCAGAAGGAATGACACTTTTGTCTTCCACTCTTAATTTGACCGAAGGGAGCTTTATTCATGGCCACACAAAAATCTCAAAAGGACTCAGGTACTTTTAGTGCAACAATCAGTGTTGACCCTCACTTTAGTGCGGCCGAAGTTAAACTTCACAAGTTTGCGGGGGAAAAACCTGCTGGATATATCCGCGGGACAAAAAACACGCTTTCAATTTTTATCGGATTTCCGACTGGAATCGTCGACAATCAAAAAGTAACAAAAAAATACCCAGATGATTTCAACGAGAACGATCCTAAGTGGGTTCTCTTTGACGGTACGAACAGCCACCATGTTAAAACCGGTTCGATAACAGTGACGTTCACTGAAGGCATGACAAAGGCCAAAGGTGAATTTGAGTTCATCACAGATGATTCATCGCCGCAATGTGGGAGGGGGCTTGCTCCCGATGACGGTAAATCAGTCAATTAGATGTCGACTGACACTCCGCCATCGGGAGCAAGCCCCCTCCCACATTTGCTTTCAGCGGATGTTAAAGCTCGCCAAGGCCATCAATCAGCGCCTGGTTCTGCTCCGGCGTACCGATGCTGATCCGCAGGAACTGGGCAATCCGCTCCTGCTTGAAGTGCCGCACAATCACGCCCTGCTCACGCAACTTCGCTGCCAGCCCGGCCGCGTCGTGCTTTGGATGACGCGCAAAAATGAAGTTCGCCGCCGATGGCAACACCTCAAAGCCCTTCGCTTCGAGTTGCGCAACCACCCACTCACGATGCTCGATGACCAACTGGCAGGTCTTGTCGAAGTACTCGCGATCCTCGAACGCCGCCGCCGCACCAACAATCGCCAGCCGATCCAACGGATAGGAGTTGAAGCTGTTCTTGACCCGCTCCAGCGCCTCGATCAGGTCCGGGTGGCCCACCGCCAGGCCCACGCGCAAACCGGCCAGTGAGCGCGATTTGGACAGGGTCTGGGTCACCAGCAGGTTCGGATAGCGATCCACCAGGCTGATGGCCGTTTCGCCACCGAAGTCGATATAGGCCTCATCGACCACCACCACCGAATCCGGGCTGGCCTTGAGGATCTGTTCCACCGCATCCAGTGCCAGCACGCAGCCAGTCGGCGCGTTCGGGTTGGGGAAGATGATCCCGCCGTTAGGCCTGGCGTAGTCGGCAACACGAATCTGGAACTGTTCGTCCAGCGGCACCGCGTCGAACTTGATGCCATACAATCCGCAGTAAACCGGATAAAAGCTGTAGCTGATATCCGGAAACAGCAGCGGCAGGTCGTGCTGGAACAGACCGTGGAAAATGTGCGCCAGGACTTCGTCCGAGCCGTTACCGAGGAACACCTGATTGGCCCGCACGCCGTAATAAGTAGCCACAGCGTTTTTCAGCAGATCGCTATTCGGGTCCGGGTACAGACGCAGATTGTCGTTGAGTTCGGTCTGCATCGCCGCCAGCGCTTTTGGCGATGGGCCGTAAGGATTTTCGTTGGTGTTGAGCTTCACCAGTTTCGCCAGTTTCGGCTGCTCGCCCGGCACGTAAGGCACCAGATCCTTGACGAACGGGCTCCAGAATTTACTCATGTTCAGTTCCCCTTTTGCTCATCAACGATGCGGTATTCGGCGCTGCGGGCGTGGGCAGTCAACGACTCGCCACGGGCCAGCACCGAGGCGGTCTTGCCCAGCTCGGATGCACCTTGTGGCGAGCAGAAGATGATCGACGAGCGCTTCTGGAAGTCATAGACCCCCAGCGGCGACGAGAAGCGCGCAGTGCCGGAAGTCGGCAGCACGTGGTTCGGGCCTGCACAGTAATCGCCCAAGGCTTCGGAGGTGTGACGGCCCATGAAGATCGCGCCGGCGTGACGGATCAGCGGCAGCCAGGCTTGCGGATCGGCGACGGACAACTCCAAGTGCTCCGGCGCAATGCGGTTGGCCACTTCGATGGCCTGCTCCATGTCACGCACCAGGATCAGCGCGCCACGCCCATTGATCGACTTNTCGATGATCTCGGCGCGTTCCATGGTCGGCAGCAGCTTGTTGATGCTGGCGGCGACCTTGTCGAGGAACTCGGCGTCGGGGCTGACCAGGATCGCCTGGGCGTCTTCATCGTGCTCGGCCTGAGAAAACAGGTCCATGGCGATCCAGTCCGGGTCGGTCTGGCCGTCACACACCACCAGGATTTCCGAGGGGCCTGCGATCATGTCGATACCGACCTGGCCAAATACGTGGCGCTTGGCGGTGGCCACGTAGATGTTGCCGGGACCGACCACTTTGTCGACCTTCGGCACGCTTTCGGTACCGTAGGCCAGCGCCGCAACGGCTTGAGCACCACCGATGGTGAACACGCGGTCAACGCCGGCGATGCAGGCTGCCGCCAGTACCAGCTCGTTGATTTCACCGCGCGGGGTCGGCACGACCATGACCACTTCGGTCACGCCNGCCACNTTGGCCGGAATCGCGTTCATCAACACCGAGGATGGATACGACGCCTTGCCGCCCGGGACGTACAGGCCGGCGCGATCCAGCGGCGTGACCTTCTGGCCCAGCACCGTGCCGTCGGCTTCGGTGTAGCTCCAGGAATCCTGCTTCTGTTTTTCGTGGTAGCTGCGCACGCGGGCCGCGGCTTTTTCCAACGCTTCACGCTGAGGCACGGTGATCCGGGTCAGGGCCAGTTCCAGGCGTTCACGCGGCAAGATCAGGTCCGCCATGGACGCGACGTCGAGGCCGTCGAACTGGCGAGTGAAGTCCACCAGCGCCGCATCACCGCGCTCGCGCACGGCCTTGATGATGTCGAGCACTCGCACGTTGACCGAGTCGTCGGACACGCTTTCCCAGCTCAGCAGATGATCCAGATGATAGGCGAAATCCGGGTCGGCAGCGTTGAGTCGGGNAATTGCAGTCGGTGCGGTCATAGCGAGAGCCTCATAGGAATGGCAAAAACTCAGGCGCCCTAACTTAGCAGTCGTTTCCGCTTGGGCACCTGAGAATTCTGGCTATGAGGCGGATAGACGGGCGCGACCCAAGGCCGCGCAGGTGAGTCAACCGCGGTGTCGAGACTCCACTGCCTTGCGCAGGGTGTCGATCAACGCCTGGATACGGGCGTGTTGCATTTTCATCGAAGCTTTGTTGACGATCAGGCGAGAGCTGATGTCGGCAATGAAATCCTGAGGCTCAAGACCGTTGGCACGCAGCGTGTTGCCGGTGTCGACCACGTCGATAATCTTGTCGGCCAGGCCGATCAGCGGCGCCAGCTCCATCGAGCCGTAGAGCTTGATGATGTCGACCTGACGGCCTTGTTCTGCGTAGTAGCGCTTGGCGACGTTGACGAACTTGGTCGCCACGCGCAGGCGGCCCTTGGGCTCGACGTCGCCGACACGGCCGGCGGTCATCAGCTTGCAGAGGGCAATTCTCAGGTCCAGCGGTTCATACAGACCTTGGCCACCGTATTCCATCAACACATCTTTACCGGCGACGCCCAGGTCCGCGGCACCATGCTCGACGTAGGTCGGCACATCGGTGGCGCGCACGATCAGCAGGCGCACGTCGGCCTGGGTCGTGGGGATGATCAGCTTGCGGCTCTTGTCCGGATTCTCGGTCGGCACGATGCCGGCTTCAGCCAGAAGCGGCAAAGTGTCGTCAAGGATGCGGCCCTTGGACAGTGCGATGGTCAACATGGGAAACGTCAGTCCTTCATCAGGCTATTGATGCCCGGTCGCAAACGGCGCCGGACACACATCGAGCCAGAAACTGGCTCGACTTGAAACAAATTCAACGGGCGCGTCCCTGCGCCCATGCAGCAGAAACTAGCCCGGTACGCGGCGGATCTTGGCGCCGAGCATCTGCAGCTTTTCTTCGATGCACTCGTAACCACGGTCTATGTGGTAGATGCGGTCGATGAGGGTGTCGCCGTCGGCGATCAGCGCCGAGATGACCAGGCTGGCCGAAGCACGCAGGTCGGTGGCCATCACTGGCGCGCCTTTCAGCTTTTCGGTACCGGTAACGATGGCAGTGTTGCCTTCGACCTGGATCTTGGCGCCCATGCGATGCAGTTCATACACGTGCATGAAGCGGTTTTCGAAGATGGTCTCGATCACGGCACCGGTGCCTTCGGCAATCGCGTTCAAGGAAATGAACTGCGCCTGCATGTCGGTCGGGAACGCCGGGTACGGAGCGGTACGCACGTTGACCGCTTTGGGCCGCTTGCCGTGCATGTTCAGCTCGATCCAGTCTTCGCCGGTGGTGATTTCTGCTCCGGCCTCACGCAGCTTTTCCAGGACCGCTTCCAGGATGGTCGGATCAGTGTCCTTGACCTTGACGCGACCACCGGTAACGGCAGCGGCAACCAGGTAGGTACCGGTCTCGATGCGATCAGGCATCACTTTGTAGGTGGCCGGATGCAGGCGTTTAACACCGTCGATGGTGATGGTGTCGGTGCCGGCGCCAGTGATGTTGGCACCCATGGCGATCAGGAAGTTGGCCAGGTCGACCACTTCAGGTTCGCGAGCGGCGTTCTGCAACACGCTGCGGCCCTTGGCCAGAGCGGCGGCCATCATGATGTTTTCAGTACCGGTCACGCTGACGGTGTCGAAGAAGAAGTTGGCACCGCGCAGGCCGCCTTCCGGCGCCTTGGCCTTGATGTAGCCGCCTTCAACGTCGATGGTTGCACCCATGGCCTCAAGGCCACGAATGTGCAGGTCGACCGGACGCGAACCGATGGCGCAACCGCCAGGCAGTGCCACTTCAGCTTCACCGAAGCGCGCAACCATCGGGCCCAGTACCAGGATCGACGCACGCATGGTTTTCACCAATTCGTACGGAGCGATCAGGGTTTTGATGGTGCGCGGGTCGATTTCGACGCTGAGTTTCTCGTCAATCACAGGCTCAATGCCCATGCGACCGAACAGCTCGATCATGGTGGTGATGTCGTGCAGGTGCGGCAGGTTGGCCACAGTCACCGGGCCGTCGCACAGCAGGGTTGCNGCCAGGATCGGCAGGGCNGAGTTTTTCGCCCCGGAGATGCGGATTTCGCCATCAAGNCGGGCACCGCCGGTAATAATCAATTTATCCATAAGAATCTCGACGCCTTGGGGGCTCAGGTGCGCTCGGCCCAGGCCGCGCGGCTGAAAAATTTCATAGTGACCGCGTGAATGCTGCCATCGGTGATCCACGGGTTTAAATGGGCATAGATCTGCTGTTGACGCTTGACCGGGCTCAGTGCCGCCAGTTCATCGCTAATCACGTTCAGCTGGAAATTGCAGCCTTCGCCTTCAACTTCTACGTTCGTTTCCGGCAGCTTTCCTTCAAGGAAGCTTTTAACTTCTAGGGCCTGCATGCTCAACCTCTATCGGCGCCCAGTGCGCACGGGTCGCACATCATACAAAAAAGCCCCGCGCCTGCGAACCCCGCATAGCAGGACTCTGACGGGGGGCTTCTTTAATAATGTGNNTTAGGGATGCGCCAACAGCTCGGTCAATTCGCTGACCTGAGCGATTTCACGCATGTCTTCTGGCATCCCGCGGATGCTCAGCGCCTTGCCGGCCGCCTCTGCATCGCGCATGAAGCACAGCAGCAGGGACAAGCCTACGCTGCTGGACTTCAACACTGCCGAACAATCAACCACCAGTTCGGCGGCCTTGCTGGATTTGATCAACGCCTGCCCCTGCTTGCGCAGGCCAGGGCCGGTGCGGTAATCCAGCATGCCACTCAGTCGCAGCTCGCCGGTTTCGCTCATGCGAATGGCCGACACACTCATTGGGCAGACTTCTCGGTGGCGTCGGCGGTTTTTTCCTTGGCCTTCGCGACTTCACCGGCCCAACCATTGATGGTCTTGTCCAGGTTGTTGCCATTGCGCTGCATGGCGTCGGCGAACTGATCGCGGAACAGCTTGCCGATGTTGATACCGTTGATGATCACGTTNCGCAGTTTCCACTCGCCACTGATCTTCTCAAGTGTGTACGACACGGGATAGATCGTACCGTTAGAGCCTTTGACCGTCATGCCAACGCTGGTGCGGTCGCCCGACTCATCCNNGGCTGGGGCGACGGTAATACCTTGATTGTTGTACTCCAGCAGGGCGTTGCCATAAAACTGGAACAGGCCCCTTTTGAAGTTTTCTTCAAAAGTCTTCATCTGCGCCGGCGTGGCTTTGCGCGAGTATTTGACCGTCATGATGCTTTTAGAGATGCCTTCGGCATCCACCACAGGTCCGACGATGGTGTTCAGCGCCGTGTAAAAGTCTTGCGGATCCTGCTTGTACTTCTCTTTGTTGGCCGAAAGATCGGCCAGCATCCGAGTGGTGGTGTCCTGTACAAGATCATGCGCGGAAGGCGCCGCCACGGCGTTAGCCATCAACGGCAGGGCCGCGAGTAATACCAACAGGCCACGTCGCAAGGTAGAGATCATGNANAGATTCCTCATTTGGCGTCTTTNCTAACNGTATTGAGCAGGAATTTACCGATCAGGTCCTCGAGCACCAGCGACGACTGGGTGTCGTGAATGGTTCCACCATCCTTGAGCAGGGCTGTTTCCCCGCCCACGCTGACACCGATGTACTTCTCGCCCAGCAGACCCGCAGTGAGAATAGATGCAGTGGAGTCAGTCGGCAGGTTATCTACACGCTTTTCCAGCTGCATCGTCACTCGACCGGTGAAACTGTCGCGGTCCAGATCGATCGCCGTGACCTTGCCGATGGTTACACCGGCCATGGTCACTTTAGCTCTGACAGTCAAACCGGCAATATTATCGAAGTACGCGTAAAGTTTATAAGTATCGGTGGTGGCACTTGGGGACAGGCCACTGACCCGCAACGCTAGCAACAGCAAAGCCAGGATGCCAGCCAGCAAGAAAAGGCCGACACCGATTTCCACAGTGCGGTTTTGCATCAGAAATCTCCAAACATCAAGGCGGTCAAAATGAAGTCAAGGCCNAGTACCGCCAGCGAGGCGTACACAACGGTCTTGGTGGTGGCGCGACTGATCCCTTCTGAAGTGGGCTCACAGTCATAGCCTTGGAATACGGCGATCCAGGTCACTACAAAGGCGAAGACGATGCTCTTTATGATGCCGTTGAGCACGTCGCCGCTGAAGGTCACGCTGTTTTGCATGTTGCCCCAGTAAGAGCCGTCATAGACGCCCANCCAGTCNACNGCCACCCACGAACCGCCCCAGATGCCCACCACGCTGAAAATCATCGCCAGCAGTGGCAGGGAAATGAAGCCGGCCCACAGGCGCGGGGCAACAATGTACTTGAGCGGGTCCACGCCGATCATTTCCAGGCTGGACAACTGCTCGGTGGACTTCATGTTGCCGATTTCGGCAGTCAACGCGGAACCCGCGCGACCGGCAAACAGCAAGGCGGTGACCACCGGGCCCAGTTCGCGCAACAGCGTCAGGGCGACCATCTGCCCCACAGCTTGCTCCGAACCGTAGCTGGAGAGGATATTGAACCCCTGCAGTGCCAGCACCATGCCGATGAAAATCCCGGAAACCACGATGATCACCAGGGACATCACGCCTACTGAGTGCAGTTGCTTTAGCAGCAGGCCAAAGCCGCCACCAATGCCGCCGCGACCGAGCAACGCATGAAACAGGAAAATCGCCGAACGACCGAACACCGCCAGCACATCGATGCCGCCGTGGCCGAATCGACGCACGCGTTCCAACAGTGAAATCTTGCGCATCAACGCTTCCCCAGAAGATCTGCGCGGTAATCCGTCGCTGGAAAGTGGTAGGCGACCGGACCGTCGGGATCGCCGGTCATGAATTGACGAATACGCGGTTCCTGCGAGTTCATCAGCTCCTCGGGAGTACCCTGCCCCAAGACCTGGCCGTCGCCCACCACATAAATGTAGTCGGCGATGCTNGCGGTTTCGGCCAAGTCGTGCGATACCACGATACTGGTAATCCCCAACGCATCGTTGAGCAGGCGAATCAGGCGCACCAGCACGCCCATGGCGATCGGGTCCTGGCCCACGAAAGGCTCGTCATACATAAGGATCTGCGGATCGAGGGCGATGGCTCGCGCCAGCGCGACACGGCGCTTCATGCCACCGGACAACTCGTCAGGCATCAGGTCGATGGCCCCACGCAACCCCACGGCCTGCAATTTGAGCAGGACGATGTCACGGATCATTTCTTCCGGCAGCTGAGTGTGGACCCGCAGCGGAAACGCCACGTTTTCGAACACGTCGAGGTCGGTGAACAGTGCGCCGCTCTGGAACAGCACCCCCATGTGCTTGCGCGCATCGAACAGATCACTGCGCGACAATGTCGGCAGGTTCTGGCCGTTGACCCACACTTCGCCGGCGCTGGGACGCAATTGCATGCCCATCAGGCGCAACAGNGTGGTCTTGCCGCAACCGGAAGGCCCCATGATGCCCGTGACCTTGCCGCGGGGAATGCGAATATCGACGTTATTGAAGATGCTGCGCGTCCCGCGCTTGAAGGTAAGGCCCTTCAGCTCGACCGCGTAGGCGTTATCGGCACTCATCTAAACTCCTTGCGATGCAGCCTCACACTCGGACGCCTGGCTCTCTGACGAAAGCACATACCTCCCCGGGCAGGCCGAACTGGCGGCGAACTATATCACTGCAAAGGCCAAGCGCCCAAGGCCCACGCCGGCCCATGTTCAGCAACTTGACAGGCAAAAAGCCTTGTTCAGAGGGGATTCGGTAACCGGGAATGACAAAGCGTGACGAACTTGCGTGAGGGTTTTGATCATTACCGCTATAATCGCCGCCTTTTCGTCAGGCTATACGATTTAAGACATGAGCCAATCCAGCGAGCTTATTCAATCCGCACAACGCACCATCCGCCTCGAGCTTGAAGCCGTAGAAGGTTTATTGGCCCATATCGACGCAGATTTCGTACGTGCATGCGAGATGATTCTGGCCAGCAAGGGCCGCGTTGTCGTGGTCGGCATGGGCAAATCCGGCCACGTCGGCAACAAAATCGCCGCCACCCTGGCAAGTACCGGGACCACGGCTTTTTTCGTGCACCCGGCCGAAGCCAGCCACGGCGACATGGGCATGATCACCAAGGATGACATCATCCTGGCACTGTCTAACTCCGGCACCACCAACGAAATCGTGACCCTGCTGCCGCTGATCAAGCGTCTGGGCATCAAAATGATCAGTCTCACCGGTAATCCGGAGTCAACGCTGGCCAAGGCTGCCGAAGTGAACCTGAATGTTCACGTGGCCCACGAGGCCTGCCCGCTGAACCTGGCGCCGACCTCCTCCACCACAGCCGCGTTGGTCATGGGCGATGCCCTGGCCGTTGCGCTGCTGGAAGCCCGGGGCTTTACCGCTGAAGACTTCGCCTTTTCCCATCCCGGCGGCGCGCTGGGTCGACGCCTGTTGCTGAAAGTCGAAAACGTCATGCACGCCGGCCAGGAGCTGCCGCAGGTGCAGCGCGGCACCTTGCTGAAGGACGCACTGATGGAAATGACCCGCAAAGGCCTGGGCATGACCGTGATCCTGGAGGCTGACGGGCGNNTGGCCGGGATCTTCACCGACGGTGACTTGCGCCGCACACTGGACCGCAGCATCGACATCCACAGCGCCACCATCGATCAGGTCATGACCGCGCACGGCAAGACCGCTCGCGCCGAGATGCTCGCCGCCGAAGCCCTGAAAATCATGGAAGACCACAAGATTGGCGCGCTGGTGGTGGTCAATAGCGACGACCGCCCGATTGGCGCCCTGAACATGCACGACTTGCTGCGTGCGGGAGTGATGTAATGACCAGCAACCTGTTAGAACGCGGCAAAAACATCAAATTGGCGATTTTCGACGTTGATGGCGTACTGACCGATGGCCGCCTGTACTTTCTCGAAGATGGCAGCGAATTCAAGACCTTCAACACCCTCGACGGCCAGGGCATCAAAATGTTGATGGCTGCCGGTGTGCAGACCGCTATCATCAGCGGCCGCAAGACCCCGGTGGTCGAACGGCGGGCGAAGAACCTCGGCATTCCACACCTCTACCAGGGTCGTGAAGACAAACTGGTGGTTCTGGACGAGCTTCTTGGCCAACTCAACCTAAGCTATGAGCAGGTTGCCTATCTGGGCGACGATCTGCCTGACCTGCCGGTCATTCGCCGGGTGGGCCTGGGCATGGCCGTAGCAAACGCTGCCAGCTTCGTGCGTGAACACGCTCATGGCATCACCCTGGCCCGTGGTGGCGAGGGTGCCGCTCGCGAATTCTGTGAATTGATCCTGCGCGCCCAGGGCCGCCTCGATGCGGCCCACGCCGCCTACCTATAGAGCGTTTTATGCTGAGCAAAAAGATTCGCAACTTCCTGCTGTTCGGCTGCATCGCGGCGCTGTTTGCCGCGGTCGGCTACTGGAACATCAGCCCGGAACGCTTCCTCGACAAACCGGTGGTCACGGTCGATGAAAGCGCAATCGACTATTACGCCCTCAACGCCCACAGCGTGCAGTACCTGCCGGACGGCAAATTGCAGTACGAAATGACGTCCGACAAGGTCGAACACCTGAAAGCGAGCGAGGTGACGTTGCTGACCAACCCTGACCTGAATATGTTTCGCGGTACGCAGTTCCCGTGGCACGTCCAGAGTGAGCACGGCGAAGTCAACCCGGACGGCACTCAGGTTGAGCTGATCGACTCGGTGCGCATCACCCGTTTCGACGAGAAAAACCGCAAAACCCTGATTACCACCACCCGAATGACGGTGTTCCCGCAGCAGCAATATGCGCAGACCGAGCAAGACGTTAGAATCGACGGCGCTGGCGGTGTATCGACTGGCAAGGGAATGAAAGCGTATTTGAAAGAAAGCAGGATACACCTGCTATCGAACGTAAGAGGACAGTATGAGGCTCGTTAAAACCCTCCCTATTTTGCTCGGTCTGGGCGCAGCACTGGGAAGCGTGAGCGCCTGGGCTCTGCCGAACGATAGCCAGCAACCGATCCACATCCAGGCCGACGACGCCCAACTGGACGACAAGAATGGCGTTGCCACCTATAAAGGTGACGTGATCATTACTCAGGGCACGATGAAGGTCACCGGCAATACAGTGACCATCACCCGTACCCCGGCTGGCGACATCGACGTGGTGACCTCGGTGGGCAACCTCGCCTACTTCGAGCAGATGCAGACGGCGGGCGACACCAAGCCTGTTCAGGGTTGGGGGGTGACTATTCAGTACCACGCCTCGCAAAACCGCGTCGTGCTGATCGACAAGGCAAAAGTTGTCGACAAGGACAACAACGTCACCCAAGGCGAAAAAATCGTCTACGACACGGCCAAGAAACTTGCGAGCGCCGGGCGTGCGACGGGCAGCAAGGTCACCGAGGCGCGTCCGCGCATTGACATGGTGATCCAGCCCAAGCCGAAAAACGACGCGAAAAAGGCCCCGTAATGGCAACTCTGAAAGCTCAGCATCTGGCCAAGAGCTACAAGAGCCGCCAGGTCGTGCGTGACGTCAGTTTATCGATAGACAGCGGCCAGATCGTTGGCTTGCTCGGCCCCAACGGCGCCGGCAAGACCACGTGCTTCTACATGATTGTTGGCTTGGTGCAGGCCGATCAGGGCCGCGTTCTGATCGACGATCTGGACGTCAGCCATCAGCCGATGCACGGTCGCGCAAAGGCCGGTATCGGCTATCTTCCGCAAGAGGCGTCGATCTTCCGCAAACTGTCGGTAGCAGACAACATCATGGCGATCCTGGAGACCCGCAAGGAACTCGACCGTGACGGCCGCCGCAAAGAGCTGGAAAGCCTGCTGCAGGAATTCCACATCAACCACATTCGCGACAACCTTGGCATGAGTTTGTCCGGCGGTGAACGTCGCCGGGTGGAAATCGCCCGGGCACTGGCCACCAACCCGAAATTCATCCTCCTCGACGAACCCTTCGCCGGCGTCGACCCGATCTCGGTCGGCGACATCAAGCAGATCATCCATCATCTCAAGGCCAAAGGCATTGGCGTGCTGATCACTGACCACAACGTCCGTGAAACACTGGATATCTGCGAAACCGCCTACATCGTCAACGATGGTCAGCTGATCGCCGAAGGCGACTCCGCCACCATCCTGGCCAACGAACTGGTCAAGGAAGTATATCTGGGCCATGAGTTCCGCCTGTAAGCATTGAGGTGTCTGGCTGGTTGTCCGGGCGCTTGCCTCGATAAAAAATCAATACTTTTTTATTGTTACAGCGCTCTAGGCAAACGCTGCAGTTTCGGGCATATAATTTGCTTATGTTTGGCGCTCACGCGCCCTGTNGTGGATGGCGCATGTGCGCCGGCGAATAAGGTGTTAAGCCCCTGCCATGAAACCATCGCTAGTCCTGAGAATGGGCCAGCAGCTGACGATGACACCGCAGCTGCAACAGGCCATCCGCCTGCTCCAATTGTCGACCCTGGACCTGCAACAGGAAATCCAGGAGGCCCTGGAGTCCAATCCGATGCTCGAACGCCAGGAAGAAGGCGACGACTTCGATAATGCAGACCCCTTGGCCGACAAAGCCGAGCAGCTCCCCAACGCCGACATTTCCGAACCCTCCTACCAGGAAACCGCCCCGACGGTGGATAACCTCGAGGAAGGTGACTGGAACGAGCGCATTCCCAACGAGCTGCCTGTCGATACCGCNTGGGAAGACGTTTACCAGACCAGCGCCAGCAGCCTGCCCAGCAATGATGATGACGAGTGGGATTTCACCACCCGCACCTCCGTCGGCGAGAGCTTGCAGAGCCATTTGTTGTGGCAACTGAACCTGGCGCCGATGTCCGACACCGATCGCCTGATCGCCGTGACCCTGATCGACTGCATCAATAACCAGGGTTATCTGGACGAGACTCTCGAAGAGATCCTTGAGGCTTTCGATCCGGAACTGGACATCGAACTGGACGAAATCGAAGCCGTCCTGCACCGCATCCAGCAGTTCGAGCCCGCCGGTATCGGCGCGCGCACGCTGAGTGAGTGCCTGTTGCTGCAACTGCGCCAACTGCCTGCCAAGACCCCGTGGCTCGCCGAAGCCCAGCGCCTGGTCACCGACTACATCGACCTGCTGGGCAGCCGCGACTACAGCCAGCTGATGCGCCGTATGAAGCTCAAGGAAGACGACCTGCGCCAGGTCATCGAGCTGGTGCAGAGCCTTAACCCTCGCCCGGGCTCGCAGATCGAGTCCAGCGAAGCCGAATATGTCGTTCCCGATGTGATCGTGCGCAAGGACAACGAGCGCTGGTTGGTCGAGCTGAACCAGGAATCGGTGCCACGGCTGCGGGTCAACGCCCAATACGCCGGTTTTGTGCGCCGCGCCGACACCAGTGCCGACAACACCTTCATGCGCAACCAGTTGCAGGAAGCGCGCTGGTTCATCAAGAGCCTGCAAAGCCGCAACGAAACCCTGATGAAAGTGGCCACTCAGATCGTCGAGCATCAGCGCGGCTTCCTGGAGTATGGCGACGAAGCGATGAAACCGCTGGTACTGCACGATATCGCCGAAGCGGTAGGCATGCATGAATCGACAATTTCCAGGGTGACCACACAGAAATTCATGCATACCCCACGGGGTATTTATGAGCTGAAATACTTTTTCTCCAGCCACGTAAGCACCTCCGAAGGCGGCGAATGCTCGTCCACGGCGATCCGCGCGATCATCAAAAAACTGGTTGCCGCGGAAAATCAGAAAAAGCCGTTGAGTGACAGCAAGATCGCTGGTTTACTGGAGGCACAAGGCATTCAGGTCGCCCGTCGAACCGTCGCCAAGTACCGCGAGTCCCTCGGGATCGCGCCTTCCAGCGAGCGTAAGCGTTTGATGTANNGGCNGGCCATAGCGTTCCAGTGGCAGGCGCTTTTGCCTGTCGCTTTATGCACTGGCAACGAAGGAGAAGCTGTATGCAAGTCAACATCAGTGGACACCAACTGGAAGTGACCGAACCTCTTCGCACCTACATCGGCGAAAAACTCGAACGATTAGAGAGGCATTTCGACAAGATCACCAACGTGCAGGTGACGATGACGGTCGAAAAGCTCAAGCAGAAAATCGAAGCCACGCTGCATATTCCCGGCAATGAAGTGGTCGCCAACGCGGAGCATACCGACATGTACGCGGCGATCGACGCACTGACCGACAAGCTGGATAAACAACTCAAAAAGCATAAGGAAAAGACCCAAAGCCTCCTTCAGGGCGCGACCGGTCGTTAACACTCCCAACCCATGATCCGACTTGAAACCATCCTGACCCCCGGCCGTTCCCTCGTGAACGTGCCGGGCGGCAGCAAAAAGAAAGCACTCGAACAAATTGCCAAGCTGATCAGCCACGAAGTGCCTGAACTGGATGAGCAAGTTGTCTATGAGGCGCTGATTGCCCGTGAAAAACTCGGTTCAACCGGTTTTGGTAACGGCATCGCCATTCCCCATTGCCGCCTGCAAGGCTGTGAGTCTCCAGTCAGCGCCCTGCTGCACATGGAAAAACCTATTGATTTCGACGCCATCGACGGTGCCCCGGTCGACCTGCTGTTCGTCCTGCTGGTCCCGCAAGCCGCCACCGATGCGCACCTGGAACTGCTCCGGCAGATCGCCAGCATGCTCGACCGCAAGGAAGTACGCGAAAAACTGCGCAGCGCCCCGAGCAATGAAGCCTTGTATCAGGTTGTCCTGGACGAGCAAAACGGTCATTAATCATGCGCCTGATCATCGTCAGTGGCCGTTCCGGCTCAGGTAAAAGTACCGCACTCGATGTTCTNGAGGACAACGGATTTTATTGCATCGACAACCTGCCCGCCGGTTTGCTGCCGGAGTTGGCGGAACGTGCGCTGATTCATACCGAGCTCGCACAACCGCTGGTTGCTGTGTCCATCGATGCGCGCAACCTGCCGAGTCACCTGTCGCGGTTTCCGGAATTGCTCGAAGAAGTCCGAAGTCGGCATATCAAGTGTGACGTGCTGTACCTGGACGCCGACGAAGAAACGTTGCTCAAACGCTTTTCGGAAACCCGCCGCCGCCACCCACTGAGCAACGCCAATCGCTCGCTGGCCGAGGCGATTCAGGACGAAAGTAATCTGCTGGGCCCGATCGCCGATCTGGCAGACCTCAAGGTGAACACCACCAACCTGAACCTTTATCAGTTGCGCGATACCATCAAGCTGCGCCTGCTGAACCAGCCGGAAGCCGGCACTGCGTTCCTGGTGGAATCTTTCGGATTCAAGCGGGGCATGCCGGTGGATGCGGACCTAGTGTTCGACGTGCGCTGCCTGCCCAACCCTTACTGGAAGCCGGAATTGCGCGANCAGTCAGGCCTTGATCAACCGGTGGCCGAGTACCTGGCTGCACAGCCGGATGTCGAGGAGATGTTCCAGGACATCTCCAGCTACCTGCTCAAATGGTTGCCGCGCTTTGCCGCCAGCAACCGGGCTTACGTCACCATCGCCATTGGCTGCACCGGCGGGCATCACCGCTCCGTCTACCTGACCGAACGTCTGGGCCAGGTCCTGCAACAAACCCTCAAGAACGTTCAGGTTCGCCACCGCGACCTTAGCTGAAAGGAACACCCCCGCGATGCCCGCTCTGGAAATTGAAATCATCAACAAGCTGGGCCTGCATGCCCGCGCTTCGGCAAAATTCGTTGGCGTTGCCGGTGAGTTCAAGGATTGCACGATCCGGGTCGGACGTACTCCCGAGTCCATGGTAGACGGCAAAAGCATCATGGCCATGATGATGCTCGCTGCCGGTAAGGGAACAAAAATCCATTTAANTACCGAAGGTGAACAGGCTGACGAAGCCTTGAAGGCGTTGGTGGATCTGATCAACGACTACTTTGGCGAAGGCGGTTAAGCACTCGCCTAGGCGAGCGCCGTATCCATCACCATCATCAAGCAAAACCCGATCAACAAGCCTAGACTCGCCAGCTTGTCGTGACCATTACGGCGCGACTCGGGGATCACTTCGTGCGTCACCACCAGCAACATCGCCCCAGCCGCCANCGCCAATCCTAACGGCAACAGCAATTCGGCCAGGCTCACCAGCCACGCGCACAACAACGCGAAGACCGGCTCCACAAGACCTGATGCTGCACCGATCAGGAATGCCTTGACCCGCGACATCCCCGCCCCTGCCAATACCAGCGCGATCACTAGCCCTTCCGGCACATCCTGCAACGCGATACCCATGGCCAGGCTGTCAGCATCGGGCATTCCACCACCGGCCGAAACACCGACCGCCATGCCTTCAGGAATGTTGTGGGCAATGATGGCAAACACAAACAACCAGATCCGTGGCGGGATGACCGGCCGTTCCAGGGTTCCGACGAGCATTTCCGGCGAGGCGCCCGACACCTTACGGTCCACCAGAAACAGCCCGAACGCGCCGAGCATGATGCCGAAGCTGATCAAGCCGCTGGCCGCCCAGGGTGTCAGCCCCAGGCTTTCAGCAGCGGAAATCCCCGGAACGATCAGCGAAAACGCCGTCGCCGCGAGCATCACCCCGGCACCAAAACCGAGCAACGTATCGCTGACCGCCTGCGGCATGCGGCGAATCACCAGCACAGGAACCGCGCCCAACGCAGTGCCCAAGGCACAAATCGCCCCGCCCTGGAGTGCGCGCAGGAGTTTGGGTTCGAGATCCAGCCACGCCAGTCCATGAGCGACCAACAACGACATGCCCGCCAGCAGCAACAGCGATCCCAACGCGTAACGAAACATTCGTCCGCTGCCAATCGCCAGTGTTTCAGTGCCCATAGTCAGCCTTGGATTGTTTTTATAGAGGACTTAAACCAGCGCAGCCTGATAACGCGCAGCGACTTCAGGCCAATTGATCACGTTGTAGAACGCATTGATGTATTCCGGGCGACGGTTCTGGTAGCGCAGGTAGTAAGCGTGCTCCCACACGTCCAGACCCAGGATCGGCGAATTGCCGTTCATCAACGGGCTGTCCTGGTTGCCGCTGCTTTCCACAATCAGAGTCTTTTGCGGTGTGACACTGAGCCAGGCCCAGCCACTGCCGAAGCGGGTCAGCGCGGCCTTGGTGAAGGCTTCCTTGAAACTGTCCAGGCCACCCAGTTGCTCATCAATCGCCTTGGCCAGCGCACCTTCGGGTTTGCCGCCACCGTGAGGCGCCATCACTTCCCAGAACAACGAATGGTTGGCGTGGCCGCCGCCCTGATTGATCACCGCCGCGCGGAGCTTTTCCGGCAGCTGCTGGACGCTTGCGACCAGTTTTTCCACCGACCATTCGGCAAATTCGGTGCCTTCGACCGCTGCATTCAGGTTATTGATGTAGGTCTGGTGATGCTTGGTGTAGTGAATTTCCATGGTTTGCGCATCGATATGCGGTTCCAGGGCATCGTAAGCGTAAGGCAGGGCAGGCAAGGTAAAAGCCATTTCAATGGACTCCATGATGTAGAGGCGCAGGCGATGCGGTATCGGTGTGCAGTAAACGGTGGGTGCGCGGATATTCGCCGTGTTCGCTGATGAAATTCAGCAGCTCGACATAGGTTTTGCTGCTTTGGCGCAGCGCGGCTTCACGCAGTGCTGGGGCCAGGCGCGGGTCCTGCATGGTTTGCAACAACCGCTGATGGATCGCGCACAAGTATTCCGCGCTTTCTTCAGGCTGGTTCAGGCGCAGGTGCAGGTCCGCCAGGTTGTGATGGGAAATGACGCAGGCCGCCACTGCTTCGTCGGCATCCGCCCAACGCTCGAATAACACTTGAGCCAGGGCCAGGGCTTGCAAATAGGCTTCGCGAGCGTCGACCAGCTCGCCTTGCATAAAGCAGCGATTGGCCCGTTCGATCGTGCGTTTCCAATGCTCCATGGTGAACCTCCAAAGCAGAGTCGGTGATTACACGCCGCCGGCTGTGAGCTTTTCCGGATCCAACAGGATTTCCAGTTGGCTNCGCGTCAAGTCGGTGTGCTCGAGGGCGACATCAATCACCGGGCGGCCTTGCTGATAAGCCTTCTTGGCAATTTCAGCGGCTTTTTGGTAACCAATGATCGGGTTGAGTGCAGTGACCAGGATCGGGTTACGCGACAGCGCTTCCTTGAGCTTGGCCTCATTGACCTTGAAGCTGGCGATGGCCTTCTCACCCAGCAGATGGCTGGAGTTGGCCAGCAATTCGATGCTGCTCAGCAGGTTCTGGGCGATGATCGGCAGCATCACGTTCAGCTCGAAATTGCCGGACTGGCCGGCGACGGTAATGACCGTGTCATTGCCAATAACTTGGGCGGCGACCATGGCGGTCGCTTCCGGGATCACCGGATTGACCTTGCCCGGCATGATCGAAGAGCCTGGCTGCAGGCCTTCCAGCTCGATTTCACCCAACCCGGCCAATGGGCCGGAGTTCATCCAGCGCAGGTCGTTGGCGATTTTCATCAGCGACACGGCGGTGGCTTTCAGTTGGCCGGAGACAGCGACGGCGGTGTCCTGGGAACCTATCAGCGCAAACAGATCCTTGCCCGGCGTGAACTGAACGTGGGTCAGCTCGCTCAGCTGTTGGCTGAAACGCGCTGCGAATTGCGGATGTGCGTTGACCCCGGTGCCGACCGCCGTGCCGCCCTGGGCCAACGCCTGCAAGCTCGGCAGCAGGTCCTGCAAGTGACCGATATTGGCCTTGAGCTGTTGCGCCCAGCCATTGAGCACCTGGCTCATGCGCACGGGCATGGCGTCCATCAGGTGCGTGCGACCGGTTTTGACGTGGTGATGAACCTCTTCAGCCTTGCGTTCGATGACCTGCACCAGACGCACCAGCGCCGGCAGCAGTTGCTCATGCAACGCAAGTGCAGCGCTGACATGGATGGTGGTCGGGATAATGTCGTTGCTGCTTTGGCCGCAGTTCACGTGGTCATTGGGGTTGACCGGCTCGCCCAGCAGGCGGCTGGCCAGGGTCGCAATCACTTCGTTGGCGTTCATATTGGAACTGGTGCCGGAGCCGGTCTGGAAGATNTCCACCGGGAAGTGCTGCATGAAGTCGCCTTGAAGCAGCCCCAGTGCCGCATCGACGATGGCTTTGCCCTGGGACTCGCTGATTTGCTTGAGCTCGACGTTGGCCTGGGCGGCGGCGGCCTTGGCGAGGATCAACGCACGGATGAACTGCACGGGCATCGGTTTGCCGCTGATCGGGAAGTTATCCACCGCACGCTGGGTCTGCGCGCCATAGAGCGCATCCACCGGGACTTGAAGCTCGCCCATGCTGTCGCGCTCAATACGAGTCTTGTTCATCAGAAAATCCTTGCACCAGTTCTATGAGAGGAATCGAGGGCTGCAACTCGCAGATCGCCAGTTGCCAGGTGTAGCTTTGCCAGCGCTTGAGGCGGCATTTGCACAGAGAGAGGCGTTCAAGTTCGCGCAAAGGGCGCCAGGCCTGGTCCAGGCAGTAAGTCCGCCAATGCCAGGGCAACGCGACATCGGCAGCGGTGTCGAGCAGCAAACGGAAAGAGGTTTCGGCGATGGTCCAGGGAGAAGTGGCCGTGCAACACGCCAGATACCGGCCTTCAGCCAGGTAATGTTCGATCAGGCGAGGCTCGTCAGGGTCCATCGCGCAACGGATCTGGCGACTCATCCAGCGCCAGCTCTCCAGGTAAGGCTGCTCGTGCAAGGCAGAACTCATGATCCGGGCTCATTCGGTAATGAGATTTATTATTAGATGATAATGAGAACCAAAACAACCCCAAGAAAACCAACGCAAAAAAAGGCGCGCCACCCAACGATGGGTGGCGCGCCTTTTTGTGTCAATATCTGAGTCGTCTGACATTATTATTAGATGATAATGAGAACCAAAACAACCCCAAGAAAACCAACGCAAAAAAAGGCGCGCCACCCAACGATGGGTGGCGCGCCTTTTTGTGTAACGGCTAAGCGTTAGCTGCCGGCTACCGTCATCCGTTCGATCAACACCGAACCGGTGCGAATGTTGCTGCGCAATTCCAGGTCATTACCGACGGCAACGATCTGCTTGAACATGTCGCGCATGTTGCCGGCGATGGTCACTTCCTGGACCGCGAACTGGATTTCGCCATTCTCGACCCAGTAACCCGCCGCGCCCCGGGAATAATCGCCGGTGACCATGTTCAGGCCACTGCCCATCAATTCGGTCACCAGCAAGCCGCGACCCATGCGACGCAACAGCGCCGCCTGATCTTCGTCGCCATGGGTGACGAACAGGTTGTGCACGCCACCGGAGTTGGCTGTGCTTGGCAGGCCAAGCTTGCGGCCGGCGTAAGTGCCCAGTACGTACGACACCAACTCACCCTTCTCGACAAACGGCTTGGCATAAGTGGCCAGGCCATCACCGTCGAACGCTGAGCTGCCCATGGCACGCATCAGGTGCGGNCGCTCATCGATGGTCAGCCATTCCGGGAACAGTTTCTGACCCAGCGTGCCTTCAAGGAAAGACGATTTGCGGTACAGGTTGCCGCCGGAAATCGCGCCCAGGAAACTGCCGAACAAGCCACCGGCCAGTTCAGCCGAAAACAGCACCGGCACTTCGCAAGTCGGTACCGGACGGGCGCCCAACCGGCTCGCGGCCCGTTGCGCGGCACGCTGGCCGATGCTCACCGGGTCGGCCAACAAGTTGCCCTGACGGCTTACGTCATACCAATAGTCGCGCTGCATCTGGCCGTTGGCTTCGGCGATCATCACACAGCTCAAGCTGTGACGGGTCGACGCATAGCCGCCGATAAAACCGTGACTGTTGCCGTAAACGCGGCAGCCTTGATGAGTGCTGAGGGTGGTGCCGTCGGCGTTCTTGATCCGGCTGTCGGCAGCAAATGCCGCGGCTTCACAGGTCAGCGCCTGCTCGATGGCTTGCTCTGGGGTGATGTCCCATTCATGGAACAGGTCGAAATCTTGCAGATCCCTGGCCATCAGCGCGGCATCTGCCAGGCCGGAAGCTTCGTCTTCGGAAGTGTGCTTGGCGATNGCCAACGCCGCCGCGACGGTTTCACGAATCGCTTCAGGACCACTGGCCGAGGTGCTGGCCGAGCCTTTGCGCTGACCCACATACAATGTGATGCCAAACCCCTGGTCGCGGTTGAATTCGACGGTTTCCACTTCCCGCTGGCGTACCGACGTCGACAGCCCCTGCTCCAGCGAGACCGCCACTTCACAGGCACTGGCCCCCTGGCGCTTGGCCTCGGCAAGGATCTGCTCGACTTGTTCCTGCAGTGCCGGTAACGCTTGCGGACCGACGCTTTGGGCTGCACTCATGGTTTTCTCCACTCAAATTCTGCTTTCGGTTAAGGCCATCGAGCGACCGGGCCGGACAAGCGGCCCCCGACTGGTTATCATGGCGGCGTTTCTTTGCGGACTGCCACCATGGTTGATTCTTACGACGACTCCCTCGATGGGGAGAAAAAAGCAAAACCCAGGTCAAACGCGAGCTGCATGCTCTGGTTGATCTTGGCGAGCGCCTTACAACGCTCAAGCCTGACTTGGTTGCAAAACTGCCACTGACCGACGAAATGCGCCGGGCCCTGGCTGATGCGCCTAAGCACACCGCGAATATCGCGCGTAAACGGCACATCATGTTTATCGGCAAACTGATGCGCGATCAGGACACTGACGCCATTCTGACCTTGCTCGATCAACTCGATGCCTCCACTCGGCAGTACAACGAACGTTTCCATGGCCTGGAACGCTGGCGCGATCGCTTGATCGCGGGCGACGATGCGGTCCTGGAGAAGTTCGTGCTCGACTACCCGGAGGCGGACCGCCAGCAACTGCGCTCCCTGATCCGTCAGGCCCAGCACGAACTGGCGCAAAACAAGGCTCCGGCCACCAGCCGTAAAATTTTCAAATACATCCGTGAGCTGGACGAGACTCAACGCGGTCTGCGTTAAATCTCGAATCGGGTGAGTCGCCAAGCGGCTCACCCGAAGCTCCATCCTTTTACGATCCTGTGCCACCCACAGTGATCGCATCGATTTTCAGCGTTGGCTGGCCGACACCCACCGGCACCGATTGCCCATCTTTGCCGCATGTGCCCACGCCACTGTCCAGCGACAGGTCGTTACCGACCATCGACACCTTGCTCATGGCTTCCGGCCCGTTACCAATCAACGTTGCCCCTTTGACGGGCGCGGTAATCTTGCCGTCTTCGATCAGGTACGCTTCGCTGGTGGAGAACACGAACTTACCGCTGGTGATGTCCACCTGACCACCGCCGAGGTTGGCGCAGTAGATCCCGCGTTTTACCGAAGCGATGATTTCCGCCGGATCGCTTTCGCCACCGAGCATGTAGGTGTTGGTCATACGCGGCATCGGCAGGTGCGCGTAGGACTCGCGGCGGCCGTTACCGGTACGCGCCACGCCCATCAGGCGAGCGTTGAGCTTGTCTTGCATGTAACCCTTGAGCACGCCGTTTTCAATCAGCGTGGTGCACTCGGTCGGTGTACCTTCGTCGTCGACGCTCAGCGAGCCACGGCGACCGGCCAGGGTGCCATCATCGACAATGGTGCACAGCTTGGATGCGACCATCTCGCCCATGCGCCCACTGTAGGCCGAACTGCCCTTGCGGTTGAAGTCGCCTTCCAGGCCATGGCCAACGGCTTCGTGGAGCAACACACCGGACCAGCCCGAGCCCAACACCACCGGCAATGTACCGGCCGGCGCCGGAATCGCTTCAAGGTTGACCAGTGCCTGACGCAGCGCTTCACGGGCATAGCCCATGGCACGGTCTTCAGCGAGGAAATAACGGTAGTCGGTGCGCCCACCACCACCATGACCACCACGCTCGCGGCGACCGTTTTGCTCGACGATCACGCTGACGTTGAAGCGCACCAACGGCCGCACATCGGCGGCCAGGCTGCCGTCGGTCGAAGCGACAAGAATGCGTTCCCACACACCGGCCATGCTCACGGTGACTTGCTGGATACGCGGGTCGAGGGCACGGGTGGCGACGTCGATGCGCTTGAGCAGTTCGACTTTCTCCGCGCGGCTCATCACTTCCAGCGGGTTGTCCGGCCCGTACAACTGGGCGACGTCCGCCGTGGTGAACGCCTGCACTGTGCCGTTCTGCCCGGCGCGGGAGATCGAACGCGCCGCACGGGCCGCTGCGCCGAGGGCTTCGAGGGTGATGGCATTGCTGTAGGCGAAACCGGTTTTTTCACCCGATTGCGCACGCACGCCGACGCCTTGGTCGAGGTTGAAGCTGCCTTCCTTGACGATCCCGTCTTCCAGCGCCCAGGACTCGGAAATCTGCCCCTGGAAATACAGATCCGCGGCATCAATGCCCGGGCCGGCCAGATCGCCGAGCACACCTTGCAGGCTCTCGATGGTCACGCCACCGGGTGCCAGGAGGTGTTCACTGACTGAGGACAACAACTCGCTCATAGGTTTGGCCTTAAATTCATCGTTCCGAAGCAGGTCGCTGCGCGCCCTGCGAGAAAAAGCGCCGATGGTTGACCACCGGCATGCGCGCCCGTATCGACGCCTGTTCACTGCTGTCGCGTTCGGCCAACAACACCGCCTCGCCTTGATCCTGTTGGGTCAGCACTCGCCCCCAAGGGTCGACGATCGCCGCGTGACCCCAGGTTTCCCGCGGTCCCGGATGCGTCCCACCCTGGGCGGCCGCTAGCACATAACATTGAGTCTCGATGGCCCGTGCGCGAATCAGCACATCCCAATGCGCCGCGCCGGTCACCGCAGTAAATGCCGACGGCGCGGTAATCAATTGCGCGCCCGCAGCGCGCAGTTCGCTGTACAACTCCGGGAAACGCAGGTCGTAACACACTGTCAGGCCGACCCGGCCGACGGGCGTGTCCGCCACCACGACCCCACTGCCATAAGCATAGTCATCGGATTCGCGATACCGCCCGCGATTGTCCGCCACGTCCACGTCGAACAGGTGCAGCTTGTCATAGCGCGCCACCGTTTCGCCCTGATCATTGACCAGCAACGAGCAGGCATGGGCTTTGGACGTCGGATGGTCCACTGGCGGCAACGGCAACGTGCCGGCCACTATCCATAAGGTGAGGTCGCGGGCGGTCTGTTTCAACCATGGGAGGATCGGACCTTCACCCAACGCCTCGGCGCGGCCGATGTCGGCAATGTCGCGACGGCCCATGGCGGCGAAGTTTTCCGGCAGCACCGCCAGCTGCGCGCCACCCGCCGCAGCCTCTTCGAGCAAATGCCGGGCCCGGGCCAGGTTGGCCAGCACCTCGCTCTGGCTGACCATTTGAATCACCGCAAAAGACATGGCGCGCTCCTGGGTCGCTTTTTATAAGGACAGGTCGCCATGCTACTCCATAGGCTTGGGGAGTGCCTTTTCACACTGCGGTGCGTCGAGAATCACCGCAAAAGACATGGCGCGCTCCTGGGTCGCTTTTTATAAGGACAGGTCGCCATGCTACTCCATAGGCTTGGGGAGTGCCTTTTCAAAAAAGAACTCAAAAAGGCTTGTCGAAGGTGATTTTCGGCTCTTTCCATGGGCCTTTGACGGTGTATTTGACGCTGGCGAAACGTGCCACGCGGTCACCGATCAGCTTGTCGATCAGGAACAGCGCACCGCCGATGGCCGGCGCACCCACGATCAGCGCGGCAATCGGCAGGTTGTTGGTCACCGGCAAAGTCACCAGCAGTTTCGCGTCAACCTGGTCGGCCACCAGGTTCAGGGTACCGTTCAGTTCGATGTTGCTCGACGGGCCGGTCAGCAGGATCGGCTCCTGCGTCACATAAACCCCGTTGGTCGCGGCCAACAGACCTTTGACCCGGTCATAACTCAAGCCTTTGCCGAACAGGTCGGAGAAGTCCAGGCGCAGACGACGACCGATGGAATTGAAGTTGAGCAGGCCGAACACACGCAGGGCCTGGGCGCTGCCTTCGACCTCGACGAACTGGCCTTTATTCAACGAGGCATCAAGGGTGCCGGAGAAGCGTTTGGTGGCCAGCCAAGCCGGTGAACCGGGCCAGCGACCGTCGACATCCATGTGAAATTCTTCACTGGTGACGCTCGGCGCAAAGCCCCAGCCTTTCAGCACGTCAGCGAGATTCTTGCCGCTGATCCGCCCTTTGTACCAACTGCTGGAGCTGCCGGGTATGCCCTCCCAGCCGCCACTGCCCTGCAACAAAATACCCTTGAGACCCAAGTCCAGCGTATTGAGCGCAATACCCTTGGCCGTCGGACGGACTTTCAGATACCAGGCGCCGACGAGGTCCTGCCCCTGGAACAGCTGATTGATGGTGATGTCCAGCGCCGGGATCTTGGTCGGGTCCACCGAGGCCAGTGGATCCGGTGAGTTTTCGTCGGCGAGGACCGTCGGGTCGGGTGCCGGCAACCGCACGGTTTGCAGATTGATCGCAATCGGCGCGCCTTTCGCATCGGGGATGTTCGCGCTGCCCTTGACCTGCTGACTGTCGAGTTGCAAAGCCCACGCGGCCGGTTTGCGGTTTAACTGCACCGACGCCTGATCTAGCGTCGTGCCGATACCACTGAGCTTGCCAACCTTGAAGTCCGCACTGCTCAGCAACTGCTTGGCACTGCCGCCCGGATCCTGGCCAGCGTACTTGTCCGCCAGATCCTTCCACGGCCCAACATCCAGTTCCGACAACACGCCGCGTACTCGCAGTCCTTTTGCGCCGGGCAGCACGGCACTGCCGCCGCCCAGGAACAACTCGCCACGACCGTCGGCAAAATTGCCGGGCGGCGCCGCAAACGTGAAGTCTGCCAGCTCACCATAATTGACCCAGTAACGCCGCTCCGGCCCTTGCAGGGTCATGCGGAACGTGGTGTCGCGGCCAGCATCGGCGGTCATGCCGAACGGCGCCGGCAAATCGACCGCCACGCCTTTGAGGCTGGAATTGACCGAGAGCTGGCTGTCAGGGCCATCCAGGTTCAGTTGCAGTTGATACGGGATCAGGCCGGATACCGGCAAAGACTGGGTGACGCTCAACCAGTCGGTGAGTTTCTTGACCTCGACCTGACCGGAGGCGGTGACGCGGGTCTTGAGGTTGCCCGCACTGCCATCGGCAAAAATCTGTGCGGTGACCGGTTTATCGAAGGCACGGGCGGTGATGTTTTGTCCGCTCAAGCCCTTGGCACTGTCGAAGCGGAAATCCCCCTTGAGCTGCGTCAACTCCAGTGAGGGTTCGGCCAGCTTCAACCGCGCCTTGGCGGTCTTGAAGTCGACGAGAATCTTCGGCTGCTCGCCTTTGACCAGCGGAATATCCAGCTTCAGCTTACCTTGCAGATCGCCCTCGCCTTCCCATCCGGCAAAGGTTTCAGCCGTGCCGATTGGCGCTTCCTGGAGAATCTTCAGGCCATCACCCAACCCGCCGGAAAACCCGCCGTCGAGGAACAGGTGGACGTTCTGCCCGTCCGGTACATGGGGGATATTGACGTAAATGTCACGAACCTGAGTGTCGAGCAACTGACCCTTGCTGGCCAGAATCCGCACGCCACTGTCTTCAACGAACACATCCCCGCTAACCTTGCTGACATGCGGCCATCCCGGCTGGAAAGCCAGTTCGGCGTCATGCACCTTGAAGAACAGGCTGATATTGCGCGCAGCGGGCAACGCGTCGTGGTTCAACGACCCCTGGTACTGGAAGAAACCTTGGTCCACCGCACCTTTGAGAATCGCCGTGCGCAACCATTCNTCCAGCGCCGGGCTGAGCATGGTCGGCAGGTACTTGGCGGTGTAGCGACCGTCGCCGTCGACCATGCCGACCCGCAGGTCCATATAGTCTTCTTGGGCATGGTCGAAATGCAGGCGGATCAGGAAGTCACCGGCAATCTTGCCCTCCTCCCCCAGCACCTTCAGGTACGGCGCGATCAGGGTGAAACCTTCTTTGTCGAGCTTCCAGGCCAGACGGGCGTTGGCCTGGATGTATTGCCATGGTTTGGCGAAAATCGGGTCCAGGTGCAAGANAAAATCCTTGCTGTCCATNCGCAGTTCGCCCTGACCGAGGTCACCGCTGATGCTGCCGCTGACATTTCTCGCTGCAGGAGCGCCGTGATACGCATCGAAGCCGACCTGATCTAGGTTGGCAGCAAAGCTGAACTTGCTGTCATCGGTGGCATTGGGGCGCAGATCGATCAGCACATTACGCAGCCCGCCGGTCACCTTGAGTCGTTCGATCGCCGTGGCAACGCCTTCGGGCAGCGGCCCCAAGGCGTTAATCAGCGGCGTGAGCGGGGTGAGGTCGAGGCGGTCGGCTTGCAGATGCCAAAGCTCTTCAGCCTTGTCGGTGGCGGCGGTCTGTCGAAGTTGCAGGTGCGATTCCCAGCGGGTCTCGCCGAAGTTCATGGCCAGAGAGTCCAGGGTCACCAGCATGCCTTCGGTGCTGCGCTGGAAATAACCGTTGAGCGCCAGATTGTTGATCTGGATCGGCTTGCGTTCGGCGTAGGCACCCTTGAGTTGCGGCGCGTTCAAGCGAATGGCGCCGCTTTGCAGTGCGCCGTTGCCCCAGTTCACCCAGAGCTCGCCACCGGCCTTGATTTCAGAGAAGTTCCATTGCCGGGTCAGGCGTTCGGGCAACCATTTCGACCAGTCGCTTTGCGGAAGGCTCAGGTAGGCCTCAGCCTCGCCGTCCTTCCACTGGCTGGCGCGAATACGCGTGTGCACACTCATGGCCACCGGTTGGCCGTCGGGCAGGTTAAGACGGACTTCGAGGCGCTGGCGGGAGACGCCGGTTTTCAGGTTCAGGCCAACGTAGGTCAGGGTCAGCGGCGGGTGGTCTAGCGGTTGCAAAGTCACCTGACTGTCGATCACCGACAGCTGCTGGACCATTTGCATGCGGTTGAGCAGTTGCTCTGGATCAAGCGGCTGGTCCTGCTGCACCGGCAACCCTTCCAGCGCCCAATGACCGTCCGCGCCTTCCTTGAGGCTGATCTTCAGGCCGTTGAGTTCCAAGTGGGCAATGCGCACTTCGCGAGCCAGCAGGCTTTCCCAAAGATCCGGCACCGCTCGCACCTGATCCAGGTGCAGGGCGTTGGCACCCTCGCCGACCGTCACATCGTGCGCCAGCAAAATCGGCGCGAAACCGCTCCAGTTGCCTTCCAGCTTACCGATCTGCAACGGCATGCCCAACGCGGCGCTGGCTTTGGTTTCGACGTCGGCACGGTATTCGGCGACCAGAGGCGTCAGCTCCCGGCCGAGGCTGACGTACAACGCCATCAACACCAGGACCAACGCGCACAGGCCAAGACCCCAGCGGGTCAGTGCGGCCAAAATGCGTGTCAGACGTTCCATGTCAGTTGGCTCCCATGGCAAAAATACTGCAAAAAGCTGAGGCCAGCCGTTCTAGTAAGGGTGAAACACAGCGATTCAGAGCAGCACCACGTCGTATTGTTCCTGGGAATACATGGTTTCCACCTGGAACCGAATGGTGCGTCCGATAAATCCTTCAAGCTCGGCGACATTACCCGACTCCTCGTCGAGCAAACGGTCGACGACTTTCTGGTTCGCCAATACACGATAGCCTTCCGCTTGATAGGCACGCGCCTCGCGGAGGATTTCGCGGAAAATTTCGTAGCAGACCGTTTCCGGCGTCTTCAACTTGCCGCGGCCCTGACAGCTACTGCAAGGTTCGCACAGCACTTGCTCAAGGCTTTCGCGGGTGCGTTTGCGGGTCATCTGCACCAGGCCCAACTCGGTAATACCGATGATATTGGTCTTGGCGTGATCGCGCTCAAGCTGCTTCTCGAGCGTGCGCAGCACCTGGCGCTGGTGTTCTTCGTCTTCCATGTCGATGAAGTCGATGATGATGATGCCGCCCAGGTTGCGCAGGCGCATCTGACGCGCGATAGCGGTGGCTGCTTCGAGGTTGGTCTTGAAAATGGTTTCTTCGAGGTTGCGATGGCCAACAAATGCACCGGTGTTGACGTCGATGGTGGTCATGGCTTCCGCCGGGTCCACCACCAGGTAGCCGCCGGACTTGAGTGGCACTTTGCGTTCCAGGGCTTTCTGGATTTCGTCTTCAACGCCATACAGGTCGAAGATCGGCCGCTCACCTGGATAGTGCTCCAGGCGGTCGGCAATTTCCGGCATCAGTTCGGCAACAAACTGCGTGGTGCGCTGGAAGGTTTCCCGCGAGTCGATGCGGATTTTCTCAATCTTCGGGCTGACCAGGTCACGCAGCGTGCGCAGGGCCAGGCCCAGGTCTTCATAGATGACGCTCGGAGCACCGATGGTTTTGATCTGTGCACCGATCTGGTCCCACAAGCGCCGCAGGTAGCGAATGTCCATCAGGATTTCATCGGCGCCGGCGCCTTCTGCGGCGGTGCGCAAGATAAAACCGCCGGCTTCCTTGATGCCCTCAGCGGCCACGCAGTCGCTGACCACCTTTTTCAGGCGTTCACGCTCGGCTTCGTCTTCGATTTTCAAGGAAATGCCGACGTGGGCAGTCCGCGGCATGTACACCAGATAACGCGACGGAATTGACAGTTGCGTCGTCAGGCGTGCGCCTTTGGAACCGATCGGGTCCTTGGTGACCTGGACGACCAGACTCTGGCCTTCGTGAACCAGCGCGCTGATGCTCTCCACCGCCGGGCCTTCGCGCAGGGATATTTCCGAGGCGTGAATGAACGCGGCGCGGTCCAGGCCGATATCGACGAAGGCGGCTTGCATGCCTGGCAGTACGCGCACAACCTTGCCTTTATAGATGTTGCCAACGATCCCGCGCTTCTGGGTGCGCTCGACGTGCACTTCTTGCAGAACACCGTTTTCTACCACCGCCACGCGCGATTCCATCGGCGTGATATTGATCAGAATCTCTTCACTCATGGCAGGGTCTCGTTCAGGCATGTTCACGATAATGGCCGCATCTTGTCAGTACGACGCTTAGCGCGCGTTAAGGGTTTGCCAACAGGGTATGCCGAAATGGCCGAGCAGCTCAGCGGTTTCGCACAGCGGCAGTCCAACCACCGCCGAGTAACTGCCATTGAGCCCGGCGACAAACACCGCGCCCAGTCCTTGAATGCCATAGCCACCGGCCTTGTCCCGGGGTTCGCCACTGGCCCAGTAGGCCGCCGCTTCATCGCGAGCGATGCTGCGAAAGCGCACCAGACTGCGCACTACCCGGGACTCACAACGCTCACCGTCAAGCACCGCAATGGCGGTCAAGACTTCGTGTTCCTGACCGGCCAACATCATAAGCATGGCGCACGCATCGGCTTCGTCCACCGGTTTGCCGAGAATTTTCCCGTTGAGCACCACGGCGGTGTCGGCACCCAGCACGCAAAAATCGGCGTCGGACACGACCGCGCCGCGCCCGGCCTCGGCTTTGCCGCGCGCCAGGCGCTCGACATAGGCCGACGGGGATTCTTGAGCTAAAGGGGTTTCATCGATGTCCGCGCTGATGGCGGAGTACGGCACACCGATCTGCGTGAGCAGTTCACGCCGACGCGGCGAGCCTGAGGCGAGGTACAGCTTTCTCATCAAGACATCTCCCTGTCGAGGTACTGGCAGATGCCTGACCGAATTAATTGATTTTGTAGCGTCGACGCAACCCGCGCAAACCGTAGCTGACCCATGGCCAGAGCAATGCACTGACCAAGGCCGGCAGTACCAGCGCCAACGTCGGCTGACGATTGCCGGTCAGGGCGCTCAGCCATAGTTGAACCAGCTGCGCGAGGCCGAAGATCACCAGGATCACCAGGCACTGCTGCCACATCGGGAACATCCGCAGGCGCTGTTGCAGTGACAGCACCAGGAACGTAATCAAGGTGAGGATCAACGCGTTCTGGCCCAGCAAGGTGCCATAGAGCACGTCTTCCGCCAGGCCCAGGCACCACGCGGTGACCATGCCGACTTTCTGCGGCAAGTACAACGCCCAGAAAGCCAGCANCAACGCGAGCCAGAGCGGTCGCAGGATTTCCATGAATTGCGGCAGCGGCGAAACGCTTAGCAGCATGCCAATGGCAAACGTCAGCCAGATCATCCAGCCATTTCGGGATGCGGTAGCACCGACCATTATTCTCGTCCCCCAGTGGTAGCCGGCGCGGAGACAGGCGGTTTGGCGGCAGGCTTCACCGCAGCCGGTTGAGTGGCCGGCGGTTTGGTTGCGGCAGGTTGCGCTGCGGGGGGCTTGGCGGCCGCAGGTTTGGCCGGGGTTGACGCCGGTGCTGGTACTGCCGGTGTTGCGGCAGGCGTTGCAGCAGGCGCAGCGGCTGCGGCGGGCACCACCACGGTCGCCGGCACGGGTTTAGGCACGGTCGCCGGAATGATCGGCCCACCACCGTGCTGGTCCAGCGCTTCTTGCGCCTGGGCAGCTTCGTTGGCGCGCTCTTCGGCGGTGCGGCCGTCGGTGAACACCAGCAGCAGGTAACGGCTGCGGTTCAACGCGGCGGTTGGCACGGCACGCACGATGGCAAACGGCTGGCCGGAATCGTGGATCACTTCCTTGACGGTCGCGACCGGGTAACCGGCCGGGAATCGCTGACCGAGGCCGGAACTGACCAACAGATCGCCTTCCTTGATATCAGCCGTGTCCGCGACGTGACGCAGTTCCAGGCGCTCCGGGTTACCGGTGCCGCTGGCGATTGCTCGCAGACCGTTGCGGTTCACTTGCACCGGAATGCTGTGGGTGGTGTCGGTCAGCANCAACACCCGTGAGGTGTAAGGCATCAGCTCAACCACCTGGCCCATCAGGCCACGGGCGTCGAGCACCGGCTGACCGAGGACCACACCGTCGCGTTCACCCTTGTTGATGATGATGCGATGGGTAAACGGATTGGGGTCCATGCCGATCAACTCGGCCACCTCGACCTTTTCGTTGACCAGCGCGGAAGAATTGAGCAACTCGCGCAGCCGAACGTTCTGCTCGGTGAGGGCCGCCAGCTTTTGCATGCGCCCCTGCAACAGCAGGTTTTCAGTCTTGAGTTTTTCGTTCTCGGCGACCAGCTCGGTGCGGCTGCCGAATTGGCTGGCCACGCCCTGGTAGAGACGTTGCGGCAGGTCGGTGATCCAGTAAGTCTGCATCAACACCAGCGACATCTGGCTACGCACGGGCTTGAGCAGTGCAAAGCGGGCATCGACCACCATCAGCGCGACCGAAAGCACGACCAGCACCAATAAGCGCACGCCCAATGAGGGGCCTTTGGCGAAAAGCGGTTTAATAAGCCGCTCCTCCCAGGCAAATGTTCTCTTTATTCATACGGCATCAAACCGGCCTGGATGCAGATTGACAGAAGATAAACGCCAACAGGCAGCACTGCAAAGTGCCGCCTGCGCGCTCAACAGCATAGATGCGTCGGGCGAGATCACTCGCTCGACAGCAGGTCCATGGTGTGTTTATCCATCATTTCCAGTGCACGGCCACCGCCACGGGCGACGCAGGTCAGCGGGTCTTCGGCAACGATCACCGGCAGGCCGGTTTCCTGGGCCAGCAGCTTGTCGAGGTCGCGCAACAAGGCACCACCACCAGTCAGCACCAGGCCACGCTCGGCGATGTCGGAAGCCAGTTCCGGCGGCGATTGCTCCAGGGCGCTCTTCACAGCCTGAACGATAGTGGCCAGGGACTCTTGCAGAGCTTCCAGCACTTCGTTGGAATTCAGGGTGAAGGCACGTGGAACGCCTTCGGCCAGGTTGCGACCGCGAACATCGACTTCGCGAACTTCGCCGCCCGGGTAAGCGGTGCCGATTTCCTGCTTGATGCGCTCAGCAGTGGATTCACCGATCAGGCTGCCGTAGTTACGACGCACATAAGTGATGATCGCTTCGTCGAAGCGGTCGCCGCCTACACGGACGGATTCGGCATACACCACACCGTTCAGGGAAATCAGGGCGATTTCAGTGGTACCACCACCGATATCGACCACCATCGAACCGCGCGCTTCCTCAACCGGCAAACCAGCGCCGATAGCGGCAGCCATTGGCTCTTCGATCAGGAACACTTCGCGAGCACCGGCACCAAGGGCCGATTCACGGATGGCACGACGCTCCACCTGGGTGGACTTGCATGGAACGCAGATCAGCACACGAGGGCTGGGCTGCAGAAAACTGTTTTCGTGAACTTTATTGATGAAGTACTGCAGCATCTTCTCGCAGACGCTGAAGTCGGCGATCACGCCGTCTTTCATCGGACGAATGGCAGCGATGTTGCCTGGTGTTCGGCCGAGCATGCGCTTGGCCTCGGTGCCAACGGCAACGACACTTTTCTGATTACCNTGNGTCCGAATGGCCACAACCGATGGCTCATTCAGAACGATACCGCGCTCGCGCACGTAAATAAGGGTGTTGGCAGTGCCCAGGTCAATGGAAAGATCGCTGGAAAACATGCCACGCAGTTTCTTGAACATGGGGAAAGGACCCTAGGCAACGCGTGGGTAAAAAAGTGCGGCAAACTCTAACAACGACAGGGATTTTGGGCAAGGCGCCAATGTGCTAAATTGGCCGACTTTCTGTGCACCAACCCCCACAATCGCGGCCTTATGACCGTAGAAATGCGGTAGTGTTCCGACAATCTAACACACGGACGCCCTCCGTTCTGTTTTCCACTGGAGAATCCCATGGCGCTTGAACGCTCCGACGTGGAAAAAATCGCTCATCTGGCCTCGCTTGGCCTGAATGAAGCCGATCTTCCACAGACCACCGCAGCCTTGAACAGCATTCTCGGGCTGGCTGACCAAATGCAGGCCGTCAATACCGACGGCATCGAGCCCCTGGCTCACCCACTAGAAGCCAGCCAGCGCCTGCGTGCAGACGTTGTGACCGAGCGAAATAATCGCGAGGCCTACCAGTCCATCGCGCCAGCGGTCGAAAACGGCCTGTACCTGGTTCCGAAAGTCATCGACTAAAGGGAAAGAGCCTGCAATGCATCACATGACTCTGGCCGAGATCGCCCGCGGTCTCGCCGACAAAAAGTTTTCTTCCGAAGAGCTGACCAAGACCCTGCTTGCGCGTATCGCCGAGCTCGACACGAAGGTCAACAGCTTCATCAGCCTCACCGAAGAGCTGGCCCTGAGCCAGGCCAAGGCCGCCGACGTGCGTCGCGCCAACGGTGAAAACGGCGCACTGCTGGGCACACCGATCGCCCACAAAGACCTGTTCTGCACCCATGGCATTCGCACCAGCTGCGGCTCGAAGATGCTCGACAACTTCAAGGCGCCCTACGACGCCACCGTGGTGTCCAAGCTGGCTACCGCCGGGGCCGTGACCCTGGGCAAGACCAACATGGACGAATTCGCCATGGGTTCGGCCAACGAGTCGAGCTACTACGGCGCGGTAAAAAACCCGTGGAACCTGGAACATGTGCCCGGCGGTTCGTCGGGTGGTTCGGCTGCCGCCGTTGCCGCGCGCTTCCTGCCGGCCGCCACGGCAACCGACACCGGCGGCTCGATCCGTCAACCTGCTGCGTTCACCAACCTCACCGGCCTGAAGCCGACCTACGGTCGCGTTTCCCGTTGGGGCATGATCGCCTACGCCTCCAGCCTGGATCAGGGCGGCCCGTTGGCACGCACTGCCGAAGACTGCGCAATATTGTTACAAGGTATGGCCGGGTTCGANACCAATGACTCCACCAGCATCGACGAGCCCGTGCCGGATTACAGCGCCAGCCTCAACGACTCGCTGAAAGGCCTGCGNATCGGCGTGCCGAAAGAGTATTTCAGCGCCGGCCTCGACCCGCGTATCGCCGAACTGGTGCACAACAGCGTCAAAGAGCTGGAAAAGCTCGGCGCCGTGATCAAGGAAGTCAGCCTGCCGAACAACCAGCACGCGATTCCTGCGTACTACGTGATCGCGCCGGCAGAAGCCTCCTCCAACCTGTCGCGTTTCGACGGCGTACGTTTCGGCTACCGCTGTGAAAACCCGAAAGACCTGACCGACCTGTACAAACGCTCCCGGGGCGAAGGCTTCGGTGCCGAAGTACAACGCCGCATTATGGTCGGTGCCTACGCACTGTCGGCCGGCTACTACGACGCGTACTACCTCAAGGCGCAAAAAATCCGTCGCCTGATCAAGAACGACTTCATGGCTGCTTTTGAAGAAGTCGATGTGATCCTCGGCCCAACCACGCCGAACCCGGCCTGGAAGATTGGCGCCAAGACCGGCGACCCAATCGCCGAGTACCTGGAAGACCTGTACACCATCACCGCCAACCTCGCGGGCTTGCCGGGCTTGTCCATGCCAGCCGGTTTCGTCGATGGCCTGCCGGTCGGCGTGCAATTGCTCGCCCCGTATTTCCAGGAAGGCCGCCTGCTCAATGTGGCGCACCAGTACCAGTTGAACACCGACTGGCACACTCGCACCCCTACCGGCTTCTGAGGAGAANCACATGCAATGGGAAGTTGTGATCGGGCTGGAGATTCATACCCAGCTCGCCACCCAATCGAAGATTTTCTCCGGTAGCGCCACCACGTTCGGCGCAGAGCCCAACACCCAGGCCAGCCTGGTCGACCTGGGCATGCCCGGCGTACTGCCGGTGTTGAACCAGGAAGCGGTGCGCATGGCGGTGATGTTCGGCCTGGCGATTGACGCCGAGATCGGCCAGCACAACGTGTTCGCGCGCAAGAACTACTTCTACCCGGACCTGCCCAAGGGCTACCAGATCAGCCAGATGGAATTGCCGATCGTCGGCAAAGGCTACCTGGACATCCCGCTGGAAGACGGCACGATCAANCGTGTCGGCGTCACCCGCGCGCACCTGGAAGAAGACGCCGGTAAAAGCCTGCACGAAGAATTCCCGGGCGCTACCGGCATCGACCTGAACCGTGCCGGCACGCCGTTACTGGAAATCGTCTCCGAGCCGGACATGCGCAGCGCCAAGGAAGCCGTGGCTTACGTCAAGACGATCCACGCGCTGGTGCGCTACCTGGGCATCTGCGACGGCAACATGGCCGAAGGCTCGCTGCGTTGCGACTGTAACGTGTCGATCCGTCCAAAGGGCCAGGTCGAGTTCGGCACCCGCTGCGAGATCAAGAACGTCAACTCGTTCCGTTTTATCGAGAAGGCGATCAACAGCGAAGTGCGTCGCCAGATCGAACTGATCGAAGACGGCGGCAAGGTGATCCAGCAAACCCGCCTGTACGATCCGAACAAAGATGAAACCCGCGCCATGCGCAGCAAAGAGGAAGCCAACGACTACCGTTACTTCCCCGACCCGGACCTGTTGCCGGTGGTCCTTGAGGATTCGTTCCTCAATGACATCCGTGCCACCCTGCCGGAATTGCCGCAGCAAAAACGCGAGCGTTTCCAGGCGCAGTTCGGCCTGTCGGTCTACGATGCCAGCGTATTGGCGTCCAGCCGTGAGCAAGCCAACTACTTCGAAAAAGTCGTGAGCATTGCCGGCGACGCCAAGCTGGCGGCCAACTGGGTGATGGTTGAACTGGGCAGCCTGCTGAACAAGCAGGGCCTGGAAATCGACGAAGCACCGGTTACCGCCGAACAACTGGGCGGCATGCTGCTGCGCATCAAGGACAACACCATCTCCGGCAAAATCGCCAAGGTCGTGTTCGAAGCGATGGCCAACGGCGAAGGCAGCGCGGACGAGATCATCGACAAGCGCGGCCTCAAGCAAGTGACCGACAGCGGCGCGATCTCGGCGGTGCTGGACGAAATGCTCGCGGCCAACGCCGAGCAGGTCGAGCAATACCGCGCCGCAGACGAAGCCAAGCGCGGCAAGATGTTCGGCTTCTTTGTCGGTCAGGCGATGAAAGCCTCCAAAGGCAAGGCCAACCCGCAACAGGTCAACGAACTGCTGAAAAGCAAGCTCGAAGGCTGACCGGAATGGAGCCAGCTCAAATTACTGGCTCCATTCCCTGTGGCGAGGGAGCTTGCTCCCGCTGGTCTGCGAAGCAGACCCAAATCGGCAATCGCTNCGCGGCCGAGCGGGAGCAAGCTCCCTCGCCACATTTATTTTCGGAAGCTTTCAAATGAAGCGTCTACTGGGTGCCTGCGCCCTGCTCGCTCTGCTGGCCGGTTGCGCCAGCAATGATGTCATTGATCCACACGGCTACGACAAGACCGGCATGGCTTCGTATTACGGCGCCAAACATCAAGGTAAACGCACCGCCAGCGGCGAGCGTTTTAACAAGAATTCCCTGACCGCCGCCCATCGCCAGTTGCCGTTCGGCACGCGGGTGAAGGTCACCAATCTGAATAACGACAAGTCCTGCGTGGTCCGTATCAACGACCGCGGGCCGCACACCCGTGGTCGCCTGATTGATCTTTCACACGAGGCCGCCGAACAACTGGGTATGCTCCGTAGCGGCACCGCGCGGGTTCGCGTGCAAGCCCTAGACGATTAACAAACGGAGCCCCGACCATTTCCGGACTTTTCGATTTACCCCTGATCAGCGTGATTGAATTGCTCGGAGGCCTGCTGTTGCTGATCGCCGGTGCCGAGTTGATGGTCCGTGGTGCCGTGCGCCTGGCGGCCAGCCTCAAGGTGCGGCCGCTGATCATCGGTTTGAGCATCGTCGCCTTCGGCAGCAGTGCGCCGCAGATGACCGTCAGTTTGCAAGCCACCCTGGCGCAAAACNCNGACATTGCCGTGGGCAGCGTGATCGGCAGCAGCATCTTCAACATCCTCGTCACCTTGGGCCTGTCCGCGCTGATCATCCCCCTGCGNGTTTCGCGGCAACTGGTGCGCCTGGATATTCCTCTGATGATCGGCGCCAGCCTGCTGGTGTTTTTACTGGCGTGGAATGAAGAGCTGAACCGTGTGGACGGCATGATTCTGCTGGCCGCCCTGGCGCTGTATCTGGGCTTGCTGCTGCGCCAGTCGCGGCACTCGGCCCGTCCGCCCTCCCATGACGGAACACTTCGGGCACCGTGGTTCAGCAGCGTGCTGATGATCGTCACCGGACTGGCGATGCTGGTCTACGCCGGGCATTTGTTGCTGGGGGCCGCCGTGGCGGTCGCCACTGATCTGGGGCTGTCGGAGCGTGTCATCGGCCTGACCATCGTCGCCGTCAGCACCTCTCTGCCGGAACTGGCCACCTCGTTGATCGCTGCGTTGCGCGGTCAACGGGACATTGCCGTGGGCAACGTGATCGGCAGCAACCTGTTCAACCTCCTGGGTGTGCTGGGGTTTACGGCCCTGGTGGCGCCCTCTCCGCTGTCGGTGTCGCCCAACGCCCTGGACTTCGACCTGCCGGTGATGCTCGGCGTGGTGGTGCTGTGCCTGCCGGTGTTCTACACCGGTTACCGGGTGACCCGCGCCGAAGGTCTGCTGTTCCTGGGTTTGTACCTGGCTTACGGTCTGCACGTGGTGTCGTTCACCACCGGCATGCCCCTGGCCGGCAAACTTGAACACTTGATGCTGTTTTACGTCCTCCCGGCGCTGGTGGCGTTTCTGCTGTTCACGTCGCTGCGCGCCTGGCGTCGCCAACACCACAAGAGGGAAATGCCGTGACCGATAACAAAAAGCCTGGCGTTGAAGTGCGTCGCCAGGTGATGGGCGATGTGTTCGTCGATCGCGCCCTGGGCAATGCCACCGAGTTCACCCAGCCGCTGCAGGATTTCGTCAACGAACATGCCTGGGGCAGCGTGTGGAACCGCGAAGGTCTGCCATTGAAGACCCGCAGCCTGATCACCCTCGCCGCCCTCACGGCGCTCAAATGCCCGCAGGAACTCAAGGGCCACGTACGTGGCGCGTTGAACAATGGCTGTACCGTGGAAGAGATTCGCGAGGCGCTGCTGCATTGCGCGGTGTATGCGGGTGTGCCAGCGGCGATTGACGCGTTTCGCGCGGCGCAGGAAGTGATCGACAGTTATCAGAAGCCTGAGTAAGTCTTCAAAGGTTGTGGTGACAGGACTGGCGCCATCGCGAGCAAGCTCGCTCCCACAGTGGTCTTCAGTGTTTATGCAATTTGTGCCGCAACCCANANNNCTAGATCCAGCCCCCCGCCTGCAACACGAAGATCCCGATATTGGTGGTCACCGCCGCCATCAACGTGGTGATCACGATAATCGCCGCCGCCAGTTCATGATTACCCTCCGCCGCCCTGGCCATGACGAAACTCGCCGCCGCAGTCGGCGCGCCGAAATACAGAAACAGAATCCCCAACTCCGCCCCGCGAAATCCCCAAAGCCACGCCCCCAACGTCGCCAGCACTGGCAGGCCGATCATCTTCACCAGGCTTGAGCTGAGCGCCATGCTCCCGCTTTTGCGCAAGGCCGCCAGTGACAAGGTGCCGCCGATGCAGATCAGTGCCANCGGCAACGTGGTTTGCGCCAGATACTGGCCGGACGACTCCAGCCAGGCAGGCAGGCCGAGATTGAAAATAGCGAACGGCGCGGCCGCAATCACGCTGATGATCAGCGGGTTGGCTATCACACTTTTGAAGATGCTCCAGGGGTCGGACTTGATCACCGGGCTGTACACCGCCAGCACGATGGTCGACAGCGTGTTGTAGAACAGGATCACCAGCGCCGCGAGGATCGCGCCGAGGGAAATGCCGTAGTCGCCGTACATGCTGGCCGCCAGCGCCAGGCCGATCACGCCGTTATTGCCGCGAAACGCGCCCTGGGTGTAGATGCCACGGTCCTCACGCGGGCAANTGAAGATCGCCCAGCCCCAGGCGATGGCAAAACACGCCAGCGTGGCGAGCGAGAAGTAGATCAGCAGCGCCGGTTNGAGCGCCGAGTGCAGGTCGGCATGCAGGATGCCCAGGAACAACAGCGCCGGCATGGTGACGTTGAATACCAGGGACGAGGCGGTGTGGATAAAGTTGTCGTTGATCCAGTGGATGCGCTTGAGCAGCACACCGAGGAACAGCATGGCAAACACCGGCGCGGTGATGGTGAGGGTGGTGAGGAAGATAGCCAGCATGCCGGGGATAACCTTGGGTGAGCGTCGTTAGGGGGCTAATGATAAGCCACCGGATCCCCTGCCGTCTGGTAGACCGCCATCGCGAGCAAGCTCGCTCCCACATTGATCTTCAGTGTTCATACAATTTGTGCAACAAAGAAGATCCCCTGTGGGAGCGAGCTTGCTCGCGATGCAGGCGTAGCGAATGCTTAGTCGTCGGGCACTTAATAATCCCGCAAATAAAACAAATTACAGGAGTAAAAAATATGTCAGTTAAATCAACAGGCGATAAATTTTCAGGCGCTTCAAAAACCGGTACTGTCTCAGAGAACAAGGAGGACTGGGAAAGAGAACCCCTCCAGTCTTTTTTGTTGCAACTACCCGTGCGATTCAGTAACAATTTAATCGCTACTGTCGAACATCAACCGGACGATAAAACGTCAGGAATAGTAAAAGCTCCCGATGGGGCGGGCTTCGGCGATAAAAGTCTATATTTGCCAAGTGGTTCCAGATTGAGATTTTCATTTGGAAACTATGTGAATAGCCTGAGGTTCCAGATCAAGGCAGCTGGCGGCAATGAACGTGGTACTGCCTATATTATTGCAATGAAGAAAGGAGAAGTCGTATACGGCGCCCCTATCAGTTCCGAAGACAAAGCGTTCGAAATTGCAGAAAAACCCTTTGATGAACTAGCGATCGTCGGCTTTTCTGGCAACTACTCCGTGACCGCTGGCGACGTTTATCTGGATAATCTGGCGTGGTCATTGGTTTAGTCTGAGGCATCCATAAAAAGCTAAAAGCACCGCATTAACACTTGATCGACAAGGTATTTAGGGTGCTGATCGAAAGCCAGCTCGTCTGGGTAAGCCCCATCAAATGTGGGAGCTGGCTTGCCTGCGATGGCAGAGTGTCAGTCGATACATCCGTTACTGATACATCCCCATCGCAGGCAAGCCAGCTCCCACAGGGTTCGACGCGGTCTCAGGTAATGGGCGCCGGGTTGAACAGCGTAATGTCGTTATGCAGCTTGTGCCGCTCCGCCCACGTCTGCTTCTTGCCGCTGGCCACGTCCAGGTAGAAGTGGAACAACTCCCACCCCAACTCCTCGATCGTCGCACGCCCGGTGGCAATGCGCCCGGCGTCAATATCGATCAGGTCCGGCCAGCGCTGAGCCAATTCCGTACGCGTCGAGACCTTCACCACCGGCGCCATCGCCAGCCCGTAAGGCGTACCGCGCCCGGTGGTGAACACATGCAGGTTCATCCCGGCCGCCAGTTGCAAAGTGCCGCACACAAAGTCGCTGGCCGGCGTCGCGCAGAAGATCAGGCCTTTGCTCTTGATGCGCTCGCCCGGGCCGAGCACGCCATTGATCGCGCTGCTGCCGGATTTGACGATGGAGCCCAGGGACTTCTCGACAATATTCGACAGCCCGCCCTTTTTGTTGCCCGGTGTGGTGTTGGCACTGCGGTCCGCCTCGCCTTTGGCCAGGTAACGGTCGTACCAGTCCATTTCCCTGACCAGCTCTTCGGCAATTTCCTTGGTCTGCGCCCGNGAAGTCAGCAGATAGATGGCATCGCGGACCTCAGTCACTTCGGAAAACATCACCGTCGCCCCGGCCCGCAGCAGCAAGTCCGAGGCATAGCCCAGCGCCGGGTTGGCAGTGATGCCGGAAAATGCATCGCTGCCGCCGCACTGCATGCCCAGGATCAGTTCCGACGCCGGCACGGTTTCACGGCGGCGCTGGTCGAGTTTTTTCAAACGGACCTCGGCCAGCGCCATGATCTGCTCGATCATCTCGGTAAAACCGTGGCTGGAATCCTGCAGCCGATACAGCCATGGCTCGCTCAGGTCGACGGAGCTGTCGTTGTCGTGCATCACCTGCCCGGCCTGCAATTTCTCGCAGCCCAGGCTGATCACCAGCGCTTCGCCACCCAGGTTCGGGTTGCGCGCCAGATTGCGCACGGTGCGGATCGGGATGTAGGCATCCGTCGCGGTGATCGCCACGCCGCAGCCGTAACTGTGGGTCAGCGCCACCACGTCATCGACGTGAGGGTACTTGGGCAGCAACTCATCCTTGATGCGCTTGACCGCATGGTCCAGCACGCCGGTGACGCACTGCACCGTGGTGGTAATACCGAGGATATTGCGCGTGCCCACGGTGCCGTCGGCATTGCGATAACCCTCGAAGGTGAAGCCTTCCAATGGCGCCTGGGTGTCGGGCACTTCGGTGGACAGCGGCAAGCTGTCCAGCGGTGGCGCGGTGGGCATGCGCAGTTGGTCTTCCTGCACCCAACTGCCACGCGGAATCGGCGCCAGGGCGTAACCGATGGTCTGGCCGTAACGAATCACCTGACCGCCCTCGGGAATGTCCTCGAGGGTGACTTTATGGCTCTGTGGCACGAAGTCCACGGTCACCAGACCATCAGGAAACTCGGTCCCGGCCGGTACGCCTTGGTCGTTGACCACGATCACCACGTTGTCACGCTCGTGCAAACGGATCTAGCGCGGCGAGTCGGAATGTTCAATCAACTGCATGACGCCGCTCCTCAGGAATGCGCTTGAGACAATTTGTTATTAGTTTCAGGACCGCTGACGGGCGGCTCTTTGAGCACCACACGCTTGATCGGACCGACGATCACCAGGTAGCTGAACACCGCGACCAGTGCGTTGCAACCGACAAACACCAGCGCCCATTTGAACGAGCCGGTGGTGCTGATGATGTAACCGATCACGATAGGCGTACTGATAGACGCCAGGTTGCCAAACATATTGAACAAGCCACCACTGAGGCCGGCGATTTGTTTCGGCGAGGTGTCGGACACCACCGCCCAACCCAGTGCGCCAACGCCTTTACCGAAGAAGGCCAGGGCCATGAAGCCCACCACCATCCATTCGATGTCGACATAGTTGCACGCCACGATGCTGCTGGAGATCAGCAACCCACCGATGATCGGCGCCTTGCGCGCAAACGTCAGCGAATGGCCCTTGCGCAGCAGGTAGTCGGAAATCACGCCGCCCAACACCCCACCTATAAACCCGCAGATCGCCGGCAAAGACGCAATGAAACCGGCCTTGAGAATGGTCATGCCACGATCCTGCACCAGGTACACCGGGAACCAGGTCAGGAAGAAGTAGGTAATGCCGTTGATGCAGTATTGGCCCAGGTACACGCCGAGCATCATGCGGTTGGTCAGCAGTTGGCGAATGTAATCCCACTTAGGCCCATCGGTTTTCTGCCCTTTGGTCTTGTCCTGGTCCATGTCGACCATCGCGCCATTTTCAGCGATGTGCTTGAGCTCAGCCTCGTTGATCATCGGGTGCTGGCGCGGGCTGTGGATAACTTTCAGCCAGATCAGCGAGAAGATAATGCCGATCACGCCCATGACGATGAACACGTGCTGCCAGCCGAAGCTGTAGACGATCCAGCCCATCAGCGGTGCGAACAACACGGTGGCAAAGTATTGCGCCGAGTTGAAGATCGCCGAAGCGGTGCCGCGTTCAGCGGTCGGGAACCAGGCCGCCACGATGCGTGCGTTTCCGGGAAACGAGGGCGCCTCAGCCAGGCCCACCAAAAAGCGCAGCATGAACAGCGCCACAATAGCGGTGGAAACCCCAAATTCACCGACATAGCCTTGCAGCACGGTGAACAGTGACCAGGTGAAGATGCTTAATGCGTAGATTTTTTTCGAGCCGAACCGGTCCAGCAGCCAGCCACCGGGAATTTGCCCGGCCACGTAGGCCCAACCGAATGCGGAGAAGATGTAACCGAGGGTGACCGCGTCGATGCCGAGGTCTTTTTGCAGGCTGGAGCCGGCGATCGCGATAGTAGCCCGGTCGGCGTAGTTGATCGTGGTCACCAGAAACAGCATGAGCAGGATCAAATAGCGGACGTGGGTCGGCTTGGTCGCTTGCATGAAGATGTACTCCCACTGATTATTTTTATGCGGGTAATAACGATGTTTTTTGTAGGAGCCGGCTTGCTGGCGATGCAGGCACCTCGGTGTGTCATTTACACCGCGGTGACGCGATCGCCAGCAAGCCGGCTTCTACAGGTATTGCGTGTTTCAGGAACCGATGTAGCTGGTCTTCACGACCGTGTAGAACTCTTGCGCGTAGCGACCTTGCTCGCGGGAACCATAGGATGAACCTTTACGCCCGCCGAATGGAACGTGGTAATCCACGCCNGCGGTCGGCAGGTTGACCATCACCATCCCGGCCTGGGAGTGGCGCTTGAAGTGGTTGGCGTACTTCAGCGACGTGGTGGCAATACCCGCCGACAAACCGAACTCGGTGTCGTTGGCCATGGCCAGCGCGGCGTCGTAATCAGCGACGCGAACGATGTTGGCGACCGGGCCGAAAATCTCTTCACGGCTGATCCGCATCGCGGCTTCGCTGTCGGCAAACAGCGTTGGCGCGAGGTAGTAGCCTTCGGTGTCACAGGTCACCAGACCGCCACCGCTGACCAGACGTGCACCTTCGGACTGGCCGATGTCGATGTACTTCAAGTCCTGTTCAAGCTGGGCTTGCGAGACAACCGGGCCGATGTCGGTGCCGGTTTTAAGCGCGTGGCCGACTTTGATCGACTTCATGCGCTCGGCCATGGCCGCGACGAACTTGTCATGAATCCCGGCGGTGACGATGAAGCGGCTCGACGCCGTGCAACGCTGACCGGTGGAGTAGAACGCGCTCTGCACCGACAGCTCGACCGCTTGTTTGAGGTCGGCATCGTCGAGAATGATTTGCGGGTTCTTGCCCCCCATTTCCAGCTGAACCTTGGCCTGACGCGAGACGCAGCTGACCGCGATCTGACGACCTACGCCGACCGAACCGGTAAAGCTGATGCCGTCGACTTTCGGGCTGTTGACCAATACATCGCCGACCACACGGCCACTGCCCATCACCAGGTTGAACACACCGGCGGGGAAGCCGGCGCGGGAGATGATTTCCGCCAGTGCCCAGGCGCAACCCGGCACCAGATCGGCCGGCTTCAGCACGACGCAGTTACCGTAGGCCAGGGCTGGGGCGATTTTCCAGGCGGGAATCGCAATCGGGAAGTTCCACGGGGTAATCAAGCCGACCACACCGAGGGCTTCGCGGGTGACTTCAACGTTGACGCCCGGGCGCACCGACGGCACGTAGTCACCGGACAGGCGCAGGCATTCACCGGCGAAAAACTTGAAGATGTTACCGGCGCGCGTCACTTCGCCAATGGCTTCGGGCAGGGTCTTGCCTTCTTCCCGAGCCAGCAGGGTGCCGAGTTCTTCACGGCGGGCGAGGATTTCGCTGCCGACTTTGTCGAGGGCGTCGTGACGAGCCTGGATGCCGGAAGTCGACCAGGCCGGAAACGCAGCACGCGCGGCGTCGATGGCAGCGTGGACCTGGGCCAGATCAGCCTTGGCGTAGTCGCCGATGGTGTCGGTCAGTTCGGACGGGTTGATATTGGCGCAGTAATCACTGCCCGCAACCCATTCACCGTTGATGTAGTTATCGAAACGCTTTGTATCAGCCACAACAATCTCCTCACGCAAAAGGCCGCTGATTGCTCAGCGGCCTTATTAATCGGGTGTGTTACTGCGGACCTTGCTTGTCGATCAGCGCGGCCAGGGCTTCGTACTCTTCCGGCAGCAAATCGGTGAGCGGNGCACGCACAGGACCTGCGTCATAGCCGGCAATTTTTGCCCCGGCCTTGACGATGCTCACCGCGTAACCGGCTTTGCGGTTACGGATGTCCAGGTACGGCAGGAAGAAGTCGTCGATGATCTTCCCGACGGTGGCGTGATCGTCCTTGGCAATCGCGTGGTAGAAGTCCATCGCGGTTTTCGGGATGAAGTTGAACACCGCCGAGGAGTAAACCGGCACGCCCAATGCCTTGTAAGCAGCGGCATAGACTTCNGCAGTCGGCAGGCCGCCNAGGTANCTGAAGCGATCNCCAAGACGACGACGAATCGACACCATCAACTCGATATCACCCAGACCGTCCTTGTAGCCGATCAGGTTCGGGCAGCGCTCAGCCAGGCGTTCCAGCAATGGCGCGGTCAGGCGGCAGACGTTGCGGTTGTAGACCACCACGCCGATCTTGACCGACTTGCACACCGCTTCCACGTGGGCGGCAACACCATCCTGGCTGGCTTCGGTCAGGTAGTGCGGCAACAGCAGCAAGCCCTTGGCGCCAAGGCGTTCGGCTTCCTGGGCGTACTCGATAGCCTGGCGAGTCGAACCGCCGACACCGGCGAGGATTGGCACGCTGGTTTCGCAGGTGTCGACGGCGGTCTTGATGATTTCCGAATATTCGCTGGCCGCCAGAGAGAAGAACTCACCGGTGCCGCCCGCGGCGAACAACGCCGTGGCGCCGTATGGGGCCAGCCATTCCAGACGCTTGATGTAGCCCGCCTGGTGGAAATCACCCTGCGCATTGAAATCGGTCACGGGGAAAGACAGCAGACCGTGGGAGAGGATGGACTTCAGTTCTTGTGGATTCATTATTCGAACACCCTGGGTAGCGACGTTTGTGTGAGAAAAGCGTTCAGCCTGTGGCCGAGTTGTAGGTCATCGTACAACTTAAATAATAACCGTCAACTGCATTTCATCGGTGTGCCCGGAATTTGTGTCGGAAAGGTATTTTCTTGACGTAGGAAGTTTCTCACCTAAGCTCTGATTGGCTGTATATACATACAGCTATCTTGAATCATACCGACGACATATCAAGGAGCCAGAAATGTCAGGTCTACAGACTCAACCGCAGGAAAAACCCAAGCAGGTCATCGCTAACCTGGATGAGCTTTTTACCGAAAATGGCATTGCCATCAACGACAACGATTCTCTGGTTTTGCATCTTGCTGAACACCACGACGCTCCTCGACCCTCCGGAAAAGCCTTGAAAGGCAAGCCGCAATTGAGGTTCGAGGGCGGCGAGCACACCGCCATCGGTGACGGCACGCTGCTGCGTTTCATCAAGGACGCGCCCGCTGTGCCCGCCTCGCAAGTAGCGCTGCATCTGCCAAACGGACTGGCGCTAACTTACGGTCAGGTCGTCGCCCTGGGCGGTGACTTTTATGGCATTCCCGATCAACCGGTCAGCGACGGCGCCACCCCTGCCGATCGCATCCAGCGCTTTACCAACGCGTTCAATTCGCTGGCGGTGCTACCCGCGTCCAATGCCGAAGCCAAGCTGATCCTCGGCGTCATGCAGAAGGAAATCGCCGCCGTTAAACAGGCGATCAAGGACGGTAAACAGCCTCACGAGGCGTATGACGCCCTCGGAGATACGTTGTCCGAAGAGTGGAACAAAATCACCGGCGGCGGCAGTGCCGTNTCGGCGCTTTTTCCCTTGGGACGCTATCTGAAACTGGCCGCCAACAATGCTGACCACTTCGCCGAATGGGCGCTGCTGGCCTATATCGCCGGGCACACGGCAGCCCTGCAACAAGCGGTGAAGGCTCACAGCAGCAACGATGAAAAGCAACTGGAACTGGCCTACGCGATGAACGCGTTTGCCGATCACTACCTGACCGACCTGTTTTCTGCCGGCCATTTGCGAGTACCGCGTAAGCAGTTGGCTGCGGTGGTCACCCCCAGCGATCTGGGCTCACTGATTACCCGCTTCATGCACGACGAAGACAGCAAGTTCGGCCTCAATGTGCGCAACGGCAACGGCGATCACTGGCGTGGGTACGGCGACAAACGCTACTTCGACGCCCTCTCCAGCGCCAATCGCGTCCAAGTGAATCAGGCGGTGCAGATGTCAGCGGACGAAGTGTTTGCGGCGTATCTCAGCGGCACCGCCACAGTTCCCGGCAACTTTGGCGCCTTGAAAAAGACCCCGGATCTGCAAGCCGTATTGAATCCGGCGAACAACTTTTCACCGCTGTTCCGGGTTGAAGGCAACAAAGTGCTACGGCGCAAGGACGTCAACAACCTGAACGACACCGCCACCGTCGATGACTGGTGGGGCTGGAGCACGTACTTGCTGCTCAAGGACTACAAACCCACTGGCAACGTGGCGTGATAAGGAGATCGATGATGACTATCAAATTGAAACTGGAATTGGCTTCGGGGCAATCGCTGAAGGGAGCGCCGTTGGAGTTGTTGTCCAAAGGCGAGCCGATTGCTTGGGCGGTGGTGGATGACCATGGGTATGTGGCGTTCGATGCCAAACAGGGGGCTACTGATTTTGCGGTGCGGGTGGATCGTTCGATCCTGAGAACGGGCTGAGCCACTCACCTGATCGTTCCCACGCTCTGCGTGGGAACGATCTACAACAAATCCTTCAAGATCCCAAATGGAAGCGAGCCTGCCTTTGAACGCAAATCTCGGGACAAGTAAACACACGACACAAAACACTGACCGTTCGTCTGAACTGTAAATTCTGACAGTAGCACGACATCAACTGCGGTGACTTAATCACCTCAGGAGTTAACGAACCGGCCCCTTAGAACGCTTATAAAAGAGCGTTTATCAAAATGGTTCGACTTATTGTTGAAGGACTTTATTCATGACAGTACAAAAGAACGACTTGGCGCCCCCAAAAGTTAAAAATGTTGAAGAAGGTGTTTTGAGCGTTAGCCAAATTATTGGATCAGTCTCAATAACAGTGGAACCCATCGCAGATGCGATCGAGGGGGATAAATTAGCATTTATTGTAAAAACCTCTACAGGCGACTCCATGGTGTATTCAGTGACTATAAAACGTCCATCAGATGCATACGGATACGCAGCCGAAAAAAACTTCTTCGAAAAAGGTTTGGCAGAAGGCGCCAGTGTTGAAGTGCAATACACTGTGACAAGAGATGGGGGAGTGAGACACTCCCCTAAGGTGGAATTTAGGCTCGTACAATAAGAGACGCGGACAGTTCTGTTAATCAGATTATGCGGGTGGATCGTTCGATCCTGAGAACGGGCTGAGCCACTCACCTGATCGTTCCCACGCTCTGCGTGGGAACGATCTACAACAAATCCTTCAGCCAGAAACCTACCCCCGCTGCGCCTCAGCCTCTTCATGCGCATGGCGCAGCCGCTCTCGACTGTTCGTCAAATGCAACCGCATCGCCGCCCGCGCCGCATCTGAATCCTGGCGCACAATCGCGTCGTAAATCTCTTCGTGCTCACGGCTCAGGCGACTCATGCGCTGTTGATCGTCATGGGCTACGCGCGCGGTCCAGCGCGTAACGACCCCTGGTCGCAACTGTCAATTCTGACAGTAGCCAACATTAAAAGCATCTGATGAACTGATGTCGCGGATAAGTTATCGCAAAATTACTTTTTATATATGGAGATTCGCCATGAGCACTGTCGAACTAACAAAAGTGGAAAAACCTGTAAAATCGCCAGTATCACCAGAACTAGCCGCGCCCACTGCCCCTGAAACAGACGGAACTACCCTCTACCTAAAGAACTTCGGAGAAATCCAGCAATTTAGATTTAAGCTTGCCGTTAAATATAAAGGTCAAGCTAGCGGACAACGATGCAAATACTTTATAAAATTTCACAATGAGAGCGGTTACGAAGAATTATGGCGCGGCGGAATTGATATTAAAGACACCGAGCAGCACATCTCAAAAATCACCACGTATACACTCGAGCCCATCGTTAACAAAAGTACGGCTGAGTTTTGGTATGAGGTAGAAATTGACGGGATCAAAAAAGAATCACACCCCCTTCGTCTCATCGTGGTGCGTTAGCAAAAGCGCTACAAAAAAACTGGGTCCCACCAACCGCAACTACCCCCGCTGCGCCTCAGCCTCTTCATGCGCATGGCGCAGCCGCTCTCGACTGTTCGTCAAATGCAACCGCATCGCCGCCCGCGCCGCATCTGAATCCTGGCGGGCAATCGCCTCATAAATCTCTTCGTGTTCGCGGCTCAGGCGGCCCATGTAGTGCTGCTGGTCATCATGGGCCAGGCGCGCCGAATTCAGGCGGGTACGCGGAATGATGCTGGTGCCCAGGTGGGTCATGATGTCGGTGAAATAGCGGTTACCGGTCGACAGGGCGATTTGCAGGTGGAACTGGAAGTCGGACGCCACGGCATCACTGGCGTGGGCGGCACTTTCATTCAACGCGTCCAGCGCGGCGCGCATCAAGGCCAACTGTTCCGGGCTGCGGCGTTGTGCGGCGAGGCCGGCGGANTCCACTTCCAGGCTGATACGCAGCTCCAGAATCGCCAGNACATCACGCAAGGTCACCACCGTGGCCGGATCGATGCGGAAACCGCTCGGGCTCGGCGTGTCGAGTACGAAGGTGCCGATGCCGTGACGGGTTTCCACCTGCCCCACCGCCTGCAAGCGCGAGATGGCTTCACGCACCACGGTACGGCTGACCCCATGAGCGTCCATGATCGCCGACTCGGTAGGCAACTTATCGCCACGCTTGAGTTGGCCATCGCGGATCTGCTCGGACAGCACCGTCACCAATTCCTGTGCGAGGCTGCGGCGCTTGCGAGGGAGGCGTGGTGCGTCGATCGGGTTTTCCATGGTAAACGTCTGTCTCGAAAATTGCGGCTGAAACCGCATCATAGCTCAACGCGGTTGTACGATCACCGTCAGCGAACACTATCCCTTTGGGAGCGGACTTTTGTAGCGAGGGGCGTGCCCCCTCGCCACAAAGGCTCGCCTCCCCGGTTGTACGATCACCGTCAGCGAACACTATCCCTTTGGGAGCGGACTTTTGTAGCGAGGGGCGTGCCCCCTCGCCACAAAGGCTCGCCTCCCACAGGAGGGGCGGTGGTGTTTATGCGATCACGGCCTGGTCCACCAGATGACCATTTTCAATGCGCACATGCCGTGGGTGGAAACGCTTCAGGCTGCTGCGATGACCGACGCTGACGATGCTCAGCCCCGGCAATTCATCGATCAGCGCTTGATACAGCGAAGCCTCATCCTCTTCGTCCATCGCCGACGTCGCTTCGTCCATGTAAAGCCACTGCGGTGCGTAAAGCAGCGCGCGGGCGAAGGCCAGGCGTTGCTGCTCACCCGGCGACAGCATACGCTGCCAGTGATTGGCTTCGTCGAGCCGCGCAACGAGGTGCGGCAACCGACAAGTCTCCAGCACATGCACATAACGTTCGTGCGGATAGGTCTCGCCGGCCTGTGGATAACTCAGCGCCTCGCGCAACGTGCCAATCGGCAGGTAGGGTTTCTGCGGCAGGAACAGGTAACGCGCAGCCGGCAGGCGAATGCTGCCATGCCCCGCTGGCCACAAGTGCCCCATCGCACGCAGCAGCGTACTTTTACCACTGCCGGAACGCCCACTGAGCATCACACGCTGGCCCTCCTCCACGGTCATGTCGGCGTTGGTCAGCAAATGACGACCGTCGGCCAGATCGAGGCCCAGGTTGTGCACTTTCAATTCCGTACCCGAATTCTGCACATCGATCGCCGGCGCACGCTCTTCGTTGTCGGTCATGGCCTGGCGGAAACTCAGCAGACGATCGCAAGTGGCCCGCCACGACGCGAGGTTCTGGTACGCGCTGATAAACCAGCTGAAACTCTCCTGCACATTGCCAAACGCGGAGTTGATTTGCATCAGCTCGCCCAGTTCGATCTTGCCGGCGAAATAGCGCGGCGCCGCAACCATGAAAGGGAAGATGATTGCGATCTGTTCGTAGCCGGCGGTGAAGAAGGTCAGGCGCTTGGACACTTTCATGATGTCCCAGAAGTTGTGCCAGACTTTACTGAAGCGTGTGCTCAAGCGNTGTCTTTCATTCGGCTCGCCGTTGTACAGGGCGATGCTCTCCGCGTTTTCACGCACACGCACCATGGAGAAACGCAGGTCTGCTTCGAAGCGTTGTTGTTGGTTGCTCAGGCCAATCAAGCGACGACCGATCAGGTGAGTCAACCAGCTGCCGACACCGGCGTAGACCAGCACACACCAGAACATATANCCGGGAATGGTAAAACCAAACACTTCGATACTGCCCGACACGCCCCACAGAATNATCGAGAACGACACNAGGCTGACGACATTGCGCAGCAGCCCGAGGCCCAGGCTCAACGTGTTCGAGGTGAAGTTATTGAGGTCTTCGGAAATCCGCTGGTCCGGGTTATCGGTGTACCCACCCTGCTCCAGCTGGTAGTAGTTCTTGTCGGCGAGCCAACGTGCAAAATGCTTTTCGGTGAGCCAGGCACGCCAGCGGATGGTCAGCATCTGGGTCAGGTAGAGGCGGTAGACAGCACCCAGAATGGCCACGGCCGCAATTCCGCAGAAATACAGAATCAGCCGCCAGAACGCCGCTTCGTCTTTTTGCTGCAGCGCGTTGTAAAAATCCTTGTACCAGTGGTTGATCCACACGGAGATCGCCACGCTGAACAGCGACAAGCCAATCACCGCGCCCAGCAACAACCAGGCCTTGCCTTTCTCTTCACTGCGCCAATACGGCGTGATCATCGCCCAGGTTCGGCGAAAGAATTGCCCACGCACAGCATCGTTGACCGCGGAATACTCAGCGTTCTGATTCATGGAAAAGGCTCGATAAAGAAAAGAACACACACGAACCGATCATAGATGATCGGTTCGGGTAATCGCGAGGGCTGGCGATAATCGTTCAGCAACCGTTCAGCGGCGGACCGGACGCTTTTGCAGTTTGCGTTGCAGGGTGCGGCGGTGCATGCCCAGGGCACGGGCAGTGGCGGAGATGTTGCCCTCATGTTCGGTCAGCACACGCTGGATGTGTTCCCACTGCAAGCGGTCCACCGACATCGGGTTTTCCGGCACCAGGGTATCGAGGTCGGCGTGTTCGGACAGCAAGGCTGCCAGCACGTCGTCGGCGTCCGCCGGTTTGCACAGGTAGTTGCAGGCGCCGCGCTTGATGGCCTCGACAGCGGTGGCAATGCTGGAATAACCGGTGAGGATCACCACGCGCATTTCCGGGTCGAGTTCCAGCAGCTTGGGCAGCAGCACCAGGCCGGAGTCGCCGTCCATTTTCAGGTCGAGCGCGGCGTAGTCCGGCAAGTCAGCCTGAGCGATGGTCAGGCCTTCTTCGGCGGANCCGGCGGTGCTNACGCGAAAACCACGGCGGGCCATGGCGCGCGCCATGACGCGGGTAAAGGTGGCATCGTCATCTACCAGCAACAGGTGCGGCAGTTCTTCGCCTTCGACTTGGATCTCGTCACTCATCGATATCTCCTCGTGCGACACGGGGCAGGCGCAGCTCGGTGAGCGTGCCACCTTCCTCATGACTATAGAGCTTCACTGAGCCGCCCGCGCGGGTCACGCTGGCCTTGCTCAAAAACAGGCCCAGGCCGAAGCCTTTGCCCTTGGTGGTAAAGAACGGTTTGCCGATCTGCTCGGCAATGGCCAGCGGCACGCCCGCGCCGTGGTCACGAATGCTGATGGTCAGGTCTTCGGCATTCCAGTCCAGCGTCACCTGCAACCCTTCGGGGCACGCATCGGCGGCGTTGTTCAGCAAATTCAGCAAGGCTTGGGTCAAATCTGGCGGCGGCGCCATGCGCGGCACCGTGCCTTGGCCCAGGCGNTNGAAACGGTAACTGGCTTCGGGGCGCATCAGGTGCCAACGGTTCAGGGCTTCGTCGAGCCACTGGGTCACGTCCTGCATCTCCACGGCCAGGCGGCGATTGGCTTCAGCGGCACGCACCAGTTGCTGCAAGGTCTGTTTACATTGCTTGACCTGTTCCTGCAGCACGCTCAGGTCATCCTGCAGGGCTGGGTCGTGATGGTCCTGGACCATTTCATTGAGCAGCACGCTCATGGTCGCCAGCGGCGTACCCAATTCATGGGCGGCGCCGGCAGCCTGAGTGGCGACGGCCAGCAATTGCTGGTCGCGCAGGCCTTCTTCGCGGCGAATGGCGCGCAACTCTTCCTGGCGACGCAGTTCTTCGGCCATGCGTGCAGCGAAGAAGGTAATCACTGCAGCGGACAGGGCGAAACTCAGCCACATCCCGTAGATCTGCAGGTTTTCCCGCGCGATGGGGAAAGTTTCCAGTGGATAGAACCGCGCCAGCAACAACGTATAAAGCGCCAGCGCGATCCCGGACAGAATCACCGAATATCGCCACGGCAACGTCACGGCGGCGATGGTCAGCGGCACCAGGTAATAGGAGACAAACGGGTTGGTCGAGCCGCCGGAGAAATACAGCAACACACTGTGGATAAACAGGTCGCAGGCCAATTGCAGGGCGTATTCCAGCTCAGTCACCGGCCACGAGGTGCGCAGGCGAACCGCAGTGAACGCGCACAACAGCATCGAACAGCCGAGGGTCATCGCCAGTTGCACCCACGGCAACGGCAGCAGATCGAACCAGTAGGCCAGGCCCACGGAACCGGCCTGAGCGGCGAGTACTAAAGTGCGGATGAACGTCAGCCGCCAGAGGTTCTGGCGTGTGGCGGAAGTCAGTTTTACGGCGGCGAGCATGAGCTCTCCCGGTGAGCGCTGCAGGCGGATCGCACGGAGTATAACCAAGCACGGGGGCTGGCAGGCAAAAGTGCGGCAAACAGCCACAGTCTATCGATCTGGCATTTCCTCTGTGGCGAGGGAGCTTGCTCCCGCTCGGCTGCGCAGCAGCCGTAACTTGGCTGACTCGGTACTGAAGCGACGCGTCGACAGTTTTGGGACTGCTGCGCAGTCCAGCGGGAGCAAGCTCCCTCGCCACAGGGTTCGCCGATATCTGTATAGAAGTTGTAACTGTGCGAACCGGATCAATAAAGTTAGAGTCTGATGGTTTCACGCAGGCTCGGACCTTAACCCCTGCGCACCTCCAAGGAGTTTTCATGCACAGTTTCCGCCGCAGCGCCGCCCTTCTTGCCCTTAGCGTTGGCACGGTTGCCAGCCTCCCGGCCCTGGCCGCCGACGAGCTTCATTACAACCAGATCGCCCTGCGTGCCGAAGTCAGTCAGGAAGTGGCCCGCGACCTGATGATCGTGACCCTCTACACCGAAGAACAAAACACCGACCCGGCCAAACTCGCTGCCGACGTCAGCACCACCATGAACAAAGCGCTGGCCCAGGCCAAACAAGTCAAAGGCGTGACCCTGCGTCAGGGCAGCCGCAACAGCTACCCGATCTACGACAACAAGAACCAGAAGATCACCGGCTGGCGTGAGCGCGCTGAACTGCGCCTGGAAAGCGCCGACTTCCCGGCGCTGTCCAAGCTCACCGGCGATCTGCTGAACACCCTGAAAATGGAAAACATGGACTTCGCCATCGCCACNNCAACGCGTAAGGCCAGCGAAGATGCGTTGCTCAAAGACGCGGTTGCCGCCTTCAAGGCACGCGCCCAATTGGCCACCGACGCACTGGGCGGCAAGGGTTACAAAATCGTCAGCCTGAACCTGAACAGCAACGGTTATCCACAACCATACATGCGTGGTCCGATGATGATGAAAGCGGCCGGCATGGATGGAGCGCCGGTGACGCCTGAGGTTGAGGCAGGCACGAGCCAGGTCAGCATGACGGCGGACGGGGCAATTGAAGTGTTGATGCCTTGATTCGGTAACCCGAACACAGAAACGGCGATCACCTGAAGTGATCGCCGTTTTTTGTTGCCTGGCGGAAAGCCGGCAGGTTTGTCTGATGATTTTGTGGTGATTGATCCACCGTCATCGCGAGCAGGCTCACTCCTGCATGTGATCAGAGTCGTACATAAAATCCATGTACACACTCGCCCCCTGTGGGAGCGAGCTTGCTCGCGATGAACGATGACGCGGTCTACGCCGGATCGACGTTATCCAGTGCCCGATTCACCGCCAACTCCGCCAGCATGATGATCTGCTGAATCGCCAACACCGTATTGCGCTGCGGGCCGATCAGGTTTGCTGCGAAATCACTGGCCATGACACTCGCAGAAGCCAATGACTCGCAGGCTTGGGCCAGGAGACTTTCAGTGTCCATGTCCGGGGCAATCATGAACATAGTGCTGGGGCGGCGGAGTTTGGGGGCGTACTGGTCGGGGGAATCGAGGTAGTAGTCGAGAGCGCGTCTTATGGCTTCGCTGTCTTTGAGTAGTTCTTCATCGCGCAAGGCGTCGGCGTTTGGGTTAGTTTTATTGAAATTCGAATCGGAATTATCGTTGTCCATTTGCAGCTCCTAATCTTAATTGGAGCCATCACTTGCCGTTATGGTCGTGAGGGCCTTCGCCCTACTGATTCAGTTTTCCAATACCGGTTAGTAGGACCCGGCCAGACCGAAGTCTGCGGAATTATCGTTGTCCATTTGCAGCTCCTAATCTTAATTGGAGCCATCACTTGCCGTTATGGTCGTGAGGGCCTTCGCCCTACTGATTCAGTTTTCCACTCCTGGCCGCTGATTTAGCAGCGACAGGAACGAGATTAGAGACACCGCTTCCTACCCGGCAACCTGAAAAATGCGTGGGAAAACGCTGTGTTTTTTACACATCTTTCAACACACAAAAATGGAACGCAGAGCGTCCCGGGCTGCATTCCCACGCAGAGTGTAGGGATCGATCAATCGGGAGCAACAGAAAGAGATGGGTCGGCTGTCAGGACGCCATCGCTGGCAAGCCAGCTCCCACAAGGTTCGTATACATCTGCAAAGTNAATGATCGACTTTCAGGCTCGATCCCAACATTTGCCCACTGCACATCCGTCAGAAAACACTCACTGACAAGACGTTCAACATCTGGAAAAAACCAAAAGCGCTACCGGAAAGAGCAGAGGGTTGCACCCAGGGTATTACCCAACACGCCCACGCAAACCCCAGCAAGTCCCTAAAGCCAACGGTCCCCCACAGATGTCCATTGCCAAACAGTAACGCAACAATCTGCCCCTACAGACACAACAACCCTTTAAACAACAAACACCTACCCACCCAACTACAACTCAATCTCATTCACGCCCACATGCCTCATTCACACCCCTCATGATGGGTATAAATAAGTAACACCTCGCTCCAACCGGGTGCGAAAGTCGAGCCGATCGCCCCGTCGCGGTGCGCCAGACGCACCGAAAAAACCCTGCGCAAACGGTCAAATGCGCATGAATTTATACATATGCGACATTAAGGTACGTTCGTGCCACCGTTTAACGCCTGTGGTCGCTCAGGATCTTGCAATGGGTATGGCCCCTGCATAAGTATCCGCAGGCCGACTCACGAGGTCGCCCTCACCACCAAAAATGACAACAAATCATGAGGCCAACATGCTTAAACACGCAGTCATTCCGCTTTTAGTTAGTGCTGGCCTTATGGCCGCAGCCCCTTTCGCCCAAGCGGCGACTAACCTGGTGTTCTGCTCCGAAGGGAGCCCGGCCGGTTTTGATCCNGGCCAGTACACCACCGGAACCGACTTCGATGCCTCNGCCGAAACCATGTTCAACCGCCTGACCCAGTTCAAGCGNGGCGGCACCGCNGTGGTTCCTGGNCTGGCNACCANCTGGGACGTGTCCNANGATGGCCTGACNTACACCTTCCACCTGCGCGANGGCGTCAAGTTCCACACCACCNCGTACTTCAAGCCGACCCGTGACTTCAACGCCGACGACGTGCTGTTCACGTTCAACCGCATGATTGACAAGGACGACCCGTTCCGCAAAGCCTACCCCACCGAGTTCCCGTACTTCACGGACATGGGGATGGACACCAACATCAAGAACATCGAAAAAGTCGATGACCACACCGTCAAGTTCACCCTTGGCACCGTGGACGCGGCGTTCATCCAGAACATGGCCATGAGCTTCGCCTCGCTCCAGTCCGCCGAGTACGCNGCCCAGTTGCTNAAGGAAGGCAAGGCCNNCGACATCAACCAGAAGCCGATCGGCACTGGCCCGTTCGTGTTCAAGAGCTACCAGAAAGACTCGAACATCCGTTACACCGGCAACAAGGATTACTGGAAACCTGAAGACGTGAAGATCGACAACCTGATCTTCGCTATCACCACCGACCCGTCGGTGCGTATCCAGAAACTCAAGAAGAACGAGTGCCAGATCACTCTGTTCCCTCGTCCGGCCGACCTGAAGGCGCTGCAAGAAGACAAGACCTTGAAGGTGCCTAACCAGGCTGGTTTCAACCTGGGCTACATCGCCTACAACGTGATGGACAAGATCAAGGGCAGCGATCAGCCGAACCCGATGGCTCAATTGAAAGTGCGTCAGGCACTGGACATGGCCGTCAACAAGCAGCAGATCATCGACTCCGTCTACCAAGGCGCAGGNCAACTGGCCGTCAACGCCATGCCGCCGACCCAGTGGTCCTACGACACCACCATCAAGGACGCCCCGTACGATGTGACCAAAGCCAAGGCTTTGCTCAAGGAAGCCGGCGTCAAGGAAGGCACCGAGATCACCCTGTGGGCGATGCCGGTACAACGTCCNTACAACCCGAACGCCAAGCTGATGGCCGAAATGCTGCAGAACGACTGGAAACAGATCGGCCTGAAGGTCAACATCGTCAGCTACGAGTGGGGCGAGTACATCAAGCGCTCCAAGGGCGGCGAGAACCAGGCCATGATCATTGGCTGGAGCGGCGACAATGGTGACCCGGACAACTGGCTGAACGTGCTGTTCGGCTGCGACTCGCTGCAGGGCAACAACTTCTCCAAGTGGTGCGACAAGAAGTTCGACGGCATCGTCAAAGAAGCCAAGCGCACGACCGATCAGGGCAAGCGCACCGAACTGTACAAACAGGCGCAACACGTCCTCAAAGACGCTGTGCCAATGACACCTATCGCTCACTCGACGGTGTTCCAACCCATGCGCAACAACGTTGAAGACTTCAAGATCAGCCCGTTTGGCTTGAACTCCTTCTATGGCGTGAGCGTAAGCAANTAAGGATTTGCAACGGCGACGTTTTTAACGTCGCCGTTGCTTTATCTGCCGAGAAAGTAGGAAACAGCCTACATCCAATTCCGTCACGGATGACCGCCGTGATGTCGGATGCGTTGCCTTTTCCCACAAGTCTTTCGGACTCTACGCATTTACTGCCGGACCCACGGCTCATACCGTCGGGATCTGACCAGTGCATGCGTGGGCTCTCGGTTTTGCTGCACGCCATGGTTTGAACTCAGTGATGCCTCTACGTCCGCGGACGGGACGGCGGCTCATTGAAAACACTTAGCGAACGAGAAAAGGGAGCGTCATGCGCCATACCTTGGTTTTATCCGCATTGCTGGGCACCGGCCTGTTGGCCGCCACTTCCATCAGCCAGGCCGCCAGTAACAGCCTGGTGTTCTGCTCCGAAGGCAGCCCGGCTGGCTTCGACACTGCGCAGTACACGACATCGACGGACAACGATGCCGCCGAGCCGCTGTACAACCGATTGGCAGAGTTTGAAAAAGGCGCCACCAACGTCGTACCGGGCCTGGCAACAAGCTGGGATATTTCCGAGGACGGCCTCAAGTACACCTTTCACCTACGCGAAGGGGTGAAATTTCATACGACCAAGTACTTCACGCCGACCCGTGATTTCAACGCCGATGACGTGCTGTTCACGTTCAATCGCATGCTCGATCCGCAGCAACCTTTNCGTAAGGCCTACCCAACCGAGTTTCCGTACTTCAACGGGATGAGCCTGAACAAGAACATTGCCAAGGTCGAGAAGACCGGGCCGCTGACCGTGGTCATGACGCTCAACAGCGTCGACGCCGCGTTCATCCAGAACATCGCCATGAGCTTCGCCGCCATTCTGTCTGCCGAATACGCCGACAAACTGCTGGCCGACGGCAAGCCGAGCGACATCAACCAGAAGCCAATCGGCACTGGCCCGTTCGCGTTCAAGAGTTACCAGAAAGACTCCAACATCCGCTACACCGGCAACAAGCAGTACTGGGACCCGAGCCGGGTCAAGCTGGATCAATTGATCTTCGCCATCAACACTGACGCGTCGGTGCGCGTGCAGAAGCTCAAGGCCAACGAGTGCCAGATCACCCTGAGCCCACGTCCCGCCGATGTCCCCGCATTGAAGAACGACGCGGCACTCAAGCTCATCGAGAAGCCTGGTTTCAACCTGGGTTACATCGCCTACAACGTGCGCCACAAACCCTTCGACCAGCTCGAAGTGCGGCAGGCGCTGGACATGGCGGTGAACAAGCAANGCATNCTNAACGCCGTCTACCAAGGCGCCGGTCAACTGGCCGTCAACGCCATGCCGCCGACGCAATGGTCCTACGACGACACCATCAAGGACGCCGCCTACAACCCGGAAAAAGCCAAGCAACTGCTCAAGGCCGCCGGCGTTAAAGAAGGCACTGAAATCACCTTGTGGGCGATGCCCGTTCAGCGCCCTTACAACCCGAACGCCAAGTTGATGGCCGAAATGCTCCAGGCTGACTGGGCAAAAATCGGCCTCAAAGTGAAGATCGTCAGCTACGAATGGGGCGAATACATCAAGCGCACCAAGAATGGCGAGCACGACGTCAGCCTGATTGGCTGGACCGGTGACAACGGNGACCCGGACAACTGGCTCGGCACGCTTTACAGCTGCGACGCCATTGGTGGCAACAACTACTCCATGTGGTGCGATCCGGCTTACGACAAGTTNATCAAGCAGGCCAAGGTCGTCACCGACCGCGAACAGCGCACCGTGCTTTACAAACAGGCGCAGCACTACCTCAAGCAACAAGTGCCGATCACGCCTATCGCCCATTCGACGGTTAACCAGCCGTTGAGCGCCAAAATCGAAGGATTCAAAGTGAGTCCATTCGGTCGTAACGTGTTCTCGGGCGTCAGTATCGACCAATAACCGATTAGCCAGAACGCTGGGGGCGCATTGCGCCCTCACGCAAGCGTGTTGCCTGAATTCGCCAATCCGGCCTACAGCAAACGTTTGCGAAGCCTTGTATGAGTTCTAAACCAAATAGCCGGATCACCAAAAAAGACCGGCATTAAAAAGAGAACCAAAGGAGCTTCACCCATGAAACTGAGTAGCAAAGCGCTTCTGGCCCTGGCCATCAGCAGCGTAACCGCCACGGCTTACGCAGAAACCCAAAGCCAGGCGTTTACGCCGGTTACCGTCAAAGAGAAAAGCGCCCAAAGCGAAGCCACCGGTTTTGTTGAAGGCCAATCGGTCACCGGTTCCACGCGTAACTGGTATGCGAACGAGTCGTTCAAGCGGGGCGCGACGCTCAACTATCTTAAAAACGGTGAGACTCGCACGACTGACCGTCGCATCAACTGGGTGCAAGGCACGATCATCAAGTACAACTCGGGCTTCACCGAGGGTACTGTCGGTTTCAGCACTGAAGTAGCGGCTTACAACGCCATTGCTCTGGACCGGGATCGCAAAGACCTCGCGTCCGGTAACGGTGGTGCTCCTGAGCCAGGTCGCAGCGGCCGTGGCAACAACCGTACTTTGACTGAGAATGGCGGTGACGCCGTTGATCAGTGGAGCAAACTGGGCCTGGCCAACGTCAAGGCACGTTTCTCCAACACCACGCTGACGGCCGGTCGCCAAAACTTCAGCAGCCCGCAAGTGGATGTCATCGGTAACCGTCCGCTGCCTTCGAGCTTCGAAGGTGTGACCCTGCACAGTGAAGAGCTGGAAAACCTGTCCTTCGACCTCGGCACCTTCGACCGTAACTCGCCGCGTACCGAACAGAGCCAGCGCAAGTTCCGTTCCGAATACGGCGACGGTACCGCTGAAGCGGATCACGTCAACACCGCCGGTATCACTTACACCCCGTTCGCCAGCCTGACCACCAGCCTGTGGGGCACCCAGGCCGAAGACCTGTGGAACCAGTACTACTTCGGCGCCAGCCACGTTCTGGGTGACAGCTCGGTACTGAGNCTGACCACCGGCCTGAACTACTACAAAACCGTCGATACCGGCAAAAAGCTGATGGGTAAAATCGACAACGATACCTACTCGCTGTCGCTGGGCCTGACTCACCAAGCCCACAGCCTGACCTTCTCATACCAGGAAGTGAACGGTAACGAGTACTTCGACTACCTGCACGAAACCAACGGCATCTACCTGGCCAACTCCCTGACGTCCGACTTTAACGGCCCGAACGAGAAATCCTTCCAGGTTGCCTACGGTATCAACATGGCCGAATACGGCGTGCCAGGCTTGAAGTTCAATATCTACCAGGCTCGCGGCTGGGGCATCGACGGTACTCACTACGCTGGTGGCGGTTACGACGGCGTCCAGTCGATGGACGGCGAAAATCACTATGAATACGGCATCGGTACTTCGTACGCCGTGCAGAGCGGCCCGCTCAAGGCCACCACTGTTCGCGCGACCTACACCGCTCACCGCGCCAGCGAAAACCAGGCCGATGGCAGCCTCAACGAGTTCCGTCTCGTGACCACCATCCCGTTCAACGTCCTGTAATGCACCTGCCGAACGGCTGATTCAATGATGAATCGGCCGTTCGGCTTTTGTCCTTTAACTGATTGCAGAGGGTTCTTGATGAAAATGCTTCCCCTACGTGCGGCCATTGCAGCCGCGTTGCTGAGTGTNGCGATCGGCGTTTCGGCCAAACCGCTGGTGGTCTGCACCGAAGCCAGCCCGGAAGGTTTTGACCCGGTCCTGTACACCACCGCCGTGACGGCTGACGCCGCCGCCGAAACCATGTTCAATCGCCTGGNGGACTTCAAGCCCGGCACCACCGAAGTGATCCCCGCGCTGGCCAACTCCTNGGAAATCAGCGCCGATGGCCTGACCTACACGTTCCACCTGCGTGACGACATCAAGTTCCACACCACCGACTACTTCAAACCCACGCGCAACATGAATGCCGACGATGTGGTCTGGAGCTTCCAGCGTCAGCTGGACCCGAATCACCCTTGGCACAACAAGTCCAACGTGGGCTACCCGTACTTTGAAAGCATGGGCTTCAAGGAACTGCTCAAGAGCGTAACGAAAGTTGACGACAACACCGTCAAATTCACCCTGACCCGCCGCGAAGCGCCGTTCCTGGCGGACGTCGCCATGGCCTTCTCCTCGATCNACTCCGCCGAATACGCCGACCAGTTGCTCAAGTCCAACAAGACCGANGACCTGAACAACAAACCGGTCGGCACCGGGCCGTTCATCTTCACCCGCTACGCCAAAGACGCCCAGGTGCGCTTCAAGGCCAACCCGGATTACTTCCGTGGCAAGCCGCCGGCGGACCCGCTGATCCTGGCGATCACCACCGACAACAATGTGCGCCTGCAAAAGCTCAAGGCCAACGAATGCCAGATCGCGCTGTATCCGAAACCGGATGACATCCCGAGCATCAAGAAAGACACCAACCTGAAGGTTGATGAGATGAACGCGATGACCGTTTCCTACATCGCCATGAACACCTCGCACAAATACATGAGCGATGTGCGCGTGCGTAAAGCCATCGACATCGCGTTCGACAAGGCGGCCTATGTCAACGCCCTGTTCGGCAAGGGCAATGCGACCGTGGCGGTCAACCCGTATCCACCGACCCTGCTGGGTTTCAGCGACAAACTGAAAAACCCGCCGCGTGACCTGGACAAGGCCCGCGCCCTGCTCAAGGAAGCCGGCGTACCGGAAGGCACCGAGTTCACCTTGTTCACCCGTAACGGCGGTGGCCCGACCAACCCGAACCCGATGCTCGGCGCGCAGATGATGCAGGCTGACCTGGCCCAGGTCGGGATCAAGGTCGACATTCGCGTCATGGAGTGGGGCGAAATGCTCAAACGCGCCAAAAACGGCGAGCACGACATGGTTTCCGCCGGATGGGCGGGTGACAACGGCGACCCGGACAATTTCCTGACGCCTAATCTGAGTTGCGAAGCTGCCAAGAACGGCGAAAACTACGCGCGCTGGTGCAATGAGAAATTCCAGACCCTGATTGACCAGGCACGGGCTAAAGTGAACCCGGCGGAACGTGCAGCGCTCTACGAGCAAGCCCAGGAGGTTTTCAATCAGGACCAGCCATGGATCAACATGGCGCACACCCGTATGTTCACCGCAATGCGCAACAACGTAGAGGGCTATCACATTAGCCCCCTCACCACTAATAACTTCGCCACCACCCAGGTGAAGTAGATAAGAAAACTCCCGGTGTCCCTGACTCCAGGGACACCAGGCACGCCTAACCGGCTGATGAGGTACACCAGAAGATGTTTAGTTTTATTGCCCGCCGATTGGGGTTACTGATCCCCACATTCTTCGGCATCACCTTGCTGACTTTCGCGTTGATTCGCATGATTCCTGGCGACCCCGTGGAAGTGATGATGGGCGAACGACGNGTCGACCCCGAGATGCACGCACAGGCAATGGAACGCCTTGGTCTTAACAAGCCGCTGTACGCGCAATACCTGGACTATGTTGGCAAGTTGGCCCACGGCGACCTTGGCGAATCGCTGCGCACGCGCACCAGCGTGTGGAGCGAGTTCAGCTCTCTCTTCCCGGCGACCCTGGAACTGTCCATGGCCGCCCTGTTGTTCGCCGGTATCCTGGGCCTGTTGGCCGGGGTGATCGCGGCCTTGAAACGAGGATCCCTGTTCGACCATGGGGTGATGGGCATCTCCCTCGCGGGATATTCGATGCCGATCTTCTGGTGGGGCCTGATCCTGATCATGTTCTTCTCGGTANGCCTGGGCTGGACCCCGGTTTCCGGGCGTATCGACCTGCTCTACGACATCGAGCCGCGCACCGGCTTCATGCTGATCGACACCCTGCTGGCTGACGANNCGGACGCATTCTTCGACGCCCTGCACCACCTGATCCTGCCGGCCATCGTGCTCGGCACCATCCCGCTGGCGGTGATTGCGCGGATGACCCGTTCGTCGATGCTCGAAGTATTGCGTGAAGACTACATCCGTACCGCCAAGGCCAAAGGCCTGTCGCCGGCGCGCGTGGTATTCGTACACGGCCTGCGTAATGCGCTGATCCCGGTACTCACCGTGGTGGGCCTGCAAGTCGGCACCCTGCTGGCCGGTGCGGTCCTCACCGAAACCATCTTCTCGTGGCCTGGCATCGGCAAATGGCTGATCGAAGCCATTGGCGCACGGGACTATCCCGTGGTGCAGAACGGCATCCTGTTAATCGCCTGCCTGGTGATCCTGGTGAACTTCGTGGTGGATATCCTCTACGGCTTCGCCAACCCACGCATCCGTCACCAGCGCTGAGATCATGACCATGACCACACCTNCTNCAACNTCAANTCAAGNGNNANCAGTCGATCAAAGCCTGCTGTATCCGTCCCCGTACAAAGAATTCTGGCAAGCCTTCTCCAAGAACAAAGGCGCCGTTGCCGGCCTGCTGTTCATGTTGCTGATCGTGTTTTGCGCGCTCTTCGCCCCTTGGGTTGCGCCGCATAACCCGAGCGAGCAATACCGTGACTTCCTGCTGACCCCGCCGTCCTGGCTGGAGGGCGGGCAGATGCAATTCCTGCTGGGTACCGACGAACTGGGCCGTGACCTGCTCTCGCGCCTGATTCAGGGCTCGCGCCTCTCATTGCTGATCGGCTTGTCGTCGGTGGTGATGTCGCTGATCCCGGGCATCCTGCTGGGTCTGTTCGCCGGGTTCTTCCCGCGCATGCTTGGCCCAACCATCATGCGTTTGATGGACATCATGCTGGCCCTGCCGTCGCTGCTGCTGGCCGTGGCCATTGTCGCGATCCTCGGCCCTGGCCTGATCAACACCGTGATTGCGATTGCCATCGTGTCCTTGCCGTCCTATGTCCGTCTGACCCGCGCTGCGGTGATGGGCGAACTGAACCGCGACTACGTGACGGCCGCCCGCCTCGCCGGCGCCGGCCTGCCACGCCTGATGTTCATCACCGTGCTGCCCAACTGCATGGCACCGNTGATCGTACAGGCCACCTTGAGCTTCTCTTCGGCGATTCTCGATGCTGCGGCCCTGGGCTTCCTTGGCCTTGGCGTACAACCGCCAACCCCGGAGTGGGGCACCATGCTGGCTTCGGCCCGTGACTACATCGAACGCGCCTGGTGGGTAGTGAGCTTGCCTGGCTTGACCATTTTGCTCAGCGTGCTGGCAATCAACTTGATGGGCGACGGNCTGCGCGATGCGCTGGACCCGAAACTCAAGAACGCCGCCTGAGGAGATTCCCATGTCACTGTTAGAAATCAAGAATCTCAACGTGCGCTTCGGCGACAAGACCGCCGTACCGGTGGTCGATGGCCTCGACATTTCCGTCGACAAAGGCGAAGTGCTGGCGATCGTTGGCGAGTCGGGTTCGGGTAAATCCGTGACCATGATGGCGCTGATGGGCCTGATCGAGCACCCCGGCATCGTCACCGCCGATGCCCTGAACTTCGACGGCAAGGACATGCTCAAGCTGAGCAACCGCCAGCGCCGCCAGATCGTCGGCAAAGACCTGGCAATGGTGTTCCAGGACCCGATGACCGCGCTGAACCCCAGCTACACCGTCGGTTTCCAGATTGAAGAAGTGCTGCGCCTGCACCTGAAAATGTCCGGCAAGCAAGCGCGCGCACGCGCCATCGAACTGTTGGAAAAGGTCGAAATCCCAGGCGCTGCCAGCCGTATGGACGCCTACCCGCACCAACTGTCCGGCGGTATGAGCCAGCGTGTTGCAATCGCCATGGCGATTGCCGGTGAGCCGAAACTGCTGATTGCTGACGAACCGACCACCGCGTTGGACGTGACCATCCAGGCGCAGATCATGGAGCTGCTGCTGGCCCTGCAGAAAGAGCAGAACATGGGCCTGGTGCTGATCACTCACGACTTGGCCGTCGTGGCCGAAACCGCCCAGCGCGTGTGCGTGATGTACGCAGGCCAGGCCGTTGAAGTCGGTCAGGTGCCGCAGTTGTTCGACATTCCGGCGCATCCGTACAGCGAAGCGCTGCTCAAGGCGATCCCCGAGCACAGCCTTGGCGCCACGCGCCTGGCCACGTTGCCGGGCATCGTTCCCGGTCGCTATGACCGTCCGCAGGGTTGCCTGCTGTCGCCGCGCTGCCCGTATGTGCAAGAAAGCTGCCGCGCACAACGTCCAGGCCTTGACCCGAAAAGCAACAGCCTTGCGCGCTGCTTCTACCCCTTGAACCAGGAGGTGGCGTAATGGCCGTCGTTCTTACCGCCCGCGACCTCACCCGTCACTACGAAGTGTCCCGTGGCCTGTTCAAGGGCCACGCCCTGGTGCGCGCGCTTAATGGCGTGTCGTTCGAGCTGGAAGCTGGCAAGACCCTCGCGGTCGTTGGCGAATCCGGTTGCGGCAAATCCACCCTGGCCCGNGCCCTGACACTGATCGAAGAGCCGTCCTCCGGTTCCTTGAAAATCGCCGGCCAGGAAGTTGCCGGTGCCGACAAGGCTCAGCGCAAGCAGTTNCGCAAAGACGTGCAGATGGTGTTCCAGAGCCCGTATGCCTCGTTGAACCCACGCCAGAAAGTCGGTGATCAACTCGGCGAGCCGCTGTTGATCAACACCAACCTGANCGCGGCCGAACGCCGCGAGAAAGTCCAGGCAATGATGAAGCAAGTGGGACTGCGCCCTGAGCATTATCAGCGCTACCCGCACATGTTCTCCGGCGGCCAGCGCCAGCGGATCGCATTGGCCCGCGCCATGATGCTGCAACCTAAAGTGCTGGTGGCGGATGAGCCGACGTCGGCACTCGACGTGTCGATCCAGGCCCAGGTGCTCAACCTGTTCATGGATTTGCAGCAGGAATTCAACACCGCCTATGTGTTCATCTCCCACAACCTGGCGGTGGTGCAACACGTTGCCGATGACGTGATGGTGATGTACCTCGGCCGCCCGGTGGAAGTGGGCCCCAAGGACGACATCTACGCCCGTCCCCTGCACCCGTACACCCAGGCGTTGCTGTCGGCTACCCCGACCATCCACCCGGACCCGAACAAGCCGAAAATCAAGATCGTCGGCGAACTGCCTAACCCACTGAACCCGCCGCCGGGTTGCGCCTTCCACAAGCGCTGCCCGTATGCGACCGCGCGGTGCAGCAGCGAGGAACCGCANCTGCGCCTGCTCGACAGCCGTCAGGTGGCTTGCCACTACGCCGAGCAATTCCTCGACGGCGCCGCGTAACAAACTGTGGGAGCGAGCCTGCTCGCGATAGCGTTTTCTCAGTCGACTCAGATGTTGACTGGAATATCGCCTCGCGAGCAGGCTCGCTCCCACACGGATTTGCGAGCTGTTCACTAACCTCTTCTGCCCCGGCTGCGCATCAGTCTGGGAAGAAGGGGTTTTCTTTTGCCTGCGATTTACGTCTGGCTGTCGCCCTCATCATCGTCAGTGTCTGGCTCTTCAGTGGTCGAATCATCGTCGTCCGCACTGCCGCCCTGCCCCTGATCACCAGGCTCTGATTCGGATTTGGCAATCATCAACTCGCCCTGACCACCCTGCCCACTCGACGCTTGCGTATCGTGATCCTCGCACTCGGCCCAGACCGCCGAACTGCCGAGGGACAACATCACCACCACCTTCAACAGCAACACAATGCGTTGAAAAATGCTCATGGCTGATTCCATCCTTATCGCAGGTGAAACGTGGTGGCCCGACGGCACTGGTAGACATCCGGTCCCGATGGGGCGGGTTGGGTTCTCCAGATAGGACTCTAACGATGCGCGGGAAATGCCGTGGGTGGGGAGAACGGATTTGAATAATGCCTATAACCAGATCAGCTAAATTACGCGAGCTATTTGCGAGTTGCCTGGCAAACCAGTGGCATGGACATGATCGCCAAGGCCGCACACCCAAGCCAGACAATGTGCCCGCCGAAATGGCCATAGAGCTGACCGCCGAGTATCGGAGAAAGCAGCGCGCTCGCACTCCAGCACATGGAAAAAAGTCCAAAGTAATGCCCACTCCTTCCTGCGCACGCACGCTGCATAACCAATACGTTCAGAGTGGGCATGAAAAGAATTTCGCCAAGTGTCCAGACAACAGTCGAGAGGCAGATGTAAAACACCCCAGAACCCAACGGCAACATCCCAAGCCCACCGGCTAACAACAGGCTGCCTGCCAGTAGTTGCCGACGCGCCCCCCATTGCTCACTCCAATGAGATAACGGAATTTGCAGCACCACCACCAGTACTGCATTGAGTGCAAATTGCCATCCGATGACTTCAGTACCCAACCGGTAGTAGTCGAGCAAATAGTTGCCCAGCATGCTGTAGACCGGCTCGAAGGCAAGGCCGAGCAAGACAGAAGCCGCCAACAACCAGAGGAATGGTTTATCTCGATAAGGTACGCATGCACCCGAAACCGAATCAGGAGTCTGATCCGGCATCAGAGTTTCTCGATGAAATGTCGCCCGAACAAACCAGATCAAAGCCAACAGCGTCATGGCCGCACTGATAAAAAACACCCAGCGAAAATCAGCCTGCGCCAAGACGCCACCCACAACCCCGGCTACAGCCATGCCCAAGTTACTGGCAACACGACTCAATGACTGCGCGCGAGGCCGCTGCGTAACCCGGCAATACTCCATAATCAAGCGTTGATGAAGAGTACGAATTGCACCATCGAGTGCTCCGCTGAAAAGCAACAAACCAGCCAGCAATGGCACCTCAACGACTAGCCCCAACAAACCCAATATCCATACCGAGGCAAAAAACAACGCGGCGGTGAGGCGTGCCGTGGAGAAATACTCACTGAGCAGCCCGCCCCCCATTGACCCCATCAGCAAACCGGCCCCGTATCCGGATAACAACCAGCCTACGGTTTCAATCGCCAACGCCAACGCCTGACGCAGGTACAACGCCATGAACAGCTTCACCATGGCGCTCAACCGACTGATGAAGATCAACGCAGCAAGCATCCAGGCCATAGGACAGAAATATCCATCAAGCCGGGTCAGGAGGAAGAGCCGACTAGCCATGCCATTGGTCCAGGTTATGGCTCACTTGGCTGGAAATGCCTTTTGAAGCGAAGGGAATGTCCGAACGGATCTCGTGGCCTGCATCGTAGAAGTACTGCGCTTGCAGCCGGCCCTCGGCATCAAGGCCGACAACAGGGTTATTGATCAGAAATTGCCGGGCTGAAGCACCAAGCTTGTGCGCTCGAATCAGTAACCGCCATTGACCGAATGCGTTGTCAGGAACTACGGCCTTAGCCCCAAAGCGTTTCTTGTACTGAAACGTTCCTTTGCTCAAAAATGGTTCGCAGCCCTGGAAGTCGACGCAATCGATGTTCGACTGATGAGATGCCCACTCCAGGATCGCGTGATAGACATAATTCTGCGCTCCATTAACCCGGTAAATTGCTGCGCCATCCCTCACTCCGATCAACCGTGCATTCAAGGTGCGTGTCGACTCATCAACTTGAGAAACACTTCCCGCCACCCAGTCACCCTTTAAACAAACCCGAAACAACACTCCCTGCTTGAACAATTCCAGATACGCCGATTGCTCGGGCACGCTACGGGCAAAGCGCCCGTAACGGGCGCGCATGGTCGGGACATGCATGGAACGATAAAAGGCAAAGAAGTCTTCATCCTTAAGTGACACATCGAAACCAAACCCTTGTCCGACCAATTGAACACGGCGCTTGTTTTCCCGATGGGACAGTTCCCTCTGCACATGCTCCCAATCAGAGGACACATCGACTTTCTGGTGAAGCCTGCTGAGTCCGACAATATCGCCGGGGCGCTGGCATTGTTGGACGACTTCCAGTGGCGCCATCAACAGGCTCGTGTCGGGTTGATTCTGGTTTAGAAAACACTCAAGTTGTTTCCATTCCAGAGTGCCTTCTTGCTCTACAGTCGAATGTTCGAAAAAACATTGATCCACAAAAGGGGCGATATAGATCAGCCCTTCACTCACTCCAACATAAACAAGACGCGCCATTTCTCCAGCCTTGGAGTTGCCCCTGTAAACGCGGAAATGGCAGGGTATTTTCTGAGTGATGGAAAGGTCAGCGCTCATGAGTTACAACGACCACGCAGGATCTCCATCATCTCTTCTGCACCGTCAATGAATGACAGTCCTTCGATGGGCATGGCTTCATCATCACTCTGACAGTAGGAGCCGGATGCATGAATGGTGCAGCCGTCCATGCCCACCAGCAACTCTCGGTCAATTGCATTCAGGCATCCGGAGAGAGCCATCACCAATGACCACTCCTTCAGATCCCGAGGATCCGCGGGCAATCTCACGGGTGTACTCGCTAGCAACTGGACACATTCGCTGTAGCGTTGCATGCACTCATAAAGCGACACGACAATTCCCGAGCCACCATTGGCCCTGACCAATCCGGTCATTTCCACGGCGGTAGGCGGAAGGTGCGTGTAAAAAGTGGGTTCAAGGATCTCATCGGGGTTCCAGGTCGCTGAAGGAAAATGCGCAGACTCCGATTGAACCCATAAGCCGTTGGATTCCTGTGTATAGCCTGGCGTGGAAGCACCCTCGAAGTTTCCGTCGAGTAAATGCAAAACCATGTCACTGGTGGCCAGATGTTGAACCAACAAAAATGACGGAGTGGAAACCTGTGTCCCGTGACGCTTCATCACATCCACACCTGAGCAATATCCCAGAAGACCATAAGCACTCGACACAGCATGCACATGGACGGTTTTTCGATCAGTGTCCCAGGCATCACCCTGTTCGAAATCAAAAAATGCTCGGGCCTGGTCAGAAAACCGATAATTCTCTAGCCGAAGGGAATGCCATAACTTCAACTCACCCAATGGACTGCGACTGAAAAGCTCCTTGAAGTGCTGCCCAACCACCTTCACTGCCTCCGGCGACTCGGCATCAAGGACGAATATAGGGTTCAGCGCACGCAGCCGAGGGTCATCGTAAAGTTCGGTTCTACGCAATTTCCCGATCGTCTGTGCAGGCGTCAATGTGACAATGCGCAATTGTTCTGGATGAACAAGTTTGGCTTTCAATGCACGCAAAACTGCATCACGCAATGCAATGGCTTTGTTGCCGGAAGAAGGGGAAAACAACAGGATGCTGTCGCCGGTGTCCTGAATATGGCGAATGGCACGAGCGACGATCAGCGTCGAAGCAAATGTCTTTGTCGTTTGAGTATTTGCGTTTTGTCTCAAATCGAACAACCGCAGTGGCATCCCACAGTAACGGCCTAACTCAAAAAACTGCGCAGTTGCGACGGAAAGAAATGCCTGCATTCGAGCATCCAGTGCAGGCAATTTCATGGATGGCTCAAATGCGTCACCACAGCTGACTTCAAAATCAGCTGCACTGCTGACAATCAGATCGTAGTACCGCTCCATAATAGAAACGGGAATTTGAGCTCCTTGTGTTGCCTGTACCGCGGTGTTGGTATTCATCACATCCATTTGTCTCGCGCTCCTGCTCGTGGAAAGTCGCTGCTTGCGAAATGTCCTCCGAACGCTAGACGTCAACGATTGCGTTGTCGCGGGAAACAGTCCCGGTAATGAAAAAGCAGAGTCAAGCTACGAAATCAGGAAAAAAGACCTACAGGAAAGCCTTACCCGATCATCGATTCGAACCCGTTTAATGGTCAAAAAAAAGCCCACTGTGTTCACAGTGGGCTTTGGGGTGCGAAAGACGTCAACGAGAATGCGGGCCGCCAGATAAACCGTGACGTCCTGACTACAGGAAAGCCTTACCCGATCATCGATTCGAACCCGTTTAATGGTCAAAAAAAAGCCCACTGTGTTCACAGTGGGCTTTGGGGTGTTATCGCTCAGCGTTTAGTGATGCTCACGCGTCGCACGGAATTTCACATCCGGCCAGCGCTCTTCCATCAGCGCCAGGTTGACCCGGGTCGGCGCCAGGTAGGTCAGGTGACCACCGCCGTCGATCGCCAGGTTTTCTACGGCCTTGTTGGAGAACTCTTCCAACTTCTTCTTATCGCTGCAATCGATCCAGCGCGCGGAGTACACGGTGATCGGCTCGTAGGAGCATTCGACCTTGTATTCCTCTTTCAAGCGGCTGGCGACCACATCGAACTGCAGCACACCGACGGCGCCGAGGATGATGTCGTTGCTGCGCTCGGGGAAGAACACCTGGGTCGCGCCCTCTTCCGCCAATTGCTGCAAACCTTGGCGCAGTTGCTTGGATTTGAGCGGGTCACGCAGGCGCACGCGGCGGAACAGTTCCGGAGCGAAATGCGGGATACCGGTGAAGCCCAGCGCTTCGCCTTCGGTGAAGGTGTCACCGATCTGGATAGTGCCGTGGTTGTGCAAGCCGATGATGTCGCCGGCGAAGGCCTCTTCCAGCTGTTCACGCTCCGAGGAGAAGAACGTCAGGGCGTCGCCGATGCGCACGTCCTTGCCGGTACGCACGTGGCGCATCTTCATGCCTTTTTCGTATTTGCCGGAGCAAATGCGCATAAAGGCGATACGGTCGCGGTGCTTGGGGTCCATGTTCGCCTGGATCTTGAACACGAAGCCGGTGAATTTCTCTTCAACCGGTTCCACGGTGCGCTCGTTGGCAACACGGGCCAGAGGCTCTGGCGCCCAGTTCACCACGGCGTCGAGCACGTGGTCGACGCCGAAGTTGCCCAAGGCGGTACCGAAGAACACCGGCGTCAGTTGGCCATCGAGGAACTCCTGCTGGTTGAACGCGTGGCAGGCGCCCTGCACCAGTTCCAACTGATCGACAAAGCGGTCGTACTCGTCACCCAGGTGGGCGCGGGCTTCGTCGGAGTCGAGTTTCTCGATGATTTTTACATCGGTGCGTTCGTGGCCGTGGCCAGCGGTGTAGACAATGATGTAGTCGTCAGCCAGGTGGTAAACGCCCTTGAAGTCGCGGTAGCAACCAATCGGCCAGGTGATCGGCGCGGCCTTGATCTTCAGGACCGCTTCGATTTCATCGAGCAACTCGATCGGGTCGCGGATATCGCGGTCGAGTTTGTTGATGAAGCTGACGATGGGCGTATCACGCAGACGGCAGACGTCCATCAGCGCGATGGTCCGTGGCTCAACGCCTTTACCGCCGTCGAGGACCATCAGTGCCGAGTCCACTGCCGTCAATGTGCGGTAGGTGTCTTCGGAGAAGTCTTCGTGGCCCGGGGTGTCGAGCAGGTTGACCATGTGGTCGCGATACGGAAACTGCATGACCGACGTGGTAATGGAAATACCCCGTTGTTTTTCCATTTCCATCCAGTCGGAGGTGGCATGGCGGTCGGATTTGCGGGATTTCACCGTGCCGGCCACCGCGATTGCCTTGCCCATCAGCAGGAGCTTCTCGGTGATGGTGGTTTTACCGGCATCGGGGTGGGAAATAATAGCGAAAGTGCGGCGTTTCGCGACTTCGGCGGCCTGGTNGGTCATGGGAAATCGCCTGGCAGGTGATTCAAAAAAGGGCGGCGAGTATAGCGCAAACCGAGCGTTACGGACCACCGCTCGCCCTGTCGCCCATGGCGATTAACGGGACCGTTGGGAGATCAAGGGTGGCTAATTGCTGCTAATTATGGAACCTTTTAAAAGGTGCAGACGTCCACTCCCCTGCTACCGCACTCGTAACAGGGGCTGAAAAATCAGCAAGTTAGCCTGACGAGGCTGCGCTTATGGCTCGATCTCATGCGGTTTTACCAGCATGAAGAGCTGCTTCTCGCGAACGTCGATATCCCGGCAGCCAGTGATGGCATTGCCACAAAGGACTGCGTTCGCCGACAAAAGAAAAAAAGGAGTCCGCCTGTGGCTATTCGCTATGGCAAAGGGCTGATAGGAGGAGCGGTTGTCGTCGCTCTCCTGGCCCTGCTGGTCCACTGGATCGGCATCAACACGATCGAACTGTACCGCGACGATTTGTTGTTTTACCTGCAAGCACACCTGATCCTCGTTCTTGTCTCCATGCTGGCCGCCCTCGTTGTAGGGATCCCCGCCGGTATCCTGCTTAGCCGACCGAACATGGTCGGGCGCGCAGAACGTTTCATGCAAATCTTCAACATCGGCAACACCGTCCCTCCCCTGGCCGTACTGGCCATCGCCCTCGGCGTCCTTGGCATCGGCAGTGGCCCGGCCATCTTCGCGCTGTTCCTCGCCTCCCTGTTGCCCATTGTGCGCAACACCTACGAAGGCCTGAAAAACGTACAGGGCTCCCTGAAAGAAGCCGCCNTCGGCATCGGCATGACGCCGCGCCAGGTGCTGTTTCGCGTGGAATTGCCCAACGCCGTGCCGATCATCATCGGCGGTGTGCGTGTGGCTCTGGCGATCAACGTGGGTACAGCGCCGCTGGCCTTCCTGATTGGCGCCAACAGCCTGGGCAGCCTGATTTTCCCCGGCATCGCCCTGAACAATCAGCCGCAATTGCTGCTCGGCGCCGCGTGCACCGCGCTGCTGGCGTTGCTGCTCGACGGTCTGGTGACCATGGCCAGCCGCCTCTGGCTGGAACGCGGGTTGCGTCCGTCTTAAGCCTCGGCAAAGGAATAAACATGAAGAAATTAAGCTTTCTAATAGGCTGCGTCCTGCTGTTCTCGGGAATCGCCCAAGCCGCTGAAAAACCAGTGATCCGTATCGGCGCCCGGGTGTTCACCGAACAGACCTTGCTCGCCGAAATCACCTCCCAATACCTGCGCACCAAGGGCTACGACACCCNCGTGACCGGCGGTCTGGGCAGTAACCTGGCCCGCAGCGCCCACGAAAGTGGCCAGTTGGACCTGATGTGGGAATACACCGGCGTTTCGCTGGTGGCTTACAACCATGTCACCGAAAAACTCGACAGCGCCCAGTCCTACGCCAAGGTGAAAGAACTCGACGCGAAAAAAGGCTTGGTCTGGCTGTCGCCATCGAAATTCAGCAACACCTACGCNCTGGCNCTGCCGGAAAGCACCGCGAAGGCCTACCCGCAGATCAACACCATCAGCGAGCTGAACACGGTGCTGCAAGCTGAGGCGAAGACCGATCATCTGGTCGCCCTGGACACCGAGTTCGCCAACCGTTCTGACGGCATGGCCGGCATGGTCAAGCTGTATGACATGAACCTGACCCGCAAAAACACACGGCAGATGGACGCCGGGCTGGTCTACACCGCGCTGCGTAATGGCCAGGTGTTTGCCGGGTTGGTCTACACCACCGACGGTCGCTTGAATGCCTTCAAATTGAAGCTGCTGGAAGACGACAAGCATTACTTCCCGGACTACACCGCCGCGCCCGTGGTGCGTCAGGTTTATCTGGACGCGCACCCTAAACTGGCGGAAGAAATAAAGCCGCTGGCTGAACTGTTCGACGACGCCACCATGCGCGAGCTCAATGCGCGGGTCGATGTCGATCACGAAAGCCCTTCATCCGTTGCCGCCGATTTCCTGCGCCAGCATCCAATGCTTTCTGTCCATTAAGGCCGAGGAGAAAAAGACATGGAATTTCTGAACGCCTTTTCCCATCTTGATTGGGCCCAAGTCCTGCACCTGACCTGGCAGCACATCACCCTGGTCGGCATTGCGGTGATCCTGGCGATTGTCGTCGGCGTGCCCCTCGGCATCCTGATGACACGTTTCCCGACACTCGCCGGCCCGTTGCAAGCCAGTGCCACGGTGTTGCTGACCGTGCCGTCCATCGCCTTGTTTGGCCTGCTGCTGCCGTTCTACTCCAAGTTCGGCCAGGGCCTGGGGCCGATGCCGGCGATTACCGCCGTGTTCCTCTACTCCCTGCTGCCGATCATGCGTAACACCTACCTCGCCCTCACCGGCGTGGAACCTGGTATCCGCGAAGCCGCCAAAGGCATCGGCATGACCTTCGGCCAGCGCCTGCGCATGGTCGAACTGCCCATCGCCGTGCCGGTGATCCTCGCCGGCGTGCGCACCGCCGTGGTGATGAACATCGGTGTGATGACCATTGCCGCCACCATCGGCGCCGGCGGCCTGGGTGTACTTATTCTGGCTTCCATCAGCCGCAGCGATATGTCGATGCTGATCGTTGGCGCCGTGCTGGTCAGTCTCCTGGCCATCTTCGCCGACCTGCTTCTGCAATGGCTGCAACGCTCGCTGACTCCAAAAGGACTGCTCAAATGATCGAACTTCAAAACCTGACCAAGACTTTTCAAAGCAACGGCAAAACCGTGTCCGCCGTGAACGACGTAAGCCTGACCGTCAATGAAGGCGAGATTTGCGTATTCCTCGGCCCGTCGGGCTGCGGCAAGAGCACCACGCTGAAAATGATCAACCGCCTGATCAAGCCCACCTCGGGCAAGATCCTGATCAATGGCGAAGACACCACCGACCTCGACGAAGTGACCCTGCGTCGCAACATCGGCTACGTGATCCAGCAGATCGGCCTATTCCCGAACATGACCATCGAGGAAAACATCGTGGTCGTGCCCAAGCTGCTCGGCTGGGACAAGCAGAAATGCCACGACCGCGCCCGCGAATTGATGAGCATGATCAAGCTGGAACCCAAGCAGTACCTGCACAGGTACCCGCGTGAGCTGTCGGGTGGCCAGCAGCAGCGGATCGGTGTGATCCGTGCGTTGGCGGCCGATGCACCGTTGCTGCTGATGGACGAGCCGTTCGGTGCGGTCGACCCGATCAACCGCGAGATGATCCAGAACGAGTTCTTCGAGATGCAACGCGCGCTGAACAAGACCGTGATCATGGTCAGCCACGACATCGACGAGGCCATCAAGCTGGGCGACAAGATCGCGATCTTCCGCGCCGGCAAGCTGCTGCAGATCGACCATCCGGACACCTTGCTGGCGCATCCGGCTGACGAGTTCGTCAGCAACTTCGTGGGCCAGGACAGCACCCTCAAGCGCCTGCTGCTGGTTAAAGCCGAAGATGCGGCCGACAACGCCCCATCGGTGAGCCCGGAAACCCCGGTGGCGGATGCGCTGGAGCTGATGGATGAAACTGACCGTCGTTATGTGGTGGTCACCTGCGCCGAGAACAAGGCGCTGGGTTATGTACGACGTCGCGACCTGCACCGTCAGACCGGTACCTGTGGGCAATACCTGCGGGAATTCAACGCCACGGCGGCGTACGACGAGCATTTGCGCATCCTGTTGTCGCGCATGTACGAGTTCAACCGCTCGTGGTTGCCGGTGATGGATGCCGAGCGGGTGTTCCTGGGGGAGGTGACTCAGGAGTCGATTGCCGAGTACCTGAGTTCCGGTAAGTCGCGTGGCGGTAAGACCAGTATTGTGTCGCCTGCCGAGACAGCGTTGGCCTGATCTGACGCCACTCAGTTCAAAAATGTGGGAGCGGGCTTGCTCGCGAATACGGAGTGTCAGTCACTGAATAGAGTGACTGATGCACCGCTTTCGCTCCATTATTACCTCATGAGCGACGTACGGGCGACGCGGTTCAAGGCTCCAGGTCGCCTTGTTCGCGGCGATGTCAGGGGAATCAAGATGACAGGCGAGTTGACGGCGCATGGTGCTGCCGATGTGATCGAAATTCCATTCCTTACTGGAATTGTTAGCCGCCAGATTGGCTAATTCCGCAAATACCACATTTGTTTTCCCCACTCCGGCTTTCCTTCCGCACTCGGTTGGTGTCACCGTCAGTGATGAGATGGTTCCCAGCACTGGCTCTTTGTAGTCGTCAATCCACACAGCCTTCTCGATGTATTTGTCACAGGACCGATTGTCGACCGGCGGTGCAACGACCTGATCGCCCGGGTAATAGGCAAATTTGGCATCCTCGACGATCGTGCGCGGCATTTGTACTTTTATGACTGGTTTCCAGCCGCCTTTACCAGATGGAATCTCCTCGTTCCATCTACGCTGGTCATCCTGAGCGAGCGCGCGACCCGCGAAGCTTTTGCCATTCGTCTCAACGAAGTCGATGCCACCGATATACGTAAATGCTGCGATAGGCAGTGCCTTAAATACCTGATTTGCAACTGTCGCCGGGTTTGTATCATCTGGGTCGGGAGAATCAAAATGGGTCCTGCTGAGGTTCCAGTCTCTTTTCCAAAAATTATCGTCAGGCCAAACGCGCAGTCGCAACTCCGTCTGAGTGGTTTGAGCTCTGATTTTTTCTTCAGGATCATGGGCTATCAATTTCCGCCCTTCAATAAAGGCATTAAAAGCATCCGCCTTATTGAACGTTCCAAAATAATCTGCGGTCGTATCGAACCCACATTGAAATCGATGAGCCTTGATAGGATCCGGATCCTTGGTCTGACGATCAAAATAAGCCATCCAGCCCGAGGCGCTACTGATCTTAAGCTTTTGACAATAATCCTCTTGAACACCAACGGTATTGTTGATGTCGCCATCCTGAAAATAATCACCACAACCGTTATTGTTTCGATTATAAGTCCAGGCATCAATAGGAAACGCACAAAGCACTGTGACTTTGAATTGGTCATTTTCATTTATAAAATCATTAGGTATCAAAGCAAAACCATTAAACTTAAGCAAACCCAGACCATCGTATTCCGCGTCCTTGCGCAGATAGGAAGCAGACACGCCTCCATTGGAAACAACACCGTTGCCACCCGCCTCAGCGTTATGCGAGTTCGGACCAGCATTCCATGGACGGAATACTTTTTTGCTGTCCGTCCCCCGAAGAATCAATCCGGAACAGTCAGATGCAAGCCTTCCGCTGCCACAATCCCTGGCGGTGAGACGATACCAATACTCCATCAGCGTTGCCGCATCTGTGCCGGGACTTGCTTGCAAGAGAGGAGAGCCAGCGGCAACTCCTACCATCAAAGTGACGCGCGCCGCTTTTAACAATACATTATTAAACACATTAGTCTCCCATTGCGTTATTTAGGAAAACGCAAGACACGTGCGAAATCCGACACACTAAAACGCGCAGGGAAGTACTCACCCTAATAATGGCAATGCATCTATGACCGTACGAGCGAATTCCATTCGATCGAAATTTTCAACTCACTTTCGATCTCGAGTATCGGATAGATGAGGAGAGCGATCTACTGACACAAATAACAGGTTACAGTAGTTTTTAATATCATTTTCGAAACACCCGGAAAGTTTAGATTACCTTTTCGACTATAGAGAGATATTCAAACGATCATTACTTATGCGGTGCTCAATTTGTTTCCGTGGAGGGGATCCGCATGAAGATAACTCAAGTCGCCTGATCTGACGCCTTCGCGAGCAAGCCCGCTCCCACATTGGATCTGTGCATCAACACAAATCCCCTGTGGGAGCGGGCTTGCTCGCGAATGGCAGCACCACAAATCCCCCAGAAACACCTCAAATATCCCTGTAAAGGGAACATCACACTGTCATGCAGGTCGGTTACATCAGTAACTGTCGGGGACCGCACGACGGAAGCGTGCAAAAACGCGACATTTTTAGTTGATCTATGGCCCCTCACGTCCTAAAGTTCGCGCCGAACGTCCATGCTGGAAACGATCCATCCGGCTCAAGTACTGACGACGAGACAGCAAGGCCAAGGGACTCGGTTATCCCATGGCCTTTTTGCTTTCGGCGACATGCCTTGGGAAGTAGGCGAACCAAAGTGGGGATACGGAGGACGTTCATTTGCACCCATTGNTAATTTC
>NZ_NMOJ01000089.1 GCF_002251635.1 Pseudomonas mandelii
TTGGGGCGCGCCGGACCTGATTTTGTGCAGGGCAAGGCGCGAGGAGCGTGGTTTGGTTGTTCCAAATAAGCGACGAGTAACGCAGCCCTGCGCAAAATCAGGCCCGGCCCTTCGGGTTGCGCCTGAAAGCCGGCCAGGCTGTGTTGCAGTCCTTGGCAAGGAAACGACCCTTACCTGCGGACTGCGCCTAGCCCGGCCGGCTTTCAGGCGGCGAACCAAAGTGGGGATACGGAGGACGTTCATTTGCACCCATTGATCAAATTAGTTTGCCCTTAGGAGTTCCCAGCATGTCGATTAACGTCGAAGATTATTTCGCGCGCGCCACCTTTGACAAAATGAAGGCGTTCGCCGACAAGCAAGAAACCCCGTTCGTGGTGATCGACACCGCGATGATCAGCCAGGCCTACGATGACCTGCGCGCCGGTTTCGAATTCGCCAAGGTCTACTACGCGGTCAAGGCCAACCCGGCCGTCGAAATCATCGACTTGCTCAAAGAGAAAGGCTCGAACTTCGACATCGCGTCGATCTACGAGCTCGACAAAGTGATGAACCAGGGCGTTGGCCCCGACCGTATCAGCTACGGGAACACCATCAAGAAATCCAAGGACATCCGCTACTTCTACGAGAAAGGCGTGCGCCTGTTCTCCACCGACTCCGAAGCCGACCTGCGCAACATCGCCAAGGCCGCGCCGGGCTCGAAAGTGTACGTGCGTATCCTCACCGAAGGCTCGACCACGGCTGACTGGCCTTTGTCGCGCAAATTCGGCTGCCAGACCGACATGGCCATGGACCTGCTGATCCTCGCCCGCGACCTCGGCCTGGTGCCTTACGGCATCTCCTTCCACGTCGGCTCGCAACAGCGCGACATCAGCGTGTGGGACGCAGCGATCGCCAAGGTCAAAGTGATCTTCGAACGCCTGAAAGAAGAAGACGGTATCCACCTCAAGCTGATCAACATGGGCGGCGGCTTCCCGGCCAACTACATCACCCGCACCAACAGCCTGGAAACCTACGCTCAGGAAATCATCCGCTTCCTCAAGGAAGATTTCGGCGACGACCTGCCGGAAATCATCCTGGAACCGGGCCGTTCGCTGATCGCCAACGCCGGTATCCTGGTCAGTGAAGTGGTACTGGTGGCGCGTAAATCGCGTACCGCCGTCGAGCGCTGGGTGTACACGGATGTGGGCAAGTTCTCCGGCCTGATCGAAACCATGGACGAAGCCATCAAGTTCCCGATCTGGACCGAGAAGAAAGGCGAGATGGAAGAAGTGGTCATCGCCGGTCCTACCTGCGACAGCGCCGACATCATGTACGAAAACTACAAATACGGCCTGCCACTGAACCTGGCGATTGGCGATCGTTTATACTGGTTGTCGACCGGTGCCTACACCACCAGCTACAGCGCGGTTGAGTTCAATGGCTTTCCGCCGTTGAAGTCGTACTACGTGTAAAACGCTGCACGCAGAAATCAAAAAGCCCATGACGTGTCATGGGCTTTTTTGTGTCCGGCTGATCGTTCCCGCTCTGCGTGGAAACGATCATCCAAGAGTGAGCTCCCGAACACGCTGTTGATACTCGGTGGTCAGCCCGCGAATTCTCGGATCGGTCGACGTCGATAAGGTCTGACTCGCCACCCGCTGGAAATTCAGATTGCCACCGTCCAGGGCCTTGCGTAACCAGACCAGCGCCTCGTCGATCTTGCCGCCATCCGCCAACACAGCGGCATAACTGAACTGCCCACGAAAATCCCCGCCGAGCGCCGAACGTCGATACCACTCACACGCAGCTTGCGGATCTGCCGGACAAACCCGCCCTTCTTCCAGATATCGCCCCAGCAGATTCATCGATTTCGCATGGCCCAGTTCGGCCGCCTGTCGATACAAACTCAGTGCTTGGCGCTGGTTTACGGCAACTCCGCGCCCGGTCGCCAGCAGATTGGCGTAGTTGTACATCGCCCAATCCAGCCCTGCGTCGGCGGCGATTCGATAATGCTGCGCGGCAACCGAAGCATCCTCCGCACACCCCCAGCCATGTTCATGACAACGACCGAGCATGTTGCGCGCCATCAAGTGCCCGCCCTGAGCCGCAATCGCGAACCAGCGTAGCGCCAGCGCCTGATCCATCGCGATGCCCTGGCCGTCGAGCAGGATCTGCCCGAGCAAGGCCTGAGCGTCGAGCACGCCTTCTCCGGCAGCGATCAGAATCGCCTGGGCTGCGCGAGCGGGGCTTTCTTCCAGCATGGCTTTGAGCGAATCACCGTCGAGGACTTCCTCGCGGCGCAATTGAAAACTCATACGTCGACCCAGCGACGCAACAGGTTGTGATACGTGCCCGTGAGACGGATCAGCGACGGGTGATCGGGCATGTCCTGAGTCAATTGCTGGATCGCACCGTCCATCTCGAACAGCAACGTGCGCTGGCTGTCTTCGCGCACCAGGCTTTGGGTCCAGAAGAACGCGGCATACCGCGCCCCGCGCGTNACGGCGTTGACCTTGTGCAGGCTGGTGCCGGGATACAAAACCATGTCGCCGGCCGGCAACTTCACGCGCTGGGTGCCGAAGGTGTCCTGGATTTCCAGTTCGCCGCCGTCATAGTCTTCTGGTTCGCTGAAGAACAGCGTCGCCGACAGATCGGTACGTACCCGCTCATGGCTGCCCCTGGGCTGACGCACGGCGTTGTCGATATGAAAGTCGAAACTGCCGCCCGCCGTGTAACAGTTCAGCAACGGAGGAAACACCTTGTGCGGCAACGCTGCGGACATGAACAGCGGATTTTTCCACAGCCGCTCCAGCATCGCCGCGCCCACTTCCTTGGCCAACGGGTGGCCTTCGGGCAATTGCAGGTTGTGCTTGGCTTTGGCGGACTGGTGCCCGGCGGTGATTTTGCCATCGGCCCAATCCACCTGCTCCAAAGCATCGCGGATGCGCTGCACTTCTTCTTTCGCGAACACGCCGGGAATGTGCAGCAGCATGGGATCACACCTGAACGTAAGGAGCCGGCAATGGTATTGATTCTTATTGACTGTGTAAAACCCCCACGACGAACGAATCATCAAAAACCGTAAGGTTAAATTGTAAAGAATGTAAATTCCTCGCGAATAGTAACGTTTCGCAATTGATACAAATACGCGTCTACCCTATATTCCGCGGCCTCAAATCCTTGGGGAGGGGAATTCAAATGTCACGCCAACACTCACATTTACCGGTCAGTTCACCGCGTTTGCTCGCGTCTGCAATTGGCGTGGCGATCACGGCCGGTTCTGCCGGCCACATGGTTTTCGCAGCCGAAAAGGCCGACGAAAAAGCGCCGGGCAATGCGATCTCCCTGGGGGCGACCTCCATCACTGGCGAAGCCCAGGATGCGACGTCCTACAACGTCGAAAAAGCCTCCTCGCCCAAGTACACCGCACCGCTGGTGGACACACCGCGCTCGGTCACCGTCATCCCGCAGCAAGTGCTCAAGGACACCGGCGCCCTCAATATGCAGGATGCCTTGCGCACCGTACCGGGCATTACCTTCGGCGCCGGTGAAGGTGGCAACCCTCAGGGCGATCGCCCGTTCATTCGTGGTTTTGACGCACAGGGCGACACCTACCTGGANGGCGTGCGCGACACCGGATCACAGAGCCGCGAGATCTTCGCCGTAGAATCCATCGAAGTCAGCAAAGGCCCGAACTCGGCCATTGGCGGACGTGGCGCAGCGGGCGGCAGCATTAACCTGGTGAGCAAAAAGGCTCACTTGGGCGATTCGTTCGACGGTGGTTTTACCTGGGGCTCGGACCAGACCCAGCGTTACACCCTGGACGGCAACTACCAGTTCACCGACACCGCCGCTGGCCGTCTGAACCTGATGAGCCACGAAAGCAACGTCGCCGGCCGTGACAGCGTCGATTACGACCGTTGGGGCATCGCACCGTCGCTGGCGTTTGGCCTGGGCACCGACACCCGGGTCAACCTCGATTACTACCACCTGGAAAGCAATGACACGCCGGACTCGGGCATTCCGTACACCATTCCTGTCGCAGGCTCGGCCGCCCGTACCAAGGCGAACCCCGACAAACCGAACGACGGCGGCGACAGCAGCAACTTCTACGGCTTGAACGATCGCGACTTCCGCAAGGGCCGCACCGACACGGCCACCTTCGCCATCGAGCACGACCTGACCGACGCGCTGACCGTCAAGAACACCTTGCGCCACGGCAGCANCGGTCAGGACTACATCCTCACCCAGCCGGACGACAGCNAGGGCAACGTCAATAACGGCAGCGTCTGGCGTCGGGCCAACACCCGCGTCAGCAACACTGAGACCACCACGAACCAGACCGATCTGTTTGGTGACGTCTACATCGCCGGCTTCAAGAACAGCTTCGCCACCGGCATCGAGTTGAGCCGCGAGGAAAGCCAGAAATCCTCGTACAACGTCAACGTCGACACCACTCCGAGAACGGCGGCTTCGACCACCAACTGCTCCCCGGCATTGATCGGCGCGCCAAGCGGCTACAACTGCACCTCGCTGGCCAACCCAAACCCGAACGACCCGTGGAACGGCGCGATCTCGCGTAACTACGCCGGCACCGACACCCAGGCCAACACCTACGCGCTGTACGTGTTCGACACCCTGGAATTGTCCGAGCAATGGCTGGTGAATATGGGCCTGCGTTACGACCATTTCGACACCAAGTACAAAACCTACAACGCTTCCAGCGTGACCACGTCCAAAGGGGATGACGTCAGCGAGTTCGTGACCGGGCAGTTCGGCGTGGTCTACAAACCGGCCGAAAACGGCAGCATCTACGCGTCCTACGCCACCTCCGCCACGCCACCGGGCAACACTTTGGGCGAAGGTCAGGAAGGCAACCCGTTGGGCGGCACTCCGGATCGCAACGGCAACCTGCTGAGCAGCGATATGGAGCCGGAAACCACCAAGAACTACGAAATCGGTACCAAGTGGGATCTGCTGAACGATCGTCTGTCGCTGACCGCCGATATCTTCCGCACCGAGAAAGAAAACGCCCGGGTTCAGGTCGACACCACGTCCTATGAAAACGCCGGTAAAACCCGCGTCCAGGGTATCGAACTGTCGGCCACCGGCAAGATCACCGAAAAATGGCAAGTCTTCGCCGGTTACGCCTACATGGACAGCGAGCAGGTCGATGGTGGTGATTTGCCAGCCAACAAAGCCAACAACGGCAACGAACTGCCAAACACCCCGAAAAACAGCGCCAGCCTGTGGACGACCTATCAGGTCACGCCGAAGCTGACCATCGGTGGCGGTGCGTTCTATGTTGACGATGTATTCGGTAGCGTGGCCAACACCACCATGGTGGATTCCTACGTTCGTTACGACGCAATGGCTGCCTACAAGCTGAGCAAAAACGTCGACCTGCAACTGAACGTGCAGAACCTGACCGACAAAACCTACTACGACAAAGCCTACGCGGCGCACTTTGCCAACCAGGCGGCGGGCCGCACGGCATTGCTGAGCACCAACTTCCACTTCTGATTGCCAGCCACACCGCAATCCCTGTGGGTGAAGGCTGACAACTTCCACTTCTGATTGCCAGCCACACCGCAATCCCTGTGGGTGAAGGCTGAAATCAGGACCAGGCCCCGTTCATCCACATGAACGGGGCTTTTGTACGTAAAAAAGAATGTTTCTCAGCAACCCACGGCATAATGCGCGCCGTGATGATATTTCGAACGAACAAGGCGAGCGACGTGTTGAAGAAAACCCTGTTCCAGTTGCACTGGTTTTTCGGCATCAGTGCCGGGCTGGTCCTGGCCCTGATGGGCATCACCGGGGCGATGGTATCGTTTGAGGATGAAATCCTCAGCGTGCTCAATCCTTCCGTGTTGCAGGTCGAGAAGCAGGTTGCCGGCGTCCTGCCGCCCGCCGAACTGGTGGAAAAAATCGAGGGCGCCTCCGGCAAGAAAGTCGCGATGCTCTGGGTCGAGACCGACAGCGGCAACGCCGCGCGGGTGAGTTTCACCCCGCCACCGGGNGAGCGCCGNGGCCAGATGCGCTACTTCGATCCCTACACNGNCGACTTCATGGGTGAAGCCACCGGCCAGGACTTCTTCGGCCTGATGCTGCANNTGCACCGCTTNCTGGCCATGGGCGACACCGGCCGGCAAATCACCGGCGCCTGCACGCTGATATTGCTGTTCTTCTGCCTCTCGGGCCTGTACCTGCGCTGGCCACGCCAAGTGGCGAACTGGCGTGCGTGGCTGACCCTCGACTGGAAGAAAAAGGGCCGCAGTTTCAACTGGGACCTGCACTCGGTGGCCGGCACCTGGTGCCTGGTGTTTTACCTCCTGTCCGCGCTGACCGGGTTGTCCTGGTCCTATGAGTGGTACAACAAGGGCCTGACCCAATTGCTTTCCGACGCGCCGCAAAACGAGCGCGTTCGCGGCGGTCGAGGTCCTGCGCCAAGCGGCCCGGCGCCCACCGCCGATTACGCCGCCATGTGGAGCAGCATCTACAGCGCCGCAGGCCCGGCACTCAGCGCCTATAACATCCGCATGCCGCCCGTGGCCGGCCAACCGGCGACGGTCTTCTACCTGTTGAACACCTCGCCCCATGACCGTGCACTGAACCAGATCAGCCTCGATCCGGCGACCGGCCTGGTCAAACGGCATGACCGTTACAGCGACAAGAGCCTCAAGGCGCAATTGCTGACCAGCATTTACGCGCTGCACGTCGGCAGCTACTTCGGCATCGTCGGGCGGATCATCCTGACCCTTACCGCGCTGAGCATGCCGCTGTTCTTCGTCACTGGCTGGTTGTTGTACCTGGACCGTCGCCGCAAGAAAAAGCAGATCAGGGACGCCCGCAAAGACTTCGCGCAAACGGGCAGCAATGCACCCGCCTGGTTGATCGGTTTCGCCAGCCAAAGTGGCTTTGCCGAGCAACTGGCCTGGCAAACTGCCGGGCAATTGCAGGCGGCCGGCCTGCCGGTGAAGGTTCAGCCACTGGCGAATGTCAGCGAACAGGATTTGCGTGAATCCAGCAATGCGTTGTTCGTGGTCAGTACCTTTGGCGACGGCGAAGCACCGGACAGCGCCCGCGGTTTCGAGCGCAAAGTGCTGGGCCGGGCATTGAGCCTGGAGAGCCTGAACTACGCGGTGCTCGGCCTCGGCGACCGCCAATATCAACACTTCTGCGGCTTCGCCCGACGCTTGCACACCTGGCTCGGCGAGCATGGCGGCAAGACCTTGTTCGCGCCGGTGGAAGTCGACAGCGGCGACCCTTACGCCCTGCGTCACTGGCAGCAGCAACTCGGTCTGCTGACCGGGCAAGCGCCGGTCGACACCTGGCAAGCGCCAAGCTACGACAACTGGACCCTGTCCCGTCGCGAGCTGATGAACCCGGACAGCAGCGGCTCGCCAGTGTATTTGCTGGGCCTCACCGCCCCGACCACCAGCAGCTGGCTGGCCGGGGATCTGGTGGAAGTCCTGCCACGCAATTGCCCGTGGGCGATCGAGCATTTCCTTGATGGCCTGGGCATTGAAGGCCGGGCGATGGTGACCTTCGATGGCCTGTCGCAACCGTTGGAGCAAGCCCTCGCCAGCCGACAACTGCCCGAGAACCGGGCGCATCTGGTCGGCCTGCACGCGCAAGCGCTGGTCGACGCATTGGTGCCGCTGGGCATGCGCGAATACTCCATCGCCTCGATTGCCAGCGACGGCGTGCTGGAGTTGATCGTGCGTCAGGAACGTCACCCCGACGGCAGCCTGGGCCTGGGCTCCGGCTGGTTGACCGAACACGCGCCGGTAGGCGACACCATCAGCCTGCGGGTGCGGCGCAACAGTGGTTTCCACCTGCCGACCGAGCCAGTACCGATGATCCTGCTGGGCAACGGCACCGGCCTCGCCGGCCTGCGCAGCTTGCTCAAGGCGCGCATTGCCGATGGCCAGCAGCGCAACTGGCTGCTGTTCGGTGAGCGTCATCGGGAATACGACTACCTGTGCCGCGATGAGCTTGAGGAGTGGCTGACGTCAGGTGATCTGGAGCGACTGGACCTGGCGTTCTCGCGGGACCAGGCAGAGAAGATTTATGTGCAGGATCGACTGCGCGAGTCGGCCGATCTATTGAAGCAATGGTTGGCCGACGGTGCCGTCATCTACATCTGCGGCAGCTTGCAGGGAATGGCTTCAGGCGTGGATCACGTACTCAACGAAGTGCTCGGGATTGAAGAAGTCGACCGCCTGATCGAACTGGGCCGCTACCGCCGCGACGTCTACTGAAAGAGCCCCCTCACCCTAGCCCTCTCCCAGAGGGATAGGGGTCTGACCGAGGTGTCTCACGTTATACAGAGATCGGCCCCCTTTCCCCCTCTCCCCTTTGGGGAGAGGGCTGGGGTGAGGGGTGGATCTATCAGACAGGCTGTAACTTCTGCTCAAACACCGCCACCCCATCCAAATCCCGCAAAATGACGGTCAACTCCGCCGTCTGCCCATCAATCTGCACCTCACCAAAAAACTGAAACCCGGCAAACGGCGAAGTGTTTTGCGCNAATGGGGCCTTCTCGAAAACCACTTCGGGTCCGAACGTCTTGTCCAGCGGATTAGGCCCGAAGCTCCCGGCATTCAACGGCCCGGCCACAAATTCCCAGAACGGTTCGAAGTCCTGGAATGCGGCGCGGTCCGGGTGGTAATGATGCGCGGCGCAGTAATGCACATCTGCCGTCAGGAACACGTAGTTGCGCACCTGCTGCGCCCGTAAAAAGCCCAAGAGTTCTGCGATTTCCAGTTCACGTCCCTGAGCCGGTCCGGGATCACCGTTGGCCACTGCTTCCCAACGCGCCACACCCGGGCGGACCTCTCCGTCGGGGACGCCGAGACCGATCGGCATGTCGGCGGCGATGACTTTCCATTGGGCAGTGGAGGCTTTCAATGAAGCCTTGAGCCAGTCGAGTTGCTCACGACCGAGAAACGGTTTGGCGGCGCCAAGATTGTCGTCATTGGCTTCGCGATAGCTGCGCATGTCCAGCACGAACACATCCAGCAAGGGNCCGTAACCGAGCTGGCGATAAATTCGCCCGCCGCCGTCCGCACTCTGCAAACGCATGGGCGCATATTCCAGCCACGCTTGCCGGGCGCGACCGACAAGGCTGTGGATGTCCTTGGTCTGGTAACGCTCATCCAACTGCTTGCTCGGCGACCAGTTGTTGACTACCTCGTGATCGTCCCACTGCCAGATCTGCGGCACCTCGGCATTGAAGCGGCGCACGTTTTCGTCGAGCAGGTTGTAGCGGTAGTTGCCGCGATATTCATCGAGGGTTTCCGCGACTTTGCTCTTGGCCTCGGTGGTGATATTGCGCCAGATGCGGCCGNCTTCAATGGTCAGCTGCGCGGGCACCGGGCCATCGGCGTAGATGGTGTCGCCGCTGTGAATAAAGAAGTCCGGCAGGCGCAGGCGCATGGCTTCGTAGATGCGCATGCCGCCGATGTCCGGGTTGATGCCAAAGCCCTGGCCGACGGTATCGCCGCTCCACACGAAACGAATGTCGCGGCGCTGTTGCGGCACGCTGCGCAAGTGACCGAACCACGGCTCGCTGGCGACGCCGGTCTGGGCGTCCTCAAAGTGCACGCGATAGAAAATCGCCTGATCGACCGGCAGCCCGGTGAGTTCGACGCGGGCGGTGAAGTCGCTGCGCGCATCAGCCAATGGCGAGACGAATCGGCGTGGGTTGCCAAACAGGCTGCGCGTGTCCCACTCCACCACCATCTTCGCGGGGCGGTCGCTGCGGCTCCAGATCATCGCGCGGTCGCCCATCAGATCGCCGGACTGCACGCCATCGGTGAGTTGCGGACGGTCCTTGACCGAGGCGATGACGGCCGGTGCCAGGCCGGGAAGCAAAAGCCCGGCGCCGACGGCTTGCATGACACGGCGGCGGCCGAGATCGAATTCGCTCATGGTGTTCTCCCTGAAAAGGAAAACTAAAGCACGTGCGCATGAAACCGGTGTGACACCAAAATCTGCCAACACCACTGCTCCCTTGTGGCAGCGAGCTTGCTCGCTCCCACAGGTTTTGNNCCTTGTGGCAGCGAGCTTGCTCGCTCCCACAGGTTTTGCGGTGTGTCAGGCCTTGGCGGGTTCCAGTGCCATCTCAACGACTTCAGGTCGTTTGAGCAGCGCGTACGCCACTGCCGTCAACAAACTCCCCGCCACAATCGCCAGCAGATACAACAGCGCATGGTTGATCGCATTCGGAATCGCCAGCACAAACAACCCACCGTGCGGCGCCATCAGTTTGCAGCCGAAATACATCGACAACGCACCGGTCAATGCGCCACCGGCGATGCTGGCCGGAATCACGCGCAGCGGGTCTTTGGCCGCAAACGGGATCGCCCCTTCGGAGATAAAGCACAGTCCCAGAATCATCGCGGCCTTGCCTGCCTCGCGTTCGGTCTGGGCGAATTTGCGCCGCGCCAGGAACGTGGCGATACCCATGCCAATTGGCGGCACCATACCGGCGGCCATGGTCGCGGCCATCGGTGCATAACTTTGCGAGGCCAGCAGCCCGACCGAGAACGCATACGCGGCTTTGTTGATCGGCCCGCCAAGGTCGACGCACATCATCCCGCCGAGCAGCACTCCCAGCAGAATCGCGTTGGTGGTGCCCATGCTGTCGAGGAAGTGCGTGAGCCCCTCGAGCATCCCCGCCACCGGTTTGCCGACGATGTAAATCATCACCAGGCCAGTGAACAAGCTCGCCAGCAACGGGATGATCAGGATCGGTTTCAGCGCCTCGAGACTCTGCGGCAGACGCGCGTAACGATTGATCGCCTGCGCCGCATAACCGGCGATAAAACCGGCAATGATCCCGCCGATAAAACCGGCGCCCAGGGTGCTCGCCAGCAGGCCACCGATCATCCCCGGCGCCAGGCCCGGGCGGTCGGCGATCGAGTAGGCGATGTAACCCGCCAGCAACGGCACCATCAACTTGAACGCAGTCTCACCGCCGATCTGCATCAGTGCGGCGGCGAGCGTGCCTTCCTCCTTGAACGCGGTGATGCCAAACACGAACGACAGGGCGATCAACANGCCGCCCGCCACNACCATCGGCANCATGAACGACACGCCCGTGAGCAGGTGTTTATAGACGCCGGTCTTCTCTTGTTTGGCCGGGCCTTTGGCGCCGGTCGAAGCGGTTTCCTGCTTGCCTTCGGCCAGCGCTTTATTCAGCGTCGCCTCGGCTTGCTTCAACGCAATGCCAGTACCGCANCGGTAGATTTTCTTGCCGGCGAANCGCTCGGTGGCGACTTCGATATCGCAGGCCAGCAGCACCACATCAGCATCGGCAATCGCCGCAGCGCTGAGTGGGTTGCGCGCACCGACCGAGCCTTGGGTTTCCACTTGCAGGTCGTAGCCCAAGCGCTTGGCCGCTTGCTGCAAGGCTTCGGCAGCCATAAAGGTGTGAGCGACACCGGTCGGACACGCCGTGATCGCCACCAGGCGTGGCGCGTTTTGAACGGTGGCAGCAGGTTGCTCGACGGCTTCGGGCGCGACATACACCTGAGCTTCTTCAGCCCCGCGTCGCAGCACCGCTTCGACATCCTGCAGGGCATGCGCGGGTGTGCTCTGGAACACTTTCTTGCCGACAAATCGCGACATATCCACCGGCGCACTGGTGACCAGCAGCACCCACTCGGCCGCTTCAATCGTGGCCGCCGACAGCTGACGTTCCGGATGCGCGGCATCGACCACTTCGACGCTGGTGCTCCAGCCCTGACGCTGGGCCGCTGCATCGAACAAGCGGGCGCACAGCACACTGGTGACCATGCCGTTCGGGCAGGCAGTAACAATGGCTAACTTCATCACAAACCCTCTTATTGTTCTGTCAGGGTGCGGATGCGCACGCCCTGTTCGAGCCGCGCCAACTGCGTGGCATCGCCAATTCCGAAACCGATCTGCGTGACCGCCATCGCGGCAATCGCCGTGGCGGTGCGTAGGGTTTGTTCAGGCGTGTCGGCGCTGAGCAAACCGTGGAGCATGCCGGCCAGCAACGAATCACCCGCGCCCACGGTGCTAGCGACGCTGACCTTGGGCGGCGTGGCATGCAGCGCCGTGCCCGNGCTGAACCAGTTCACGCCATCGGCCCCGTGGGAGATCACCACATGCTCGATGCCTTGAGCGTGCAAACGGCTCGCTGCTTCGGCCTGTGCCGCCACCGATATCACCTCGCAGCCCAGCGCGTCGGCCAGCTCCTCGGTGTTCGGCTTGATCAGCCACGGGCCAGCCTTGAGACCGGCGCGCAAGGCTTCGCCGCTGGTGTCGAGGGCGACTTTCAGACCGAGGCTTTTCAAACGCTCAATCAACGCCTGCAGCCACTGAGGACTGATCCCTTGCGGCAGGCTGCCGGCCACGACGACCGCGTCATGACCGGGCGCAATCTGCTCGAGTCGATCCAGCAAGGCCTGCTGCGCTGCCGCATTGACCATCGGCCCCGGGCCGTTGATGTCGGTGATGCGCCCATCGTTTTCCGCCAGTTTGATGTTGCTGCGCGTCTCACCGGGCACCCGGATGAACGCATCGACAAAACCACGTTTGGCGAACAGGGTCTCAAACGCTTGAAGGTTGTCCTCACCGAGGAAACCGCTGACCGTCACCTGATGCCCGAGGTCGGCCAGCACCTGCGCCACGTTCACGCCTTTACCGGCGGCGTGGGTGTGCATTTCGTCGCTGCGATTGACTTGGCCGGGCTCGAGACGCGGCAGTTGCACCGTCAAGTCCAGCGCCGGGTTGAGCGTCAGGGTCAGTATCTTGGCCATTACAGGGCCTCCACTAATGCGCGCACTTCATTGGCGCTGCCCACGGTCAGGGCCTGTTGGGCGAGAATTCTGGTTTGGCTCAGGCTGAGTTCGCGGATGCGCGCCTTGACCTCGGCAATGCTGCGACCGGACACGCTGAGTTCGTCCACACCNAGGCCAATCAGCACCGGCACCGCCAACGGGTCCGCCGCCAACTCGCCGCACACGCCGACCCATTTGCCATGGGCATGGGCGGCGCGCACGGTGATGTCGATCAACTGCAACACCGCCGGGTGCAGGCCATCCGCCTGAGCGGACAGGGTCGGGTGGCCACGGTCGATGGCCAGGGTGTATTGGGTCAGGTCGTTGGTGCCGACACTGAAGAAGTCGACTTCCTTGGCGAGTACCGGCGCCAGCAAGGCAGCGGACGGCACTTCGATCATGATCCCCAGTTGCAAGTCGGCCACCGGGATCTCCAGGCGCAGGCGCTCGGTCATATCGCGGGCGGCGCGCCACTCATCGACGCTGCCGACCATGGGAAACATGATGCGCAGCGGCCGGTTATCGGCGGAACGTAATAGCGCACGCAGTTGCGCTTCCATGATCTGCGGGCGCTGCAAGGTGAGCCGAATACCGCGCACCCCAAGGAAGGGATTTTCCTCTTGGGCAATCGGCCAATACGGCAGCGGTTTGTCGCCGCCCACATCCAGGGTGCGCACGACCAGAGGACGACCGGCCAGGCCATCGAGGACGCGACGGTATTCGACTTCTTGAGTGGCCTCGTCTGGCGCCTGGGAATGGGCCATGAAAATCAGTTCGGTGCGCAGCAAGCCAATGCCTTCGGCGCCCTGCTCCACCGCGCTGGTCACACCGGCACTTTCGCCGATGTTGGCGAACACTTCGACCGCGTGACCGTCGGTGGTCAGCGCCGGTTGATGGCGTTGTTCGGCGGCGGCTTTCAGACGTTGCTCGCGGGTGTCGCGTTCTTCGGTGGCGCGCTGCAAGGTTGCTGCGTCGGCGTCCACATGCAGGCGACCGCGTTGGCCATCAATCAGCAACGGCGTGCCCGGCGCCAGCAGCAACACCGTAGGACCTGCGCCCACCAAGGCCGGAATGCCCAGGGCTCGGGCGACAATCGCGCTGTGAGCGGTCGCGCCGCCACGGGCCGTGAGAATGCCGGCCACACGGGTCGGATCGAGACGGGCAACGTCGGACGGGCCGACTTCGTCCATCACCAGAATGTACGGCTGATCGGGTTCACTCGGGGTCTCGACGCCGCTGAGTTGCGCCAGTACCCGACGGCCAATGTCGCGCAGGTCGGCGGCGCGCTCGGCGAGCAAGGCATCCTGCAACGACTCCTGCTGCCTGGCGGCGGCTTCGATCACGCTCATCCACGCGGCTTCGGCGCTCTCGCCTTGCTTGAGGCGGGTGNCGACTTCGTCGGTCAGTTCCGGGTCGTCGAGCATTTCCTGGTGAGTGATGAAAATCTCGCGGATGGCTTTGGATTTGCTTCGTTCGATCAGGCCTTCGATGTCGCGGCGCACGTGCGCCAACCCCTGCTTGAGACGCTCGCGCTCGATGGCGGCGGACTCGCCACGCAGCGGGTAATCGATGGTTTGCAGCACTTGAATGTGCGCCGGTCCGATGGCGATGCCCGGTGCAGCGGCAATCGCCTGGACCAGGCTGCCGGACGCTGGCGCAAGGAGCACTTCGGCGACATCGGCAAACACCTCGCGCTGCTGGCTCACGGCGGGCAACGGCTCGACTTCTTCGCCCAGGCCTTCTTCGATGGCGGCCAGCAGGGCTGGCAAGGCATCAGCGGCGATGCTCGGTTCAGCGACAAACTCCAGCACCTGACCGCGCCGGGCGCCGAGGCTGAGCAGTTTGCTCAAGCTCTTCACCGACACGGCGCTGTCCTGGCCATCGACGATGCGCACGCGGATTTCGCCTTCAAAACTTTTCGCCAACTGCGCGAGGATCTTCGCCGGGCGGGCATGCAAACCGTGGGCGTTGGCCAACGCAATGCGCGCGCTCGGCCAATCCGCTGGCAGTTCACCGCCCAGCACTTCGAGGACTTTACGGCTGCTGGTGGCGCGACCCAGTTCATGGCCACGGCCCTCGATCAGCAGCGCACACAGGCGTTCGAGCAAGGTCTGATGGGCTTCGCCGAGGCTGGCCAGGCAGAACAAACCGTTGAGTGGCTGACCGAGGTAACGCATGGGTTTGTCCGGCGTGACGAAGGCCAGGCCCGGACGCTTGACCGTCTGCTCGCTGTGCAACCACCACAGGCCATCGCCCAACGGCAACGCTTCGACTTGCTGCAAAACAGCGGAGAAACCGTTGCTCACGCAATCGGCCTGACGCAGCAAGCGCGCACCGCGCCACACCAGCTCTTCGAAGTCATCGGCGGACACGCCAAGGCTGATCATCTGCGCATCCAGCGCCAGTTCCTGCGGCGCGCCTTGCAGCAGCTTCAGCAACGCGTTGGCATTGCCGGCACGGCGCAGCGCCTCGCCCAGGTCGGTTTCACCGAGGGCGCGGGTCAGCAGTTGCAGCAGGCGCAGGTGTTCATCGGATTTGGCGGCAATGCCGATNGCCAGGTAAACGATCTGGCCATCGCCCCAGTCCACGCCTTCGGGGAATTGCATCAGCCGCACGCCGGTGGAAAACACCAGATCGCGGGTTTCCGGCGTACCGTGGGGGATGGCAATACCTTGACCGAGAAAGGTCGAGCCCTGGGCTTCCCGTGCCTGCAAACCGGCAAGATAACCCTCGGCCACCAGGCCATCGGTGACCAGATGCCGAGCCAGCAATTGCAAGGCTTCGGACTTATCCACAGCCGACTGGCCCATGGATATCTGCTCTATGGTGAGCTCGAGCATGCTTTCTCCTTTTTGGCGTCTGTTGGCGCCAGGTATTGTTTTGAATGATTCAGCTTAGGCGCTTAGTCATCATTTTTGGCGGTTTCGCGGCAGAACCGGCCAAATGCGCTTATAACCTAGAAAATACGCCTGCTGAAACGTTTAATCTAGAATGATTGGCACGTTACTCGATAATGTCCCATCCTTGAAGTCCAACTTGTCGGATGCGTTCAGACCATGGTCGTCTGCCCGAATCGGTTAGGATTGGCGAAAATGTCGGCCGAAAAACAAGGAAATCCCGGTTTGAAACTCAGTGATATCGCACGTCTGGCCGGTGTGTCCGTTACCACCGCCAGTTATGTCATTAATGGCAAGGCCGAACAGCAACGGATCAGCAGTGCCACCGTCGAGCGGGTGCGGGCGGTGGTCGAAGCCCATGGTTTTACCCCCAACCCTCAGGCGGCCGGGCTGCGCAGCCGGCATACGCGCACCTTGGGTTTTATCCTGCCAGACCTGGAAAACCCCAGTTACGCACGGATTGCCAAGTTGTTGGAGCAAGGTGCGCGAGCACGAGGCTATCAGTTGCTGATCGCCAGCTCCGACGATGATGCGGACAGCGAACGCCAGTTGCTGCAACTGTTTCGTGCACGACGCTGCGATGCGCTGTTCGTCGCCAGTTGCCTGCCGGCCAGTGATGACAGCTATCGCGAGTTGCAAGCCAANGGCCTTCCGGTGATTGCCATCGACCGGGTGATGGAGCCTGAGCATTTCTGTTCGGTGATCAGCGATGATCGCGAGGCCAGCCTGCAACTGACCCGCAGCCTGCTCGACCCGCTGCCCAAGCAAATCGCGCTGATCGGCGCCCGTCCCGAACTGAGCATCAGCCAGGAACGCGCCGCCGGGTTCAAGGAAGCGTTGAGCGGGTTCAAAGGCGAGGTGCTGATCGAGCACGGCGAGTCGTTCAGCCGCGAGTGCGGCAAGCAGTTGATGGAAGAATTGCTGCAGCGCCTGGGGCATTTGCCGGATGCGCTGGTGACCACGTCCTACGTGCTGCTTCAAGGCGTGTTTGATGCCTTGCACGACTTCCCGCTGAAAACCCGTCCGCTGCGCCTGGGCACGTTCGGTGACACCCAACTGCTGGACTTCCTGCCGCTGCCGGTCAACGCCATGGCCCAGCAACACCAATTGATCGCCGACACGGCCCTGCGCCTGGCGCTGGCCGCTATCGAGCAATCCGATTACCAACCCGGCGTGCAAGCCATCGCGCGGACCTTCAAGCAGCGTATTCGCCAGGACTGAACCGTGGAGCTGATCGACAGCCACACTCATCTGGATTTTCCGGACTTCGACGAGGACCGCACGGCGCTGCTCGCCGAAAGCCGCGCCCTCGGGGTGCGGCGGATGGTGGTGCTGGGGGTTTATCAGGGCAATTGGCAGCGGGTCTGGGACCTGGTGCAAAGCGATCCCGACCTGCATGCGGCGCTCGGTTTGCACCCGGTGTACCTGGACCAGCATCGCCCTGACGATTTACTCGAACTCGGTGACTGGCTGACCCGCCTGGCGGGTCATCGGCAATTGTGTGCCGTGGGTGAGATCGGCCTGGATTACTTCATCGAAACCCTCAACCGTGAGCGCCAGCAGGCCTTGTTCGACGCGCAACTGCAACTGGCGGTGGACTTCAATCTTCCAGTGCTGATTCATGTGCGGCGCAGCCATGCCGCGGTGATTGCCACACTCAAACGGTTTCGCTTGAAACGCGCGGGCATCATTCATGCCTTCGCCGGCAGCAAGGAAGAGGCCCGAGAATACATCAAGCTCGGTTTTAAACTCGGCCTGGGCGGCGCCGCGACCTGGCCGCAGGCGTTGCGCATGCACCGCGTCCTCGCCGAATTGCCCCTGGAGTCGGTGGTGCTGGAAACCGATTCACCGGACATGGCGCCCGCCATGTTTCCCGGTCAACGCAACAGCCCGGCGCACCTGCCGGCGATCTGCTCGGCACTGGCCGGGATCATGTCGATCAGCCCTGAGCAACTGGCCACCGCCAGCACGGCCAATGCCTGTGGCCCATCCGGCGGCATAACGATNACCGCGNTAAACAAATGTGGGAGCTGGCTTGCCTGCGATAGCGGTGTGTCAGTCAACATNTCTNTGACTGACACACCGCCATCGCAGGCAAGCCAGCTCCCACATTTGATCNNTTGNGNNCATCAGACCCGGAACGCGCTGATCAGTTGTTTGAGTTCCACCACCTGGGCCGACAACGCTCGGCTGGCATCTTCGGTCTGGTGCGCACCTTCAGCGGTGCGTTCACCCGCGCGGTTGATCTCGACAATGTTCTGGTCGATGTCGTGGGCCACGGCGGTCTGCTGCTCCACCGCGGCCGCGATCTGTTGGTTCTGGTCGACGATCATGCCGACGGCGCCGAGGATGTTTTCCAGCGCCTGCTGGACCTTTTCCGACTGCCCGACGGTGCCATCGGCCACCTGATGGCTGACGCCCATGGCTTTCACCGCCGCGCCGACACCATTTTGGAGCTTGGTGATCATCTGCTCGATTTCTTCGGTCGATTGCTGGGTACGCTTGGCCAGGGTCCGCACCTCATCGGCCACCACCGCAAAACCCCGTCCCTGCTCACCGGCCCGAGCGGCTTCGATCGCCGCGTTGAGCGCCAGCAGGTTAGTCTGCTCGGCAATGCTCTTGATCACTTCCAGCACGCGGCTGATGGATTGGCTGTCGCTGGCCAATTGGTTGATCACCCGCACCGACTGATCGATCTCACTGGCCAGTTGCGCGATGCTGCCCTGCTGGGACGCCACCAGGCCGCGACCGCTGATGGTCTCGTCGTTGACGCTGTGAGCACTGCTGACCGCCGCCGCGGCACTGCGCGCCACCTCTAGGGAGGTGGCCGACATCTGATTCATGGCCGTGGCGACCTGCTCGATCTGCGAGCGCTGCCCCGCCACCGCCTGGTTGCTTTGGGCAGAGACACTTTCGACTTGCCCGGCCTGGCGCTCGACCTCATTCACGGTCTGGCCTACGCGCTCGATCAGGTCATGGATTTTCTTCACGGTGCCGTTGAACACCTCGCCCAGCTCGCCCAACTCATCGCGGCTTTCGGCGCGGAAGGTGACGGTCATGTCGCCCGCCGCCACTTTGTCCAGCGTCGCGCCCAGGCGTTTGAGGGTGGTGCGGGTCGAGGCGTAGAAGCCGCCGTAGAGGTAAAAAATCAACACAAACACCACCGACAGCGCCACGGCCTGCAAGACCATGTGGGTGCGGTTCTGCTCCAGTCGCTGCTGCAACTGGGTGCCGAGGAACGTCAGGGTCGCTTCGTTGAGTTGGTAGGTCTGGTCCATCAGGCCGGTGACCTGATCGTAAAAAGCCTGCCACGGCGCATCGAGGGTGTCGGCCATCACCACCTGCTCTTCGAACAGCTCACTGGCCTTTTTCAGCGAGGCTTTGCTGCTCTCGGCCTGGGCGGTCAGGGTGTCACGCGCCGCTTTGCTGGAGCCCAATGCATCATTGAGCTTCAGACCGTATTCGCCCTGGAGCTTTTCGATCTGCGCCAGCAGTTCATCGAACCGGGTGCTCGACGACGAATTCAGAAAACCTTGCCCAAGCGAATAGGAACCCATCGCCCGGCCGTCGCCCAGGATCTGCGTCACGGGCGGAGTGACGTTGGTAATGAGCTCGCTGAGCTGACGCATGTCGCTCTGGGTGTCGCGGGTCAGGCCGGCCTGACTGGCGATGATCTGGCTGAAAATCTGCGCGCTGCCGAGCAACTTGCCGATCATCCCGCTTTTGCTTTGCAGGGAGTTTTCCGCTTGCTGGGCCTTGAACGCCGCGATCATTTCATCGCGCTTGCCATCGAACACCGTGATCTGCTCCGGATCAGTGGTCATCGCCGTCAGCCCTTGCAGGCGGGCCAGAACACTTTGCTCCAGGGTGCTGATCTTCGTCTCGACATTGCCGGCCTTGCCGGACTGGCCAAGGGTGACGTTGATTTGCACCAGGTTGTTCAGGGTTTCCAGATCACGCCGCAGGGTCAGGCTGCTGCCGAGCAGGTTGAGGCTTTGCAGCTCGACTTGTGTGCCCTGGAATTCACGATAAGAATCGCGGACCAGATAGAAGTTGGTCACCAGCATCGGCACGAGGAACAGCACACTGATCAGGCTGAACTTCATGCCGAAGCTCAGGCGATTCATCAGCGCGACGGCGGGATAGAGCAAGCTCTTCACTGGAAGTCTCCCTTTTGATTCTTATTTTTATTGGCAGGCGCAGGTCGACGGCAGATAGCCACTATTCAGCACTATCTCTGTATAGCTTAAATCGGCTGGGGGTTTTGTAACTTAAGGTTAACGGCAGATCGCCGGTCTTGAGATCGATGATCCTTCTTGTGGCGAGGGAGCTTGCTCCCGCTCGTCTGCGAAGCAGACGCAATGCAGACGAGCGGCTTTTCCTGACATATTCGCGTGGCCGTTTGAGGGCGCTGCGCGCCCAGCGGGAGCAAGCTCCCTCGCCACAATAACGTTCACGTCAGACAGCTGTTGGGTTACGGGAGGACCGTCCACAACGCAAAACCTGCATACCAGAGTACCGCCGCCCGCAGCAGCAATTCCCAGATCCGGTCCAGGCTGTTGATGCCATCCGGTCCGACGACCGGTGCAGGAATTTCGCCTGCCACCAAGCCGACTTTCTCGATCAACTGGGCAGCGCTGATGTTCCAGTTCAACAGTTCATGCAGCATGACGCGGCTGACCGCGACAAAGTTTCCGACCAGCGCGAAACTGGCCGCCAACAGACGCACCGGCACCCAATCAAACGCATGACGCAACTGTGCAGCTCGCTCGACCACTGCAGGTTTCTGCCCGTGTTCTTCGGCCAGCGCCAGCAACCGGTAGCTCAGNGCCGCGACCGGGCCCAACAGGAAATACCAGAAAATCACCGCGAAAAAGCTTTGGTAAGCCTGCCATAGCAAATGGCCTTCGACCCGCTCAAGCAGTTGCTCGCCGCTATCGGCGCAGATGTCCACGTCGCGCTTCGCCACATGGGCGGCGGCTTGCAGGTCTTCCCGGCGCCAGGCATCGCGAAACGGTCCCAGGCCGGCCAGCAAATCGCCGCGACCCAGACTGTAAATCACCACCAGCAGGTGCACCGGCAACGCCAGCAACCCGTAGGCCACCGGTTCCAGCACCACCAACAACAAACCCAGCAGCGCCACCGGCAACAACACCAGCACCACCAATATCAGCCATGGCCGATTGATCAGGCGCGGACTGACTTCAAGCTTGTTCAGTTCACGCACCCAACCGCCGTCACGTTGGACCCGATGGCGCAGGGCCGAGAACTTCTCGATCCAGACGGCCAAAAGCAACACCAGAAAACTCATTGTTGTTCCTCTTTTGCCAGGGCGGCGCGATAGCGCGCCCAGTCGAACGCAGGTCCCGGATCCGTCTTGCGTCCCGGTGCGATGTCGCTATGCCCACAGATGCGCTGCGCGCTGATCGCCGTAAACGTGCTTTGCAGTTGCCGGGTCAGCGTCGTCAATGCTTGATACTGAGCGTCCTCGAACGGCAGATCATCCGTGCCTTCGAGCTCGATACCCACGGAAAAATCGTTACAGGTGTCCCGCCCCTCGAAACTCGAGACACCGGCGTGCCAGGCGCGCTCAAGACAAGAGACAAACTGAGTGACGGTGCCGTCACGCTCGATCAGAAAGTGCGCAGACACCCGCAGGTCAGCAATCCCTGCAAAATAGGGATGCTCCGTGACATCCAGACGATTCTGGAAAAATTCCTGCACCTTGCCGGTGGCGAACTGCGCCGGAGGCAGGCTGATGTTGTGGATCACCAGCAGGGAAATTTCGCCCGAGGGGCGCGCATTGAAGTTGGGCGAGGGGCATACACGCACGCCCTGACACCAACCGCTCGCGGGGTCCAACTGCATACAGGTTCCTTCAACGACGACTGTGTTGGCGCCCAGTATGCCGCGATAGGCCCTCGGGGCGCGATCACTTGCCGCGATTGAGACGCCGCAGATTGCCCAGCACCGACTCCAGGGCCCGGTCGAACAGCAAGGTATCGTCCAGCGCCCGCACCGCGCCACGGCGAAATTCCAGGGCCAGACCGGTGCGGCTGCGCTCCAGCACTTTCATTCCTGTGCGGTCGACAAAGATGTATTTTCCGGTGGAATCGATGATCGCGGTCAGCTTGCAACGCAGGGTGTTTTCATCGTCTTCCTGAAACTCGACCCAGCAGCCCGGACGCAGTTGATCGACCTGAAGCAAACCGGCATCGTCCACCGGCAACCGTACTGATACCACATCGGTCGGGCCTTCGTCGGCGGTGTGCAGCACGATTTGCTGCAGCACTTCGACCATCACCGTCGGCTCGACAGGTTGTTCAGCCGCCTGGCCCGGGCGCTCGAACAATTGAACGTGCAAGGTTTCCAGTTCACTGAAAAACTCACTGGTGGCGAACGGATCAAATGCCGAGCTGCTCAGCCCGTCGCGCAAGGCCTTCAGCAACCCCGGCACCAGCGCCAACAACCGCAGGCCGGCATCGGGCTCCTCATGGCGCTGCACGCTCCAGATCAATTGCTCCATGGTCTGCACATCCGCATGCCATTCCGCCGACGCATCACCGTGTTTGAGGCAGGTCAACAACAGCACTTTGCTCCAGGCCTCCTGCACGAAGACCACCACACCTTGGGGCAGCACTTTGCCCAATAACGCCTGATTCAGCGCCTGTTCGACACGCTGGCGCGCCAGTTCGGTCCTGGCGCGGCCCTCTTCGGCGTCACGGGTGCGTTGTTCCAGCAATTCACTGCGGCGGCGCTCGTCACTGGTGAACGCGAGAAAATCCGCGAGCAACTCGGAAAAGATGGCCGGGTCGTCAACAAAGTCGTTCAACAGACGCTGCACCACTTGCCCGATGCGCAGGTACAGGCTGTCACGTTCGTGGTCATCGCACTCGCCCCAGCCCATCGCGGCGGCAGCAATTTCGTTGAGCAGACGCCGGGCCGGGTGGCTAGCGCGGCTGAAGAAGCTCTTGTCGAGCACCGCAACCTTGAGCATCGGGATCTGCAACCGACCAATCAGCGCCTTGAGGGAATCCGGCAGGTTGCGGTCATCAAGGATGCATTCGAAGAGCATGGCGATCAGGTTGATCACGTCTTCGTCAGCCACGCCGACCACACGCGACTTGCCGCTTTTGACGCTGACCCGGGTCAGCAGTTGTTCAAGCTGGTTACGCAGGTCGAAGTCGTCTTCGGCCTCGGGTTCCGGCACGTATTGCTGCAAATGAGAGAGCAGGCGCAACAGGTCGCGGGTGGCAATGGGCTGGGTCTGGGCACTGGCCTCGAGGGTGGGTGCGACGCTGCCGCGCACGTGCAACAGCAGCTCCTGCAACGCGGCAAAGACTTCCTGCACGCCATCGTCGATCGGCGTATCACCCGAGTGGATGCCGACCTCGATCGGTTCGGCATGGGCGCTGGCGGCCGCATGATCGCTGGCACGTCGCATCGGCGCAGGCTTGAGGTCGGGCAACACGCCGGTTGCGATGAGCAGTTGATTGGCTTCGGCGTACAACTGATCAGCGCTACTGAGCACGTAGCGGTCGAACAGTTTGAGAATGATCAGCTTGACCTTGATCTCCACCCCCAGGTTGCGCCAGGCCTGCAAGAAATACTCGCAGAGCCGCGCCGGTCCCAGCGGGTTGTGTTTATTGTCCAGCGTCTTGCCCAGCAAAGCACTGAGTCGGGCTGTCAGTTGGTCGAGGGCGAACCCGTCGCGGTTCAGCACTTTGCTGACCATGGCTTCCACCGCGACGCTGCGCTCCAGATCGTCATTGGGCAATGTATCGGGTTCAAACGCCAATGCCTGAGGCATGGACGCCTGGGGGCTGTCGTACTGCGAGAGGCTGACGAACGCCTCGAAGAATTGTTCGAGAAAACCGCGCTCGATGCTTTTTCGCTTGAGTCGCAAGTCGCGCATGGCTTCGAAAAAGAGGTTCTGCTCGACATCGTTGCGGGCCCGATCAGCCATTTCGAACAGCGTGTCGTCGGCGTTATCAAACAGTGCTTGCAAGCCGTGCCTGAGCTGTTGAGTGGCCTTGTCGCGAACCTGAAGCAGAATCACAGGCAGGCGGGCGAGCGGCGATTGCGTCGCCTGATCGGTAGCCGCCTTGTGCAAAGGCACTACATTCCCGTCGTTGTGCATCCAAGCCGCCTGAAACGGTGATTCTGCGAATAGTCGTGAACCCAAAAACACGTCAAAGCCATGACGTCAAAAGCAAGGCGGATTATCTTGCAAAAGCGCCCCCGTGTGCCAGCGGACTCTGTGCTTCGTATTGAAATAGACGCATTGGGAAGACGCTGACTTAGTGCCGATGACTCAAGGGAATCGACCAAATGCAGGTTTGCAGATGAGGGGAACGCCTCTGATGCCTTGGGTTGCCTCGCGCCATGGCCCTATAATCGGGCCACTTTGTTTGTGGAGCCCGTTATGCCGAATCTACGTCTTGCCGACCTCACCGCCGAAATTGAAGCCAACGTGCGCCGTGCACTGCTGGAAGACATCGGCAGCGGCGACATCACTGCACANCTGATCCCGGCCGAACGCCTGGCTAAAGCCACCATCATCACCCGCGATGCGGCCGTTATCGCCGGCACCGCATGGGTGGACGCGGTATTCCGCCAGCTCGACCCTCGGGTCGCGGTGCATTGGCAGGTGGCCGATGGTGAACGCGTCAGCCCCAATCAAGTGCTGTTCCACTTGGAAGGCCCGGCCCGCTCATTGCTCAGCGGTGAGCGCTGCGCACTGAATTTCCTGCAATTGCTCTCGGGCGTGGCCACCCGCGCGCAATACCTGGCGGATTTTGTCGGCGAGACCCAGGTGAAGCTGCTCGACACCCGTAAAACCCTGCCGGGCCTGCGTCTGGCGCAGAAGTACGCCGTGACCTGCGGCGGTTGCCATAACCACCGCATCGGTCTGTATGACGCGTTCCTGATCAAGGAAAACCATATCGCTGCGTGTGGCGGTATTGCTCAGGCCATTAACGCTGCGCACAAGATCGCCCCGGGCAAGCCGGTCGAGATTGAAGTGGAGAGCCTGGAGGAATTGAAAGAAGCCCTGGCGGCGGGTGCAGACATCATCATGCTCGATGAGCTGAGCCTGGATGACATGCGTGAAGCCGTGCGTCTGAACGCGGGCAAGGCGAAACTGGAAGCCAGCGGTGGTATCAACGAAAACACGCTGCTGCCGATCGCGGAAACCGGGGTGGATTACATTTCGATTGGTGCGATGACCAAGGATGTGAAGGCTGTCGACCTGTCGATGCGTCTGAGCCTCTGAGAATGAAAAACGCCAGCCTCAATGAGGCTGGCGTTNTTGTCGATGCGTCTGAGCCTCTGAGAATGAAAAACGCCAGCCTCAATGAGGCTGGCGTTTTTGTCAGACCACCAGATTGTTCATCTCGCAGTACTCTTCCCACTCGACGCCCAACACCTCGGCCGCCTCCTTGTGCAGCACCAGGCGCGCAGCCTCGAACTCTTCAGGGGTCGAGGTGTACTTGAGCGTCAGCTCCCATGGCTGCAGGCCCTGGGATTCCGCCTCATCCTCGAACGCCCACTGGATCTGGTCTTTCTGATCGTCGGCTGGCAGGTCCTTGATCTCGTCCGCTAGCTGGGGCGTATCAAGCAGGTACTTTTTAAGCGCTTCTTCGTGTCTGGCTTCTTGGGTCAATTCTTTAACGGTCATGGCGTTCTCGCTGATCTGGGGAATGGAAGATGGATCTGGATCATCAAGGATCTCTCTGACGCAAAAAACCGTGTGAAGCCCGGTTTGTCTGGCCTTCAGAACCATTCGGGGATCATCTGAAAACTGCAAAGTGGTACGTGTGCAACGTCCGAATATAGGACGTTTGGTCGACGATTTATATGGACTTTTACATCAAATCTACAAAAAAACCGTTGATCGGGCTTTCTGAAAATTTTCCTTCTCTACCCAGGAACAACGTTCAAAAGGTAAAGTCATAGCGATGTGCCATCTAGGCACGTCACAAGGAACCCGTGATGCGCAATTTTTCCAAGCTTTCGTCCATCCTGTCTGCAACTGGCATGGCCGCCCTTCTTCTCGGCACCCTGGCATTACCCGATTCGGCTCAAGCAGGTCTGGAGTACAAATCCGACAGCGCAAACTCTTCTGATAAATTTCTCGTTTACCACAACTATTACGGCACAGACGTGATGGTCAGATCCGGTATCAGTATTGATGACGTGGAAAAATTACAAAGACTGGTTAAAAGCGATACGGCAGATCTGGAAGATCTGAAGAAAACCGTCAGTGCACAGGCACGGCTCATCGAAGAATTCAAAAAGGACACGGGTTCCAGTTCAATCTCGAATGCCAGCGAAGTGGACAAACTCAAGCGCACCGTCAGTGACCAGGAAACGGCGCTGAAGAACCTCGCCAAGGCCATGGACGAGTTCAAACGCAACAGTGGTTCGAGCTCCAGTTCCAGCGCCAGCGAAATGAACAACCTGAAACGCACGGTCAGCGAACAGAACACGGGCTTGGTAAACCTTGCCAAGGCCGTGGACGAACTCAAACGCAACAGCAGCTCGAATTCCAGCTCCAGTTCCAGCGAAGTCAGCGACCTCAAGCGCACGGTCAGCGAACAGGACAACGGACTGAAAAAGCTCGCCAGCCAAATGGACGATCTAAAGCGCAGCAGCAGCTCGAATTCCAGCTCAAGCTCAAGCTCCAGCGAAGTGAGTGATCTGAAACGCACGGTGAGCGAACAGGAAAACGGCCTGAAAAAGCTCGCCAGTCAGATGGACGATCTAAAGCGCAGCAGCAGCTCGAACTCCAGTTCAAGTTCAAGTTCAAGCTCCAGCGAAGTGAACGACCTCAAACGTACCGTCAACGAACAGGAAAACGACCTGAAAAGGCTTGCCAGCCAAGTGGAAGACCTCAAGCGCAGCGCCGGGTCGAGTTCCAGCTCGAGCTCCAGCGATCTGTCCAGCCTTAAGCGGGAAGTCAGCGATCAGGACAATCAACTCGATCAGCTCAAACGCACTGTGGAAGATCTGAGCAGAAAGGTGAAATAAGAGGGAATNGTGCCCGAGACAGGAATCGAACCTGCGACCTTCGCGTTACGAGTGCGCTGCTCTACCGGCTGAGCTACACGGGCGGTGGGCTAAACCTAGCACCGGGTTCGAGAGCCAGCAACTTCACATCCTGTTTCAAAGACAAAAAAAGGCCCCGCAGTTTTCACTGCGGGGCCTTTTTTATAACGTTGAAGCAATCAAGCGGGGGTGATTAAACGCCCGAAGCCTTGGCTGCTGCTACGTCCTTGATGGACAGCTTGATACGGCCGCGGTTATCCACGTCCAGTACCAGCACTTCCACTTCCTGGCCTTCTTTCAGAATGTCGGTCACTTTCTCAACACGAGCGTCGCTCAGCATAGAGATGTGAACCAGACCGTCTTTGCCTGGCAGGATGTTGACGAACGCGCCGAAGTCGACGATGCGCTCAACTTTACCGACGTAGATCTTGCCGATCTCGGCCTCAGCGGTGATACCCAGAACGCGCTGACGTGCAGCCTCTGCAGCTTCCTTGGTTTCGCCGAAGATCTTGATCGAGCCGTCGTCTTCGATGTCGATCGAAGCCTTGGTCTCTTCACAGATTGCACGAATGGTCGCGCCGCCTTTACCGATAACATCACGGATTTTGTCGGTGTCGATTTTCATCGCAATCATGGTCGGAGCATTTTCCGACAGTTCGGTACGGGACTGACCAATGATCTGGTTCATCTGACCGAGGATGTTCAGGCGCGCTTCCAGGGCTTGGCCCAGAGCGATTTCCATGATCTCTTCGGTGATGCCCTTGATCTTGATGTCCATCTGCAGCGCGGTAACACCTTTAGCGGTACCGGCTACTTTGAAGTCCATGTCGCCCAGGTGGTCTTCGTCGCCCAGGATGTCAGTCAGGATGGCGAACTTCTCGCCTTCTTTAACCAGGCCCATGGCGATACCGGCAACCGGTGCCTTCATCGGTACACCAGCATCCATCAGCGCCAGGGAAGCACCGCAGACCGAAGCCATGGAGCTGGAACCGTTGGACTCGGTGATTTCCGACACAACACGGATGGTGTACGGGAACACGTCAGCAGCCGGCAGCATGGCTGCAATCGAACGACGAGCCAAACGGCCGTGACCGATTTCGCGACGGCCAGCGCCACCCATGCGACCACACTCACCTACCGAGAACGGAGGGAAGTTGTAGTGCAGCATGAACGGGTCTTTTTTCTCGCCTTCCAGGGTGTCCAGCAACTGTGCGTCACGCGCAGTACCCAGGGTCGCAACTACCAGAGCCTGAGTTTCACCGCGGGTGAAGAGCGCCGAACCGTGAGTCTTCGGCAGAACACCCACTTCGATGTTCAGCGGACGTACGGTGCGAGTGTCGCGGCCGTCGATACGTGGCTTGCCGTTAACGATGTTTTCGCGAACGGTGCGGTATTCGATTTCACCGAATGCAGCTTTGACGTCGCTGGAAGAAGGCTGGCCTTCTTCACCGGACAGCTTGGCCACAACCTGATCCTTCAACTCGCCCAGGCGAGCGTAACGGTCGGCCTTGACGGTGATGGTGTAAGCCTGGGAGATCGCGTCGCCGAACTCGGCACGGATGGCGCCCAGCAGAGCGGTGGCTTCTGGCTGTGGAGCCCAGGTCCACGTTGGCTTGGCAGCTTCGGCAGCCAGTTCTTTAACAGCGTTGATCACAACCTGGAACTCGTCGTGAGCAAACAGTACCGCGCCCAGCATCTGGTCTTCGGTCAGCTCTTTGGCTTCCGATTCAACCATCAACACGGCTTCCGAAGTACCGGCAACGACCATGTCCAGGCTCGAAGCTTTCTGTTGTTCGTAAGTCGGGTTCAGCAGGTAGCCGGTGCTTTCGTGGAACGCAACACGGGCAGCGCCGATTGGACCATCGAAAGGAATACCGGAGATGGCCAGGGCAGCCGAGGTACCGATCATCGCAGCGATGTCCGGATCGGTCTTCTTGCTGGTGGAAACGACGGTGCAGACAACCTGCACTTCGTTCATGAAGCCTTCTGGGAACAGCGGACGGATCGGACGGTCGATCAGTCGGGAAGTCAGGGTTTCTTTCTCGGAAGGACGGCCTTCGCGCTTGAAGAAACCGCCAGGGATCTTACCGGCAGCGTAAGTCTTTTCCTGGTAGTGAACGGACAGAGGGAAGAAGCCCTTGCTTGGGTCTGCGTGCTTGGCGCCCACAACAGTCACCAATACGGTGACGTCGTCGTCAACGGTGACCAGCACTGCGCCGGAAGCTTGACGGGCGATACGGCCTGTCTCGAGGGTAACGGTCGACTGACCGAACTGGAATTTTTTGATAACCGGGTTCACGGTGTCCTACCTTCTTTGTGGCTCTTGGGGAACTTGTCTTCTTGCGAAATTCTTGGGCAATGTCGGGAATCGGCCCGAGCCTGGTCCAGGGTAAAACGTGTATCCAGATAAAACTTGAGGCTGGGAGCCTGCCATGGGCCAGCGGGAATCCCACTGACACACGGCAGACAACCAACCTCTAGCGCAATCGCTTATTAGCGACGCAGACCCAGGCGACCGATCAGAGCCTGATAACGACCCAGATCCTTGCCTTTCAGGTAGTCCAGCAGCTTACGGCGCTGGTTTACCATGCGGATCAGACCACGACGGGAGTGGTGATCTTTACCGTTGGCCTTGAAGTGACCTTGCAGCTTGTTGATGTTGTGGGTCAGCAGTGCAACTTGCACTTCTGGCGAACCAGTGTCACCAACAGCTTGCTGATAGTCAGCAACGATTTGTGCTTTTTCTTGAACGTCGAGAGCCATGAGGCAATCCTTTTTTCAGGAAACCAC
>NZ_NMOJ01000009.1 GCF_002251635.1 Pseudomonas mandelii
AAAGGGTTGCNACGNGNTGTTGATAGCGTTCATAGGCCTGCTGACAGGCCGCCACATTTTCCGCAATCGGTAAGGTTTCACTGGCCGGATCGAGCGTCACGCAGCGCTCGCAAAGGTCCGCCAGGCTGTCCTCGTGGCCGTTTGCCCAAGACTTGCACCACGCCGCTTGAATCGCCGCGCCGAGGGCTGCCGCTTCGCTCTGCTCGGTACAGATCACCNNGGTGTTCATGATATCGGCAACCATCTGGCGCCACACCGGGCTTTTCGAGCCGCCGCCGATCAGGCGGATGCTCTGGCCTTGCACGCCGGTCTGGCGCAGCAGGTCCAGGCCATAACGCAGGCCAAAGGTCGTGCCTTCTACCACGGCGCGGCACAGATTGGCCTGGGTCAGGTTGGTCATGTTCAGGCCGAGCAGGCTGCCGGTGGCATGGGGCAGGGCGGGGACGCGCTCGCCATTAAGGAACGGCAGCATGCACACGCCTTCGGCACCAATCGGCGCTTGCGCCACCAAGGCGTTGAACTGCTCGATATCGAGGTCGAACAGCTCGCGAATCACCCCGGTAGCGTTGGTCAGGTTCATGGTGCAGATCAAGGGCAGCCAACCGCCGCTGGAGGAGCAGAAGGTCGCGACCGAGGCTTGCGGGCTNACTTTCGGCTGGTCAGCATAAGCGTAAACCGTCCCCGAAGACCCGAGGCTCATAGTGATTGCGCCAGGCTTGATGTTGCCGGTGCCGATCGCGCCCATCATGTTGTCGCCGCCCCCGCTGGACACCAGCGCTTGCGGGTTGATGCCGAGATGTTCAGCGATGCTCGGCAGGATCGTGCCAACCGCTTGATGCGCGTCGATCAACTCCGGCAACGCGGCTTGCAGGCGTCCGGTCGGGTCGATGTCGCGCAGCAACTGCAAATCCCACTGGCGGGTCCGCACGTTGAAGTACCCCGTGCCTGAGGCATCGCCGTACTCGCTGCAACTGCGGCCGGTGAGCCAGTGGTTCAGGTAGTCGTGGGGCAGGAGGATGCGGGCGATCCGGGCGAAAATGTCCGGGTGCTGTTCTTTGGTCCACAGCAGTTTGGAAACGGTGTAGCCCGGCGCGATGACCACGCCGAGGCGCTCCAGTGAGCCTTTTTCGCCGCCGAGGTGGTCTAGCAGACGATCGTTTTCCGGGGTGGATTCGGTGTCGCACCAAAGCTTGGCCGGNCGCAGCACTTGGCCCTGGTCGTCGAGCAGCACCAGGCCGTGCTGCTGACCGGAGACGCCGATGCCGAGGATGTCCTGGCCGTCGACGTGCGCCGCGAGTAACGCGCGGCGGGTCGCCAGGGCGAACGCTTCCAGCCACTGACAGGTGTCTTGCTCGCGCCGACCGTTGGCACCGCTGATCAAGCTGTGCACGGCGGCGCCCTGACCCAGGACCTGCCCGCTGTGGGCGTCGAGGATCACGGCTTTGGTGCCCTGGGTGCCGCAGTCGATGCCGAGGAAGAGTTGTTGCTTTGCCATCGAAGGTCCTTGGATCGTCAGATTCAACAAATAGGTTGTCTGTCAGTCCGTCATCGCGGGCAAGCCCGCTCCCACAGGGATTAACGTGGTTCATAAATCTGTGTTTCGCCACGGAACACTGTGGGAGCGGGCTTGCCCGCGATGACGGCCTCAGTTTCACCGCCGCACTTACGCCAGAACCCGCTCCAACGTCCGCGTCACACCCACTTCCCGCAAGCTGTTGCAGCACCATTCAAACGCCGCCACAAACTCCGGTGAATTCGGAATCGCCGTACCAAAGATCTCCTCAACCTCCAGCAACCGCTGGGTAATCAACAAATCATCCGCCACCAACGCCTGGCAGAACGTCGCACGAGGATCGGGTATCGAATAAGTATCCCCATTCTCATCCACGCCTTTCAAATACAGCGCCCAGGCTGCCACCACCAACGCGGCACGCCTGGTCTCCTGGCCATCGGCAATCAGACGATTGATGGTCGGAATGGTGAACTTGGGAAACTTCGACGAGCCGTCCGAACACACTCGCTCCAGTTGATCGGCAATCGCCTGATTGGAGAAACGCGCCACCAGCGTNTNCTTGTANGCCGTCAGGTCGATGCCCGGCACCGGCGCCAGGTTCGGTGTGACGTCCAGGTCCATGTAGGCACGCATGTAGGCGACAAACACCGGGTCATTCATGGTTTCGTGAACAAACCGGTAACCCTTCAGAAAACCCAGGTAGGTCAGGGCCAGGTGGCTGCCATTGAGCAGGCCGATCTTCATCTCTTCGTAGGGCGTGACGTCGTCGGTGAATTGCACGCCAACCGTTTCCCAGGCCGGGCGACCGTTGACGAATTTGTCTTCCAGCACCCACTGCACAAAGGGTTCGCATACCACTGGCCAGGCATCGTCGATGCCGTGGTCATCATGCAACTGCAGACGGTGGGCGGTGCTGGTCATGGGCGTGATGCGGTCGACCATGGCGTTGGGGAAGCTGACGTGGGTGGCGATCCAGTCACGCAGATCGGCATCGCGCAACGCGGCGAAGGCCAACAAGGCTTTACGGGTGATGGCGCCGTTGTGCGGCAGGTTATCGCAGGACATTACGGTGAACGCCGCAGTGCCGGCCGCACGGCGCTGGGTCAGCGCCGCGCAGATAAAGCCGAACACGGTTTTCGGTGACTCAGGGTGCGCCAGGTCGTGCTGGATCTGCGGCAGGTGGGCCATGAATTCGCCGTTGCTGTCGTCGATGCAGTAGCCGCCTTCGGTGATGGTCAGCGAAACGATGCGAATCTCTGGACTGGCGAGTTTGTCGATCAACGCTGCAGCGCCGTCTTCGGCCAACAGCATGTCGCGAATCGCACCGATGACCCGGACTTCGGTGTCGTCGGTGTCGCCCAGTTCGAACAGGGTGAAGAGGTAATCCTGCTCTTTCAGATCGTCCCGGGCGCGGCGGTCTTCGGCGCGCAGGCCGACCCCGCAAATTGCCCAGTCCAGGCCTTCGCCGGTATTCATCAGCGCGTCGGTGTAATACGCCTGATGGGCACGGTGAAAACCACCGACGCCGATGTGGGCGATGCCCTGGCGCGTATCGCTCAGGGTGTAGGCGGGCAGGGCCACTTCGGGGGCGAGGCGGTTGAGGTTCTGTTGGTTGAGTTTCATCACAGGCTCTCTAAATCAGGCCGCTGCACGCAGCGGGCGGGTCAGCGCCACGCCGTCGGCATCGAATAAATGGCAGTGTTCCGCGTCCAGATGCAGGTTCAAGGCTTCGCCGTAACGGCTGGCAAGGTCGCCACGAACGCGCATGGTCAACGCTTCGCCGGAAGCGGCCACGACGTGGCAGAAGGTGTCGCTACCCAGGCGTTCGCTGACGTCAGCGGTGACCTGCAAGGTGCAGTCGCCGGTTTGCGCGAGGTTGAGGTGTTCCGGACGAATGCCCAGGGTCACCGCGCCGCCGATNCTCAAGCTGGCACCACTGAGCGGCAGGCTGATCCGGGTGCCGGCGTCCAGCTGTACTTCGCAGCCCTGGCCCTCAACGCGGGTGACCTTGCCCTTGAGGAAGCCCATTTTCGGCGTGCCGAGAAAACCCGCCACAAACAGGTTGGCCGGCTGGTGGTACAGCTCCAGCGGCGAGCCGACTTGTTCGATACGGCCACTGTTCAGCACAACGACTTTGTCCGCCAGGGTCATGGCCTCGACCTGGTCGTGGGTCACGTAGATCATGGTCGCCTGCAGTTCTTTATGCAGGCGCGCCAGTTCCAGGCGCATCTGCACGCGCAGGGCGGCGTCGAGGTTGGACAGCGGTTCGTCGAACAGAAAGATCTTCGGGTTACGCACAATCGCGCGGCCGATGGCCACCCGCTGACGCTGGCCGCCGGACAGCTGCTTGGGCTTGCGCTCAAGCATCGGCCCGAGTTCGAGGATGCGCGCCGCTTCGCCGACTTTCTTCTCGACTTCAGCCTTTGGTACACCGGCCAGATCAAGGGCGAACGACATGTTCTTGCGCACGCTCATATGCGGATACAAGGCATAGGTCTGGAACACCATCGCCAGGTCGCGCTTGGCCGGGGTAACTTCGGTGATGTCGCGGCCATCGAGTTCGATGGTGCCTTCGGTGACTTCTTCAAGGCCCGCGATCAAACGCAGCAGGGTGGATTTACCGCAGCCCGACGGGCCGACGAACACCACGAATTCCTTGTCGTTCACTTCCAGGTCAATGCCCTTGATGATGGAAAAGCCTTCGAAGCCTTTTTGCAGATTCTTGATTTTCAGGTTGGCCATGGTGATGGGCCTCCACGTGTTGTTATTCAGTTGAGCCCAGTGGGCTTGTGCAGGAGCCGACTTGCTGGCGATGAGGCCATTAAATGTGCATCGGATTCTTGATTTTCAGGTTGGCCATGGGATGGGCCTCCACGTCTAAATTCGTTTTTGTTAGAGAGCAGCCGTTATTTCACGGCGCCGAAGGACAAACCGCGCACCAGCTGTTTCTGGCTGATCCAGCCAAAAATCAGGATCGGCGCACAGGCCAGGGTCGAGACGGCAGACAATTTGGCCCAGAACAAACCTTCGGGGCTGGAGTAGGAGGCGATCAACGCGGTCAGTGGCGCGGCTTTGGACGAGGTCAGGTTCANCGACCAGAACGCCTCGTTCCAGCACAGGATCAGCGACAGCAACACGGTGGAAGCCAGGCCACCCTTGGCAATCGGCAGCAGCACGCGGACCATTTCCTGCCACAGCGTGGCACCATCCAGGCGGGCGGCTTCGAGGATGTCTTTGGGGATGTCCTTGAAGTAGGTGTAAACCATCCACACCACAATCGGCAGGTTGATCAGGGTGTAGATGATGATCAGCGCAATGCGCGTATCGAGCAGGCCAAAGCTCTTGGCCAGCAGGTAGATCGGCATCAGTACGCCCACCGGCGGCAGCATCTTGGTCGACAGCATCCACAGCAGCGTGCCCTTGGTGCGCTGGGTTTCGTAGAACGCCATGGAGTAGGCGGCCGGCACCGAGATCAGCAGGCACAGGGCAGTGGCGCTGAACGAAATCACCACCGAGTTCCAGGCGTAGGCGAAGTAGTTGCTGCGCTCGTTGATGTGCAGGTAGTTCTCCAGCGTCGGCGTGAAGATGAACTGCGGCGGCGTGGCGAACGCGTCGATTTCGGTCTTGAAGCTGGTCAGTACCATCCAGAAGATCGGGAAGAAAATCAGGATCGCAATGGCCCAGGCCAGGGTGCCGAGCAGCAGGCTTTGCAGGCGGCGGGATTGTTGAAGCGTCATGGCGCGGCCCTCAAGGCTTGTCAGTCAGGTTTTTGCCGATCATCCGCACCAGGATGATCGCCGCGATATTGGCGATGACCACGGCAATCAAGCCGCCGGCCGAGGCCATTCCCACGTCGAACTGCACCAGCGCCTGGTTGTAGATCAGGTAGGCGAGGTTGGTCGAGGCGTAGCCGGGGCCACCGTTGGTGGTGGTGAAAATTTCGGCGAACACCGAGAGCAGGAAGATGGTTTCGATCATCACCACCACGGCAATCGGGCGGGCCAGGTGGGGCAAGGTCAGGTGCCAGAAGATCGCGATGGCACCGGCACCGTCCAGGCGTGCGGCTTCCTTTTGTTCCTGGTCGAGGGACTGCATGGCGGTCATCAACAGCAGAATGGCGAAGGGCAGCCATTGCCACGACACAATGATGATGATCGACAGCAACGGGTAGTGCGCCAGCCAGTCCACGGGCTCGGCGCCGAACAACTTCCACACGGCGGCGAGCACGCCCGACACCGGGTGGAAAATCAGGTTCTTCCAGATCAGCGCACCGACGGTGGGCATGATGAAGAACGGCGAAATCAACAACACCCGCACCACCCCGCGACCAAAAAACTCACTGGCCTCGAGCAGGGCACTGATCAGCACGCCGAACACCACGCTGATCAGCAGCACGCTGCCAACCAGCAACAGGGTATTGGTGGCGCCGGGCAGGAAGCCCGAGTCGGTGATGAAGTAGGTGAAGTTCTCCAGCCCCACGAATTGGTTTTCGCCGGGGTAGAGCAGGTTGTAGCGGATCAGCGAAAAGTACAGCGTCATGCCCAGCGGCACGATCATCCACAGCAGCAGCAAGGCCACCGAGGGGCTGACCAGAAACCAGCCGGGATTGGCCAGCCGGCTTTTGCGCACCGGTTGGGGGATGTCCATGTGAGCTTTGGCAGTTGAAATATTCATGGCGATCACTTGCTCGAAATGCGGCGAGACCCTGTGGCGAGGGAGCTTGCTCCCGCTCGGCTGCGAAGCAGTCGTAAATCCGGAAAATGCGGTCTGTCTGATGAATCGCGTTTCCAGGTTTTGGGGCCGCTACGCAGCCCAGCGGGAGCAAGCTCCCTCGCCACAATTTGGATGGCTAGAGGCTATTTGGGATAACCGGCGCGCTTCATCTCACGTTCGGTGGTTTGCTGGGCCGCCGTCAGCGCCTGGTCGACCGTGGTCTGGCCAATCAGCGCCGCCGAGAACAACTTGCCGACCTGCGTGCCCANCGCCTGGAATTCAGGAATGGTCACCAACTGGATGCCGATGTAGGGCACCGGTTTGAGGGTCGGTTTGCTCGGGTCCGCCGCTTTCAGCGATTCCAGCGTCACCTTGGCAAACGGCGCGGCGCTCATGTAAGCCTCGCTGTACGTCGAGGCCCGCGTGCCAGGCGGCACATTGGCGATGCCGTCTTTTTCGGCGACCAGTGCGCCGTATTCCTTGGAGGTGGCCCAGGCACTGAAGGTTTTCGCTGCGTCCTTGGCCTTGGAGCTGGTCGGGATCGCCAGCGCCCAGGAATACAACCAGGCCGAACCTTTGTCGGTGGTCTCATGCGGCGCATAAGTGAAGCCAACGTGCTCGCTGACCTTGCTTTGGGTTTTGTCGGTCACGAACGAGCCGGCCACGCTGGCATCGACCCAGATCGCGCACTTGCCGCTGTTGAACAGCGCCAGGTTTTCGTTGAAACCGTTGCTGGAAGCCCCCGGTGGGCCGGATTTCTTCATGTTGTCGACGTAGAAGTTCAGCGCGTCCTTCCACTCTGGGCCGTTGAATTCCGGCTGCCACTTCTCATCGAACCAGCGCGCACCGTAGCCGTTGGCCAGGGTGGTGATCAGCGCCATGTTCTCGCCCCAACCGGCTTTACCGCGCAGGCACAGGCCGTATTGCTCTTTGGTCTTGTCGGTGAGTTTTGCCGCGAATTCACCGATCTGAGTCCAGGTCGGGTGCTCAGGCATGGTCAGCCCGGCGTCCTTGAACAGGTCGGTGCGGTAGTAGGTGATCGAGCTCTCGGCATAGAACGGCAGGGCGTACAGCGAACCNTTGACNGAAAGACCTTCACGTACCGAAGGGAATACGTCGTCGAGGGCGTAGGACGCCGGCAGGTCTTTCATCGGCTCCAGCCAGCCCTTGGCGCCCCAGAGTGCAGCTTCGTACATGCCGATGGTCAATACATCGAACTGTCCGCCCTGGGTGGCGATGTCGGTGGTCAGGCGCTGGCGCAGCACGTTTTCTTCGAGCACCACCCAGTTCAGCTTGATGTCCGGATGCTCGGTCTCGAAAGTTTTCGAGAGCTTTTGCATGCGAATCATGTCGCTGTTGTTGACGGTGGCAATGGTCAGGGTTTGCGCGCCAAGACTGACGGTGCTGAGGGTCATGCAGGTGAGGGCAAGCAGAGCTTTTACAGAAGGTTGCATCGTGCACTCCTTTTCTGCGCCCGATGGGGGACAGAAGGACAGTTATTGTTTTTGTGTCTTCCGAGGGCAGGAAGAATGTGCACTGATTACAGCCTTCAATTGAGGATGTGACAAATCATCCGTCGCACTTGAATCGATACTATTTTGCACTGGATTCTGAAAAGGCAAGATTTAACACCGGACATCCTGTAGCAGCTGCCGAAGGCTGCGTTCGAGTGCGCAGCAGNCGGAGTGGCAGGTTTTGCGACTGCTTCGCAGTCGAACGCAGCCTTCGGCAGCTGCTACACGCATAGGCGTCAGTGCTGATTCTGCTCAGTCAACCGCTGCACCGCCAGCCGCCGGTAATGCGAGGGCGTCATGCCCTTGAGCTGTTGGAACCGCCGATTGAAGTTGGAAATATTGTTGAAGCCTGATTCGAAACACACATCGGTCACCGGTTTGTCGCCATCGGCCAGCAACTCGCAGGATTTGCTGATGCGCAGGCGATTGACGAACTCGATGAAGCAGCGCCCGGTGGCTTGCTTGAACACCCGGCTGAAATACGTTGGCTTCATGCCTAAATGCTCGGCGACCTCCTCCAGCGGCAGGTCCCGGGCGTAATGCGCGAAAATGTAGTCCACCGCTCGGTTGGTGCGNTCGATGNTGTGTTCATCCGCCAGCTGCGGCGTGGTGGCACCCGACAGCAACTGAAAATCGTCAGAAGCCGCGAGCAGCTCCAGCAGGATGAAAAAGTGCCCGAGCCGGGTGACGCCTTTAGTGTCAGCGATGCGTTGCATCAACGTCATGGCCTGGCGGATGGTGCGCTTGCAACGAAACTCGATGCCGTACTGCGCGCGCTCCAGCAGAGGCGCGAGGGTCTTCAGTTCTGCGAATACCTGATGACCGCCCTCAAACAGTTCATCGGTGAAATTCACCAGCATGTCGCGCTTGGGCACTACCTCGTCTTCATCCACCTGGCTGATCCAGTTATGGGGCAGGTTGGGGCCGGTGAGGAACAGGCTTTCCGGGTAGAAATTACCGATGTAGTCGCCGATAAACACTTTGCCGGAGCTGGCCACGATCAGGTGCAGCTCGTACTCCTTGTGGAAATGCCAGCGCACCAAAGGGCAGGGAAATCCATGCTGGCGATAGATGATCGACAACCCGTTGTGGTCGTCCATCAGTTCATAGGAAGGATCGGTGACTCTCGCAGTTCGGGTCATATCAGGGCGCTTTTTATTGTCATTGCGCCCTGATCATGCCTCTTTCCAGGCTAGTAATGCCAGCGTGCTACGCACAGGGCGTCAGGCCGGTGCCCGCTCATGCAAGGCATGGCCGTAAACGGCTTTCATGCTGGTGGCGGTCCAGCAATAACGAACGATCTCTGACTCGTCGAAAAAGTCGGTATTGATGATGCTGCAACGCGTGACCCAGTCACGGGTGGGATTGAACCAATCATTGATCTGGTTTTTGATGTCTTGAGGCCCTCCCAGAAACGCGTAGCGGGTGGCCGATAACGACCATAGAAACGTCTCGTAAGGTGCGTCTTCGAGTGTGCTGGAAATATGGGTTTTCAGATCCTCGGTGTCGGTGAACCTTTTGTTGATCCACTTGTGTGGGATGCGCGGCCAGAAGTAATTCTCATCCAGTTCCCGCCGTCCATGCGCCGCCAACACCACCCGGCGGCGAGTACTGATCCGCTTAAGCTCGCCGATGGTTTTTGTGGCGTCGTCGGGGGAGATCACTCGCTGTCCGAGTCGACTCACCAGAAGATCATTGAGTTTCTGATAGTCAAAGGGCTTGGAGCCATCTGCGAGTTGGTGGAAATCCAGCACGATGAACTCATCAGGATTACGGTCGAGAAACGCTGATACGTCTGTAATCAGTTCATCGAGGACCCTATGGGACTGGTATCCGTTGTGATGAAAATAGAAGACCGACTGGTCTGCGCCCTCGGTGTAGCCCAGCCGGATATCAAAGGCCCGGGCGCCGTTGGACAGTTGCCAGGCAAATGAACCGTTTTGACACGTCGTCCAGTTGCCGATAACCACATCGTAATTGGGCGCCTGTTTATCCATGCCGGCGTTGTGGGCGCCGGGCCAGACAATATCGGTCAGCTTTAATCGGTGGATATCCAGAACGTTACTCATCCACTTTTTTTTGTCCAGCGCACCTGCTGTGTTATGGGTCATGACAGTTCCTTGTCGTTGAGGCGCCCCCTCCGTGGGGCGACGAAGTTTATGTATCAGTGTTGGCTGCAAGCCACATCTGTGTTGATCGCCCTGCGTGAAAGGCTTTCATGACCCAGCATAGAAGTGCGCAACAGGATTGCCAGTCGCGGAAATAGTTGCACATATATAGCTATTTAATGGCGGGCAGACTAATTGGCTCGCTTGTTGGCTTTATGCAAGTTTACGGTTCGGCAATATTCAACAATTCGCGATTCTTCAATGAAGTCGACGTTGATGATGTTGCACTTTGTCGCCCAGTCGCTTTTTTCCGGGTCGAACCACGCATCGAGCTCATCATGTATATCCACGGGGCCGCCGAGGGCGCTGTAACTGGTCGCGGACAACGACCATGGGGCCCATGTGCCTGGCGGATGTGTCAGCACACTCGTAATGTGTTTTTTCAAGTCGGCAGCACTCGTGATGCCGTTGCCGGACCATTTGTGTTCAATTTGCTCAAGGAATACGTTTCGATCAAGCTCCCAATGCCATGGGGCCGCGACTAGAACCCTTTGTTCAGAACTGATTTGTTTGAGTTGACGGAGACTCATAGACCTGTTTTGAGTGGGGATTATTTTATGGCCCATAAGATGGATCATCATGTCTTTGAAAAAAGTGAAGTCAAACGCATCCCCTTGCAGTTCGTGAAAGTCCAGGACAATGAATTCATCAGGATTCTCCTCAAGAAATTGTCTCACGTCGGTCAACAAGTTCCCCAAGGTGCGATTGTTGCGGTTGCCATTGTGGTGCATCCGGAATTTTCCAAGCCCAGGTGCCTTGGCGTCGAACGCGAGGCGGATATCCAACGCTCGGGAGCCGTGGCACAACTGGGAATAAAACGATTGGTGCTGACAGGCGAGCCAATGGGCGCCTGGAATCAGAGGCCAGGACGCTTTCCAGTCGCTACCTGCGTTATGGGTGCCCGGCAGGGTTAATTCACGGAGCGACAAAGTGTCAATGGCCGGCGTGCTGGCCATCCAGTTGTTGAGTGTCAGGTTGTTTTGAACAATGGTATTCATTTAATGCATCCTTGCATTGATTTTAAACTTTAATAGGTTGTGCTGGATAAGTTGGTCGGGCTTTAATCCGCTGGATTGTTTATAAAGTGGGTTGCTAGCGTGGTCAATAAGTGTGGCAACACAAAGTGTGTATAGGTCGTGTCTGATATCTAGTTGGCGCGGTTTTTTGCTTCAATCCACTGTGCCATATATTGCGTACTTTTGTGCTGGTGGTGACGCAACATGCTGCCGGTAAAGTTGTCATTTCTAAGTTGGGCGATATGTTGTTGGCAGTACAATAATTTTTCGATCAGTGCCGGGCCATGTTCCGACTGTCGATAACGATCCGCCAGCAACACCTGCCCCATGGATTGGGCGTTCGCCCAGAGTGCTTCATCCTTGTACAACCGCACCGCATCCTCGGCGAACTCCTGTGCCGTCCGGCTCACGGCGCCAGGCCAGGGATGCTGACCGTGCATCGCTTCTGCACCAATAGGCGTCGTGACCGTGGGCGTGCCACACAGCATGGCGTCGATTATCTTGCCTTTGATGCCCGCACCGAAACGCAGCGGTGCCAGACACACACGCGCCGCCGACATCACTTGCAAGGCGTCTTCCGCCCAGTTCATGACATGGAAACCCTGGGCCGGGTTATGCAGCGCAGTAGCCTTGGGCGGCGTGTAAGCGCCGTAGATGTGCAACTGAGCGCTGGGCAGTTGTTCACGGATCAACGGCCAGATCGCCGTTTTCATCCAGAGCACCGCATCCCAGTTCGGCGCATGTCGAAAGTTACCAATGCTGAGAAAGTGCGCCCGATCTTCAAAGGCGGCCGGCACCACGCTCGACGGTTCGACCATCAACGGACACCAGTGCAGCAAGTTGCGCGGCATCTTGAACTGCTCGACCAGCAACTCGATTTCCACTTCAGAGATCATCAGGTTCAAATCGCAACGATACAGCGCGGCAATTTCCCGTTTGGCCAGATCGGTATCGGCCATCAACTCGAACTCTTCGCGCAATGCCGGTGCGAACAGGTCGCTGAAATCATTGTTGTCGTCACTGGCCTTCAAGCGGTCCTTGAGGCGCTGATGCCGGGCGTGCCGCAGGCTTTGCAGATCCGAAGTTTCAAGCACACGCAAGGCATCAGGGCAGTGCTTTTCTACACGCCAGCCGAACTGCTCTTCCATCATGAACTGGTCAAACAGCACGATGTCCGGGGCCAGTTCACTGATAAACGCGTCGAAACTGCTGTTGTTCAACTCGATAGGCACTTCGCGAATGCCCAGTGCCGTCAGGTCAGCCCGATGTTCACCGGTGCCGGCCGGACTGCTGAAGGTAATGTCCCAGCCTTGTCTCAGAAACGTATCCAGAATCTGCATCACATGCCCACTGGCGGCCGAAGAGCGAGGCTCGGGCCAGACGTAACCAATGACGAGGACTTTGGTTGCGTGGGGCTGATTCATGAACGGTATTTCCTTGACTCGGGCTGTGGGCTGAGTGATGCGAGAGGCGCGCAATTAAACCACAACAAGGTCGATGTTGGACTGAAACAGCGCCGCCGCAGAGCAGACGACGGCGGCGGCAGTCCTGTTGTTACACCGTATTGAGTTTCACCAATAAGCAAT
>NZ_NMOJ01000090.1 GCF_002251635.1 Pseudomonas mandelii
CAAAGGNNCAGTTTCAACAGGCCAGGGACAAATCCCTGTATCTAAAAATGAGTGTTGACCGTGCCTGTTAACAGCCACACTCGTCCGGTCATTCTGACCGAATCAGTCGACGCGGCGCGATGCGCCCGTCTTCGCTCACTTCACCGATTCCGATNAAGCGACCATTGTGATCCTGTACCCGTACCATGCCGAACTTCGGTGCATCCGGGGCTCGTACCGGTTGGCCGTTGAGCCAGTAGAACGAGCTGTGCTCCGAGAAGTGCAGCAATGGCCAGTCCAGCAAACCGCTGTCCGATGGCATCAGGAAGCGATCAACTGCTTCATTGCCGCCTTCGGCATGTACTGCTTCCAACTCTTCCAGCGTGACCGTCTGGGCAAGGCTGAAAGGCCCTGCCTGCGTGCGTCGCAGCTCTGCAACGTACGCGCCGCAACCGAGCTTTTCACCAATATCTTCCACCAGGGTACGGATATAGGTGCCTTTGCTGCAGTCCACGGCCAAGCGGGCAGTGTCGCCCTCGCAGGCGAGCAATTCCAAGCGCGCAATAGTAACAGAACGCGGTTCGCGCTCCACTACTTCGCCCGCACGTGCCAGCTTGTAAAGAGGCTGCCCATCACGCTTGAGCGCCGAGTACATCGGTGGTATCTGACTGATTTCCCCGCGAAAACCGGGTAAAGCAGCTTCAATATCAGCACGACCAACGGTCACGTCGCGAACCTGCAAAACATCACCCTCGGCATCGGCCGTGGTGGTGGTCTTGCCCAGTTGCATCAGGGTTTCGTAACCCTTGTCGGAATCGAGCAGGTATTGCGAGAACTTGGTGGCCTCACCAAAGCACAACGGCAATACGCCGGTGGCCAAGGGATCGAGGCTGCCGGTATGCCCGGCCTTCTCGGCGTTCAGCAACCAGCGAACCTTCTGCAATGCGGCATTGGAGGTAAAACCAATGGGCTTGTCGAGCAGAATGATGCCGCTGACGTTGCGACGGATACGTTTGACCTGAGCCACCGCTTACTCCTTGGCGTCTTCAGGTNNNGNNGNGNNCGGGTGCTGNNTGTCTTCCGCCACGGCGCGCTCGATCAGTGCCGACAGGTGCGCACCACGCACGACGCTTTCGTCGTAGTGGAAGTGCAACTGGGGCACGCTGCGCAGCTTCATTTCACGGGCCAACTGCATGCGCAGGAAGCCTGCGGCGGAGTTGAGCACCTTGATGCTTTGCGCGATTTCTTCGCTGCTGTCCTGGCCCATCACGGTGATGAAAATCTTGGCGTGACCTACGTCACGGCTCACTTCAACAGCGGTGATGGTGACCAGGCCAACGCGTGGGTCTTTGACTTCGCGACGGATCAGTTGGGCCAGCTCGCGCTGCATCTGATCGCCGATTCGCTGGGTACGGCTGTATTCTTTTGCCATGTCTTGTTACCTGTTACTGCCACACGGTGAAACCCGTGGGGTCTGAAAGCGGCAAACGCCCGGCCTGACAAAAGCCAGACCGGGCGTTGCGTTTAGAGTCCGGACACGGCGCGGGGCATTTGCATGCCCACACGCTGTGTGGCNCCTGAAGTGCGCGAGTTAGAGGCTGCGAGCAACCTGAACCTTCTCGTAGACTTCGATCTTGTCACCAGCTTTGACGTCGTTGTAGCTCTTGACGCCGATACCGCATTCCATGCCGGCACGTACTTCAGAAGCGTCATCCTTGAAGCGGCGCAGGGATTCCAGCTCGCCTTCGAAGATAACGATGTCTTCACGCAGTACACGGATTGGACGGTTACGGTGCACAGTGCCTTCGATAACCATACAGCCGGCAATCGCACCGAATTTCGGCGAACGGAACACGTCACGCACCTCGGCAACACCCAGGATGTTCTCCCGGACGTCACTGCCAAGCATGCCGGTAAGGGCTTTCTTGACGTCTTCGATGATGTCGTAGATGACGTTGTAGTAACGCATGTCCAGGCCTTCCTGCTCGACGATCTTGCGAGCGCCAGCATCGGCACGCACGTTGAAGCCGAACAGTACAGCGTTGGAAGCCAGTGCCAGGTTGGCGTCGGACTCGGTGATACCACCGACACCGCCACCGACAACACGCACTTGCACTTCGTCGTTACCCAGGCCGTTCAAGGCGCCGTTCAACGCTTCGAGGGAACCACGGACGTCAGATTTGAGGACGATGTTAAGCGTCTTCTTCTCTGCCTGGCCCATGTTCTCGAAGATGTTCTCCAGCTTACCGGCGTGAGCACGGGCCAGTTTGACTTCGCGGAACTTGCCTTGACGGAACAGAGCCACTTCACGGGCTTTCTTCTCGTCGGCAACTACGCTCATCTCGTCGCCAGCGTCCGGAGTACCGTCCAGGCCGAGGATCTCGACAGGGATGGAAGGACCGGCTTCTTTGATTGGCTTGCCGTTCTCGTCGAGCATGGCACGTACACGGCCATAGTTCGAACCGACCAGCACCATGTCGCCTTGGCGCAGGGTACCGTCTTGAACCAGTACGGTTGCAACCGGGCCACGACCTTTGTCGAGACGCGATTCAACCACAACACCGCGACCCGGGGCCGATGGCGTTGCTTTCAGTTCCAGAACTTCGGCTTGCAGCAGAACAGCTTCGAGCAACTCGTCCACGCCAGTACCGACTTTCGCCGAAACCGAAACGAACGGGGTGTCGCCGCCCCACTCTTCGGAAGTCACGCCGTGAACCGACAGTTCGCTACGGATGCGATCAAGATCGGCGCCCGGCTTGTCGATTTTGTTCACTGCAACAACCAGTGGAACACCAGCAGCCTTGGCGTGCTGGACAGCTTCAATGGTCTGCGGCATCACGCCATCGTCTGCTGCAACGACCAGGATCACGATGTCAGTTGCCTTGGCACCACGGGCACGCATTGCGGTAAACGCGGCGTGACCTGGGGTGTCGAGGAAAGTGACCATGCCGCGTTCGGTTTCAACGTGGTACGCGCCGATGTGCTGGGTGATACCGCCGGCTTCGCCAGCAGCTACCTTGGCACGACGAATGTAGTCGAGCAGCGAAGTCTTACCATGGTCAACGTGGCCCATTACGGTCACGACTGGCGCACGGGAGAACGTCTCACCTTCAAACTTCAAGGACTCGGCCAGGGAGTCTTCCAGAGCGGTATCGCTGACCAGGGTCACTTTGTGGCCCAGTTCTTCGGCTACCAGTTGAGCAGTTTCCTGATCAAGCACCTGGTTGATGGTCGCTGGGGTACCCAGTTTGAACATGAACTTGATGATTTCAGCAGCCTTGACCGACATCTGATTGGCGAGATCGCCAACAGAAATGGTCTCGCCGATCTGCACATCACGCACGACAGGGCCTGTTGGGCTCTGGAAACCGTGGGCGTTGCGTTTTTTCAGCTTGGCCTTGCCGCGACCACCGCGACGGAAGCTATCGCTTTCTTCGTCGGTAGTACGTGGGGCAACGCGTGGAGCGGGCGCTTTCTCTTTGACCGAGGCACGATGTGGAGCGTTTTTACGCTCGCCATCGCCACCACCACCGCGACGATTGTTATCGTCGGCACGTGGTTTGTCCGGACGGCGCTGTTCGTTCTGCTTGTTGCGAACGTCAGCAGACGGTGCTGGAGCAGCGGCTACAACCGGCGCGCTTTCGCGTACTGGTTCGGCAACTGCTGCAGGGGCTGCAACGGCGTCGTTAGTAGCGGATTGCGCAGCAGCAGGCTGGCGACGCGCTTCTTCTTCGGCGCGACGCTTGGACTCTTCTTCAGCCTTCTGACGAGCAGCATTTTCTACTGCGCGACGTTCTTCCAGTTCGCGTTTGCGCTCGGCTTCGATTTCTTCCGGGCTGCGCTGTACGAAGACTTTCTTCTTGCGTACTTCAACGCTGATGCTCTTGCTACCAGCAACACGCAGTGTGCTGGTGGTTTTGCGCTGCAATGTAATCTTGCGCGGTTCTTCCACTTTCGCCTTGTGGCTGCTCTTCAAGTGAGTCAGCAAAGACTGCTTCTCACTGTCGCTCACACCTTCATCGGCGGCGGTGTGCGGCAGACCTGCCTCACGCATCTGCTGCAACAGGCGCTCTACCGGTGTTTTGACCTCATCGGCCAGTTGTTTCACCGTGACTTGCGTCATGCACTTCTCTCCTCAGGCCGCGCCTAGTTACTCGAACCAATGGGCTCGGGCGGCCATGATCAACTTGCCGGCACGATCATCGTCAATGCCGTCGATGTCGAGCAGATCGTCAATAGACTGCTCGGCCAGGTCTTCGCGGGTAATTACGCCGCGCACCGCCAGTTCCATCGCCAAATCCTTGTCCATACCCTCAAGCGAGAGCAGGTCTTCGGCCGGATGGGCGTCTGCCAGCTTTTCCTCAGTAGCGATGGCTTTAGTCAACAAACGATCCTTGGCCCGAGCGCGAAGCTCGTTGACGGTGTCTTCGTCAAAGCCGTCGATGTTGAGCATTTCTTCCAACGGTACGTAGGCAATCTCTTCCAGGCTGGTGAAGCCTTCATCTACCAGCACCTGTGCCAGGTCTTCGTCGACTTCCAGCTCGTCGATGAAGTTGCGCAGGATGTCGCCGGTTTCAGCTTGCTGCTTAGCCTGGATGTCCGATTCGGTCATCACGTTCAGGGTCCAACCGGTCAGTTGGCTGGCCAGACGCACGTTCTGACCACCACGACCAATGGCCTGAGCCAGATTGTCTGCGCCAACGGCGATGTCCATTGCATGGGCATCTTCGTCAACGATAATTGCCGCCACTTCAGCTGGCGACATGGCGTTGATCACAAACTGCGCCGGGTTATCGTCCCACAGCACAATATCCACACGCTCACCACCCAATTCGCCCGACACTGCCTGGACGCGTGAACCACGCATACCAATGCAAGCGCCCTGCGGGTCGATGCGTTTGTCCTTGGAACGGACCGCGATCTTGGCGCGCGAACCCGGGTCGCGGGACGCAGCCATGACTTCGATCAAGCCTTCAGCGATTTCCGGCACCTCGATACGGAACAGCTCGATCAGCATTTCCGGCGCGGTACGCGACAGGATCAACTGAGGGCCGCGGTTCTCGGTGCGGATTTCCTTGAGCAGCGCACGCAAACGCACGCCAACACGGAAGGTTTCGCGAGAGATGATGTCTTCGCGGGCCAGCAACGCTTCTGCGTTGTTGCCCAGGTCGACGATCACGTTGTCGCGGGTGACTTTTTTCACGGTGCCGGAGATGATTTCACCCAGGCGCTCGCGATAAGCGTCAACGACTTGAGCGCGCTCGGCTTCGCGAACTTTCTGCACGATGACTTGCTTGGCGGTCTGTGCAGCAATACGGCCGAATTCGATCGATTCGATCTTTTCTTCGACGACATCACCGACCTGAGCGCCAGGGTGCGTTTCGGCAACCTTGCTTGGCCAGGTTTCGATGGCCGGATCATCAAGGTCGGCTTCTTCGACGACCGTCCAGCGACGGAAAGTCTCATAGGCACCGGTGTGGCGGTTGATTTCCACACGCAGATCCACTTCGTCTTCAAAACGCTTTTTGGTAGCAGTGGCCAGGGCCAGCTCCAGCGCTTCAAAAATCACGTTTGCCGGTACGCCCTTTTCATTGGATACCGACTCAACAACCAGCAGTACTTCTTTGCTCATCGTACGCCTCGCCTTTCGCAAGCCATTGGATCCGCGGGATCCGCGTCTCAGTCAAAACTGGGAATAATGTTGGCCTTGTCGATCATATCGATCGGCAACAGGAATTCATGGTCTTCTACCTGCACCACGACATCCTGTTCTTCTACACCGCGCAGAAGGCCCTGAAAGTTGCGTCGCCCTTCGAACGGGGAGCGCAGCTTGATCTTCACTTGTTCACCGGCAAATTTTGCAAACTGNTCAATAGTGAACAGTGGGCGTTCCATGCCTGGCGAGGAAACTTCGAGGGTATATTCAACGGCGATTGGATCTTCAACATCCAGGACACCGCTGATCTGACGGCTGACAATGGCACAATCGTCCACCAGCACACCGCCCTCTTTATCGATATAAACGCGCAACATTGAGTGGCGACCTTGAGCCGAAAACTCAATACCCCAGCATTCATAGCCTAGGGCCACGATCACCGGGGCCAACAAGGCCTGCAACTCTTCTAGCTTGCTCGACACCTGAACCCCCTCGTGCATGTATGTGCATGCTGTGCAAAATAAAAAAATGGGCGAAACGCCCATCCTTGAAACGCCGTCGAATAGCGGCGTTGAAAGTGTCCAGCTAACAAAAAGCCCCTTAAAAGGGGCTCCTAAAACTGGTTGCGGGGGCCGGATTTGAACCGACGACCTTCGGGTTATGAGCCCGACGAGCTACCAGACTGCTCCACCCCGCGACAAAGCTGGGGCGGAAGTATACGACCGATCCCTTACAGGGTCAATGTAACCTTCCACCTACAAGAAAGCCCGCAACAGCGGGCTCTCCTGATAATTGGTACCGAGAAGGGGACTCGAACCCCTACACCCTATGGGCACAACCACCTCAAGGTTGCGTGTCTACCAATTCCACCACCTCGGCAATACAGCGTTTACAACCCTTCTTACTTTTGCTCTTGAGCTGGAGGTACGTCAGTCGCTGGAGTAGCCGACTTTTGCTCTTGAAGCACCGGTACATCATCAGAAGCCGGTTGTTGCTTTGGTACTTCCAACACTGCTGGGTTTGGCAAACCTACTTGAGTCAGCACATGAGCTTTCTCTTTAGCAAAGTAACCTAACCCTAAGCTGGTTATGAAGAAACCGGCGGCAAGTATAGCAGTAAACTTACTAAGAAAGGTAGAGGAACCTTGGCTTCCGAACACAGTATTTGAAGCACCTGCACCGAAAGACGCACCAGCATCCGCACCTTTACCCTGTTGCAACAAAACCAGGGCAACTACGCCCAGGGCAGCCAACAGATGAAAAACGACTACGACTGTTTCCAGCATTTTTTCAGTTTCCCGCGGCGCGACAAATCGCACCGAACTCATCTGCATTCAGGGAAGCCCCACCAATGAGCCCCCCATCGATATCCGGCATGCCGAACAGTTCGACCGCATTGGCCGCCTTCACGCTGCCGCCGTATAGAAGCCGCACACCTTGTGCGACCTCAGAATTCTCTGCCGCCAACTGCGCGCGAATGGCTGCGTGCACATCCTGCGCCTGTTGCGGTGTAGCAGTCAGCCCGGTGCCAATGGCCCAGACCGGCTCGTAAGCAATTACTGCCTTTGCAAACGCACCAACACCCAGCTCCTCTATGATGCTGCCCAGCTGACGCGNGACAACCTCAAGAGTTTTACCGGCTTCACGCTGCTCAAGGGTCTCCCCTATGCACAACACCGGAATCAAGCCACAAGCCTGAGCCGCTGCAAACTTGCGAATCAGCATACCGTCCTGCTCGCCCATGATCTGGCGGCGTTCGGAATGCCCGACAAGAACCAGGGAACAACCTGCATCCACCAATTGACTCGGCGCGATTTCACCGGTCAAAGCACCTTGCATGGGCTCCACCGCAGAATTCTGCGCGCCGACCTGGATCGACTTACCTTTCAAGCCATCAACCACCTGGTTGATATGCAGGCAAGGCGGGAAAACCGCTACATCAACACCGCTCGGCAAGGCCAANTGACGAAGGCCATTGATCAGCTCAGCGACACTGGCGCGGGTACCGTGCATCTTCCAGTTACCAGCTACCATAGTGCGACGCATGCTGTACCCCGTCGGTCAAAGTGGGCGCAGATGTTACCCAACCACATCATCACTGGCAAGCCGAATTCAGGCGCAAATTTCAGTTACCAGTTTTGCCAGGTCTTCGGCATGACCGCGAACCTGTGTTTCGTCCTCACCTTCGACCATCACCCGCACCAACGGCTCTGTCCCGGACTTGCGCAACAACACGCGCCCGCGACCGGCCATGGCTTGGGTGACACGGTCGCTGGCTTCCTTGACCGCCGGATGGTCGAGCGGACTCGCGCCCCCGCCGAACCGGACATTGATCAGCACCTGAGGACACTTGCGCAGCGCCTGACGGGCCTGAGCCAGACCTTCCGAGCGCGTTTTCAGCGCCATCAGCACCTGCAACGCAGCAATGATCGCATCACCTGTGGTGGTGTGATTGAAGCAGACGATATGACCCGAGTTCTCACCACCTACCAACCAGTTGCGCTCCAGCAAGTCAGCGATCACATAACGATCGCCAACGTTGGCACGCACGAAAGGAATCGACAGATCCGCCAGGGCCAACTCCAGCCCCAGGTTACTCATCAATGTTCCGACCACGCCGCCTTGCAGCTTGTCGCGCTCATGTAGATCGCGGGCGATGATGTACAGCAGCTCATCACCATCAACAATGGCGCCAGTGTGATCAACCATCAAGACGCGATCACCGTCACCGTCGAAGGCAATACCCAGATCGGCGTGTTCGGCCAATACGGCAGCCTGCAATTGCCCCATATGGGTCGAACCGCAATTGTCATTGATGTTCAGGCCGTTTGGCTGAGCGGAAAGCACAACGACTTCGGCACCCAGCTCCCGGAACACACTAGGTGCAACCTTGTAGGTCGCGCCGTGAGCGCAGTCGATCACGATCTTCAGGCCAGCAAAATTGGTACTGGTCGGCACGCTGCTCTTGCAGAATTCGATGTAGCGGCCAGACGCGTCATTGATGCGCGACACTTTGCCAATCTTGCTCGACTCAACCACAGTCATCGGGGTGTCGAGCAACTCTTCGATCATCAGTTCGACTTCGTCCGGCAGCTTCGTGCCCTTTCCNGAGAAAAACTTGATGCCATTGTCATCATGAGGGTTGTGCGAGGCACTGATCACGATACCGGCTTCAGCGTGGAAGGTACGCGTCAGGTAAGCGATCGCCGGCGTCGGCATTGGCCCCAGCAGCATTACGTCGGCACCGGCGGCGGACAAGCCAGCCTCCAGCGCGGACTCAAACATGTAACCGGAAATACGGGTGTCCTTGCCCACCAGAATGCGGCAAGCGCCCATGCTGCGGAACGCCATACCTGCCGCCCAACCCAGCTTGAGCATGAAATCAGGCGTAATCGGAAATTCGCCGACCCGACCACGGATACCGTCGGTGCCAAAATATTTTTTAGTCATAAGTGCTCCATCATTCTTATTCGGCTGATTCCACTGCGGCGATCATCCGCACCACGTCCACTGTTTCGGCTACATCATGGACGCGCAATATACGCGCACCCTTGGCCGAAGCCAGCGCCGCGAGCGCCAGACCGCCAAACAGGCGCTCTCCAACCGGGCGATTCAAGGCCTGACCTATCATGCTCTTTCGCGAAACCCCGACCAACAGGGGCCGCCCCAAGGCGTGCAGGTCTTCCATATGTTTGAACAAACTTAGATTGTGCTGCAAGGTTTTCGCGAATCCAAACCCTGGATCAAGAATAATCCGCTCAGCCGGGATTCCCACCAACGCACATTGGGCCATGCGCTCGGCGAGAAACTCGCCAACCTCCCTTGTGACATCGCCGTAATACGGATTGTCCTGCATGTCGTTCGGCTCACCGAGCATATGCATCAGGCACACCGGCAATCCGGTGGCGGCTGCCGCATCCAGGGCGCCATCTCGACGTAGCGAGCGCACATCATTGATCAATCCCGCTCCGAGCCGTGCGGTTTCGCGCATGACCGCCGGAGTGGAGGTATCGACCGAAATAATCACATCCAGCTCGCGATTGATGCGCTCAACGATAGGCGCCACGCGCTCCAGCTCTTCAAGTGGCGAAACCGCCCTTGCACCGGGACGCGTCGATTCGCCACCGACATCGATCAGCGTGGCGCCCGCCGCAACCATCGACTCGGCATGATGCAGGGCCGCGTCAAGCTGGCTGTATCGGCCGCCATCAGAAAAGGAATCGGGAGTGACATTGAGAATGCCCATGACATGCGTCCGGGCCAAATCAAGAACCCGGTTGCCGCAAGGCAACCGGGTTGAGGACTGAACAGAAGTCATTTCAAACCTTATACGTCAGCAGCCGGACCGCCGATCGGTGTTTCCGGACGCTCATCCTGCACCACCGGAGGCGTCCCGGAAGTACCGGTGCCGCCGCCCGACCAGTCGCGTGGTTCGCGAGGCGTGCGACCCGCCATGATGTCATCGATCTGATCGGCATCGATCGTCTCGTACTTCATCAACGCATCAGCCATTGCATCCAGTTTGTCGCGATTGTCGGTCAGGATCTGTTTGGCCGTGCCGTAGCACTGGTCAATGATGCTGCGCACTTCGGAGTCGATCAGCTTGGCCGTTTCACCCGAGAAGCTGGCAGCTTGACCGCCACCGCCACGACCCAGGAACACTTCGCCTTCTTCTTCGGCATACATCAAAGGCCCGAGTTTTTCAGACAAGCCCCACTTGGTCACCATGTTCCGTGCAATCTGGCTGGCACGCATGATGTCGTTGGAGGCACCGGTGGTTACGCCATCGAAGCCAAGGGTCATCTCTTCAGCAATTCGGCCACCATACAGTGAGCAGATCTGACTGATCAGCGCACGCTTGGAGAGGCTGTAACGATCCTCTTCAGGCAGAAACATCGTCACACCCAGCGCACGACCGCGCGGGATGATCGACACCTTGTAGACCGGATCGTGCTCTGGCACGACACGACCAACAATGGCGTGACCGGCTTCGTGATAAGCGGTGTTCTGCTTCTCTTTCTCGGACATGACCATGGATTTGCGCTCAGCGCCCATCATGATCTTGTCTTTTGCCAGTTCGAACTCTTTCATTTCAACGATGCGCTTGCCGGTACGGGCAGCGAACAGCGAAGCCTCGTTCACCAGGTTGGCCAAGTCAGCACCGGANAAACCAGGCGTACCACGTGCGATCACCGCAGGAGCGACGTCGTCACCCATTGGCACTTTGCGCATGTGAACCTTGAGAATCTGTTCACGACCACGAATATCCGGCAGNCCCACTACCACCTGGCGGTCGAAACGGCCTGGACGCAGCAGCGCAGGGTCCAGTACGTCCGGACGGTTGGTTGCGGCGATGACGATAATGCCGTCATTCATTTCAAAGCCGTCCATCTCCACCAGCAACTGGTTGAGAGTCTGCTCACGCTCATCGTGACCACCGCCCATGCCCGCACCACGATGGCGACCAACAGCGTCGATTTCGTCGATGAAAATGATGCATGGGGCGTGTTTCTTGGCCTGTTCGAACATATCGCGAACACGGCTGGCACCGACACCGACAAACATCTCGACGAAGTCAGAACCCGAAATAGTGAAGAACGGCACCTTGGCTTCGCCGGCAATCGCCTTGGCCAGCAAGGTTTTACCGGTACCCGGAGGACCCACCATCAGCACGCCGCGAGGAATGCGGCCGCCCAGACGCTGGAACTTGCCCGGGTCACGCAGGAACTCGACCAGCTCGCCAACTTCTTCCTTCGCTTCATCACAACCCGCGACATCCGCGAGGGTGGTCTTCACCTGATCCTCGGAGAGCAGGCGTGCCTTGCTCTTGCCGAAGCTCATCGGCCCGCCCTTGCCTCCCGCACCACCCTGCATCTGGCGCATGAAGAACATGAACACGGCGATAATCACCAGGATCGGGAAGCTGGCCACCAGGAGCTGGGTCCAGATGCTCTGCTGCTCAGGCTGCTTGCCTTCAACGACTACATGGTTATCCACCAGGTCGCCGATCAGACCGTTGTCCTGAATTGCCGGACGAATGGTCTTGAAGCTGTCGCCATCGTTGCGTTTGCCGGTAATCACGTAGCCATCAACCGCTACGCGCTCGACCTTGCCATCCTTAACTTGCTGGATGAAGTCGGAATAGTTGAGGGTCTGCGGCTCGTTAGGGCTGGAGAAGTTGTTCATCACCGTCACCAGGACAGCCGCGATGATCAACCACAGGATCAGATTCTTTGCCATATCGTTCAATTAACTACCCTCTGAAGCAAGCTCCGCTACTGGCGCGCGCTTCGCATGATATTCACCGGCCTAACTTACTACATTACCTACAACTCTGGCAGGCGCCGTCTGTAACCCTTTGTGAAACACTTTCTACACAATATTCGCTAATGCTCACGGGGCGAAATACGAAAAACCTATCGACCCGCAAAAAAACCTCGATTTACTCACTACGGCCCCGGTAGCCCCAAGCCAGCATGTATTGCTCGCGGGAACTGCCACGGGAAGAGTCCGGCTTGATCATCTGGACCTTTTCGAATTTCTTACGAGCGTCCTTCACGTAAGCATCAAACCCTTCGCCCTGAAACACCTTGATCACGAAATTACCACCCGGCTTGAGTATCCGAGCAGCCAGATCAAGAGCCAGCTCACATAGAAACATGGCTTTTGGCATATCCACCTCAGGCGTACCACTCATATTGGGGGCCATATCGGAAATCACAAGGTCCACCTGCGAATTACCCACGGCTTCAAGGATCTGAGCGAGCACTTCGTCCTGGGTGAANTCACCCTGGATAAAGGTCACATCCGGGATGCTGTCCATTTCCAGGATGTCCGAGGCGATCAGACGCCCCTGACCACCGATCAGCCGACTAGTGACCTGTGACCAGCCGCCGGGCGCCGCTCCCAGGTCGACAACGCTCATACCCGGACGGATCAGTTTGTATTTCTCCTGGACCTCCAGAAGCTTGTAACTCGCACGCGAGCGATAACCATCCTTCTGCGCCTGCTTCACATAGGGATCATTGANATGNNTTTGCAGCCACTTAAGACTAGTTTTGGAACGGGCCACGGGCCACCTCGAAAATAAAACGGGTCGTGATTAACTGGGCGGTCCCGGACTCGCTCGGGTAAACTGGCCGCCGCTTTTTACAAGATCAGACGCAGGGGTCAGATTATGCCGCTCACTCAAGAGCAGAAGAAACAGTACAAATCCATTGGCCACCATCTGAAACCAGTTCTGATTGTGGCAGACAACGGTTTGACTGAAGGTGTGTTAGCCGAACTTGAACGCGCATTGGGCGATCACGAACTGATCAAGATCAAGGTCAACATCCTTGACCGCGAAGCGCGTTTGGCCGCCATTGCAGAACTGTGCAAGGTCGGCAAAGCGGATCTGGTTCAGGTCATCGGCAAGATGGCACTGATTTATCGCAAGAACTTCAGCGTCAACAAGCAGCTGTCGAACGTCCATCGCTTCAAGTGATGGCAAGGGTCAAGGGTGTGCTTCGCGCACCCTGCCACCCCATCCCGGCACCGGCTGCAACACCAGCACCAGCCCGGAAAACCCCAGGATCAGGTAGCTGAACTCTTCCCAGCGCACCGCATCTGGCCAACCGAAACGCACCACGAAGTACATCGCGCACGCATACAGCGCCATCAGCAGCAGTTGCCCACGAATATCGCGCCATAGACTGGCAAGGCCCTCGGCCTGAATCAGCACCAAAGCCTGAAAAATCACACACGCTGTGGCGAAACCCACCATCAGCGCATCAAGCATGCCTGCAATTTCGTCGATCAGCAGCGGTGCCAGGCCAATCTGGCCCAGCACCGGCAGCAGACCAATATGTAACAGCCACAGACCGCCGACCCACAACATCTGAGTCAGCTGCCAAAGCATGGCGCCCGCACGAAGCGGGCGCCGCTTTTCAGACGTGACGAACTTCGACAATCTCGTACTCGATCACGCCACCAGGCGTCTTGACGGACACCACGTCACCCTCTTCCTTGGCAATCAAGGCACGAGCGAGTGGTGACCCCACGGAAATCTTGCCGAGTTTAAAGTCAGCCTCGTCCTCACCCACGATGTGGTAAACGACGCGCTCATCCGTCTCGACGTTGGCGATTTCGACGGTGGTGCCGAAAATCACTTTGCCGGTGTGCGGGATGGTCGTGACGTCGATGATCACCGCATTCTGCATACGGCCTTCGATGTCACGGATCCGCGCCTCGACCATACCNTGCTGCTCGCGGGCTGCGTGGTATTCGGCGTTTTCCTTCAAGTCACCCAACTCGCGGGCCGTGCCGATATCCTGGCTGAGCTTCGGACGGACGACCTTGGTCAGGTGAGCGTGTTCCTCTTCCAGGGCCTTGGCGCCCTGGACGGTCATAGGGTATTTGATCATGCCTTCAATCCTGCGTGTAGATCCTGCAAGCGACGCACGGTCTTTTCCGGACCGAACTTGAGCGCTTCGCAGATAGCTTCGCCTGCAGCAATGGTGGTGGTGCAGTAGATCTTGTGCTGCAAGGCATTACGACGAATGGAGTAGGAATCCGCGATCGACTGGCGACCTTCGGTGGTGTTGATGATCAGGGTGACTTCGTCATTCTTGATCATGTCGACCACATGCGGACGGCCTTCGGTCACCTTGTTCACACGTCGCACTTTCAGGCCTGCGGCTTCGATCAGCTTGGCAGTACCGGCAGTGGCGACCACTTCAAAGCCCAAGTTGATCAGATCACGGGCCACGCCTGCAACCAGCGGCTTGTCGTCGTCACGCACACTGATGAATGCAGTACCACCGGTCGGCAGCACTTCACTGGCACCCATCTGGGCCTTGGCGAATGCTTCACCGAAAGTGTCACCCACACCCATCACTTCACCGGTGGACTTCATCTCTGGGCCCAGGATCGGGTCCACACCAGGGAATTTGGCGAATGGGAACACCGCCTCTTTCACGCTGTAGAAGTTAGGAATGATTTCCTTGGTGAAGCCGATTTCTTTCAAGGTTTTACCGGCCATCACGCGCGCTGCGATCATGGCCAGGGAAACACCGATGCACTTGGACACGAACGGTACGGTACGGGAAGCGCGCGGGTTGACTTCGATGACGTAGATGTCTTCGCCTTGCAGCGCCAACTGAACGTTCATCAGGCCGACAACGCCCAGTTCCAGGGCCATTTTCTTGACCTGTTCACGCATCTCGTCCTGGATGTGCGCCGGCAGCGAGTACGGCGGCAGCGAGCATGCGGAGTCACCGGAGTGAACGCCCGCCTGTTCGATGTGCTGCATGATCGCGCCGATCACTACGTCGGTGCCATCGCAAACCGCATCCACGTCCATTTCGATGGCGCAGTTGAGGAAGTGGTCCAGCAGCACCGGGCTGTCGTTGGACACTTTCACCGCATCACGCAGGTAACGCTTGAGTTCTTCTTCTTCGTAAACGATTTCCATCGCACGGCCGCCCAATACGTAGGACGGACGCACCACCAGCGGGTAACCGATCTTGCTGGCTGCACGGATGGCTTCGTCTTCGCTGCGCACGGTAGCGTTAGGCGGCTGACGCAGGTTCAGGCGCTCAACCATTTGCTGGAAGCGCTCACGGTCTTCGGCACGGTCGATGGCGTCAGGGCTGGTGCCGATGATCGGCACGCCGGCAGCTTCCAGGGCGCGAGCCAGTTTCAGCGGAGTTTGGCCGCCGTACTGAACGATCACACCTTTTGGCTTCTCGACGCGGCAGATTTCCAGCACGTCTTCCAGCGTTACCGGCTCAAAGTACAGACGGTCGGAGGTGTCGTAGTCAGTGGAAACAGTTTCCGGATTGCAGTTGACCATGATGGTCTCGTACCCGTCTTCGCGCAGGGCGAGGGCGGCGTGTACGCAGCAATAGTCGAACTCGATGCCTTGGCCGATACGGTTAGGACCGCCGCCCAGGATCATGATCTTGTCGCGGCCCGTCGGTGCGGCTTCGCACTCTTCCTCATAGGTGGAGTACAGGTAGGCGGTGTCGGTTGCGAACTCGGCCGCGCAGGTGTCAACGCGCTTGTAGACCGGGAAGATGTCCAGCTTGTGGCGGTGGCGACGCAGAGCCTTCTCGGTCACGCCCAGCAGCTTGGCCAGACGCATGTCGGAGAAGCCTTTGCGCTTGAGCTTGAACATCAAGTCGCGGTCGATAGAGGACAGACCGAGGGTCTTGACCTTCTCTTCTTCCTTGATCAGATCTTCGATCTGTACCAGGAACCACGGGTCGATCATGTTCATGCCGAAGATATCTTCGACCGACAGGCCGGCGCGGAATGCGTCAGCGACGTACCAGATGCGCTCAGCGCCAGGTACGGTCAGCTCGCGCTTGAGCACGCTCATGCTTTCAGGATTGCTCAGGTCGAGCTTCTCGTCCAGGCCGCAAACGCCTACTTCCAGGCCACGCAGGGCTTTCTGCAGGGATTCCTGGAAGGTCCGGCCGATGGCCATGACTTCACCAACCGACTTCATCTGAGTGGTCAGCCGTGCGTCGGCTTTCGGGAATTTCTCGAATGCAAAGCGTGGCAGCTTGGTAACGACGTAGTCGATCGACGGCTCGAAGGACGCAGGAGTAGCGCCGCCGGTGATTTCGTTCTGCAACTCGTCCAGGGTGTAACCGATCGCCAATTTGGCAGCGATACGCGCAATCGGGAAGCCGGTAGCTTTCGATGCCAGCGCCGACGAACGCGATACACGCGGGTTCATCTCGATCACAACCATACGACCGGTGTCCGGGCAGATACCGAACTGAACGTTGGAACCGCCGGTTTCAACACCGATTTCACGCAGTACCGCCAGNGAGGCGTTACGCATGATCTGGTATTCCTTGTCCGTCAGGGTCTGTGCTGGAGCAACGGTGATCGAGTCACCCGTGTGCACGCCCATCGGGTCGAAGTTTTCGATGGAGCAGACGATGATGCAGTTGTCCTTCTTATCGCGGACAACCTCCATTTCGTACTCTTTCCAGCCGATCAGGGATTCGTCGATCAGCAGCTCTTTAGTCGGCGACAGGTCCAGACCACGCGCGCAGATTTCTTCGAACTCTTCACGGTTGTAAGCAATACCGCCACCGGTGCCACCCATGGTGAAGGATGGACGAATGATGCACGGGAAGCCCAGCTTTTCGAGTACCGCGTTGGCCTCTTCCATGCTGTGGGCGATACCGGAACGCGGGCAGTCAAGGCCGATGGACTTCATGGCCTTGTCGAAACGCGAGCGGTCTTCAGCCTTGTCGATGGTGTCGGCATTCGCGCCGATCATCTCTACGCCGAACTTTTCCAGGACGCCTTCGCGCTCCAGGTCCAGGGCGCAGTTCAGTGCAGTCTGGCCGCCCATGGTTGGCAGCAGTGCATCTGGACGCTCTTTTTCGATGATCTTGGCAACGGTCTGCCACTTGATCGGCTCGATGTAGGTGGCGTCGGCCATGTCCGGGTCGGTCATGATGGTGGCCGGGTTGGAGTTCACTAGGATGACGCGGTAACCCTCCTCGCGCAGGGCTTTACAGGCCTGGGCACCGGAGTAGTCGAATTCACAGGCCTGGCCGATCACGATCGGGCCAGCGCCGAGAATCAGGATGCTTTTTATGTCTGTACGTTTTGGCATGGGTTTGTCACTCAAATCCGCAGGTCAGTCGGCAAGCCGTCTTGTTCAATCTTTGAAGCCTTGAGGGGGGCCGCCAGTGTTCGGGACCGCCCCTCAAGCTTTGCAACATCAAGGCGAGCGATTAGCGTCGCTTGGCCATTTCGTTGATGAAGCGATCGAACAATGGCGCTACGTCGTTCGGGCCAGGGCTGGCTTCAGGGTGACCCTGGAAGCTGAAGGCGCTCTTGTCGGTACGCTCGATGCCTTGCAGGGTGCCGTCGAACAGCGATTTGTGAATCGCGCGGACATTGGCCGGCAGGGTCGCTTCATCCACCGCAAAGCCGTGGTTCTGGCTGGTGATCATTACAACGCCAGTGTCCAGGTCTTGCACAGGGTGGTTGGCACCGTGGTGGCCGTGACCCATTTTGAGGGTCTTGGCGCCGGAGGCCAGGGCCAGCAGTTGGTGACCGAGGCAGATGCCGAACACCGGAATCTCGGTTTCCAGCACGTCCTTGATCGCCTGGATCGCGTAGTCGCAAGGCTCCGGGTCACCAGGGCCGTTGGACAGGAACACGCCGTCTGGCTTCATCGCCAGAACGTCGGCGGCTGGCGTTTGAGCCGGCACCACGGTTACGCGGCAACCGCGCTCGACCAGCATGCGCAGGATGTTGTACTTGATGCCGTAGTCGTAGGCGACTACGTGGTACNGCAGCTCGGAGGCTNCGATNGTCGCGTGGCTGTCGGTCTTCAAGTCCCAGACAGTGGAGCGCCACTCATACTGTTTTTTGGTGCTGACTTCTTTCGCCAGGTCCATGCCTTTCAGGCCAGGGAAGCCTTGCGCTGCAGCGATCGCCGCCGCTTCGGAAATATTGTCACCCGCCATGATGCAGCCGTTCTGCGAGCCTTTTTCACGCAAGATGCGTGTCAGGCGGCGCGTATCGATACCGGCGATCGCCACAACGTTATTGGCTTTCAGGTAATCGGACAGCGACATCGTGTTACGCCAGTTGCTCGCAACCAGTGGCAGGTCACGAATCACCAGACCGGCCGACCAGACACGATCAGACTCGACGTCTTCCGGTGTAGTACCGGTGTTGCCGATGTGCGGATAGGTCAGGGTAACGATCTGTTGGGCGTAGGAAGGATCGGTAAGGATTTCCTGATAGCCGGTCATGGCAGTGTTAAACACCACCTCTCCAACGGTTTGACCGTCGGCTCCAATGGCTTCGCCGCGAAAAATGCTGCCATCAGCAAGGGCGAGTATGGCTGGCTTAGTCAAGAAGACCTCCCGTAAATAAAGCCTGAAAGGGCGATCGCAGATTGTAAAAAAGCGGAGTGACGTATGGACACGTCACCCCGCTTCTTCACTGAATTATTCTGCGCGCTTTTAGTGGACACACTAAAGCTGTAGCTTACAGAAAAAGGCTTTTTTGGTCCACCGCTAATGAGCCTTAAAGGCAGGAGAATGCGACAGGACGTCGCTTGGCGGTGTAAAACCGGGCTCAAACGCTGGGTTCGAACCCGGTTTCAGGCACTTCTTAACGCAGATCGAGCACGTCTTGCATGTCATAAAGACCAGGCTCGCGACCTTCCAACCAGAGCGCGGCACGTACCGCGCCCTTGGCAAACGTCATGCGACTGGACGCTTTGTGTGTGATTTCGACACGCTCACCATCGGCGGCGAACAGCACGGTGTGATCACCGACGATGTCACCGGCACGCACAGTGGCGAAGCCGATGGTTTCGCGAGCACGAGCGCCGGTCTGACCTTCACGACCGTAGACAGCAACTTTCGACAGGTCACGCCCCAGCGCATCGGCGATCACTTCACCCATGCGCACGGCAGTACCGGACGGCGCATCGACCTTATGCCGATGGTGGGCTTCAGTGATTTCGATATCGACATCATCACCCAGCACGCGAGCAGCGGTGTCGAGCAGCTTCAGGCAAAGATTGACACCGACACTGAAGTTGGCCGCAAAGACAATCGGAATGTCCTTGCCCGCCTCCGCCAGCAACTGCTTCTCTTCAACGCTGAAACCGGTGGTACCGATGATCATCGCCTTGTGATGCTTGCGGCAGAACGCGAGATTCTTCAGGGTCACCGTCGGGTGCGTGAAGTCGATCAGCACGTCGAACTCGTCGACCACGCGATCCAGATCACCCGACAGCGGTACACCGATACGACCCAGCGCAGCCAGTTCGCCGGCATCCGCACCGACCAGCGAGCTGTCCGGGCGATCAATGGCCGCCGTCAGCCCCGCGCCCGGCTGTTGCTGCACGGCCTCGATCAGGGTTTTGCCCATGCGCCCGGCGGCGCCCATCACTGCAATACGTCGCATGCCAGTCTCCTTACAAATCGCCGAAGAAGCGCTTCACGCCTTCGAACCAACCGGTGGTTTTCGGCGAATGGCTGTTGTCGTCCGCCAACGAGCTGCGGAACTCTTCAAGCAATTCACGCTGACGACGACCCAGGTTGACCGGGGTTTCGACCGCCACACGGCACATCAAGTCACCGGCACCGCCGCCACGCACAGGCGCAACGCCTTTGCCACGGATACGGAACTGCTTGCCGGTCTGCGTCCCCTCAGGAATCTTGAGCTTGACTCGACCATCAAGCGTCGGGATCTCCAGCTCACCACCCAATGCAGCATCGACAAAGCTGATCGGCACTTCGCAGAACAGGTGCTTGCCATCGCGCTGGAAAATCGAGTGCTCGCGCACATTGATCACCACATACAGGTCGCCTGTAGGACCACCCTGAGTCCCCGCCTCGCCTTCGCCCGACAGACGAATGCGATCACCTGTGTCCACACCCGCCGGCACTTTCACCGAGAGGGTCTTGTACTCTTCGACACGGCCTTCGCCGTGGCAGGAATCGCACGGATCGGAAATGATCTTGCCCTGGCCATGGCAACGCGGGCAGGTCTGCTGCACCGAGAAGAAGCCCTGCTGCATACGCACCTGGCCGATACCGCCGCAGGTTGGGCAAGTGATCGGAGAGGAGCCTTTCTTGGCGCCCGAACCGTCGCATGGCTTGCAATTGACCAGCGTCGGCACACGGATATTGACGGTGGTGCCGCGTACGGCCTCCTCCAGATTCAGCTCCAGGGTGTAACGCAAGTCGCTGCCACGCTGGGCACCGCCGCGTTGGCCGCCACGGCCACCACCGAAGAAGTCGCTGAATACATCACCGAAAATATCGGAAAAGTTCTGACCACCAAAACCGGCACCGCCGCCACCCATACTTGGGTCGACACCGGCATGACCATACTGGTCGTAGGCCGCACGTTTGTTGGGATCAGACAGGCATTCGTAGGCCTCGTTGGCCTCTTTGAACATCTCTTCGGATTCTTTGCTATCCGGATTACGGTCCGGGTGGTGCTTCATCGCCAGGCGACGGTAAGCCTTTTTCAGGTCCGCCTCGCTGGAACCGCGCTCAACACCCAATACTTCGTAATAGTCACGCTTTGCCATAAGTCTTTGCACTCTTAAGGACGTTCGGCCAGACCCTCCTGAGCCTTGCCAAACTCGTTGAGCCCCAATACAGGCCCGGACCCAACTCACGTCAATTCAACGATCCTGGTCTTTGATTCAATACGGTACTTTCGGCTCGAAAAGCAGGAGCATTCCCGGCCATACCAGCAGCACGCGACCCTTGTCGCATGTTGTAAAAATTCACATACCCCAGACACGCCAACGCGGGAGCAAGCTCCCGCGCGGCGACATCCTACCAGTCACCGCTTGATAGCGGTCAACCGGGCGACCAAC
>NZ_NMOJ01000091.1 GCF_002251635.1 Pseudomonas mandelii
TTACTTGTGGTCTTTGACTTCTTCGAACTCGGCATCAACAACGTCGTCGGCTTTTTCAGCTTTTTCGTCGTTAGGTGCCGCGCCTTCGGCAGGCTGGGCCTGTTCGGCGTACATCTTCTGCGCCACTGGAGCGGAGACTTTCGACAGCTCCTCAACCTTGGCTTCGATGGCAGCCTTGTCGTCGCCTTTAACAGCGGCTTCCAGGGCAACCAAAGCGGCTTCGATTGCAGTTTTCTCTTCGGCAGTCACTTTATCGCCAGCTTCAGCGATCATTTTGCGCGTCGAGTGAACCAATGCATCACCTTGGTTACGGGCACCGGCCAGCTCTGCGAACTTGCTGTCTTCCTCGGCGTTGGCTTCAGCATCGCGAATCATCTGCTGAATCTCTTCATCAGACAGACCGGAGTTGGCCTTGATGGTGATCTTCTGCTCTTTGCCAGTGGCCTTGTCTTTAGCACCTACGTGCAAGATGCCGTTGGCGTCGATGTCGAAGGTCACTTCAATTTGTGGCACGCCACGTGGTGCTGGTGGAATCTCAGCCAGGTCGAACTTGCCCAAGGACTTGTTCTGAGCGGCTTGCTTACGCTCACCTTGCAGTACGTGAATGGTCACGGCGCCCTGGTTGTCGTCGGCAGTCGAGAACACTTGCGATTTCTTGGTAGGAATCGTGGTGTTTTTCTCGATCAGCGCGGTCATCACGCCACCCATGGTTTCGATACCCAGGGTCAGCGGGCTGACGTCCAGCAGCAGCACGTCTTTCACGTCGCCGGCCAGTACCGCACCCTGGATAGCAGCACCCATGGCAACGGCTTCGTCCGGGTTCACGTCTTTACGTGCTTCTTTACCGAAGAACTCGGTGACCAGCTTCTGAACCAGTGGCATACGGGTCTGACCGCCTACCAGGATCACGTCGTTGATCGAACCAACGTCGATACCCGAGTCTTTCAGCGCGATGCGGCAAGGCTCGATGGTGCGTTGAACCAGGTCTTCAACCAGCGCTTCCAGCTTGGAGCGCGAGATCTTCACGTTCAAGTGCTTAGGACCGGTAGCGTCTGCAGTGATGTACGGCAGGTTCACGTCGGTCGACTGAGCGGAAGACAGCTCGATCTTGGCTTTCTCGGCAGCTTCTTTCAGGCGCTGCATCGCCAGCGGGTCACCCTTGAGGTTCATGCCGCTTTCTTTCTTGAATTCGTCAACGAGGTAGTCGATCAGACGAATGTCAAAGTCTTCACCACCCAGGAAAGTGTCACCGTTGGTGGCCAACACTTCGAACTGGTGCTCGCCGTCAACTTCAGCGATCTCGATCACGGAGACGTCAAAAGTACCGCCACCCAGGTCGTAAACGATCACGGTGTGGTCGCCCTTGGCCTTGTCCATACCGTAAGCCAGAGCAGCTGCGGTCGGTTCGTTGATGATACGTTTTACGTCCAGACCGGCGATGCGGCCGGCGTCTTTGGTGGCTTGACGCTGGCTGTCGTTGAAGTAGGCCGGAACGGTAATCACCGCCTCAGTTACTGCTTCACCGAGGTAGTCTTCGGCGGTTTTCTTCATCTTTTTCAAGATTTCAGCCGAGATTTGCGGCGGCGACATTTTCTGGCCGTTTACTTCAACCCACGCGTCACCGTTGTCAGCCTTGGCGATTTTGTAAGGGACCATCTTGATGTCTTTCTGTACGACTTCTTCGTCGAACTTACGACCGATCAGACGCTTCACCGCGTACAGGGTGTTGTGCGGATTGGTCACAGCCTGACGCTTGGCCGACTGACCGACGAGGATTTCACCGTCGTTGGCGTAAGCAATGATCGACGGCGTGGTACGCGCGCCTTCGGCGTTTTCGATAACTTTTGCAACGCCGTTTTCCAGCACGGAGACGCAGGAGTTGGTAGTCCCCAGGTCGATACCGATAATTTTGCCCATGATTGACTCTCCCGAAACAT
>NZ_NMOJ01000092.1:0-150000 GCF_002251635.1 Pseudomonas mandelii
GAATTTGGTTGCCGCAGCAGTGGTGGCTAACTGCGGTAGCACTTAAACGCTTGACTTATAAATGGGGGCCTTGCGGCGGATTTCAAGCCTGCTCATCAATAGAAGGTGCAACAGGTGCAGGAGCCTTGCTGACCACGACCATTGCCGGGCGCAGCANGCGACCGTTGAGCTGATAGCCCTTCTGGAACACTTTGAATACGCTGTTCGGCTCAAGGTCATGGCTTTCCTGCATGGCCATAGCCTGGTGATGCTCTGCATTGAACGGCTCGCCGCCTTGCGGATCGATGGCCTCCAACTGATAACGCTTCAGGGTGTCCTGGAACATTTTCAGGGTCAGCTCGATCCCTTCGCGCATCGGGCGGATGTTTTCGTCGGCCGCGTTGGACAACTCAAGGCCACGCTCCAGGCTGTCGATAATCGGCAGCAGGTCATTGGCGAATTTTTCCAACGCGAATTTGTGAGCCTTTTCGACATCCTGCTCGGCGCGGCGGCGGACGTTCTGCAGATCGGCAGCAACACGCAAAGACTGATCCTGAGCNCCAGCCAATTGCTCTTCGAGCACTTGTACACGAGCCGCCAGTTCAGCACCCGAATCCTGGGCAGCCTGATCGGCGTCTAGAGTTTGCGTATCCTGCGTCTGTTCGTCAGCCATAGATTTCTCCTTTCAATAACGTCCGCGAGCTCAACTCGCGCTTCTGTCCCGGTATATGGGGCCGCAAAAATCAGCTTCAAGGGGTGGGCTGCGATTAACCCTACAAAAAACGCTGCATTGTGATTGCGCGTCGACCAGGTATTTCGTCAGACCGAGTCGATCGAGCTATTCAGGGGCATTGTCAGCTGCAAATAAAACACTGTATAAATAACCAGACCTAACGCCTGGGAGCGGCCGTCATGCTCGTGCACCTGTCTGTACATAACTACGCCATCGTTGAACATCTGGATCTCGAACTGGATCGCGGGATGAGCGTAATCACAGGCGAAACCGGCGCCGGTAAATCGATCATGCTCGACGCCTTGGGCCTTACTCTNGGCGACCGCGCCGACAGCGGCGTGGTCCGTCCCGGCGCCGACAAGGCCGACATTCTCGCAACCTTCGACCTGGTCGACATCCCGGAAGCCAGCGCCTGGCTGGCTGAGCGCGACCTGGAGAGCGACGGTCCGTGCATCCTGCGCCGGGTCATCACCGCCGAAGGACGCTCTCGCGGCTATATCAACGGTACGCCTTGCCCCCTTGGCGACTTGAAAGCCCTCGGCGAATTGCTGATCGATATCCACAGCCAGCATGAACACCAATCCCTGCTGAAAACCGACACCCATCGCCGTTTGCTCGACGAATACGCTGGCGCCACTGACCTCGCCCGCCAGGTGCAACTGGCTGCCCAGCGCTGGCGCCAGACTCGCCAGGAACTGGAGCGCCTCTCCAATTCCGGCGACGAGCAGCGCGCTCGTCACCAGCTGCTCAGCTATCAGCTCGAAGAGCTCGAGAGCCTGGGCCTGGGCGAAACCGAGCTGGAGCAGTTGGAACAGGAACACAAGAACCTGACCAACGCCGAAACCCTGCTGGGTATCTGCCGGCAAGTGGTGGAGCAATGCAGCGAAAGCGATTCCGGCAACGTNCTGAACGCGCTGACCGCCAGCCTCAACCGCCTATCGAGCGTCAATAACTCGATCGGCGCATTGGGTGAAGCCAGCAGCCTGCTGACCAGCGCACAGATACAGGTTGAAGAAGCCGTGGGAGAGCTCAACCGCTTTCTCGACCACTTCGANGCCGACCCGGCGCGCCTTCAGTACCTGGAAGAACGCCTGGATGCGATCTACACCATGGCGCGCAAACACCGCATCCAGCCGACCGAAGTGGCGACGATGCAGCAAAAACTGCTGGATGAAATCGAAACCCTCAACGCCAACGACGAATCCATTGAGCGACTGGGCGACGAACTCGCCTCTTTCGCCCGACATTACCAGGAGAAGGCTCGGGAGCTGAGCGACCTGCGCCATCAAGCCTCGAACAGTCTGGCCAGCGCCGTGGAACAGGAAATCCAGCGACTGGGCATGCCCGGCGGGCGCTTCACAATCGAATTACGCCCTAACAGTAGCGACGAACTGCTGCCTAATGGACTGGAGCAGGTAGAGCTGCTGGTCAGCGCCAACCCCGGCCAGCCATTGAAAGCCTTGGCCAAAGTGGCCTCGGGTGGCGAACTGTCACGGATCAGCCTTGCTATTCAAGTGATCACCGCGCAGACCTCACGTGTACCGACGCTGGTGTTCGACGAAGTCGACGTCGGCATCGGCGGCCCAACCGCCGAGATCGTTGGCCAGTTACTGCGTCGTCTCGGTGAACGCGGGCAGGTGCTGACGGTGACCCACTTGCCGCAAGTGGCCGCCCAGGGCCATCAACATCTATTCGTGCACAAGGTGCGCGGCGAAGAGGCGACCCACACGGCTGTTTCCAAACTGAGCAAGAATGAGCGCGTTGAAGAAGTGGCGCGGATGCTGGGCGGCATCGATCTGACCAAGGAATCCCTGGCTCACGCGAAAAAAATGGTCGTTACCGCAAAGATTTAAGGACGGCACAAAGCACGAAGGCGACCCAGGGGTCGCCTTCGCTCGTTTCGCGAATGTGAAATTCGCGCGACATGCTTACTTTTTCTTGCGCACGTACAGCACCAGATTGTGATCAACCATCTCGAAGCCGTACTTATCGACGATGGCTTTCTGCAGGCGCTCGATTTCTTCGTCGAAGAATTCGATCACTTCGCTGGTTTCGACGTTGACCATATGGTCGTGATGCTTGCCGTCATCCAGCTCGAAGACCGCATGGCCCCCGTCGAAGTTGTGCCGCACCACAAGGCCAGCTGCCTCGAACTGAGTCAGCACACGGTAAACCGTGGCCAGGCCAACGTCCTCGTTAGACTCCATCAGCGCCTTGTAAACATCTTCGGCACTCATGTGGCGCTGCTCAGCAGAATCGAGCATTTGTAGAATCTTGACTCGTGGCAGAGTCACTTTAAGACCGGCTTTGCGTAGTTCGCTATTTTCAACCATGGTTAGCTTTCTCGCGGATGCTGCTTCGCAGCTTCTCTTAATACGGGTATGATCGGCGTTTACGTTGTCCCAGCCAAGATAGTGGAAGTCGCCCACCGATGCAAAACACCAAGCTCTTGCTAACCAGTTTCACCCTTGTGGGACTGCTCGCACTCGCCGGTTGTTCATTCCCCGGGGTTTACAAAATCGACATCCAGCAGGGCAATGTCGTCACGCAGGACATGATAGACCAGTTACGTCCGGGAATGACCCGACGGCAAGTACGGTTTATCATGGGCAACCCCCTGCTGACCGACACTTTTCATGCCGATCGCTGGGATTATCTCTACAGCATCCAGCCAGGTGGCGGTGAACGCCAACAGGAACGCATTAGCGTTATCTTCAACCCAAATGATCAACTTGTCAGCCTCTCTGGTGATTTCATGCCAGGCGTGAGCCGCGACGAAGCCATTCTCGGCAAGGACAGTGGCACAACAGTCACTGCACCAGCAGAAAACGCCGAGAAGCCGAAACCGGAAAAACCGGTCAAGCCAGGTTCGTTGCTGGANCAGATCCAGAAGGACGTGGATGGCGTGCAAACCGTTCCGGTCCCGACGCCACAGCCTCTGGACACCTCGCCGCAATAATTTGCGACGCAATAAAAAACCCGGCATGTCCGGGTTTTTTATTGTCTGGCGTTTGGTCGATTCACTGATTCCGGGCTTTGGCCTCGGCAGCCTTGGCGGCACGCAGCCGACGAACTTCCTTCGGATCCGCCAGCAATGGCCGGTAAATCTCGATGCGATCACCCGCCTGGACAGGTCGACTGCCCGCATCAGTGATCACTTTACCGAAGATCCCCACCGGGCAATTGGCCAGATCCAGCTCCGCAAAGGACTCGCCAATGCCTGACGCCAGCAAAGCCCCGCGTACTGTCGTTCCGTCTGGCACCGACACCGGGAGAAGCACCTGACGATCAACGGCGGCGTAGGCCACCTCGACGTCAACCATCGGATCAACCATGCATTTGTTTGGCGCGCTGGCAAAACGCGTCCACCAGCGTGTTTGCGGCCTGATTGAACAGCGGCCCCAAGGTTGCGCGAATAATCGGCCCGGCGTAATCGAAGGACAGGTCCAGACTGATCTTGCAGGCCTTTTCGCCCAACGGCTTGAACACCCAAATGCCGTGCAACTGGGTGAAAGGTCCTTCCTCGAGGTTCATCTCGATTGAATGGCCGGGCACTAAAGTGTTTCGGGTGACGAAATGCTGACTCAACCCACCCTTGGCCACGCCGACGCTGGCACGCATGTGTTCGGGAGTGCTTTCCAGCACTTCGGCGGTGGAACACCACGGCAGAAATTCCGGGTAACGCGCAACGTCGTTGACCAGGTCATAGAGCGCCTGCGCCGGATAAGGCAGTAAGGCCGAACGTTGAATGTGTGTCGTCATGTCAGCGTCACTTCCACAGCTGTGCGGCAAACACTACGAGAATGCCGATGGGCGCCACATAGCGCATCAAGAACAAGGACAAGGCGAACAACGCAGGGCTGCGGATCGACAACTCGTCGCGTACCGCTTCACGCCCCATCACCCAGCCTGCAAACACCACGAAACACAAACCACCGAGTGGCAACATGATCCGCGACGTGAAGAAATCGATCACGCCAAAGAAGTCCAGGCCGCCTGCGGCACCCCATTGATAGAGATGGAACATCCCGCCTTCGTTCACGAAAAATTTGGCTTCCTTCCAGATATTGAAGGAAAACACCGTGCCCAGGCCCACGAACCAGCAGATAAATGCCAACCAGAAAGTCACCCAAGCGCGGCTGACTTTGGTGCGCTCAACCAGGTAAGCCACCATCGGCTCGAGCAGGGAAATCGCCGAGCTCCAGGCAGCCACCGCGACCAGTACGAAGAACACTACGCCCATCAACTGGCCGAACGCTACGTTACCGAAGGCAAATGGCAGGCTGACAAACATCAGGCCCGGGCCTTCGCTCGGGTTCAAGCCCGCAGCGAACACAATCGGAAACAATGCCAGACCAGCCACCAGCGAAACGAAGGTGTCGAGCAGCGCCACGCCGACCACGGTGCCGGAGATCGACGAATGCTTGGGCATGTAAGCGCCGTAAATCATGATCGAACCGACGCCCACGCTCAGGGAGAAGAACGCGTGCCCCATGGCCGGCAGCAAGCCATCGAGTACTTTTTCCGGGTGGAAGTCGAACATGAAATGCACGCCTTCCATGAAATGCCCGGTGGTCATGCTGTAGCCCAGCAGCACCAGAATCATCACAAAGAGCAGCGGCATCATGATCCGCAGGCTGCGTTCAAGCCCGGCGACTACGCCTTTGGCGATGACGACGGCAGACAGCAGCATGAAAATCGTATGCCAAAGTGTCAGGCGCCATGGATCGGCGATCACATTGCCAAAGTACGCGCCGACCTGATCGGGCGTTGCTCCCTGAAAGTCGCCACGGCCCATGTCGATGATGTAATCCAGCGACCAGCCGCCAACCACACTATAGAAAGACAGGATCAGCAACGCCGTAATCATCCCGGCGAATGCGCCCCAGGACCACTTGCCCGAGTGTCCTGCCTCCACCGCCAGCACCTTCAAGGCGTTGGCCGGGCTCTGCCGCGCGCGGCGGCCTATCAGGGTTTCGGCCAGCATGACCGGCACACCGATCAGCGCGATACAGGCCAGGAACATCAGCACGAAGGCGCCGCCGCCGTAGACGCCGACCATGTACGGGAATTTCCAGATACTACCCAGGCCCACGGCCGAACCGGTCGCGGCGAGTATGAAGACCCAGCGGCTAGCCCAACTGCCGTGGACAGAAACCTTGTCTGTCGACATCGTTATCACGCCCAAGCGTTCAAAAAAGAGGCCGCATTGTCCGGGATTCAATCAACCTGCTCAAGCACGCAGGTTGACCGTAGCCGACACGCTCGCAACTCCCTATAATGCCGCCCCTATGGCTAAACAAAAGAAACACCCTACAGGGACCATCGCGCAAAATAAAAAGGCGCGACACGATTACTTCATCGAACATCGGTTCGAGGCTGGTCTGGTCCTGGCCGGCTGGGAAGTAAAGAGTCTGCGCGCGAGCAAGCTGCAACTGGTTGACAGTTACGTGCTGCTCAAGGATGGCGAAGCCTGGCTGCTCGGCAGCCACATTACGCCACTGATGACCGCCAGCACCCACGTCATCGCCGATCCGACCCGCACCCGCAAATTGCTGCTCAACCGCCGCGAGCTGGAAAAGCTGGCCTCCGCCGTACAGCAGAAAGGCTATGCCTGCATCTGCCTGTCCTGGTACTGGAGCAAGCACCTGGTCAAGTGCGAGATCGCGCTCGGCAAGGGCAAAAAGGAATACGACAAGCGTGATACCGAACGCGAACGCGATGCCGGTCGCGAATTGCAGCGTGCGGTGCGTAACAAGGGCAAGGAAGACTAACTCTCTTTTCGCCCAAGACCGCCANACACTCACTACAAATCTCGCTAACTACATCCCCTTGCGCCGCTCCGCCCGGGCCATGCGCTGAACTTCCTGACGCACTTCTTCCANCACTTCCTGCACATACAACAGGTGACGTGTTGAGACTTCCCGNGCCTGTTCCGCCCGCCCTTCGATAATCGCCAGGTACAACTCCCGGTGCTGCGTGATCAGCATGTCGCGGGTTTCCGTGCGCTGCTTGTACATGCCGCCAATGTTGGTCACCACGTTGCGCTTGAGCAGATCAAACAGTCCGCGAATGGTGTGCAGCAACACCGCGTTATGACTGGCCTCAGCGATGGCCAAGTGAAANTTCGCATCCGCCGCGCCCTCTTCCGCCCGACTCACCTCATCGTGACGCGTGTAGCAGTCCTGCAACTGATTGAAAGCCGCCGTCAGTCGCTCGCGATCGACATCCGTGGCGCGCAGTGCCGCGTAATACGCGCAGGACGCCTCCAGCGTATGGCGAAACTCCAGCAGATCGCGCTGGGCTTCCGGGTTGCTTTCCAGCAGATGCAACAGCGGATCGCTGAAGGTCGAACCCAGCGACTCCACCACATAATTGCCGCCCCCCTGGCGGCTGACCAACAGCCCCTTGGCCGCCAGCTTCTGAATCGCCTCACGCAACGAAGGGCGCGACACGCCAAACTGCTCAGCCAAAGCGCGCTCGGCCGGCAAGCGCTCGCCCGACTTCAGCGTGCCCTCAAGGATCATGCCCTCGAGCTGCTCGACAATATCGTCAGACAAACGGCGCTGACGCACCTGATCAAACCCCATAACTCAATTCTCCACGGTCCCGACGGCTCGCCGGGCCCTCTATTCTGGCCTATCGGCGCTGTGCCAGCACCTACCAGACGGCATTTGTTAAAGCGGATCACGCCCACGTTTTGGCGCTTATTCGACAAAAGTTTTAGGGCGACAAATTGACACACCGCATACAAGGCTTTTACCCTAGCCAACAGCGATTGTAAATTGGTATTACCAATTATCCAAGAACGCTGANCAGTGCCTGACCAACAACAATTAGGGGCCACCCCACATGCAAACCTGGCAACAGCTCTATACCCCGCTCGGCAGCCTTGGCGTCTCCGCGCTCGCGGCCGTTATCCCCATCGTGTTTTTCTTCCTGGCGTTGGCGGTGTTCCGCCTCAAAGGCCATGTGGCCGGCAGCATCACCCTGGCGTTGTCCATCGCCGTTGCAATCTTTGCCTTCCAGATGCCGGTCGATATGGCCTTCGCCGCCGCAGGCTATGGCTTTGCCTACGGTCTGTGGCCGATTGCCTGGATCATTGTCGCGGCCGTGTTCCTCTACAAACTGACGGTCAAGAGTGGTCAGTTCGAAGTGATTCGCAGCTCGGTGTTGTCGATCACCGACGATCAGCGCCTTCAGGTGCTGTTGATCGGTTTCTGCTTCGGCGCGTTCCTCGAAGGTGCGGCCGGTTTCGGTGCGCCGGTAGCGATTACCGCCGCGCTGCTTGTNGGCCTGGGTTTCAACCCGCTGTATGCCGCCGGCTTGTGCCTGATCGCCAACACCGCGCCTGTAGCCTTTGGCGCGCTGGGCATTCCGATCATCGTCGCCGGCCAAGTAACCGGCATTGATTCCTTCAAAATCGGCGCCATGGCCGGCCGCCAACTGCCGTTGCTGTCGCTGTTTGTACCGTTCTGGCTGGTGTTCATGATGGACGGCCTGCGCGGCGTTCGCGAAACCTGGCCGGCGGCGCTGGTGGCAGGCTTGAGCTTTGCCGTCACCCAATATTTCACGTCCAACTTCATCGGCCCGGAACTGCCGGACATCACCTCGGCCCTCGTCAGCCTGGTAGCCCTGACCCTGTTCCTGAAAGTCTGGCAGCCAAAACGCGCCGCCGGCCAACACATCGCCGGTGCCGTCTCGGCGTCCGTGGTGACCGCCAGCGCCGGCGGTTTCGGTCAGCCGCGCACCAGCGTCGCGTCGCCTTACAGCCTGTTCGAAATCGTCAAAGCCTGGTCGCCGTTCCTGATCCTCACCGTGCTGGTCACCATCTGGACCCTGAAACCGTTCAAGGCCATGTTCGCCGCCGGCGGTTCGATGTACAGCTGGGTGTTCAACTTCGCCATCCCGCACCTGGATCAGATGGTGATCAAGGTCGCGCCGATCGTGACTGCGCCGACCGCCATTCCAGCGGTGTTCAAACTGGACCCGATNTCTGCAACGGGCACCGCGATTTTCTTCTCCGCGCTGATCTCGATGCTGGTGCTGAAGATCAACTTCAAAACTGGTCTTACCACTTTGAGAGAGACCTTCTACGAACTGCGCTGGCCGATTCTGTCGATCGGCATGGTGTTGGCGTTCGCCTTCGTCACCAACTACTCGGGCATGTCTTCGACCATGGCACTGGTATTGGCAGGCACTGGCGCGGCGTTCCCGTTCTTCTCGCCGTTCCTCGGCTGGCTGGGCGTGTTCCTGACCGGTTCCGATACGTCGTCCAACGCGCTGTTCAGTTCGCTGCAAGCGACCACCGCGCACCAGATCGGTGTGAGCGATGTGCTGTTGGTGGCGGCAAACACCAGCGGCGGCGTGACCGGCAANATGATCTCGCCGCAATCAATCGCCGTGGCGTGCGCCGCCACCGGTCTGGTAGGCAAAGAATCCGATCTGTTCCGCTTCACCCTCAAGCACAGCCTGTTCTTCGCCACCATCGTCGGCCTGATCACCTACGTCCAGGCCTACTGGCTCACTGGCATGTTGGTGCACTAGGGACTACAAGCCACATCGAAAAAACCGACGCCGGACCACGATTCCGGCGTCAGCTATTCACAACCCGGTCTGTAAGGCTGCTGAAAGCTTCCCTCTCTATATTCAGCAGCCTCAGCGGACGGATAACCGGGCCCACCCGGAGACACGCCTGATGAGCGAGCTTTTTTACAACGCCGTGCCGAACGCGACCCGCGTCGCCCCGCCACTGCCCGAACCTCGACAATACCCCAGCGAGAAACCGTCTCGGGTCTACCTGTTCGGGACCTGCGTGGTGGACTTGTTCTACCCCGAAGCCGGGATGGACGCGATTCACTTGCTAGAACGTGAAGGCATTCGTGTCGAGTACCCGCAAGGGCAGAGCTGCTGCGGACAACCGGCCTACACCTCGGGTTACACCGAGCAGGCAAGGACCGTGGCGCGCTCGCAACTGGCGCTGTTCGCCGGGGATTACCCGGTGGTGGTGCCGTCGGGATCCTGTGCCGGGATGTTGCGCGAACACTACGCCGACTTGTTCAAGGACGAGCCGCAGACGTTGAAACAGGTTCAGGCGCTGGCGGCCCGGACTTACGAACTGGCCGAGTTCCTGTTGTTCGTCTGCAAGGTGCAGCTCAAGGACAGCGGTGAGCCGGTAAAAGTGGCGTTGCACACCTCGTGTTCGGCACGCCGTGAGATGAACACCCACTTGCATGGCCGCGAGTTGTTGGCGCAGTTGGGCAACGTGGAACGCGTCGATCACAGCCACGAAAGTGAATGCTGTGGCTTCGGTGGGACTTTCAGCGTCCGTATGCCAGATATTTCCGGCGCGATGGTGGCTGACAAGACAAGGTCGTTGAAGGAATCCGGCGCACACAAGGTCCTCAGTGCCGATTGCGGTTGCCTGATGAACATCAACGGCTCGCTGGAGAAACAGAAGGAAGCGTTGCGCGGCCAACACCTGGCCAGTTTCCTTTGGCAGCGAACCGGAGGTGTTCTATGAACGCTTCCGCGATTATTCCTACGGTTGCCGTGGAAGAAGATTTTCGCACCCGGGCTCACAAAGCATTGGGTGACAAGCAGCTGCGAAACAACTTTCGCACTGCGATGGATTCTCTGATGACAAAACGGGCAGCGTCTTTCAGCGATGCCCATGAAAGAGAACATTTGCGAGCGCTGGGCAATGCTGTCCGCGCCCGTGCGTTATCCAAGTTGCCCGACCTGCTCGAGCAGCTTGAACAGAACCTGACCCGCAACGGTGTGACAGTGCACTGGGCGGAAACGGTGGACGAAGCCAATGGCATCGTCCTCTCGATCATCCGCGCTCACGAGGGGCGGCAAGTGATCAAGGGCAAATCGATGGTCAGCGAAGAGATGGAGATGAATCACTTCCTCGCTGATCGGGGCATTGAATGCCTGGAATCGGACATGGGCGAGTACATCGTCCAGCTCGACCACGAGAAGCCTTCACACATTATTATGCCGGCGATCCACAAGAACGCCGGTCAGGTCGCGTCCTTGTTCCACGACAAACTTGGCGTGGAGTACACCAAGGACGTTGACCAACTCATTCAGATCGGTCGCAAAGTCTTGCGACAGAAATTCTTCGAAGCGGACATCGGCGTCTCCGGCGTCAACTTCGCCGTGGCCGAAACCGGCACCTTGCTGCTGGTGGAGAACGAAGGCAACGGCCGCATGACCACCACGGTGCCGCCCGTGCACATCGCCGTCACCGGCATCGAAAAAGTCGTGGAAAACCTGCGCGACGTGGTGCCGCTGTTGTCGCTGCTGACGCGCTCGGCTCTCGGCCAGCCGATCACCACTTACGTCAACATGATCTCCGGCCCGCGCAAGGAACATGAACTCGACGGTCCGCAGGAAGTGCACCTGGTCTTGCTCGACAACGGTCGCAGCCAGGCCTTCGCCGACAGCGAATTGCGCCAGACCCTGAACTGCATTCGCTGCGGCGCCTGTATGAATCATTGCCCGGTCTACACCCGAATCGGCGGCCACGCCTATGGGGAGGTTTACCCCGGGCCTATCGGAAAAATCATCACCCCGCACATGGTCGGTCTGGCGAACGTCCCGGACCACCCGAGCGCGTCGTCGTTGTGTGGTGCTTGCGGGGAGGTCTGCCCGGTAAAAATTCCGATCCCGGCGCTGCTGCGTCGCCTGCGGGAAGAAAACGTCAAAGCCCCGGACAGTCCGCATCAAGTGATGCGTGGCCAGGGCAGCAAATATTCGCGCAAGGAACGTTTTATCTGGAACGCTTGGGCCAGACTCAACAGTTCGCCAACGCTGTATCGTCTGTTCGGCTTTTTCGCCACACGACTGCGTGCCCTGGCACCGAACAATGTTGGCCCGTGGACGCAAAACCACAGCGCACCAAAACCCGCCGCCCGCTCACTGCATGACATGGCCCGCGAGCATCTGGCCAAACAGGGAGATCGTTGATGAGCGCCAAGCAAAACATCCTCGCCAAGCTGCGGAAAAGTCTGACAGGCACAACGCCGGTGCCTGACACGTTCGACGTCGACCTGGTGACTGCGCCTTACACCTACACCGCCGAACAACGTATCCCGCAACTGCGCAAACTGATGGAAGCGGTGCACACCGAAATCCACCTGACGTCCGGCAAAGGTTGGCCGGCGCTGCTCGCACAGTTGCTGCGAGACCGTCAGTTGCCGAGCTTGTTGATCGCGCCGACTACGCCTCATGGGCAACGCGTCACTCAACACTGGGCGAACAATCCAGGTCTGCCGACTCTCAAGTCCTACGACCGCCCGGTGGAAGAGTGGAAAGCCGAGTTGTTCAACGACACCCCTGCCAGCCTGACCACCACCCTCGGCGCAATCGCCGCCACCGGTAGCCTGATTCTCTGGCCGACACCGGAAGAACCGCGCCTGATGAGCCTGGTGCCGCCGGTGCATTTTGCCCTGCTAAAGGCCAGTGAAATCCGCGACAACTTCTATCAGGTCCAGCAGGAATTCAACTGGGCGCAAGGCATGCCGACCAACGCCCTGCTGGTGTCCGGCCCGTCGAAAACCGCTGATATCGAGCAAGTCCTGGCCTACGGCGCGCACGGTCCGAAAGACCTGGTGGTTTTGATTCTGGAGGACCAATGACTCTACCGGCGGCTTTCCTGCGAGATGCGCAGCAACTGATCCCCCAAGAGCGGCGCTTCGACGATCCACTTTCCACCCTCGCCTTCGGCACCGACGCCAGTTTTTACCGACTGATCCCACAGCTGGTGATTCGGGTCGAGTCCGAAGACGAAGTCGTCGCGCTGCTCAAACTGGCGCAACGTGATCAGGTCCCGGTGACCTTCCGCGCGGCCGGCACCAGCCTGTCCGGCCAGGCCATCAGCGATTCGGTGCTGATCGTGCTTGGGGATAACTGGAACGGTCGCGAGATNCGCGGGCAAGGCACGCAGATCCGCCTGCAACCCGGCGTGATCGGCGCGCAAGCCAATGCCTGGCTGGCACCGTTCGGGCGCAAGATCGGGCCGGACCCGGCATCGATCAATGCCTGCAAAATTGGCGGCATTGTCGCCAACAACGCCAGCGGCATGTGCTGCGGCACCGCGCAAAACACCTATCACACCCTGGCAGGTATTCGTCTGGTGCTGGCCGACGGCAGCCGTCTCGATACCGAAGATGCGGCGAGCGTTGCGGCGTTTCGCCAGAGCCACGCCGCGCTGCTTGAACGTCTGGCAACATTGGGCCGCGAGACCCGCGCCAATGCCGAACTGGCTGCGAAAATCCGCCACAAATACCGTCTGAAAAACACCACAGGCCTGTCACTCAATGCTCTGGTGGATTTCGACGAGCCACTGGATATCCTCAGCCATCTGCTGGTGGGTTCCGAAGGCACCCTCGGCTTTATCAGCGCAGTGACTTACGACACCGTCATTGATCACCCGAATAANGCCTCGGCGCTGATCGTGTTCCCGGACGTGGAAACCTGCTGCAACGCCGTCACCGTGCTGAAAAGCCAACCAGTATCGGCAGTCGAACTGTTGGACCGTCGCAGCCTGCGTTCGGTACAGGACAAACCGGGCATGCCCGCTTTCGTACAGCAGCTATCGGAAAATGCCTGCGCACTGCTGATTGAATCCCGCGCCGCGTCGCCGGCGTTGCTGCATGAGCAACTGGGGCTGATCATGGCGTCCCTGGCTGCATTCCCTGTGGAAAAACAAGTCGACTTCACCGAAGACCCCGTAGAAAACGCCCGCCTGTGGGCTATCCGCAAAGACACCTTCCCGGCCGTTGGCGCGGTGCGTAAAACCGGCACCACGGTCATCATCGAAGACGTGACCTTCCCGGTCGAGCAACTGGCCACCGGTGTAAACCGCTTGATCGCGCTGTTCGACAAACATCACTACGACGAAGCCATCCTTTTCGGACATGCCCTAGAAGGCAATCTGCACTTTGTATTCACCCAAGGTTTCAACAGCAGCGAAGAAGTCGCACGCTATCAAGCGTTCATGGACGATGTCGCGCAACTGGTGGCGGTGGAATTTGGCGGCTCGCTGAAAGCCGAACACGGCACCGGCCGCAACATGGCACCGTTCGTTGAGCTGGAATGGGGCAGTGATGCCTATCAGCTGATGTGGCAGCTCAAACGCCTGCTCGACCCTAACGGCATTCTCAACCCCGACGTGGTGCTCAGCGAAGACCCGCAAATCCACCTCAAGCACCTCAAACCATTGCCCGCTGCCGACGAGCTTGTGGATAAGTGCATCGAGTGTGGTTTCTGCGAGCCGGTCTGCCCATCGAAAGGTCTGACGTTGAGCCCACGCCAGCGCATTGTGATCTGGCGCGACATTCAGGCGAAGAAACGTGCGGGCGTCGATACCACCGAACTGGAAGCGGCCTATCACTATCAAGGCATCGACACCTGCGCCGCCACCGGGTTATGCGCCCAACGTTGCCCTGTAGGCATCAACACCGGTGAGCTGGTGAAAAAGCTTCGCAGCCGCAAAGCGACGCATACGAAAACCGCCAACTGGCTTGAAGGAAATTTCGCCACCGCGCTGCAAGGCGCGCGCTTCACCCTGCACGTGGCCAACGGTGCGCGGATGCTGCTGGGCGCACCGCGTCTGGCCAAGTTGTCGGCGACGTTGACCAAGCTGTCCAAAGGTCAGGTCCCGCAGTGGAGCAACGCCATGCCGCATCCGGAAAAAGCCATTCGCTTCAGTCCGGCCGTGACAGACCCGCGCCCGCGCGTGGTCTACCTGGCGGCCTGTGTCTCACGCGCCATGGGCCCGGCAGCGGGTGATAAAGAGCAGATGTCGCTGTACGACAAAACCCGGGGCCTACTGGAAAAAGCCGGTTACCAAGTGGTCTTCCCCGACAACCAGGACAGCCTCTGCTGCGGTCAGCCGTTTGCGTCAAAAGGTTACGCCGAACAGGCTGAACACAAACGCCAGGAACTGATCGGCGCGCTGCTGCACGCCAGTCGCGGCGGGCTCGACCCGATCTATTGCGACACCAGCCCCTGCACCCTGAGCCTGGTTCAGGATCTGGGCGAAGTCCGACTGGACCTGTACGACCCGGTGCGATTCATCCGTACGCATTTGATGGATCGCCTGGATTTCACACCGCAGGAAGCGCCGATCGCGGTGCACGTCACTTGCAGCACCCAGCACCTTGGCGAGAGCCAGGCGTTGATCGATCTGGCGCGCAGATGCAGCAAAAACGTGGTCATTCCCGAGGGCATTCATTGCTGTGGTTTTGCAGGGGACAAGGGTTTCACCACGCCGGAGTTGAATGCTCATTCGCTGCGCACGCTCAAGGACGCGGTGCAGCAGTGCAGCGAGGGGATTTCCACCAGTCGCACTTGTGAGATCGGACTGACGCAATACGGCGGAATCGATTATCACGGACTAGTCTATTTGGTGGACCGGGTAACGCAGGCAAGGGTTACGCAACAAAAATAGAACCCTGACGCGCTGCCACAGTCNCTCATTAATGCACTGCTGTTGCGCCAATCTTCTCGACACGCCTTCAAAAAAAAACCGAACTCCAGCATGCGGCTATAGTCATTTAGCTAGGCCCTGTGAACGGGCTTATAACCACCTCGGCCAGCAGCCTACTTCACCGGCAGCACCGAGCCCTCATGCGCAAGGAGATACCCATGAAGCACTCTGCAATTGCTGGATTGTTCATCACCACCGCACTGTTGGCCTCGCCGGTGTTTGCGGCAGATAAAGACCTTTGCAAACAAAACATAAGCCAAATTCAGCAGGTACTGGACTCTGATCCCGCCACATCAGAAAACGCCAAGGACAACATACAAGCCGGTTTGGACAAAGCAAAAGCAGCCCAAGCCGCAGGGGACGACAAGGGGTGCGTTGGAATCACTAGCGGTTTGCTTGAGAAAATTCAAACGCGAAACCCAACCAACAAGTAATCCCGTGTGACCAGGCCAACCTTCGGGTTGGCCTTATCCACCGCGGTGGCGCACACGGCGCGGGCGTGTTGTTCACTTTGAATCACAGAGCAACAGGCTCGGGGCCGTTCAGGATTTCGGCACTCAATATGAAGCAAATCAAAACCCGCCAATTGCGGGTTTTGTTGTATCTGGGGTTTGGCAACCCTCTTTATTGCCATTACACCTATCAAATATTTTTTCATAGCCTTTTATGCAACAACCGAATTCTTGAGCATTGCCGCAGTCTTTTAAGTAGGCCCCATCAATCGTGGCTTATGTTGCGACCTCGGCGGAGCCGCCCGCTTATATGGCAGCACCGAGACCATCAGTTCTAGGAGATATCCATGAAACGTACCGCACTCGCTGGTCTGTTCATTTCTGCTGCAATGCTGGCCTCTCCCGTATTTGCTGCGGACAACGACCTTTGTACGAGCAAACTGCAGGAGCTCGAAGCCAAAGTGAATACGCTACCAGCGACCTCCACCAACGCACCGGAGATCAAAAGGCTGCTGGCCAGCGCCAAAACTTCAAAAGCCGCCGGGGACGACAAAAAATGCGCCACCGAGGCCATCCAGGCATTGGCGCTGACAAACTGAGCAACGAACCCAACCCATAATCACTCGCGGCCAACCTTCGGGTTGGCCTTCTCACGCGTTTGGCGTACACTGCGCAGGCTTGTTGCTCACNATGAAACAACGAGTTACAAGCACGGGGCCGTTTAGGATTCGACGCCGGTCGCGAAACTTTAGGTGCATGCCGAGTTGGTAACAGAACTCGTAAATCCACTGTTGCAACTTCTTATAGTTGCCAATGACGAAAACTACGGCCAGGAATTCGCTCTCGCTGCGTAAGCAGCCTTAGCCCTGAGCTTCTGGTACCTTCGGGTCCAGCAATCACCAGGGGATGTCTGTAAACCCAAAGTGATTGTCATATAGAACAGAATCGCCGTGCAGTACGTTGTGGACGAAGCGGCTAAAACTTACACAACTCGCCCAAAGCACCCTGCCCTTCGGGTCGCTGAGGGTTAACTTAATAGAAACGGCTACGCATGTAGTACCGACAGCGGAGTACTGGCGGACGGGGGTTCAAATCCCCCCGGCTCCACCACTTCATCATCTAAAGACGTCCACGGACGTCTTTTTTTGTGCCTGAAACCCAGTGAAATCAAGGCTTTAGGGTCTATTAGCGTCCATGGACGTCCGACACAAGCCACGACACTGGGTATTCCAGATGGTATTCCAAGCCCTTCAGTGGTAATTTTTGGAATACCAATTGATGTCATGGAATACCTCATGTGCGCCCAAGCCACCCGCCTCTCTGACCGCCAGCTCAAAGCGGTAAAGCCGAAAGACAAAGACTACGTCCTTAGCGATGGAGACGGCTTACAGCTGCGCGTGAGGGTCAATGGCTCTACGCTCTGGAACTTCAACTACAGGCAGCCGATTACTAAAAACCGCATCAATATGGGATTGGGCACCTTTCCTGAGGTAAGTCTGGCTCAAGCACGCAAGAGAACCGTGGAAGCGAGAGAGCTCGTCGCCCAGGGGCTGGACCCTAAAGAGAAACGCGACGCCGAGCGGCACGCGAAAAAAGCAGCCACGGAACACACTTTCGAAAATATCTCGGCAGCGTGGTTCGAACTGAAAAAAGATTCGGTCACCCCGGCTTATGCCGAGGACATCTGGCGCTCACTCACGCTGCATGTCTATCCATCGCTTGGCACAACACCCATCTCGCAGGTCAATGCCCCGAGAGTTATCGAGCTTCTGCGCCCTTTAGAAACCAAAGGCAGCCTGGAAACAGTGAAACGACTGACCCAACGGCTCAACGAGATCATGACCTACGGCGTGAACTCTGGAATGATCTTTGCCAATCCGCTCAGTGGCATCCGAGCGGTTTTCAAAAAGCCGAAAAAACAGAACATGGCCGCCCTTCGTCCTGAAGAGCTGCCGGAACTGATGGTCGCCATTGCCAATGCGAGCATAAAAAGAACAACTCGCTGCCTGATCGAATGGCAACTTCACACCATGACCCGACCTGCCGAAGCCGCTACGACTTCTTGGGCAGACATCGATCTCGACAAGAAAACTTGGACGATTCCAGCGGAGCGTATGAAGAAGCGCCGCGCTCACGTCATACCCCTGACCGAACCCGCGCTTGCTCTGCTAGAGATGATCAAACCCTACAGCGGCCACAGAGAGTACGTGTTCCCAGCCGACAGGGACCCACGGACCCACTGCAACAGCCAGACAGCAAACATGGCACTGAAACGCATGGGCTTTGAAGGTCGATTGGTGAGCCACGGCATGCGCTCCATGGCCAGTACCATCCTAAACGAACAGGGATGGGACCCGGAGCTGATCGAGGTCGCACTTGCGCACGTGGACAAAGACGAGGTACGCAGCGCCTACAACCGAGCGGATTACATTGAGAGAAGACGCCCAATGATGAGCTGGTGGAGCGAACACATTCAGCATGCGGCTACCGGTAGTTTGTCGGTCTCAGCCGTTCAAGGAACAAGGGGGCTGAAATTAGTATCGACGGGCTAATGACCAACTCAGGAGCGGCCTGTGGTCGGCGTAATGGCGCTGGCCATGATCAAATGAAGATTCGGCCAAGAGCGGCCATGATCACATATGCCTCCCCAACATCCGAACTAAGCCCATCCGCCCCCCAGCAGGTGATGGAGTGCCGAACGTGAGAAGCTGGACACGATCCATGCGCAATTGGCGGCCGCTTCTTGAGGTTGATGACTAACTGAACTCCCTATCAAAATAAGAGCCACAGCTAGGACAGATCACATTGGTCACCTGATCGGCGACAGTGTTGTGGTACGTCCAAATCGTGCCGTTCTTGAACAGCGGAGCCGCGCAGTCGTAGCAATGGGTTCTGACACTCCACACCCCGCAGCGTTTGCAGTCAAGAAGCCATCTCGTCGCCCCGCTTTGAGTACTCTTTGCCTCGATCGCTACATGGCGTTCGCCGCACCCAAGACAGAAGCTGCGGGATGTCCATGTTTTGTTGCCATAATCATCGTGTTCTTCCTGCGGCTCAGGAAATGAACTCTGGAATACCATCGCCAGCAGGCGTTTGAGGTGCTGGGTCGAGCGCGCCCCGGAAGACGACACTCCCGTCTGTATCCAGCCCTGACGATGGGATTGCGTCCTGCCGTAATCACAATGCGCCCCCCATTCGAGGGGTGACGCCGCGGGACGTGCGGTAAACTCGCAGGGCTGCAGGATGAAAACCCTTCCGCTTTCCACCGCCTTGTCATAGCCTTTCGCCAGGACCAGCTCGTCAAGCATACGGTTCAGCCCATCTTCCTTCCAGTTGCTCCTGAACTTGGCGTCCATCACTATGCCGCCGCGCCGCCCACTTTCGCGATCGAAACGCCTAGATTGTTCCTTGCCCGTATAGATAACCTCTAGAATAAAATCAGGTCGTCGCCCCGTGGACATTTCTGCCTGACAGTTGAGGGTGACTTTCATTTCCAGGTCGTCGCGCGAAAACTCGAACCTGACGTTGCTTGCGCGCTCGAGCGAGGTCGCAACCAGCTTCTCTTCCCAGCCACGTTCGGGCTCGAACCGGAAGTCATGCATCAGCAGCATGAAGATCTTAAGCAGGCACCATTTTTCATAGATGTCACTGGTATGAAGGATCCCTATGCTGCTGATCTCTTCCAGTTTCGACAGATCTAGGCCGCCGCGATTGAAGAGTTCGCGAACCTTATTAAATGCCGACACACAGGCAGCATAATCCGGGTTGGAGACGAACCGCATTCCCAACGGGAAATTCGAACTGCGTGAAATTCCCAGGCAGTCAAAGCCTGCGTCAGTTTCCGTCAACTTTCGCGCCCACCGCCCTATTTCCTCAACTGACAAAGAAATAACTCTCTTCTTTTCCAGAGATTTTTCCGCGCGTCGCTCGCCTATACCCACCTCGCGATTAAGCTCACGCAGCTCATTACGAGAAAGACGAACAAGCCAGTTGTTTTTTTCCAAGCCTCGTCTCTTTCCAGCCCTTTTCTCAAGCACGTCCGTTTGCGGCAAAACCTCTTGCACCGAGGTGAAGGTGATCTCGCGAAATTGTTGCCCTTTGGACGTATCCCTCACGCGGGAGTCCACGCTCCCTGTGAGCGTAAAGTTTTTGCAGAAGTGATGTGCTCCGAGAATTAGCTCGAACAAATCCTTAGGCAGCACAACCACTCTGTAGTCGACAGGGCTGGCTACATTGCTCGCCATGGCATCCTGTGGCGTGTAATAAAAAGCAAAGTGATCAAAATACCTTTTGCCCAAATGAATCGGAAATCGACCAACTAGATCCGCCTCATGTCCCGACCGGCTCTTGAAGTCCGCAAGCGCATCCAGCTTGCGCTTGATCTCTTCCGTCTGCTGATCGAACACCTCGGGCTCAACAGGACGCATCTCCATTTCACGATCGCGACGGGCGCGCTCACTCTCCTGTGAAGCTAGCCTGTCAAGAAAGCTAGACTGCAGCGAGGCTGCCGAAACATAGGCATCAGCCACTTTGAGGGAAACCGCCAATACATGTCGTAGATAGCGGTTCTCGGCGGTGTCCGCCGACTCATTGAAGACCCGACCCGTGAGCTGGCGGGCTGTTGGATTACGCGCATACTCGCGAAAGGTCACCGTGTTTGGACGCAACTTCGCAAGAGGCTGCTGCGCCTGTCCCTCCCGGATGTTGACAGCTGGAGATGCCAGCACCCTGTGCGACGCAGTATGTAACTCTTTTAGCGCATCAGCGAACTCGGTCCCAGCTCCGGCACCTTTGCCCGTTGCTGTGGCTCCGGCGGAATCGTTCATGATCATCCAGAGAAGATCGCCCCGAAAGTCATCTATATACGCCTGGATGTCGGCGCGACCGAAGGTCGAAAGACGATTTTCAACCCGCAGCGTTAAGTCGCCTATCCGGATGTTGTAGACGCCTGCACTCCGTTGAAGCTCGCTCAGATGACGCTTGCCGGCATGATCCCAACCATCATTTCGCAACCACCAGAATCCACCGCCCCGTGGATCTGCAACCTGCAACATAGGAGTTTCCTGCCCCAGCGCCGTCACGAAAACAGGCATCACTTCTTCAAACCCGGGCCCGACGCGAATACCGAGCCACGGTTGAAAATCGTTGAAGATCACGCTCTCAACAACAAACTCACCATCAGTGCGAGACTCTATCTCCAGCGAAACCGGCGCAACCTCTATTGCCCGGGCGACGCCTTCCGACTGCCAGTCAATCGTCAGATAGCGGGCTTCGATTTCCGGAGGCATTACCGAGTCCAGAAGTTGGCGATGCCGTTATTGCCTTCTGCGCGAGCGATCAACTCATCCAAAGACTCAACAGCAGACTCGGTCACCTGGCTCAGGTCAAGACCAATTAAGGCTTGTGCCAGTGAATCCCTGAGGCCGATCAGCACATCCCGTCGCTTCTGCCCATTGTTCGAAACCTTCTCTAAATCGAGGATGATTTTGGGAAGAATCTTGTGTACCGCGACGTTATTCAAAGCAGCTAAATCTCCAATCTCGGCTTCCTCCCCCCTACGGATGTAGTTGAGCGATTGCCGGATTGCCCGCAGGCCGAACTCAATGCCCAGCGGATCGAGATAGTCCCGCGCCAGACCTACCAACAGCTTAACCTTCGGGTCGGTCTGATCGAAGGTCGGATACTCGGCGCGGAAACCGATATCAGCGGCCAGAATGTTCATCGGTAGATCCAAGTCTAGGTCGAATTTCTCCAGCTCGCCCTCAACCTCATCCCAGTCCATTAACACGGGATTGCGGAACCGCATGACGTGCGCACGGTCAAGAATTTTTGGTGAGAGATAGTGCGTGGTCTCGTCCACGTTGATCGCCCCGATGATCCAGACGTTAGGTGGAAACCGGAATCCGGCGGGAACGTCGATCAGTCCCGAGAGCGAACGCCTGATCTTCGAGTGGTGATTGAGTAAAGTGTCAGCGTCTTGGAAGCCCGCTAGCCTGCGAAGCTCGAGGTTGGCCTGATCATTCATTAGAATATCGCTGAACGAGGCGTCGCCCGGCAGGCCTGCACGCTTCCTGGCCTCTTCCTCAAGCGCTAAGAAAATTTTGTTATCGATTACGGCCTGACGCTCCTCCGCCGATGAGTACAGGTGGATCCAGGGAGCCTCGCCTCGAGTTTCAAGCAAACTCAGGAAGTCGGCAAAGTAGTACTCCACGCGGGCGAGGTTCATTTCGTCGAGACAGATGAAGTGCGGAATTTCTGGCTCGCGCGCGGCATCAAGCAGTGCCAGCAGAAATTGCGTCGGGTGGTAGCGCCGCTCAATTGGGTTGTAGTAACCCAGCAGGTCGTCCGAGCCGGTCCAGTTGGGTTTTACCGGCACAATTGTGCAGCGCCCCCCAACAGCGGAGGCGACAGACTTCACCAAGTTGGTCTTGCCGGATCCCGAATCCCCGGCGAGCACGATCAAGTCGTTGGTGCGTAACAGGGTGATGAAGTCGAGCAATTGCGCGCGGGTGTAGAGGATACCCTTACGCCAAAGAAACGCCTGGATGTACGAAGCCAGTCGTTGGAGGTTTCCGGCAAGCGCCTCTCGAAAGCGATGCCCTTCTCGGGTATCAGGCGCCCCTATAAGGGGAAAAACTTTCTCCAGATCAGCCCTGTCGATGAGATTGAGCGCGACCATGCGCTCACTCCTATCCTGGAGAAAAGCTTCCAGCTCTCGAAACCTAGTTTCCAATGTATTTTTCCTCTGCACGAACTCTGTGTCGAGAGCCGCGATACGATCCATTCGCTGATCGACTTCCAGCCCGATTCGCCCATACTCATCGTCGAGCAATTTCTTATTCTGAGCAGCGACTTCGAGAGCTAATTGTGCAGCGAGCAATTTATCTCCAGCTTCAGAAGTCTCACGTTGCACCCGGTCCTCTATAGCCTCACGCACCTTTGTCACTACTAGCGGCATCGCTTCTGATTGGATGTTTTTGATACTCCACCAACTTTCAGGGATGTGGCTTAGTGGTTCTAGCGTTTCAGGATGAACCATGCAGCCAAACGGGTCGCCGCGTTTTTTTCGTTCATCCAAGGGTGACAGATCCAACTCCGCGGACGCGAAGCTCTCAATTCGCCCAAGTTTCTGGATTCTGCTGAGTTCGGAGGGCGGCACAAATACTGATTGGCGCACGCTGGCGTTTTTTAGTGGTGGGGGCAGCCTGATGCCTGTTTCGGCATGATGCAGATCTACGAGAAACCCGAAGGTTTTCCCTTCGGCCAGCTGTAACCGGCCAATGACTCTTAAGTGTAAGGGATCACGCTGGCCCCATACTTGAGCAAGATAGTACCGTAGGTCCTCCTCCGACCACCCGAGCGATGGTAACTCCTCGGCATAACCTTCCCCGCTCGCAGCGCTGACACCATCCTGTTGCATTGAATCGGTTGTCACATGTTCACCTAAGACCCAAATAAATCTCTGGAAGGCTCCGATTTACCGCTTGACTCCTATTCATCACAGCTGCCTGCCTATTCTTTAACTTTCAGCTTCTTTCAAACCTATATCACCTCTGTGAATGCCCTACCGGAATCAACTGCGGTAGGGGCTTTGGCATGCCTGCTTTTCGCTCGGCAAGCTCATCACTTGAGGATTTTCCTATGTATACCCCTTGCCCAAGTTGCAACTCTGGACGAGTCGTCACGAAAAATTTTGGTAAGCAAACGGGTGGGTTGATTGGGGCCGTAGGCGGTGCGGCCAGTGGCGTCGCGGGGACTCTTTCGGGAGCGCAGACCGGTGCGGCGCTGGGCGTGATCGGTGGACCGATGGGCACCGCTATCGGCAGCATCGCCGGAGCGATTATCGGCAGTTTGTTCGGCGGGGTGGCCGGTGGCATTGCCGGGGCCACGCTCGGTCAGCACGTGGACGACAAGGTGCTGAACAACTACCAGTGTCTGGACTGCGGTTACAGCTTCAGCGTCAACCATTAATCCGTTCTCGCTGACGGCTTCGCTGTTTCTTCATCTATTGATAAGGATCTTTCTCGTGGCTCATCTCATCGAACAAATGGCTTACGTTGGCGCTACCCCTTGGCATGGCCTGGGCAGCCGCCTCACCGAAAAACAAACGCTAGAAGTCTGGCAGCGTGAAGCCGGTATGAACTGGCAGATCCAGGAAAGTCCGGTTCACTTCAAAGCGGGCACAGTTGGCGCGCTCGGGACGATTCATTCCTTCCCAGAACAAAAAGTGCTGTATCGCTCCGACACCAAGGCCGCGTTGTCGGTCGTGTCACAACGTTACCAAGTGGTGCAGCCACGTGAGGTCTTGGAGTTCTATCGCGACCTCACGGAAGTGTCCGGCTATGAGCTGGAAACTGCCGGAGTGCTGAAAGGCGGACGCAAGTTCTGGGCGCTGGCGCGCACCGGGCAATCGGCGGCGCTGAAGGGTAACGACGAGGTCAACGGCTACTTGCTGCTGGCCACGTCCTGCGACGGCACGCTGGCGACCACCGCCACGCCAACCACTGTGCGTGTGGTGTGCAACAACACGCTGGCGATTGCCTTGGACGGCACGACCCGCGCAATTAAGGTGCCGCACAGCACACGTTTCGATCCACAGGTGGTCAAGAAGCAACTCGGTATCGCAGTCTCCCAGTGGGATGCCTTTATGTACCGAATGCGGGCGCTGTCCGAGCGCAAAGTGCAATGGCATGAAGCGCTGGGTTACTTCATGAACGTGCTGTGTGAGACCAGCCCGAACAATCAGCTACCGGCTGTGCTTCCCAATGAGCGGGCGCTGCGCAAGGTCCAAGCGCTGTATGAAGGCCAAGGCCGAGGCTCGACGTTGGCGTCCGCACAAAGCACCGCCTGGGGCCTGCTCAACGCGGTCACTGAGTATGTCGATCACGAACGTCGAGCACGCAGTAACGAGTACCGCATGGATTCGGCTTGGTTCGGCCAAGGTGCGCAGATCAAGCAACGGGCATTGGCGGCGGCTCTGCAACTTGCGGCCTAGCCCTTCTCACTTACTCAACTATTAAAACGCCTGGTCAGCTTCTGCTGGCCGGGCGTTTTTTATGCCGCACAGGAAAACATCATGGGCACTCAACCACTCCCCATTACTAAGACCAAACCCCGTCCGGCCTTGCGCCTGGTGGGCACCAAACAACTGCCTCGCGCCGATTGGTTGGCGGTGCGCAAAGGAGGCATTGGCAGCTCGGATGCCGCCGCTGCCGTTGGCCTGAATCCGTATAAATCCCAATTGGAATTGTGGATGGAGAAAACCGGGCGTGATGAAACCCTGCGTAAGATCGACCCGCATGACGATGAAAGCCCAGCCTACTGGGGCAACATTCTGGAGCCGATTGTGGCAACGCATTACACCCAACGCAGCGGTCATCGGGTACGGCGAATCAATGCCGTGTTGCAACACCCAGACCCGACACTGAGCTGGATGCTGGCCAACATCGACCGCGAAATCATCGGTGCGCCTGAGGTGCAGATCCTCGAATGCAAAACCGCCGGCATCAACGGCGCCCGCCTCTGGAAGGAGGGCGTGCCGGAATATGTGCAGCTACAGGTCATGCACCAGCTCGCCGTCACCGGCAAGCAGGCAGCAGATGTGGCGGTACTGCTGGGCGGGCAACACCTGGAAATCCATCGGATTAAACGGGACGATTCGATGATTGCCCAACTGATCGAGCTGGAGCGGTTGTTTTGGGATTACGTCGTCGGCGACACCCCGCCACCGGCTGACGGTTCGGCATCCGCCGATCAGGCACTACGCTGCCTGTACCCGCAGGACGTCGGACACACCCTGGACTTCAGCCAGGACGTCCGCCTCAGCACCACCTTTGCCGACTTGCAAAAGGTGCGCGACTCGATTGCTCAGCAGGAGACGCAGGAAGCTCAGCTCAAGCAAACGTTGCAACAGGCCATGGGTGATGCCAGTCAAGCTACCTTCGCAACCGGCAGCATCACGTGGAGGAAAGCCAAAGACAGCGTGGCACTGGATATCCCCCGCCTGCTGAAAGAAAAGCCCTACCTACAAGTGCGCTACTCGACCACAAAAACCGGCTGTCGGCGTTTTCTACTGGCCTGAACGCTCGTTCGCGCTTCCCTTATTCCCATGCCCTTTCTCTCCAACGCCACCCTGGCCGTTTACGCGATCTCGGTGGCGTTTTTATTTCAGATACAGGAGAACTCCCATGCTCAAAGGTTTAGCCATCACTCCGCCGATTTTGGGCCGAATATCCATTGGCAAGCTCGTCGAAAAGAACGGAAAGCGTCTACCGGAAAAGGACGATCAATTCACCCTTACCTCCCAAGTACAGAGCCGTGACGGCTGGCTGCTGCACCCCCTCAATGAGGAGCTGCGTAATGGCCAGGACGGCAAACTGCGCAGCATTCCAATCCGGCTGCTGTTCAACGAGCCTGACCTGAACTTTCGGGCTGACTACAGCCTGTTCGACCGTACCACTGGCCGACCTTTATGCGTCGGCAACGGCCTGACCTGCAAGCGTTTGACCGAGGACGGCATTCAGGCATTGCCCTGCCCTTCTCCGGATGGATGCTCACTGGCGCAAGGCGGAGCCTGCAAGCCTTACGGCCGGCTCAACGTGGTGATTGGCGATGACGATCCGCTGGGCAGTTTTGTCTTTCGCACCACAGGCTACAACAGCATCCGCACTCTGGCAGCGCGTCTGCATTACCTGCAAGCCATCTCCGGTGATCGCCTCGCCTGTCTGCCGCTGGAGTTTCGTTTACGCGGTAAATCCACCCGGCAAAGCCATGGCACGCCGATCTTCTACGTGGACATTACGGTACGCAATGGACTGACCCTAGAAGACGCCTTACTGGCAGCCAAGCAATTGGAGGAAACCCGGCAAGCCGCGGGCTTTGACCAGAGCGCCTTGGATCACGCGGCCCGGCAAGGCTTTAACAATGGGGCATTTGAAGACAGCGAGGAGGACACCGGCGCCATCGTCGAAGAGTTCTTCCCCGCCATTGAAGATCAGCCCAGCGATGTAGAGCCAAAAGCCCAACCGACAGCGCCTGCCAAACCCTCACTCGGTCAAAAGTTGGAGTCGCAAGCCACGCGGCACAACGGCAAGCCCAACGTCCAGTAACAGGGTTTCTCAGATCCCTCCGTTTTCTCACGCATTCGTACAGGAAGACCCACATGAAATATCACAAGCTCAGAGCCGGTGAAGATACCGGTACCTATCTTATGGAAGCCCCGGTCACCGAAGCTGACATCCTGCGTATGGCTCAACAACTGGCAATGAGTCGTCTGTCTAAAGGCCGGGCATTGACTGAGCCGAAGCAGGTCTTCAGCCACCTGCAAACACTGCTGCAGTACCATGAGCACGAAGTCTTTGCTCTTCTGCTGCTCGACACCAAGCACCGGATTATCGGATTTCAGGAGCTGTTTCGCGGCACGCTGGACGGGGCCAGCGTTTACCCAAGGGAAGTGGTCAAGATCGCTCTAGAGCACAACGCAGCAGCCGTGATACTGGTGCATAACCATCCTTCTGGAGATCCCGAACCCAGCCAGGCCGATCGCACGCTGACCACCACCCTCAAGAACGCACTCAACATGATTGGCACCCAGACGCTGGATCATATCGTTGTAGGCCACGAAGGCTGCGTATCGTTGGCTGAACGAGGTTACCTATAACGCCTAGGCTCACACCGCCCGATAGACTGCCCTTGGCTGATGCTAGGGCGGTCATCGGCAGGGTACTCCCCTCACTTATTTTTTGTCGTGATCCAGCGGTTGTAGTCAGCTCCTGCTGCAGCCGAAACTATGACTTCCCCACGCCTAAGGGCATCCGCAGTCGGCCTTACTTTTTTTAGTCGTGCTGCGAACACAAATCAGAGTGCCTCTGCCTCTGCCTAATCGTCGTAAACCTACGAACAAGCTGCCGGGCCAATTCGCACAAAGGTCACACTGAATTCTTTGCACTGCCGATGCTGCTGGAGCCGATTCGCAAAGCTGAAGGCATCATTCAGCTCAAAGCGCTGAAAAACATCCAAACCACGACCAAGCACTATCTTCCAACCCGTGTCGGTTGTGATGTCTCGATCATGCTTGGTGCCGCTAGTGTCGTAGGCCCAACTGAACTGGATGCCAACACCCGTACAAGCATCAGCGATCTTCTGCAGGCTTTCGGTCTGACGATCACCATTGGAATCATCCTCAACGGTCACCACATGAACCACCACCTCATCTTCCGGGCCTTGCAGCTTGCTAATGGTCTCCATCAGCTCCATCAAGTTGCGCAACTGGTGGAACATACGAAGATAGGGGTCTGTGATGATGATGCGCTTGGCACCTACCAGATAGGGACTGAACAACTTGTCAAAACTCAGTCCTCGCTGATTTTCGTGGAAGACCAAATGCTGCTCCTTCACCACTGGTTCCATCGGCGCAGGATTGCTTGGGCGTGAAGCTGGCCCTTGCATGGCTGGCGCTGCCTCGATAAGCGCCAAAGGGTCAGTACCGACTTGGGGTAAGTCTGCAGTAGAAACTTCAGTTGCTCCCCTTCGATGGTATTGATTAGGGTACTCATCCTCTTCCAGAGTGCGCACCAACCGCTCCTGAGCATCCCCCCCCTTGTAGGCAAAACGAACTGCCGGATAGGTCGCGTCAATGCGTAGCAACTGATCCTTCACCCGCTTGCGCCCTTCAATTGCAGTGCGCAATACGTCTTCCACTTCGGCGTCTGTCGCCTCGCCATGCGGGTACAGGATCTTCATCAAACCAGAAAAGGTTTTGTTGATGCCATCGCGGTCGCGCGTCGAAATATCGTCGGATAGCGTGAACTGTCCCTTATAGCGATCTGAGTAGTCATGACTGCGAAGCGAGCGCAGGATCTCGGCCAGGTAGTCCACCACGAAGCCGTAACCACTGGAGAACATCTCGCCACGGATGACATCCACTTCCCAACCGGGGATGTAGCTGTGAATGCGGTCGAGAAAGGCTGAATCGTGGAACTTTTCCGGCAGCGGGTCGAACAGGTCCGTGTGCTTAAGCATGTAGGGCACGGTGTGATCGGTATTACCCACAAACACCATGCTGGCCTCAGCTCCGAGGGTTTCCACACCCCGCGAGAACGACTTGTTGGCCATGTAGTTCTTCATGATGTCCACCAGCGCCTTATCCACTCGCTTTTGCTTACCGGCGAACTCATCGAAAGCCACTACATCCCAGTAACCCACCAGACCGAGCTTACCTGTGCCGTTATGGACGAACAGCTTGGGAACTGTAACTTCGCCACCGGAGATAAGAATGCCGTGGGGTGAAAACTCGGAATAAACGTGTGACTTGCCAGTGCCCTTCGGCCCCAGTTCTATCAAGTTGTAGTTGCGCTCGCAGAACGGAATAAGGCGGATAAGCTGAGCAAGCTTATTGCGCTTGCCAAACATCTGCGGATTGAACCCTACGCTCTGGATCAGCAGGTCAATCCACTCATCAGTGGTGAACTGCTTACGTGCCTCCAGATAGCCGTCGAAATCAAAGCGGGAAATCTGAATTGGCTTTAGCGAGGCCAGAATCCAAGGTGAGGAAGACTTGTCCTCGGTGTATTCATACTCTACATCTGCAATGCACCAAACACCACCTACCAGCAGCTTCTGGTGGGCCTTGACGGTGTTGGAGTCGATCAGCACCTTCTTGATGCCCAGGTTGGCGAACTCAGCCTCGTACACGTCATCCTTGTCGTTTAATGAGACGCTAATACGGTCAATAACCTTGTGCCGCCCCTTCTCCTTGATGGTCGAGCGCACCAACCCTGCTTCGTTGCGGTGGACATAGTGCTTACGCAGGATCTCCTTGACGGTCTCGATCCCGGTCTGGATAGTCGCTTCGTCATTGGTCGCGCAGTACTGGCCCAGCAAGTACTCCAGCACATACGACGGCACAATGGCGTTGCCCTTCACCGCTTTGACCAGGTCTTTGCGCACCACTAGTCCGGCAAAGTGCTGGTTGATTTTGTCGTCGAGCTGACTCATTGGAGCTCCTGCTTAAAAATCAAATTCGCTGCTGAACGAGCGGCGAATGGCGTAACGCGCGGCTTTGTACCGTGTGAAGTGTGAAGTGCCGTCCACGGTCTCTTCAAGGAGCAGTTCCACCTGCTGATTATTCGCCTCATCGGCCTTGCGGCTGAGAATGAAGCGCACCGGCAGCTCCCGTTCACGCGGATTAGGAGAACTGAAGTCGAACAACAGCTCATGCTGATCGGATACTAGCTCACCGTCCAGCGTGAACAAACCTGCACGCAACCGGCGCGACTGCAGTTTCTCGGTCACTGCCTCGGTTTGATAGAGCACCACGGCCAACTGCCCGGTGGTGATGGTCTTGCCACCGCCACCGATGAACTCCACCTCCACCCGACCCACATCGCTCTGGCGCTTCTTGTTAATGCGGATGACCGGGATCACAACCTCTTGCAGGGTGGCGCCGCCATGCACAAAGCGGCTGCCAGAGCCTTTCAGCCGCAGACGGTTGATCGATTTGGGAATCTGCACCATAAGCGTTCCCGTCAGGCCTAGCTGCACCGGGTTGAAAGTTTTAAAGCTGGCGCCTTCGCGCAAGCTACGACCCAGTACAAAACGCCGGTCGCGGTATAGGACCTCATCGCCCTCCGGCTCACCGCTGAGGAAATCGCTCTCCTGCAGCGGATGATTCTGATAGATGAAGCCATGATCGGCAGTGATCAGCAGATTACTGGCATTCGCGTTGGTCAGCTTCTTCACCAGACGGATCAGCTCACTGAGCGTTTCCTCGGCCGCCGAAAACACTCGCTCTTCGGTATCACGGGTGTCACCGGTCTTGTCGATCAGGTTGTGATAAACGTAAACCACCTCATTGTCGCGCAGCAAGGCACGAGAGTCGGCCTGGTTCATCGCCAGGAGATCCTTGGCTCGTACCACCTGGGATGCTGGCACCCTGGTCGCCAGAATCTTGCCCCGGTTGACCGAGCCTTGAGCGCTCTGACCATCGACTATGGCATCGCCACTGTCGTTGTCGGCCAGTTGCAGGTTGTTGTTGGGTAGCAGCGCCGCCATGCCCAGCTGGGTATAACTCGGCAGCATCGACAGCATCGGCTCCAGCTCGGCCTCGAAGCGATCCTCCTGACGAATCAGACTTTGCAGTTCCTCGCCTACCTCATAGCGGAACGCATCGGAAATCAGCACGCACACCTTGGTTTTTCGCTCCACAAAAGGCTGCACGTAGCGGCTGAAGAAATTGCGCTGCAATACTACGGGCGCTGCCTCCCACTGCTGAGCTGCATCCACATGCTGCTGCCAGCGGTCGTTAAGACGGCTCAGGTAGTTGTTGCCGTACAGATTCTCAACCTGCATAGCCAACTCACCCAACAACGAAGCCTGGCCGGATTCGCGCAGGTGATAGACGAATTTGCGGTAACGCTGATCCAGCCTGAACCACTGGCTGGCGTACTTTTGCACGCCATCAGTCAGCGACTCCATTTGCAGCTGCGTGATGTCCAGTACCTGAATGAACTGCGCCGCATGCTCCAGCGCCAGATACACATCCTTGAAGCGCTCAAACCAGTGGCTCTGACGGCGCTGGCGTACCCACTGCTCCACCTCCTGAGCGGTCACTGTACGGGCCACCACGGCACGTACCAGCTCACTGAGGATCTTGCGGTCGATCAGCTCGAAATAATCCAGCTCCAGCAGGCTACGCCAGTCCAGGGTTTGCAGCTTGTCGTCGATCTGCAGCACCGCCGCGCACTGCTCAGACAGTGCCTCGAAACTCTGCTCATGTGAACGACTGTCCTTCCAGCGTTTGAGGAACACCAGCGCCTCAGCGGACAGTCGCGCCTTATACGCCGGGTCGATCCCAAGCATGAAACAAGCCTTAAACAGCTCGATAACGAAATCGTGCAACCCTGGTTGCTCGGAGCTATAGCCATAGGCGCGCTTCACCTGCTCCCACAGATAGACATTCAAGCAGCTGCTTTCGATTAACTTGATCCGCACATCTTTGCTAGCGGCCAGATCACCCAGCAGGTTTTCCAGAATCACATCCAGGCGCGGCTCGTTGCCGGCGCATACAGCAAGCATTTTGCGTTGCAGCAGGCTCTGCGAATCACCCGGTTCTAGTAACTTACCGAGTGCCTCGCGGCGCTTGGCTGATTCGAAAAACGCCACATGCGCTTCCAACAACGGATAGCAATCCGGTCCCAACTCCAGCTCAGCCAGCCACAAGGCAACCTGATCGGTACGGAAGCAATTGCCACTGGCGAGCTGCACATCCAACAGCCAATTGTGCAAATGCGGAGGCTCAGCACCTTCACGGTAGAGCAGAAACTTCTGTTCCGGTTGCTCACGCAGGAGGCGGTATTTCACGCCAAACTCATTGTTAGCCAGCTCGATTTTCTCAACATCCGGCAACTCCAGCGTCTCGAAATCAGCGCGAAACTCCAGGCGCGTGTCATACCAGAACACTATGCGCTGCTTGTCGAACAGGTTGCTCAGGGCCTGGCTGATTTTGGGGTTACTCATGCCACGGCCTCGATCTCTTCATCTTCTTCCAGCACTTCCTCGATCATCGAAAGCGTTCCGCTAACCACGACATTGCGGCGCAGCCGTTGCATCAACGCTTCCCGACGTTTTTCACAGAACGTCTGGAAGTGAGCAAAATGCAGACTGTCGTCGTCACTCAGTAGCAGGTCGACCGGCTTGAATCCGGTGTCCTTCTCTGTCATCCAGTCGGCCAGTGACAGATCCTTCTTCGAGCGGTTCTGCGAAGCATTCAGCAGGTGCAGGTTGGCAATCGAGTTCCAGTTAATGGAGCTCTGATAGAACGCCATCAACCCGGGATCTTTTTGAAGGAAATCCTTTTTGGCGAGAGCAGCCTTTGCAAAGGCGCTGCTCGGATGCAGATGATCGATGTCCAGTTGCAGGTTCTCATTGATCTCGGGGAATAGCAGGCTTAGGACCGAACGGCACCTTGAATCCTCATACTGGATATCAAGGAGCCCCCTCAGATAGGCCTCATCAAACCGAAGATCCTTGTTGGTTGCGGTGAAGGCCTCAATGATTTCATCCAAGGGGAACAGCCCCTTGTCCAAATGCCTAGCCAACAACCGCTGCATCTTGGTCAGAACACCATCAGCCTGCCCACCAAATATCCCTCGCAAAAGCACCATATGTAACCAGCGGGACAGCGCCAAGCGCTCTTCGCGTAGGTAGTTGATGTTGTTGATGGTGTGATACAGCGGCTTGTCACGGAAGGACTGCTTGTACATATAGAACGCCAGCGGGATGACCGCGTTCTTGGCTCTCAGCGACTGGTCGTTTAAGCCGAATTTGCGCAGCAGCTTGAAGGTTGCGACCACACAAGCCCTGATCTCCGACCACTGCTGCTGGATGATGCTCACCTGATCGGAGTCGAAGTTCTTGACCCGGAACCGCACATCAGCCCCCGTCAGCATCAGACAGGTCTTAAGCACCCAGTCACGGCCAATCGAGAACTGCATCTCCGAGCTTTGCCGTACCTCGGTCACCAGTTCGTCTATATCTTTACGAGCATCCCCATCCCAGTTAGCGATGGCGATCGACATCAACAAGTCCGAAAACGCCAGCGGCGTACCGCCACTGTTGGTGCGGATGAATACATCCAGTACGTGATCGATATCCTGACTTTCCTCGTTGTAGAAGTGGATCACCTCTTCATGCCTGACGAGGTAGTACAGGCGGGTCAACGCCTTACGCGCAAAGCTGTTGGAGGCCAGTCCATGCTTCTCAAGGTAGGGCAAGACCACCTCGAACGGAATCTCATCTACAGAGCGCACGTCAGGCAGGCTCAATACCTTACCCACTTCAAACCAGCGCGAGGAAGGGTCATCACTAAACGCCGCCACCTGTTTTTCGGTCAGAAATCGGAAATTGTAGTGGGCCATCGAGTCGTTGTCCTCTCCGTCCAGCCCCTTGGCAAGATCCAGATAGAGTCGACGTGGCGGCAGCACTTGGTCGTTACGCGCATTGGGCCACCAGACACGGGGCTGCTTGTAGGCATAAGTGCCCTTCAAACCGATGTAGATGGAAGTCAGCCGCTGCTGTCCATCGATGACTGCCTTGAAGTCTTTGAAGTCGCCCTGAGTCGGAACGTAGTCATTGGACTCCTTGAATCGCTGACAGTAGTCGGTTAGGAAGCTGTAGAAGCGGTATTTGTTCTTGATCTCCGGGCTCGTCACATCCCACATCATGAATGTATTGATCGGATACTCGCGCATCAGGGAATCAAATAACACGCAGATCTGCTGGGGCGACCAGACAAAATTGCGCTGGATCGCCGGGAGCAGAAACGTCCGGTCATCGATGTTGCGTATCGCCTGGCGAATCGTGATCGCCTTCTCGAAGCTTCCTGACATCTCAGTCTTCCTTGGCATCCAGTCCGATGATCTTCTTGAGCGCCGAGCCTAGCTTGAGGTAGTTCACCTTAACGCCATCATCGAGATCCAGCGCCACCTGCTCAGTAGCCAACGGATAGAGGGTGTCACGCTCGTAGTCGTCCAGCTCCAGCAGTTGCTTTTTGAGCGTTTCGATTTCCTTGAGGGCACGGGTCTTTTCGCCTTGGCTGGCGGAGGTGCTGATGCCGACTTGCTGGAGGTAATCCAGCCGTGCAGCTAGCTTCTTACGGAAGTCGCGCAAGTATCGCAGCACCACGCTCACCGTATCCGGACGGTAGCGGTGCAGGTAGATCAGCGCACTGAAAGTGCCCTTGGGGCTGGAGAACAGCCAGTAGATGGGCCTCTTTTTGTAGCGCTTCACATGGTCGGCGTAAAAATCCTTGAGGAAGTACTTGCGCACGTCCTTGCCCAGCGACTGTTCAATAAAAGCCAGATTGGCCTCGTAGTGGATCTCGCCAAAGGTAACGCGCAAAAAGGTGCGGAAGCGCTCAGTCACGTCGTCAGCAAACCACTCGCCATCTAGCAGCGGGATCACGTTGTCTTCGTCCGGCATAAAACGAGGTTCAGGGATCTGGTGCAGATACTCAGCCAGAGTGTCGCCTTGGTTGGCCAGAACAAGCCCAGGCTTGTCCAGGCTATAGCGGCCAAACATGCAGGCTACGGCGTAGCTGAGGAACTCAGTCATGGTGTCACTCTGCAACTGCGTCTCCAACTCGGCCTCGGTCTTGTCACCGCCATAGCGGTAGTGCGGGTTGCAGGTGAGGGTAATTTCCTTGAGCGGCACCTCGGGTTTCAGTTCGTCTTGCAGGCCGTAAGCATTGATGAAGATGCGGTTGTTTTCTTCTTCGAGGCGCTGCATTTCCAGCGTCATGTCGCTCCAATACGCGCGGAGCTGCAAATAGGTGGATTGCAGGCTGGGCTGACGAAACTCGGATTGCATTAACGGCAGAGAGGTGAAATCCCAAGAAACTTCAGAGGCGTCCCAGTCATATTGACTCAACGAGATTGCACTCTGCGTAACCTTGACAACGTCAGGAGAGACAGGAATAAATGGAATCCTGAGAACATTCCCAACCTCAATATTCATCGTCGCACTAATAAGCCGAAGGAAGTAATCTGCAAGATTTGATGAGAGAAGGGCTTGAATTACGAACAAGTTAGCTTCTGCTGCTTTTTTAAAAGCACTGGATCCTGGCGTTACAAACATAAAGCCAGGCCCGCTAAACCTAACGCCAAGCTTCCCAGAGCTAAGAGCACTCCAGGTCACAGATTCTTGAAATCCAAAATCCCCGTTATAGTTGTGCGACCTAACCCTGCCGGTCTCCATATCAACAAGGGATTTTACGGCCTCACCATCTTTAAACCAGTTAACTAAATTCTCATTATTTCCGTACCACTTTCGAAAATCCCCACCTTTATTGCAGGGAAACCACTTTCTTCCAGACTCAACGGACTCTTCATTGGTGGTCATTCCGAATCCAATTTCGCTTAACGAAACCTCCCACCAACCACGAACGAATGCACCATTATCACCCGTTGCCAAGGCAATTCGCGCGTGAACCAGATCGCCTAAAGATGTCCCATTTTCAAACGCATCTATAACTGACTTTGGAGCCCAATATGCAATCGGACTCCCCGGGATTTTCTTGAAATCCGCCGCCGAGGCCCGAAAGAGGTACTTCTCCATATTTTTTTCCTGATTCATTACTCTTCCCCTTTGGGCAAGGCTCTTCTTGCATGGGAGGACTCAAAGCCATCCGGCAAGGGCTTTAATGGGCTGACCGGCGAGCGGTGGCAGGACTGGAACTGACGCAGTGCCTGCATGTCAATTTCGCCGATGATGAGATATTCATTAATACTCCCGCTTAACATTCTCACCATCTCAAACAACCTCCTGCGGTGGTACAAGCAATCGAGTTGCCGGCCACTTCGGAAAGTTCTCATTCCATTTTTCCAGATTGACAACTTGGCAGCTCGTGGCAAGAGTCTGAATCCATCGACGTGGAGCCCTACCTACCGGAAGCTCTTGTTTCAGAGATTTTTGCATTCTGCTATTCAGGGCATTATCAAAAGTAATTAGACACACATAGTGAATGGGCTTGTCGACCTTCTGCTCTGCATGCCGATAAAGGTATGAGTCCCTAAATTTATACTTCAGGTAATTTTTCAACCACCTGAAACTGTCCTGCCTGCTATGCTTCTCATCATCCGATGCGGCATGGATAACGTCGTAAGCTGATGGATCATCATAATCTTTCATCTCAATGTAAACGTATGCCGACTCGAACTCCGCCACGATATCAACCCCTTTCATAGGTGCACCATGAAAGGTCGGTTTAGTATTGTCTTTTTCATCAAAAACGAACGCATCAATTGCATCAGAGAATCGAAATTCAAATCCATCAGCCTGAATAACCTTCATTTTCCAAGACCGCCCATATCGTTTTCGATCTCCTGATTGATGAGAAAACCAAACGCCTCATCGATTGGATTGGGTGATATGTCCAGAAAGTGCTCTGTCGAGGCAATCTTGATATCGGTCGTAACTGGATCGCGATATAGGCTGTGAAACCGCACATGGTCACCCTTGCCTTTGTCCATCAGTAGATCAAACCACTTGAGCAACACATAATCGTGGGTGGCCAAAATCACCTGCTGGCCGTTGCGGGACAGCTCCAGAAGGATCTTCACGAGAAGCTTCATCAGCTTAGGATTGAGATTCGTCTCAGGTTCATCCCAAAAAAGCGGACCGCTGACACCGGGTTGGATAGCACCAGTTTCTAACAGGCGGGAGAGCATGCCCGCCTTGCGAAAGCCTTCAGCCATAGCGTTAGCTGAGTATTCTGCGTTGTCGGTTTTGAAGGTAACTTTGCCTCCGCCGTAGAAAACAAAGCGGCCACCACAAATTGCCTCGATTTCAGCCATCGCCCATTTGGATTTTTCGTGCAGGGTTTCAGGCCGTACTTCAGGAAGATCCAGCAGCAGACAAATATCCTGATAGCTCTGATCGAAGGAGAGGCCGTACTTTTCATACAGGCTATTGAAACCCTTCATGAAGGAGAGAACTTCCTTCGTCGGCATAAAAACCGCTTCTACCTGAGAGTGCTGGTAGTTGGTGCGCTCCTGAATGGCAAGTGAGCGGGAGTTGTTGAAGAAGGTTGCAGCTAGCCGCTGCTCTTGGGCGAACTGCGCGCTCAGGCAGGCCTGTTCGGTAGCACCCTGGTGGTGCATCTTGCCCAGTTTCTCGTCTAGAGGCATGAACAGCCGAAGCAGTTTGGTTGTGAGCATGGCAGCCAGCTCTTCGTCGCTGGCGTCAGGTTTGGCTTTGTGTAGCGATGCGCCGGAACACATGGCGTAGGAAGCTTTGAGCAACTGGGTTTTTCCAGTACCGTTTTCACCGATGATCACGTTGATCTTGGGCGAAAAATCAATGGCAAGGTCACTGAAGGCGGTAAAGTTTTTAAGCGCGAGTTGGGTGATCATTGAATCGCCTCCTTGAGCATAGCGGACTTCTCCGCTTCGGAGCTGCCATCGACCAGCCGCAGATACGATCCCTTATATTTCGGCTTATGCTGGTTCTCCAGCACAAAGGCCGTGGTGGAGACTATCTCACCACCGATGCTGTCAAACGCCCGCGCTCCCAGATGGGCCATGGAGAGAATGGTGTTCTTCCCCAGAATGCGCACTCGCAGCGACTCGAATGAGGACAGGAACATCCAGCTTTGCATGGTGATCATGGCCACCGCACCTGTAGGCACAGCTAGATCAAGATTGCGCTCGATAAACATGGCAAACAGATCGGATTTGCTGCTGGGGTAGCTTTCCTTTGCCCATGCACCCAACCGCGCATTCATGCCCTTGCTTCCCATATAGGGAGGATTGGCTACAACCACTTGGTATTTTTGGCTCAAATAATCTGCCTGCAACAGCACCTTCAACACTTTGACGTGGGTTCCGGCCAGGAACAAGTTACCAGCCATGTCTTTCGCTTCCAGCACCGGCAACACGTTCTGCACGCTGGTGAGTTTGGGGCGAATCAGCGAACCAAAGTTGTCGGCTTCTTCAAATTGCTTGAGAGTTTCGCGCAGATCGAGGGTAAACAGATCGCGACCCACAGCCGTGATGTATTCATCCAGCTCATCGTGGCTGAACGTCACCTTTTCCAGGACGCGGATGTTTGGCTTGATGGCCTTGTTGAAAAAGCGGCGCTGTTTAGCGCGGGCTTTCATGGTCAGGGCAAAAGCGGCCAGCTCGCCTGCTCGCTCGTCCAGTTCGATGCCGTAGAGGTTGTGGGTGAGGATTTTCTCGGGGATTTCGTTCGGATCAGTACCCATCTCTTCGTAGATGGCGTACAGCAAATCAAAAGCGTAGGTGAGCATGTGGCCGGAACCACAGGCCGGGTCGCAGACCTTGATGTCTTCCGGGCGAGTAATCCTGAGGAAGTCGATTTCTTCAGCCGCTGGCTTGATGTAGTACTCCATCTGCCCGGCCAGAGGTGAGCCGGGATGGTTGAGAATCCACAGGCGGCCCAGAGAGTTTTCCACTAGGTAGCGCACAATCCAGTGCGGGGTGAATAGCTGGGTGGCGGCGGGGATATTCTCAGGGATGATCTTCTGGTTCTTTTTCAACCCTTCAAAGACAGAGTCCTTTTTCTCGGAGATGTAAAACTGGTATAGCCAACCAATCACCTCAACATCCGTGCAAGCGTCGGGCGTCATGGCTTCACGGGTGTAGGCTAGAATAGAATTGCCCGAGAGCAGGTCATCAGGCATCAGGAGCTCGGTGTAATCTGCGATACGCTCGAAAAGGTAAGGCATAGCGCTGTGGAAGCTGTTGCACTCTGCCACCACCAGCAGGCGGTAGGCTTCCTGCTGCGGGTCGTGGCTAGGAGCGGTGCCACTGAGCAGGGCTTGGATCTGCCGGCTGATTTTTTCGGGCACGCGATCTTCATCGATATGGCCAGCCTTGGCTTCAGCCAGTATTTCCGGCTGGAACTGGCCTTCGTCAGCGGGCGATACTACACGGATGCGCGTGTAGGCATTCACGTCCATAAAACGCAAAGCACAGAAGCGGTTGAACCATGTGTAGGCCACCTTGTCGATGAGTTGCTCGCGGCTGGATGTAGCAATTTGCTTTTCCAACTGGGCCACGGCCTGCGGATTCTCGCGGCGAGCGGCGCTGCTGGCATCAAGCACCAGGATGAGCTTGGCGCCGACTTGCTCCAGCAATAGACGACGGGCGTGCTGGGCGAACTTCTTGAGTTTGGTGGTTTCCATCATTCTTCTCTTTATGGGCCTGCCTGATCATTTGTGTGGTCTCACGGAAATGATCGGAGCACTTGTCCGTTTCAAATCTGTACGCGGTTGCCTGCTTGGATTTCCTTCAGCCAGGCTTCGCGCTGCTGCCGTAGGTAATCATCGAGCTCAGACTCACTGGCCAGCCAAGGCTTGCTGTAACCCACCTTGATAGAACGTGCGGGCACCAAGCGCGGTTCGGCCTCTTGGGGTGGTTCTGCGCTTGGTTGCGGCGGATAATCGTTGTCCTGATTTCCCGCTGGCGGCGGAGAAAAGGGTGGAATTGGATCTGGTACCGGTTGCGGACGAGCCAGTCGCTCCAATTTGAGCAGCAACTGTGCGTATTGATTGTCCTCGAAGGCACGCAACTGATCACGGATCATGGCGATACGCTTCTGCCCTTGCATTGACTGCCGAGCTTCAACAAACGGCACAGCGAGCTGAGCCTGCTGCTCCGGCTTAAGACTGCCGTACTCGTTGCTCCCCTGCAAACGCAACTCCAACTCGGCAAGCCGGCCGACTGCGGCAGCCTTTTCGCCGGTTAGCTGGTTAGCAATGGCTTGCTGCAAGGACTCCAGTTGCGGTTTAGCCTGCTGCAGGCGGTTGCCTTGCCAGGGTTTATTCTCGGTGAGTAATGCCTTGATGACTTCAACCTCTCCCGTCACGACATAGGCGAAATTGTCTTCCTGCTCCTGCACCAGTTGGCGAGCCTGATCGTAAATAGCTTTTTGCGGACTACCCATGAAGCGACGTAGCGGCTCAATGATCTGCTCTTTGGTGTCGAGCATGGCATCGGAGGCGCGAGACAAGTCGGTAAGGAACCAACTGGCGTTTTTGCCGGCAATCTCCTTGAGGGTAGCCATCACGCCATCCAGCACATTGAGGAAACCATATAAGGCTTTTTGCCCATGCAGGTCTGCTAATTCAATCTCCAGTTCTTTGATGGCGTCGATGGTTTCACGCGCCAGAGCGCGGGCTTCGTTACAGCTGGCGGGACGGTCAAAAAAGTCGGCAAAGAACTCTTTGAGATGGCGGACCTGAGAGGCGCTGAACTCGATTTGCGGCTCCAACACTAAGGTGGTGTGAGCGTTGGTGTTGCGCAAGCTGCGCTCCAGGTTGTCGCCTTCCAGCGGATTGCTGTCTTGCCGCACCTCCACCTTGCCACGCGCACAGAGCAGCGCAAGGTTGCAAAGAATGGCGGCATAATACCAGCCGTAGTTCTTGCGCTCGAATCGCTCCAATAGGGTTTTGACCGTAGTGCGCACACCGCTTCGAGCATTGTTCTGGATATAGGCTAGTAGCTCCTGCTCGGGCTCGGTCAGGCTAGTAGCGTCGTTGCCGAGTAGACCGTCCTGCGCCTGGCGAAGGTATTTGCCAATGTCGTTCTCGTTGAACGGCACATCGCGCAGCATGCGCAGGTTCGGATAAGTAGTTTCGATCAACTGGTAGAAGCCTTTCAGAATACGGGTCTGACCGTCGCTGCTGGTGGCCTCCACATCCGCGGCGTTAATGATCAAGTGCGCTTTGCCAAGCAACTCCTTGGCTCGATCCTGTAATTCGGCTAGACGTTCGGTGTTCTGGAAGCCCTTGGCGTCGATGATGCGTTTAACCGCTTCCTGTTGAGTGCTGCTGTTCTGTCGTATGTATTTCTCAGTGCGTTTGTGCAGGGTGAGATCCTGCATGAACCGGGCATCAGCCGGCAGCACCACACGCAGCTCATCACGTCCCATGCTCTGCATGCGCTGCACGGTGAGGTTATCGAAGTTGTCACTAAGCGGAGTGACAATGTGGATGGCCAACTCAAACTCGCGACTGAGCGAACGGTCGTCCATTTTGCGCGTATAGGCATAGTCCTGGGCGTTTTCATAGCGGACTTTGCGCTGTTTGATCACGCCATCAAACAGCAGGGTTTCCAGCTCCTTGATGACATCGGCAGTTTCGATCTCCGTGTTTTTGATCTCTTCTTCGATGTCCTTCTCTTCGTCGGTCAGGTACTCGTAGAACTCGCCATTGCGTTGGATGTAGGTTTGCTGCTCCAGCAAGTTGAGTGCCGCTTCCAGCTTCTTGCGTTGGGCTGGAATGTCTTCGCCAAAACGCTCCAGCATCAGCACATTGAGATTGCGTAGAGTGGCCTTGAACTCTTTGACGTACTTGACCAAGAACAATGCTTTGAGCACGCGCACCGCGTATGGGTCGCCAAGGTGCCGCTCGGCATTGTTGATAGCGCTTTGAATAGCGCTTTTCAGCGCGCCGCGAATGCCTTCGAACATTCGATCAAAGGTGGCCAGCTGGCCCACTGGCTCGTTGTCGATAGCCATAGCCACTTCTCGGAACACGCCGAGCATGGAGCGTTCGCCAACAGAGTTGGCCTTGCCCTCAAACCCGTTATGCATGGATATGCCACGAATGGCCGACTGGAACAGTGGGAACTGGTACGGCACGAAGGGGTAGCAGTAAGTGAAGTGCTCCAGATCGCGGAAGTTTTGGTAGTGCTGGCCACCGTCGGCAAAGTCGAATAGGGTTTTGAAGTTGTTGAGCTGCTGGTCGTAGACAATTTTCAACAGCGCGGCGCCGATATCATTCTTGGTCAACAAACGCTTCTGGATCACCTCGGCTACGTCGGCACTAGTGAGCTTGAGACGGTTGGCAAAACGCGCTTGGACCCGAGAAAAGTCGTTGCTTTGCTGCTTGCTCATGTCCCCCATCACCGAGTCCATATCCTCCTGTGCGGTGACGATAATCCAAGCCCTACCCTGGCACTTGGTGGCCAGGCTTTCGGCCACGGTCTGCAGGTTGGTCATTAGCTTGGTGTTGTCGGCAATGTACTGGCCGACCTCATCGACAAAGAAATTCAGGCGGAAGTTGGACGGCTGTTTGTCCAGCCATTCCTTTACCTGATTGCCGAAGTCTTCAATGGAAACGCTGTGTTGAGTGCGGTATTTATCGAGGATGCCCTTGGCCAGCGCCAGGTCTTCGTCGGTGATTTGGGCGTAGGCCTTGGCGATGTTACCTGTCTCCAGCAGCGCCTGTTCGCGACCACGCTCCCAGGGTTTATTGGCTATGCTCTGGTAGGCTTCCTTGAACGGTTGGAACAGTTCGCGACTGTCCAGGTCGCGCTCAAACTGGGCAATGTAACCCTGCTTTCCGTAATAACCACACATCTCGTTGAAGACTTTGACGAATACCGAGAGCAAGGCGTCGACCTGGGTCTTGCTGATGATGTCGGCCTTCTGGTCGATGTTGAACAGGATGCTTTTCGAGGGGATAACGACAGCTTTTTTCAGCTGAGCGCGCAACAGCTCATCGTCGTCCTTGATCTTGGGTAGGAAGATGTCCAGTGCAGTACTGCCGTCGACCTGGCGATTTTCCAGCAGCAGGGCGAGCATTTTCAGCAGGTGCGACTTACCCGAGCCGAAGAAGCCGGAGACCCAGACGCCATTGGCATGGTGGTAGTCGGTATAGGCATCGAGGAAGTGCTCCAGACGCTTGGCGACTTCGTCAGTCAGGACGTATTCACTGAGCTCGTTGAACAAGCTAGCTTCGTCGTCGGCCTTAATGACGCCCTCAATCGGACGACTGACTGGGCTCTTGAAAATTCCGTTGAGTTTCATTGACTGCTTCCTTACACCTGAGACTCGAAAATATTGAATGCGCGGTAGTACTTGTCATCGTGCAGCAAGCCAAACAACTCCAGAGAAGCGCCCTGCTCCAGCGAATGCCGATACTCACCGGGGAAGAACATCACCGTGGGTTTGTCCTTGGCCGTGCTTTGCAGATTGTTGAGTACGTTGTGCGAGCGAATATAGGGGAACACTTCACCTATGCCGGAGAGGAAAAGCACGTCGTAATCCGTCTGTGCAATACGTTCGCCAATAGCCGGGACCAGGTGTTCCTTGATATCCAATACACCCTGCAAAAGCTCCAGCAGACCTTCTTTTTCCACATCGGGCTCAACCGCCCGGATCTGCTCCCACAAGCTGACACCTTCGTCACTGCCCTCACGAGCCTTTAGCAAGTCGATGGTCAGGTCGTACAGGCTGACTTCCAGTACCTTTACACCACGTCCCTGCAAACAATCGACACGCAGGCCGGCCAGCGTGTTGACCAGTTGCCGCTGCATGCGTTGTATCTCAAAGGCTTCAGCCGCCTTGAATTCGCAGATGTAGAACGGCAGATCATTATTCAGCCCTTTCATTTCCAGAAAGCGTTGACCACTCATGACGTTCAATAGGTGTTCAAAGCGGACTGCCAGCGGCTGCTGACTGATTTTCTGGCTCATTGCAGCCACCTTTTAAGTTCATGGTCAGTTGCCGGGAAAATCAGCAATTGCTCGTTATCGTGGCGAGCCAGTAAATGGGCCAGCGCTGGAGTTATCAACACAGGCTGAATCTGGTGCTGTGCGCTGATCAAGTCGGCATCCCGCAACATGCGGAACAGGTTTTGCCGCAATTTGCTTTGCGTGGACGCAGCCAATTCATCCAGCTCGGCATGCCACAAAGCTTTGGCATTGCAGAAGGCATCGTAATCGCTTGTCGTGAGTTGGCGGCGCATAAGCAGGTAATGCTCGCGCAGAACTTCGCGAGCGAAGTCGTGGATGAAGGCATAGCGCCGGCAAGTTGCAGCCCACAGAAGGTAGCCTTGCTCACGCAGGCTGCCATCCACCAAAAACTCCAGCTCCTCTGGATCCAAAAGCTCCAGACGCGCGATCAACTCCTTACTGATACGTGTCGCAGCTGCTGCTGTACGAACTTGCAACAGATTCTCACCCCGCACCTGCTCCCGAGTTTGCTTCCAATCACGCAGCGTTAGATAGCGCTCCACAACCAGCGGTGCTTCCCGCAAAAACAGGCCACCCGTGGTGAAAGAAAGACGATAATGCTCAGCCATCACTTCGCGCCTGCTGCGATTCGTCACTGGCTCCGCCAGCTTTGACCCAGGTATCCACCTCAACCTTCTGGAACTTCCACAACCGACCGACCTTGTGGGCTGGCATGCTGCGTTTGGCAATCCATGCATAAACGGTGTCCTTGCTGACGCCGAGGTGTTCGGCAATTTCATCAACACTGTGCCAACGATCAGTCATAGCTAAATCTGCCGATAAAAAAACGTGCTGATATTAGCCGTTTTTGTCGGTTTTAATAAGGTTAAAGCTGCTTCTCAGGATTAATGCCTGACAAATGCCTGTGCCACTTCAAAATGGCTTCAAAGGGCAGCCTAGCGAGTTTGCTTTGGTAAGCCTACGCAGCGAATAGCTCAGTGGCGAAATGAAAATGCGTCGCCATCAGTTCCCTCACCCGCCGGGATACATCTGCTCGATCATCTGATCGAACTCTCCGCCATACCCACAGTAATCACGCGGAACGCGTTCGATATCCTCGGCCATTTGCTCGATCACCTCACGCAATTCCAACTGTCCAAACCATCGAACTGGAATCGCCGCTGCGCCATACTGAGCACCCAACAGGTGCCCGGCTATCAGCCCGGTGCTGTCGCTATCGCCACCGTGATTCACTGCCGTGATCACGCCCTCCTCAAACGAGCTCGCCATCAGGGCGCACCAAAGACCAATCGCCAGCGACTCTTCAGCGACCCAACCGCCACCGAGCTCGTCGATGCGTTGCGGGGTGGGCTGGTAGCCTTCATAGTAGAAGAACAGTACACGTTCGATAAGGTTGCGGACTTCTTCCATACCGGGCTCTTGCCCGTATTTAGCCAGGCTTTCGGTGATTGCGTGTTCGAGGCTGTCTTGCCGGTCAACCATCCGCTGCAGGATGTCAGCGAATAGCCCTGCCGCAAGATAACCGCTGGGGTGCCCGTGAGTCAGGCGCCCGGACTGGGCAGCGTAGTCGAAGGCGTTGGCAAAGAATGCACAGGGCGCTACGCGCATCACGGCGCCACAGCCTTTACTGTTGTTTTCGGCGACAGCGCCTAGACGTGGACTGACTTTGAGTGCATTGAGGCAGGTAGTGCCAGGGGCACGCCGAGACCAAAGTTCTGGCTGCTCGATCAGCCACCCGTCCGTGCTGATCGGAATCGCAGTAGGGTAATCCTGGGTCATCAACCAGCGCAGCAACGCATGATGGATAATGCTGGGAACGTGGCAACTCCCTCGCGAACTGCCGCACACATAAGCCCGCAGCAAGCCTTCGGCCGTGAAGAGCATCATCTGCGTGTCGTCGGTGATGGCACCGGTGATACCGAAAGCTGGAGAAAAATCAACGATTCCCTGTGGACCGAATTTAGCTTCGATTGCGGGCCAATCGAGGAACTCTACCGCGGCGCCCAACGCGTCCCCGACCGCACCACCCAGAAGGCAGCCTTTGATCCTTTCAAGTCTGTTCATATCCTTCTCCTTCACACAGCTGGTATCAATTCTTGCAAAATCACGAGCTTTCTTTGCAACTGCTCGATGTGCGCTTTCTCAGCGCGCAGCGCCGAGCGCAGTTCCCGGTTCTCCATTTCCCAGATCCGTGCCCAACGCGCGCTCTTTTGATAGCCAAGAGCCATTTTCCAGAGTTCACGCAACCTCAGGTACTGCAGCAGAAGCACCAGCAGGATTGCCCCCATCATCAGCAAAGCACCTGTCGAAACCGCTTCCGACATACTCATGTCCACTTCCTTCCGTGAGTTCGATAAATCTCGAAGACAGATACAAGATATGTAGTGTTTAACGACAGGTCTAGAATGTAGACTTATACAGGTAAAGTATTCACGCACATGGAGCGGTCATGAAACGCAAACAAGACATCAAGCAGGTTCGTTGGGATCTGGCACTTCGTTATCGCTTGATCGAGACCGTCGCCTGGTGGGAAGGCCGGCTGACCACGGTGCACCTGATCCAGAGCTTCGGGATCAGTCGTCAGCAGGCGTCCAAGGACATAAACACTTACATCACCGAACATGCGCCTAAAAACCTTACATATGACAAGCAGCTAAAGGGCTACGTCCCCAGCAAACAGTTCAAGCCACTGTTCATCGACGACAGCGCCAGCGCTTATCTGCACCTGCTGAACCAGACCCATTCCCGTGCGCCGCATGTGGAAGGGTTGGCCTTGGCGTATGCCCACACCATGGTGCTAGAGGTGCCGGACCGGACGATTCGACCTGAAGTATTGCGTCCATTGCTTAAGGCATGCCGCGACAGCGAGGTTATTGAAGTCGCATACGTTTCACTCGCTAACCCGGCTCCAGAAACTCGCTTGATTGCACCACACACACTGATTTACACCGGTATGCGTTGGCATGTGCGGGCGTATTGCGAGAAGAATCGTGAATACCGGGATTTTGTGCTGAGTCGTCTGCGCGGCCAACCGGAGTTCGAACGCAAGACCGAGAACCTCATCGACGAGGATGAAGACTGGAACACCAAGGTAGCCGTGATCATCGAACCCGACTCAAGGCTCAAGCCAGAACAGAAGGCAATCATCGAAGCCGATTTCGGCATGGAGGATGGTGTGCTGGTCATTCCGACACGCCGCGCCTTGGTCAAGTATGTGTTGCAGCGTTTTCAAATCGATCCGAAAAAGCTCGACCCCAAAGCGGCGGCGCAGCAGATCGTGGTGAGGAATCTGGATGAGTTGAAGCCTTGGCTTTATGAGTGACTCAACCCGGCATTTTAATTCGTGACGCACTGCATCACGAATTAATTGAACCTCCGAGATGGAAGAATAATAGGCATGACTCTGGGCTCTCTGGAAGCATTCGCCCCGTCCTATGTCCGGAGCGAATGTTGAGATGAGATGCGTTAATGACCAGATCAGTCTTGCGGGCGCAGTTCAATCAGTGCCTGTTCGAACAGAATTCTATCGTTCTCTGCGGCCTTGTCTTGTTGCACCAGAGCCTGGCTTTGCGCGTCGATCCACTCATCCATAGGTTTGAACACCTGCTCAACCACCAGAGTTATTTGGAACTGGTAGGCCTGACGCAAATCGTGGACAAACGAACTGGCAGAGTCGTCGATGGCTTTGGTACGACGAGCTTGCGCTGCCTTCTCCGCATTCTCTGTACGAATAGCCTGGTAGATGTCGTACAACGCCACGCCGACCTGTACCAAAGGCCCCGCCCAGCGACCCGCTGTACTGGCCCAGCGTCCCATGGTCTTGGGGCCAATACCTTTGAACAGTTTGGGCAGAAACTCTTTTCCTAGCTCCAGTGCCGCTTTCACTCCCTGTTCAGTCATGTCCTTGACATTACCCATGGGGACTTTCTTCAGGGCATCCTTGATGGCTGGCGACAGGATGCTTTCACCAGCATCCTGCGGCGCATCCAGATCCGCATTCAGCATGGCGTCAGCGTGTCGGAGAGTGGACTCGGCCAATTTCTCACCGATTTCACCCAGGCTCTGCTGAGTCTTGGGCAGCTCGTACTCCAGCGTGCGCATCAGTTTGTCGCCCAGAGACTGGACAACGTCTGCCGCCCCCTCTTCCATCGCCTGGTTGGTGTCCCCCCTGACTTGTCCTTCTGCTACTGAAGTAATCAGACTGACAATTGCCTGCTTTGCGCTACGACAATCGCGATCCAGGTGATCGTTCAGGCATGCAGTCAGACGGCTGCGCTCGTTTTCAATCTGCAGTTTGGCTTTCGTCAGCGCTTCAGCCTGACGGTCATTGCCGGCCTGCACCAACCGCAAATTGGCTTGTTCGATCGCAACCACCAGGTCTTTGCGACAAGCCGCGAAGATTGTCCCGGTGTCGCTTTGCTCCAGGAAGTCGCCCAGCGCCTCCTCCAAGTCAAGAATGCCACTGGCGCCTATCAGCGGCGCCTTGTCCTCGAGTCGTCCTTTGAGGGCGCTTCTGGCATTGACCCATTGCACCGGGACCTTGTCCAGAATGTTTTCAATACCGCGCTCACTCGCCGCACGTTGCAGATGAATGCGCAGGCGATCGGTGATGCCGACATAATCGCGATCGCCGACCGTAATGCCTGCCTTGTTGTTGACGATGAGCATTACCCGGCGCTCTGAGGCGACGATATCGACCAACCGCTCCCAGGTTTTCGCTTCGTCGGTGGCACCGCCTGCAGCGACCACGAACAACACAACTTCGCTATTGTGCAGTTGGTTCTCAGCCACCTCTTCATGCTCAATCGGTGCGTCGATGCCAGGTGTGTCGAGCAGCGTGTAATTGCCCCAGCGGTACTCAGTTACCGCGGCCGTTTCCGGTCGATCCGCCATCTTGGCATCTGCCCGCCCCATCAAGGCATTGAGCAGGGTACTTTTGCCAGCGTTGTAGTTGCCGTAGACCATGATTCGAGGGTGTAACTGCTCAGCCTTGGTCTGCAACCGGGCTCCCAGCTCATTACGTTGTTGTTCGGACAGCCAACGGCCCAGCGGGGTGCTGACCCGTTCATAGGTGTGGATAACCCGTGCGAAGTCAGGCAATGCCATGGGACAGCTCCTTTTCGATTTCCTGAATTTGAGTAAGCGTGTGCTGGCGCATCTCTTTTAATGCGCTGTGGAAGTTTTTCAACCAGTCGGCAATGTCGATAAAGCACAATTGGTCCAGTTGCTCATACAGGACATTCAGCCGGTTCTCGGCAAGCTCAAGCAACTGTTCGCGGGTCCCCAGTGAAACTTCGTCGCGGTTGTCGCCCACAGCCACTTCGATTTCTTCAGTGGTATTGAAGTATTCGCCCGCTGCGCCCCCAGCCTTGTTTCCCGCCCAGGCTCCAAGTGCGCCACCGATCAGGCCACCGATGACCGTCCCCACACCTGGCATAATCAAAGTGCCTAGAGCTGCCCCACCTTCAGCGCCCCCCCAGGCACCGAATCCTGCCCCGCCGGCCCTGCCGAATGACTCATTGCGGCGGGAGTCGAATTTGATCTTTTCAACGCGCTCTGAAAACTGAGGGGCCTCTCGGGCGACAGGTCCAACCGCCTGGTCGTGAATTTCAATGTTTTCGAATTTTTGGCCAATCGAATCACACAGTTCGCTGGCGTAATGCTGGAAAGCATGATCGAGCAATTTACGGCAGGCTTCAGAAAAAGCCTGGTCGTTCATCGCATATTGATCGGCATACTTTTCGATCTGACCCGGTAATTCTTTTCTGAGCTGGCTCAGAATATGATCGACGCTCAGCTTCAGGTCCTTACGCGCGGCGCTCAGCCCTGTTCTGATATCAACCAGCTCTTTTTCCAGCTGATCCGTCGATTCGGCCAGCTTGATGCAGAACGCCTGCAGATTCTTCAAGGGTGTCTGGCGCTTGAGGGCGAGCCCACTGGAACGGGCTATGTTGCCAATATCTGCGGCGAAGTCGGCCAGCCCACTGTCCTGCCAGCGTTGCGCCTGCTCCTGGGGGCCACCTTCCTCGGCATAACGCACCGAAATCGAGTGAATATTGATTTGATTCAGGAGCGATTGTGCTGATGGGTCAATCTTGGCCAGCTCCGACCCGACGTAACCAATCTGGTCATCACGATCGGATCGCGCCTTCATTACCCGTTGGTTAACCAAGTTACCCAAGTCATCAACATCCTCCTCAATCACATCGCTGCCAGTGATAAGCACCATGAGGTTTTTCTTTTTCTGGAGCAGCCCGACGACCTCATTCATATCGGAGTGCCGGCCAGGACTGCTGGAGTTGCTCAGGAATACGATCAGGTCGGCACACGCGACATAGTCGTCGGCCAACCGGCCGTTGACGCTGTTGACCGAGTGAACCCCCGGGGAATCGACCCAGGTCATGCCCGGCAACCTGAAACCCTGGATAGAGCTGGTCGCTTCCACCACGTCGACGCCAAAGCATCGCTGCTTGCTCATCAACTCTGCGGACATGGTTTCTGCAGTCCCGGTACTTTCGCGCCAGAAAAACTCGGGGCGAGGGGAAGCGCTGTCGATCAAGGCCGCGTCCGGAGCAGAGTTCCCGTAGGCGAGATAATTCCCCAGGGAGGATTTTCCAGCTTTGACCTTGCCGTAGACAAAGATCAGTAGCGAGTCATCGAAGTCCTTGCGAAACGAAGTATTGCGCTCATAGTTTTCGACATTCCTGATCCAGGCATCAAGCTGACTGTCGAGCCCCTGCTGACAGCGCTCAGCCATATCCTGCAACGGGTGACGCTGCTCAAGCGGGCTTTCACGCCAAGGCGAAGTCTTGCGCGCGTCGTCAAGCTTCTTCAGCTGAGCCTTGAGGACATTTTCCCGGCGATCGATCTGGCGTTTGACCTGATCGAACTCACCGGCAATCCCGGCGAAGACATTTAACAAATCATTTCTGTTGGCGTGGCGGTCTGTCATCGTGACTTATCCCAGCAATTCTTCTTTCAGGCGCTGAAGGCCCGTGATTTCTTTCTGAAGCGCGTGCGCCTGGACAGCTTGCTTGACCCAGATCGGGCTGAAGGCTGCACCGGGGGCAATCGTATCCAGGTGCTTCAACATAGCTTTTGGTTTGCTCGGCACCTTTTTGATTGCAAAGACACGAAGGCTGTCAAAGCTGACGTGCAGCGCGCCCTGGTAAGTTCGATCGAGCACAGCAGGGTGCGTCGCAAATAAATCTTTCAGTTGGCCATCAACGTCGGCAACCAGTTGAGCCTTACGCTTCTCGAGGTTTGCCTGTTTGCGACGAGCAATGGCCTTTGACTCGGCCTCACGGGCCTGAATGCGTACCCTGCGTTCGGCCGCTTCTTTTTCTTCATCGTCGGAGCTGGCGACGGCAGCAACCAAAGCGCCGATTACGGGTACCAATAACCACCACATAGCAATGTCCTCTCAATCGGATTCAAGGGTTTCGCAGCGGCGGATGCGTTCTCGGGTCGTGCTGACCAACTGGTTCACACTCTGGCTAAGCACCAGAAACGCCTGTGATTGTTTGGCTTCGACGGCAGCCAGTGCGCGTTCCCGTTTGGCGATGGCCTTATCGACAATGGCCTCCAACTTACTCAGACGCTGCTTATCTCGCGCACGGCGCACGGCATGCAACTCGCTTTCGGCGTGCTCGACAAGTGTCTTCAAATGGTGGTGCAGCACGTTGATGCCGCTATGCTCGATGAGGGCGGACTTTTGCTCCAAGACGCCTTTGCGGTAGGTAGTGAACGACGTCGGGATCAGCGTACGAGGTGCCTTGAACAACGCCGCGAGGATGGCGCTGATTGCGTCGAGGCGATCCTGCCTTTGCTGCGACGCACTTTCGGCATGGGTCAGAACCACCAGTAAGCTGTCTTCGATATCAGGACGCCGATGTTTCAACTCCTTAAGGAAGTTGATTTCTACGGTTTCCAGAGTGCCCGTGCCCAGGTTGTGGGCGAACAGGATAATGTCGGCAGTCGCCAAGCCACGCCAGGCGTGCTGGTCATCCTCGTTATTGGCGTCAATACCCGGAGTGTCTACGTAAGTAATCCCTCCATGGGTTAAGGTTTGCACCGTCTTAGTCGAGCGCACTGCTTTGGTTTCGAAGAATTCGTTTTCAAGATGGCCGGTCAATGCATTGAGCAGTGCGCTCTTGCCAGCGTTCATCAGACCACAGACCGCTATACGCAAAGTCCGGTCGACGGTCTTTCCCTCTTGACGCTCCTGATACAAACGCGCGAATTCAGCTGACTCGCGATTGAGCTGAATCAGCCAATTTTCAGCTGGCATGAAATGTCCTTATTGCAGTGTCGGAAGCGCTGGCGCATCCGGGATCAAACACAAGTTGCCCCCAAGTCATAACGTTCAGCGCGCACCCTAGCGCCTGAACACCTGCAACCCGGATCATCCTTCAAGCGATATCACTTTGCCATGCCTTGGTAACCTGTCAATCAAACGCAGATCTACAAGCAGTAATAAGGCGATGGGATGGACACTAAACCGGCCCCTGCCCCTTTCGCAAAAACTCGTTTTCCGCCTCCATTGACTTGTAAGACCGATACACCTCGTACCCTTTCTTGGCGATAACGACGAGGCCAACTGCGGCGAGAAAGTTTTTCAGCATGATCCATACTCCTGTTTATTGGCTGGTTTGAGCATGACCATGCCTCGCGACAAATTGCGTCGCCCCGAGAAAATCCATTTTAAATCGCCGAACCCGCTGTGACGGACAGGCTGATAACTCCATTGAAGGTTCAGTCGTTGGTCGCCTCAGCCTTTTGTTTTGTCGGCCTTCGCCTGGAAATCTTTAAGCGGCAAGCTCACTGGGGATTTACACTCTCCTGAGGACCACGATTCAAAGTGCTTCTCACATCTGTAATGCAAACTCAGTCCCAAGATGAATGATCACCCCCACCAGCCCTCCCACCAATGTTCCGTTGATACGAATAAACTGAAGGTCTTTGCCCACGTGTGACTCCAGTTGCTCCACCAGTTCCTTCTCGTTCCAGGCTTCGATGCGTTCAGCGATGTAGCGGCCGATCTCTGAGCGATAGCGCTCAACCAATGGGCCCGCCATTGCCAGAATCTGGTCGTTTATCCAGCCCTGCATCAAAGCGTCTTCGCTCAATGCTTCACCAAGCTTGCGAGTACCCTCCTCCAAGCGCTGGCGCGTTGTGGAATCGCTTCGAGTAATGTCTTCCTCGAACCAGTTCACTACATCGTCGACCATGTCAGTCAGGTAGCTGTGCAGTGCCGGGTGCTGAACGAGTTGAGCGCGCAGTTGTGCCGCACGCAAACGAAAAGCTGGCTCCTCCTTGAGCTTATGCACCAAGGCTCCCAACTGCTGGTCGAAATGTTTGCGCAACGGGTGTTCAGTGTCGTGGTTGACCTCGCTGATCACGTCAGAGATTCGCTCGACCAACTTTGCCGATGACCAGTTGCCGGCAACGTTGTGCAGAGGCAGTTCCTTGCCGAAAACGTTGAACCGCAAGAACTCGAACTCCGTGGCCAGAACGTCGGCGATGCGTTTTTTTGTCGCTTCGCCTTGCAGTGAAATATCGACTTGATTTAATACGGCGTCGAGTACCTCCTGTGCCCTCCCATCATCGGTGAGCACCTCCAGCAACTGACCACTCATTTTTGCCAAATCAACCTCTTCCAGGCGCGCCAGAGCAGTGCTGCGTACAAACTGGCGCACACGCTCGTCACGCAGGGCGCCAATACCATGCCCAGCCAGCTTGACGGCTAAACCCGACAAGACTGCGGCGTTGTCTTCCTTCGACAGCCATTGCGCCAACCGCCTGGCAGTATCAAATTCGCTGACCTTCTGAAGTACCTGCTCACGTGAAAGAAAGTGAGTACAAATAAAGTCCCCCAGGTTGGCACCAATACGCGCCTTGTTGCGCGGGATGATGGCCGTGTGAGGAATAGGCAATCCCAAGGGGCGTCGGAACAGGGCAGTAACGGCAAACCAGTCGGAGATAGCGCCAACCATCGCAGCCTCGGAGAAGGCTTTCATATACCCCCCCAACACGGGATGGGAGTGGATCAACATCAAGGCTGCGACATAGAGCGCTGCCGCCAACAAGAACAACCCAGACGCTATTGCCTTCATCCGCGCCAACGGCGAATCGAGTTTCAACATCAAAAAACCTTAAATGTAAGTAAGCAATGGAGGTCTTCGTCACCCGCTTCCGCGACCATTGGCCTCAATTTTTTGTCTGGGGCCTAGATATGAGCCTGCGCTGGATGGACACACAATGCGTTATCCAAAACACATGCCCTATAACGTATCAGTGAATAGATACAGAACTTTATTACGTGATAGCTTAACGCCATATCGCGTCATAATGTGTCGCAGGGGCTCATTTAATGCTCAATCCCGCCCCTCATCCGCCGATAAAACCATGATCCTCAAGGTCCCGCGGATCCCCTCAGCCAAAGGAAGCACCTGGAATGGATTACCAGTCACTCAAGACACGCCACCGTAACGAACGCGACGCGCACCACCCCAACCTTGCGCTACGGGTTCACCGAGCCCTGAGCTGGCTCAATCGTGCGGAACAGGCAGAGGACGTTGACGGGCGCTTCATCTTCCTCTGGATCGCTTTCAACGCTGCCTATGCCACCGATATTGATGAGCAGCATCGATTGTCCGAACAGGAGGCATTCAAGGCTTTCCTGCAAAAACTTTGTACGCTGGACACCGAGCATCTAATCGAAAAAATGGTTTGGTCAGAGTTCTCCGGGAGCATACGTGCACTGCTAGACAACCCTTACGTTTTTCAAAGCTTCTGGGACTTCCAGAACGGCAAGATCACTGAAGCCATGTGGGAGGAGCGCTTGCGCAACGGCAAACGTAGCGCACATGCAGCACTGGTCGGCCGCGATACAGCAAAGGTGCTAGGAGTGATGTTTAACCGCATCTATACCCTTCGCAACCAAATGATTCATGGCGGAGCCACCTGGGACGGCAGCGTCAATCGCACACAATTGCGTGATTGCTCCAACCTGCTGGCAAAGCTCGTGCCCCTGGTGATTCTGCTTATGCTCGACAACCCGAAAACACTTTGGGGCGATGCCTGTTATCCGGTGATCAAGTCATAACTCGCCTCTCGCCTGCACAAGGAAAATCGCGTGCCGTCAGCCAAATCGCACTCCACTGTCAGCCGCCAGTGGGAACTGCTCAAACACCTACCCAAACGTGAATCAGGTATTACAGTCACCGAGTTGCTGGCACGACTGGAGTCTTCCGGCTTCAAGATTAGCCGGCGCACCGTTGAACGTGACTTGATTGATCTGTCGCTGGTTTTCCCGTTGCAGTGCAGCGAAAACATCACGCCACAAGCCTGGTACTGGACTCCTGGCGTAAATGTGGAATTGCAAGGCATAACGCTGACCGAAGCCTTGAGCCTGACACTGGTTGCAGACGCGATCCGCCCGTTGTTGCCTTCTAGCATGCTCAGTGTGCTGGAGCCGCGCTTCGTGCATGCGCGGCAGAAGCTCAAGGGATTGGAGGACGATAACCCGGCTGCCCGTTGGCTGGAGAAGGTCGCCAGTGTGCGACCGGACCTAAACCTGCAGGCGCCGGATATCGACCCACTATTGCTGGAAACATTGCAGAGGGCGCTGATTAATGAGCGTCAAGTGCAATGTCAGTATTACTCGGCACACACCGACAAACTCAGTGAACTGACACTCAATCCATTAGCCATGGTGCAGCGTGGGTTGGTGACCTATTTGATCGCCACAGCACATCCGTATACCGATGTGCGCCAGTTTGCGGTGCATCGTTTTCGCAATGTCGATCAGCTCGATAAACCCGTAGAGGGATTACAGGCATTTGACTTGTGTGCGTACCTGGCCAGTGACGCCTTGCAGTTCGGCACCCCCGAAAAGATTCAGTTTCAAGCTTGGGTTAGTGAGCGTCAGACGCGGCTGATTCGTGAGACACCATTGAGTGCGGATATGACGCTGGAGCCGTTGGAGGATGGCTTTCGAGTACGCTCGACACTGAGCAACACCTGGCAGTTGCACTGGTGGATTTTGTCCCTGGGCGACTCAATGGTGGTGGAGCAGCCGCCCGAGCTGCGGGCTCAGATTGGCAAAACACTGCATCGTGCGGCGGCAGCCTACCGGCCACTGGATTCAGTGGCGGATGCAATAGGTACCGTGGTTTCGCTACAAAACCTGGCAGGCGCGACACAAACCGTAGCACCCGGTTCGTAGGGTAGCGCCACGTCGCTGATCAGCAGTCTATTTTTCCTTATTGCAACAACGTGCCAATCAAGGTGCGTTGAACCACCAGCGTTCACAAGGAGCGTCAACGTGTCAGAAATGCTTATCACGTTCGGCATGCAACTCGATGGTCAGCGGGCAACCCGAGCCAGTAATCGATTAGGGGCGTTGACCGTCGGGCCACAGGGACTGCTGGATATTCTGGAGACTCAACTGGGCCTAGTGGCACGTCAGCCTTGTGCGGCACAACGTACAGCCACGTACCGCGATTGCCTGGCGCACTGCAATAACCCACTGCGCTTCTATCATGCCAGTTTTTCCGCCGATGAATTGGGGGTGGCTGCTGCATTGCTGGCCTGGCGGGATGATTTGTATTTGCACGGTTGGGATGGGCGTGTCGGTGCCGACGTCAGCCAACGTCTGAAAGACTTTGCCGAGATCGAGACTCAAGCTCGCGTGCAGGTCGCCCCTTCCATGGGACAGCGCTTGCAAAATGTTGCCAAGGCGCTGGGCTCTCGTCGCCCCCCGATCAAGACCGTGCTGTTGGCTGACGCTTTCGAGCTTTATCCACGGGCCTGGCAAATGGTGCTGAATCTCCTGCCTAACGAGCGCCTGGAGATACCGGAGGGTACGGCGCAAGGTTTTCTAGGGCAGTTGCAAATGCAACTGCGCCAGAGCATTGCCGGTGTAGATGTCACGCCCATTCAATGGCAAGAAGACGGCACAGTGCAAGTTGTTCAAGCGCAAACTCGAGCATTGGCCGCCAGCTGGCTGAGCCGCTCACTGGGCCAGGACACCCCCACCTTGCTGGTGACGGGTGGCGAAGGTGGTTGTCTTGATGGTCATCTGATCGGTGCCAGCCAAGCTCGCCATGGCCTCAATGGCAGCAGCAATCTGCGCCCTGCGCTGCAGGTATTACCATTGGCCATGGAGCTGCTTTGGGCACCTACCGACTACCCGGCACTCCTGCAGTTTCTGACCCACTCGATATGCCCGATTCGTCTGTTTGCGCGTCGGCATTTGGCAACCAAAATAGCAAGCGCACCCGGCCTCGTCGGGAGCAAGTGGGAAGACGCACTGGCAGATATCGCAGCGCATTACGCTGCAGAGGCGCCCAACGTACTTGCCTCGATTGACGAGTGGCTCAATATGACCACCTTTACCGCTGACGATGGTGTGCCGCCCAGTGAGGTGCTGGTACGTGTCGAACGGTTGCTGAACTTTTTTAAAGCACGCCTGGGGCACCAGGAGCCCGCGCATAGGCTCGCGGCTCAGGCCGGTTATGCCCAGTGTGAAGCAGCACAAGACTCCCTCAAGACCTTGCATCATCAAGGTGTGGAGCGGTTAAAACCGCGGCAGTTGCAGCAGGTGATCGAACAAGCCACCGCCAGCGGCGTGGATAATCCATTGCTGGCCGCACAAGTCGGCGCCCACTTGAGCGTCTCGCGTCCAGGCGCGGCCATTGAGGAAGCCGACACGGTGATCTGGTGGCACCTGAGCATGCCAGTGTTACCGCCCCTGTCGCCGTGGTCCAAGGCCGAGTGCATGCAATTGGCCGATGCCGGGGTGGCGCTACCGGACGGAGCCACACTGCTGACTCAAGCAGCCTGTGACTGGCTGCGACCAATCCTGGCAGCCAACTGCCGGCTGATACTGGTACTAGCGCCACCACAGGAGGAAAGCCACCCGCTCTGGCAAATGATCGAAGCCGTTTCGCAGCAACCGAAGGTGCATATTCTTGAGGAGCTTCTGCATACCCCCGGCCCGCTTTGCCAAGCCCAAGCATCGGCGCCACTGCCACTGCGCAAACGCTGGTGGCGCCTTCCATCCGACACCCCGTTCGAGCAGCCTGAGAAGGCTTCTTTCTCGAGCCTCAACCTGTTGCTGTTCAACCCTTATCAATGGTTGCTGCAATACGGAGCCAAGATTCAGGCGTCCAAAAGTCAGAGCCTGAGCGACGGCTTTTTGCTCAATGGTTCGTTGACCCATCGCCTGGCTGAACACTTTTTCACTCGGCCGGACGCGCTGAGCATGAGCACCACAGATTTCAACAGCTGGTTCTCGACCCATTTCCCCCGTGTGGTACGTGAAGAAGGGGCGGTGTTGTTGATGGAGGGACGCGGTGCCGACCTGGCAACACTGCGCCATCGTGCGCTGCGTGCTTTGAATCGACTGCGAACGCACTTTCTCAATGCTGGCATCACCGTCGTAACGTCTGAGCAGGCGCTGGCCGGTCGTTTCGAGGGTGGCGCATTGGGCGGCTCTGCTGACCTGGTATTGACCACTGCGCTAGGACATCGAGCCATCGTCGACATGAAGTGGTCGGGGGGCAAGAAATACCCGGAGCAGCTCAAGGCAAACCGCCATCTGCAGTTGGCGATTTATGCCGAGTTGCTTCGTCAGGACAGCGGTTCATGGCCTTCCGTAGCCTATTTCATCCTTGAGTCCGCGCGCCTGCTAACCCCGGATGACCAAACCTTCAGAGATTCGGAGCAGGTGCCTGCCAATCCGCCAAGCTCAACGCCAAAACTGTGGCTCAGCTTTACCGAGGCCTGGAAGTGGCGGCAGGCGCAACAGGCAGAGGGGCTGTTTGAGGTTGCCCTGCAAAGTATTGAAGAGGATGAGGACTCGATCCCTCCCGATCAGGCGATGCCGATGGAATACCTTAATGAAGCCTACAACGACTACCTGGCCTTGGCCGGTTGGGAGCAATGACAATGCAGACCACCGCACACATCACTTTTATCAGTGCTGGCGCCGGCAGCGGCAAAACCCACCGGCTTACTGAAATACTGCACCAGGAGTTGCTCGATCAGCAGGTCCAGCCTTCGGGGGTGATCGCCACGACCTTTACCCGAAAAGCAGCTGCCGAGCTGCGCGAGCGGGTCCGTAGTCACCTTCTAAAGCAGGGTCAAATCAACCTGGCCACCGCCATGGGCCAGGCCCGTATCGGTACCGTCAACAGTATATGCGGGCAATTGCTTGAACGCTTTGCATTCGAAGCCGGCATGCCGCCCGAGCAACGTGTGCTGGAAGAAAACCAGGCAGCCCTGCTGCTGAACAAGGCGGTTGACCGGGTCCTTGATGGTGAGCGCCTGGATAATCTACTCGCTGTCGCCCGACGCCTGGGCCTTGAAGACACTTATCAACAGGGCGACTTTGCCAATACCAATTGGCGCGATGAGCTGCGCAAGCTTCTGAATCAGTTGCGTACCAATGACATTGATCTCGAACTGTCTCGTGGTTTTGCTACCCAAAATGCCGACGACATGCTGAAGCATTTCCCCAAACCGACCAAAACCGACTTGAGTGGAGAGTTGCTGCACAGCATTCCCGAGGTGCTGGCTCTGTTACAGGCAGCTAACAGCGACAAAAAGAACACTGAAGGCTACATAGCGTTGCTCACCCGCTTCCAGTATGAACTGCAGCATGACAACGCCCGCTGGAGTGATTGGGCGAAACTGGCGAAGGAAGCCCCTGAGGCCAAGCTCAAACCATTGGTAACAACCCTCTCTGAAACCATTGGCCGCTATGCCGAACACCCGGATCTGCATCGCGATATCCGCGCCTACCTCGAACAGGTTTTCGGCCTGGCCATTGATGTATTGAAAGTGTACGAACACAGCAAACGTGAGTTTGGCGTACTGGACTTTGCCGACCAGGAACACGCCTTGCTCAAGTTACTGGACAACCCAGCCGTTGCGCAGGTGCTCGAGGATGAGCTCGATTTAATCATGGTCGACGAATTCCAGGACACCAGCCCGATGCAGCTGGCGATTTTTCTCAAGCTTTCACGCTTTGCCAAAAAGGTTTACTGGGTCGGGGATATCAAGCAGGCGATTTATGGTTTTCGGGGCAGCGACTGTGCGCTGATGCAAGCCATCCTCAAGGCATTGCCCGATATGGGTGGCAAAAAAGAGGTATTGCCTCACTCTTGGCGCTCACGTACCGAACTGGTCGAACTGGCGAATGATGTATTCAACAAGGCCTTCGCCAATAGCCTGGAAACAAAGGACGTTGAGCTGATACCAACCCGTACGGATCAACTACCCGGCCCTGCCTTCGCCAATTGGGTACTGGACGGCAAAAATGCCGAATTGCAAGTCAACGCATTGGCCGAGGGGATTGGCCAACTGCTGGCTAGCCGTTATCAGGTATTCGATAAAACCTGCCAGGAAGCCCGAGCGGTGCGTTTGGGCGATATCACTGTGCTTTGCTACTCCCACAGTAACGTCGCGAAAGTAACAGCAGCCCTCGCTACTCTGGGCATCCCCTGTTCCACAGCACAACCAGGACTGCTGGCAACCGCAGAGGCAACTCTGGCACTGGCGTGTTTGCGCCGATTGAACGACCCGGCCGATACCCTGGCAACAGCACAGATCATCTCGTTAACCGAAACCGAAGGACCGGAAAGCTGGGTTGCCGAGCGCCTGCGCTACCTCAATGCCGGACACCCCAAAGCGCAGTGGCGTGAACTGAGCCTCGGCGAGTATTCGCAACACCCACTTGTGGCGGCCGTTGCACAACTGCGCACAGATCTGCCAGTGCTAACACCGGTAGAGGCATTACAACGGCTGATCGCCGAGTGCGATTTACCAACACGTGTCAGCGTCTGGTCAACCTCGACAGCGCTGGCGCAAAAGCGCTTGGCCAACCTGGATGCATTGATCGATCTCGCGCAGCAATATGAGGATCTCTGCCGAAATGGATTAGGGGCGGCATCCATCTCCGGGCTGTTGTTGTGGCTGGACGAAATCGCCAACGCCAAAAACGATGCACTGGCCACTCCTGCGCTGGATGCCGTTCAAGTGATGACTCATCACGCCAGTAAAGGTCTGGAATGGCCGGTCGTGATTTTGATGGATCTGGCACGCGATATCAGCGACCGGTTATGGTCAGTCTCGGCTCAGTCCAATAGCGCATTCGATCCACATAAACCGTTGCATGACCGCTTTATCCGCTACTGGCCATGGCCGCTGGGCAAACAGAAAACGGTTCCGTTGAGCGAAACGTTCGAACAAACCGCCATAGGCCTGGCGTGCCGGGCTGAAGCCGTTGAAGAAGCAAAACGCCTGCTCTATGTGAGCATGACCCGCGCCCGAGACCTGCTGGTCATTGCCCGTTCGAGTAGAAAAATCACAGGAGAGTGGCTCGACACTGTCCAGGCACCCTGGTTGATGACACCTCCCGGGCTGTCGACTTTGAAACTGCCGAATGGAAAAGAACTGCGCGCCGATTGCCAAACGCTCACTGCCAGTGATTCACCTGTGCCAGTGGCGGTAATTGAACAGAATCTGCACTGGTTTGCCCCGGTACAAGTGATCCAGTCTCGTTTGCCACTGGGCTTTCAACCGTCAAACGGTGGCGCTCGCGCCAGCACCGCAGGCCGCAATACATGCCGGATCGGCACTCGGATCGCATTCCAAGGCAGCCCGGAAATGAGTGCATTGGGAACGGCCATTCATGCCAGTTTGTGCCTTTCATTCACCGACCCCAACTGCCCCCTCACCTTAGACGAAGTGCAGGACCTGTTGCAGAGCCACGCAGTGCACGAGCACGTAAATGCCAGTCAGGTCATCGCACAGCAATTGGCCTTGCACGCCTGGATCGAATCCCACTGGCCAGCGGCCAAAGCCATGGCTGAATACCCGGTGCAACAGTTGCTGCGCTCGGGTCAGGTACTCAATGGTCGGATCGATCTTCTGCTGGACACAAAAGATGGCTGGGTGCTCATTGACCACAAATCCAACCCGGCGCCCGAAGCCCAGTGGAGGCGATTGGCCGAGGAACATGCGGGTCAGCTTGATGCTTACGCCCAAGCGATTGAGGCGGCATCGGGGCGGCCTGTCATCGCCGCATGGCTCTTTCTGCCGGTGGCCGCGGGAGCGATTCAGGTTTTTTAGCCGCCGGCGTGATTCCACATTCGCGTAAACGACCAATCACGGCGGTCGGGTTGATCTCGGCCGCTGACATCACTAGGAAAAAAACCATGACGCTGTATGAATCAATCCTGCTGGAAGTGCACAACGGTGCGCTGAGCGAACCCTTTGAAGTGCAGGAACTGACTAGCGAACGTCGTCGGGTCATGTGCTCTGTAGAGCAGAAGCTGGTTGAAAAATATCGGATCGGATTCGAGTTCTTTATGGAATCGACGATCGGGACGACCATCGCCAACTACGCGCAGGACGAGCAGACGGGGGTCGGCGGCTACAATGTCGAACAGGGTGCCGAAGCAAAGTACCTGCGAGTCAAGCCTGGCGTATACAAAGTAAAAGAACTGAATGGTGCGCTATAGCTGCTAGGCAAAGTTTCAGGCTCAGGACTAACCAAATAATCGCTTTACTTTTGCCACGGCCACTTCCAGGGCCGTGGCTTGTTCCATCTTTACATCCCGACTTTTACAACGCGGGCAAACCTCAGGACAGTCTTCGAATCGCAAGACATCACTGAGCGGGACAACCGTTTGGCTCCAACCACAATCTTTGCAACGCATGGTGAAAGGACGCACTGGCCTGACCATAGAAACTCCTCAATCTGTGGGCACTTACTCCAGACTACAGCAGGGAGCGACAAGATGAGTCGTTAGCCGAAATCAGATCCGAGCCTAGCGATGCCGTTCATTGACAGAATGTCTTAGAAACCTCGAGCAATATGGCTTCGCGTCCATAGATGCCGACAGTCCTTGCACTCGAAATCCTGCGTCACCTCATGGTCCGTCACGGTCACCTGCCGTGACTTGCGCTGCCCTGTCAATCTGTCGATGACAAGACGCTCCACGGATCGGACTTGATAAACCGCCTCATGATAGCGAACCATCTTTATCGCTCTACGGTGACAACTGGGACACTCTTTGTTTTTCTGGTGTTCGATCCAAAGGATCTGAAGATGGGGAATTAGCCAGCTTGAGGCGCTGAGCACTCCAGCGATGATCAACTGGTCCGTCGACTTGACCGAGAACGTGATGATCTCGAACGCGCCAAGCACGCACAGCCCACCAAAAAAACTGCCCCAGAGTACAGCCCAGAGCAGTCGATATTTGCACAATTGCCGATAGCGCGACTCGCGGCTGGCATTCTGTTCAGCGAACGTTGTGTCTTCTGTCCGTACGGCTACGCCACTGACGGCTGACAAATACTCGTCACCATCGAAAGCGTTGTTATAGAACTGCTGAGCCTGCAACTGTAGTTGGGCACAAAACTCGTCCGGAAGAACCGTGTGCTCATTTTTCTCGTCAGATTGAAGCTTGAGCTTCAGTACTTTGGCATCACACAGACAGCGAAGAACCTTTTCAGATGGCTCGATGAAAAACATACCGACTTCGAAGAAACTCCCCCCTCGAAATTCGCTGCTTTTGCCTGTCAGGTACTTCAACTCGATCCGCCGACCATCGACCAACAAGGTCAATTGAGAGGGCAGCCAGCCGCCCGGGCGCGAGGTCTTTATCTCAACATCAAGAATCATGCGGTCTGAAGCAGGACGAATATTGCGGCGCCACGAGAAGGTGATTTCATTCTTTCCAGAACGATACCGGCAGTGACGCAGGTGCTGAATCGTGGTGAGACCATCGAACTCATCACGTTCGACGGACACAAAATCGGACTTGATGTCCATCAAGACACCCCTTGCAGACTGATACACAGTTGAAGCTCGTTAAACACCGCATCCGTATTGAATACTGGGCTGCTGGGTGTTTTACGGTCCTGTGTCCGGTTTCTTGGCGCGTGCCTCTGCCAGCATCTCGTCCAGTTGAGCCAGCAAATCATCTGCGCTGATCTCTACAAACTCCCCGCATGATGCGGCCAAGATCTTCTCGGCGAATTCAGCGCTGTACTCCGGGTGAGGGTAGTCCGGGTCAGTTTTATCGATTGCTGTGAAGCACCACTCGCCGCCCACTTCCTGGCCCATAAGGCTATCGGCCTCTTGCAGGCCAAATAGCGTGGATTGATACTTCGCATCACAAAGATTTGGGTATGCCTGCATCACGGCCTTTCTCAAGTCACCAGCGCTGATTCCGTCAGCGGCGAGCTGCATAATCAAAGCCTGCAACGGATTCATGTCACGCATCCTGTACCTCACTCATTCAGAATGACCTCCCCGCCAAGCAAAGGGGAGGAAGTTGTCGACCAGGTTTTAAGCCGCAAAAGCTGGACGCTAATCGCCCAAGTCGTAGCCAATCATGAAGAGTGCAGCCTCCAGTGCGCGCAGCGGGTCATTCGGAGAGGGAACCACATGGAAACGGCTGCCGGCGGCGTCTGGATGCGCCAGGACCGCACTCAATACCCAACTGGCGCGCATATTCCACATTGCGTGATGGTGACCTGAGCGCAAGCCCTTGAACTTAAGCCCGCCGGTACCAGGGTCGCGGCGCTTGGGAGCGAGCGTATTTTCTCCTTCCTTGGCAGCTGCCCAAGGGAAGCACAGCGCTTCAGGTACCTTGGACAGCCCATGCGCTTGGCAATGCTTCACGACCAACCAGCCCAGACCTGCCGCAACACGGCTGTCGTAGATGATGAAGTCCTTACAAAGCAAGGAGTAGACTTTGGTCATCCCAGAATTGAAGCGAAGGCTTTTCGAACGCAAGACAGGTGCCTGATCGTCGCCGGCAACTATCGCAGCTTGTACGCCTTGCAGCATTCGGCCAAGCCCCACATTATTCACCTTCAGCCAGTCCGCATTGCGGGCCATAACGCCGCCCCAGCGCATGACGTCGACGGCTGCCTCAAGAGTGTGTGAGTCGCTCCCAGTAGCGCTTACCAGATCCTGACGCAAGGCGGACAAAGCGATCCCGTTGCTGCTGGAACATACGCCTGGATTGAATCCCAAGCGGGCATTACCCGGGTGATTCCAACGGTAGTTTTCGAAGGCGTTATACAGGCTGCTGCATGTCCATTTCTCACCGCTACGACGATTGACGTACTGGTGCTTGAAACACGACTCAGAATTGAGCTCAGAGGCCAGCCAGCGGATGAATCCAGAAACGTGGGGAAGGGCTAGATAGGTTTGGCTGTTCATGAAATGCTCCTGTGGGCTGGCGCTTGTAGTCGCAGGATTGCTTGCCAGCCAGAACATAGTCCCAGCAGATAAACCCACTTTTTGTCCCTGAGCTTCTGCCATGATCAATCATCACCGACGCCGCACCACTTTGCGCAAAATCCTCCAACGCTATGGCAAGTCTATGTCGACGGCGGATATCCACAGTGAACTATGTCGGTGGTTCGATGATTCCAGTCTCCATATAAAAACCACACTGCGTGACCTCCAGGCTCTGACCGCAGCCGAGTTTGTAGCCAAAGGTGACGCTGGCTCGGATAAAAAATCAAAATACTGGAAATCCGGTCGTGGCAGCTTCGACTTGACGCTTTCCCCCACAGAGGCAATGACGTTGGCAGCTATTTTCGACCACGCAGAGCGCTTCGGCTTCAAGGCCCACACAGAACAACTTGTCGATTTACGCGAATACGCAACCACGGAAATGACGAAGCGCTCCACGCGAACACATGTGTGGACAAAGCGAATCACTACTGGGACCCGATTTACGCTGCTCAGGCCAGGTAAATATGATCCTGCACACCTAACCAGAATCCAACAGGCCATTCTGGACGATGCTTCGCTTGAGGTGACCTACCTGCCAAGAGACGCCAGCGGCGTCGAATGCATCTACTTACTCAAACCCTTGGCCCTCTCATATCAGGATTCAAACGTCTATCTGTCGGCATACGTGCTCGAGGAGCAATGGCCGGAGGGGCATACGCCTTCACCAAACACCCGCCGCGGCAAGTACAGCAGCAACGGTCCCAAGACGATGTGCGCCCTCATGCTGCATCGAATGGTAGAGGTCAAAGCGAGTTGGCTAAAAATAGCTGACCCGGAAAACTACGACGTCAATTCGCTTGAAGCCCAAAAGCACCTCATGACAATACACGGCGATGACCCCGTACAACTCAAACTACGTCTTGGCCCCAACCTGCAAAATCGGCTTACCGAGAACCCGTTGGCTGAAGACCAGGTCGTAGTGCAATACGCCGATGACAAGTGGGACTTGAGTTGCACTCTCCACGACACCCAAGGCCTACGCCTGTTCCTGCTCAGCAATGCTGGGGATATTGAAGTGCTCGAGCCCCCGTTAATCCGAGCGCACGTGCGCGATACTCTTCGTCGCGCAGCGAGTGTATACGCTGGCGATTAATTGCCTGGCCACAGATTTGATGTAATGTTGGCTGAGGGTTTCAACCACATCACCAATTAGGATGGTTCCCTAACTGAAATGGTGGTATCGCCCCCTAGCGATACCTTACGGTGAAGATTTTGATTATCCTTCACCACCACGTAGCTATTCCGTTCCTAGTCGACCAATTGCTGCTCCATGGCCGTCAGGTCGAGCAGCATCTGCTGGAAATGCCCCCAGTCGAAGAAGTACTCCCCCGCGCCTTGGCTATAGGTGTGGCCCCCATAGGCGATCAGCCATTCGATCTGCTGCATACGGATGCGACGCTGCACTGCGTGTGCCGGTGAGTTCCATTTCGATGCTCCTTTGTCCGACGTCGATCCGAGGCCCGTCAGGTTGGTCATCCGTGACCGGCTGGCTCCGCGCCTGACCACATCAAGTGGATATATCTTCAGGATATGTCGCCATTCTGGACACACTAACAACGCGCGCCTGCTTTCACTGACGCCGGGGCCGTGAGGAAAACAAACAACACTGGATCGAACGCCACCATGGTGATGATCAGCTAAACCATTAGCTTACCCCCGGCTGCATCCGAAGCCATGGGATCCATCGCCATAACGCTTTGTCGCAGCTTTGCAGAGGTAGCTCGCGCGTCGAAACAGTTCAGGCAACTGATCCACATTCCCTGGCCGGACATTCCGATCTACTCGGAATTCTGCGTTAGGCGGGATATGTACCAAGCCCCGCACTTGCTCAACCTCGCACTTCAGTGCACTGGCCCAAGCTTCTTGCATACGGCTGATCATGTTGGGCCTCTGTGGCTGCAATCGCCCTACTGTGTAGTAAGCGTCTCTGTTCAGCAGAATCAACAGGTGGTAATGCGGTCGCCCTCCACAGCCCACCTCCCTCGCCCATACGTAACGCACCCTGCAGTCATGGGCGTACTTGTTCTGCTCACGCGCCTTATCACGGTTATGCTCAATTTTCGCTTTGAACGACTCGATGAACCTACTGATCACACGATTTGACAAAGCGTCATCTGGAAACCCCATCAGACGCGAAAGACGTAAATCCACCCTGAATGCAATCACCCTAGGATACTGATCAAGGGCAAGGTTAATGGTGCGATTCAGCGCTTCAAGGTACCCAAGTATAAAAGGTCCTTTTTCAACCATTATCGGCAGGCCTTGAAACGTAGCTGCTGAGTACAAACGAAGATTACGATTTTCGGAGAAACGAAGCATGGTTACTGCCTACTTTACTGAAGATCATATCTTCAGTCAGCTCGGTAGTTATTTACACGCTCAACATAGCCCATTGAGCCAGACTTCAATGAGTCGCTCACACTAACAACACCAATGACGTCTACCTATGCCATACTGCCATTTGCTAGGCATTGATCAGACAACCATCACAGATACCCTTTGAAGGGATATCTATGCCCTTAACCTAATTGCTCAACATGCATCTCTACATAAATGATAGACTTGAGTTATTAGAAGATAACAATTCAAACACTAAAGCATATTACCCGCACCGAAAAACTCATCACTTGAAACACAAGGGGAAGTTAAACATTCCTGTTCAGGACCAAGGAAACCAACACAACCAAAAGGTCCGGCAAAAAAAACATCATGCCCGGAAATCAACCGGGCATGATGTTTTCATTGAAAGCAAATGAAATCTAAAAAGCAAGACCAGATATCGCAAGCATGCTAATCAACCCTAACTAATTGCGTTCTGCTACCCTAGCCTGAATCCACGCAAAAACTTCAGACTCTACCCACCCGACACTTCGACCGCCCAGCGGAATGGGCTTAGGGAATATCCCTTCTGCAATGTACTTATATACCGTCGACCGGGCCAGACCTGTTATCTCAACAACCATTTTCATTCGTAGTATGCGCATGACCAACTCCTCAAATCCGTACACAGGATCTGGGAAGCCCATAAAGTTTTACTGCCCACCACCAATCTGCCGAATGTCTTACCCTCGAAATCGATAGCGTGTAGGAGTATGAACCTTAGTAAGCAGACCAAAACGATAACGATCCTCTTCGGAGAGTTCCACCTCGTCAGAAAACCTCTCACACACAGGCTCGCCATCTATGTTCCTATTCATGACATAACACTCCCCCGCTCGAAACTCTTGATGGGGAACAATTAACAACGACCGACCAAAAGAGAACAGACCAAAATATCCACCGAGGTCAAAACTCGGCAGAATCTGCAGCCCAGCAATTTCGTACGGAAACCCCTTAGCACTTAATATCACACCTTGGACGCGACGAGCCATCAGAACAACAATTTCATAAATGAACTCAAAAAACAGCTCACCTTGCAGGTTGTCAATTTCCAGATCTTGCCCTAACCCCACCCCCTTACTGAAACCCTTCTTAATACGCATCAGCAATTCATCATCAGACCTAAACTCACCTACCTCAAAAGCTTTCCAATGCTTGGACAGCAGCATCGACGCGTATTCCTCCAATCTAACTTGGAGCACTCTTGGGGATTCGCCATTCTTGGCGAAAGAAGAAAACAATCTTGCCAAAGCATTAAATCGATCGCTATCCGGCAGCATTCCAAAAAATTTCTTATACCTCTCAAACCTAAGCCACTTACCTATTTTAGCCGACTCAATGAGAGCTCCGACCTCATTACACTCCCCGACACCCCCACTGGCGTTCGAAATGGCAGTCAGCACGATCGCTCCCGAACTGCCTTCTGGGAAAACATCATGATTAAAATTAATAAAATAAACCGACTTTGAAACACCCAATACAACAGACATTGTAACCCCAGGAATCACCCCTCTCATTACCCTCAAAGCGATAAGCTTGTGAACCTGCGCCTTTATTCTCTCTCGGTTTAGGCCGGTTACCTTGGATAGCTTGGATACTCCGACTTCTCGTACAATCCCAAATTGATCGGCGTAAAGAAGCAGGATGGATAGTAGCAATCGATTACAGACACTAAGACTGCCCTTACGCTCTTCCGCAGCATGCAGCAAATGATCGATTCTCGATCGATTTATCACATTAGACGTTTCGTTCCAGTTTTCCAGCAATCGGGCTAGCTTACTCGAAGCTCGATACTCGCTCTTAGGGCGTCCCCGCCCGATGACGATAGGGGTACAGATCAAAAGATCTTCCGCCACCAATTCAGACAGAGCGCTAGATACCACACGATCCGTGGCACCTGAAACCTTTGCTAACTTCTTAACCCCGATCGTGATCGACTCGCCCACCCCGTACAGCTGCACGAGCCTTACGAGGACAAACTTCGCTTCTGGGCTTATCCCAGTCAATCCAAGACCCAACAGAACGCAGTGCACCACTACCCTCCACCCCTCCAGAAAAGCAGCCATTAAATCGCAGAAAAACACCCTATTTCAAGCACAATCCGAGAAGCGTATGCTACTCCGTAACGTCACTCCGTAACGATCAACATAAAAATAACTTTTACTGCAATAAACGCATTAGCGGGGGAATGCCTTGGAAAAGCCAAAAAAAAGACTTGAATGGATAGAAAGGAACAACCCAGACATGCAGCAATGGGCCATTCGATACTTGAATGGTAAGGGGGCAGACATCTCCAAACAAACCACCTACGACGAACTTGTAAGATGGTCTGAGAATTGGCCTGAGAATAGCGAAAAAAGAGAGCTTCTGAAGAACATGAAAGGTGCTTGGCGCCAGAAAAAACTCCGAGAAAGCAAAGACGGGCGACAAGCGAACAACTTCATAATTTCACTTCTAGCAAAGCGAAAGCTGAAAAGCTTGGCATCATCAAGAAAAGCCACTATTACTGAAACCCTGGAATGGTTAATCCAGAGCGGATTCGAACTAAAAGAGCAATACAAGACTCAAGCAAGGACTCCGAATGAGGACAACCTTAAAAGCCTACGAAACGAGCGGAACGCAGCATCCATACTCGCTTCAAAACTAAGCGAAACCCTAACCGAAATTTGCAAACTAAAACTTCAGATTGAAACCCTGGCGCCTGACCATCAAACACTTCCAACCCCACCAAAAGAAAAAATCGAAGAACTTTTTAATATAATAAAAATAACATTACTAAGCACAAACTCCATTTTTGAAGCCGAGGACATAAGAAAATATAGAAAACTAATAAAACCAAAAATCCAGAGCCAGGTACAGGACAAGGACAAGGACAAGGACAAGGACAAGGACAAGAGCGATGAAGAGATCATAGACATCATCTCCTCAATACCTGAATTAACAAAAAAACGCCAACAAGAATCCGCGACGACATCTCACCAGCCGCCCCACACCAAACCAGAAGATCATTCAGAAAAAATATAAAATCCCCTTTCAGAGAAATACCGCAACCTCCATAGCAACCTGAATAACTTCGCGATCATTATGAATCCAACTCCAGGAATGGCTATATAAAGCTGCAAGAGATAGAACTATAGATGCAGATGCAGATGCAGATGCATGACTACATACTAGAAGCGAACCTGAAAAGCATTAAACAGCAACCGGACAACTAGCCGAGCTAACCATTTTTCACTCAAAACGAAGTAGTCCATGGCGCGATAGTTAAACGAAGTACTGCGGAAATTTAGATCATAGCAACCTTCAAAATACCAGGATCATGGCGAGATTTGGTATTTGATCTAAGGCACGAGAAAAAGTGAAAGGCTGGTCGTTCAGACAGGTGACATAGTGCTGATCGTGAGGATAAGAACAGTTCAACTCCCGCTCTCGAACTTCCGCCTGTAGTACACCGGTGAGAGTTTAGTTTTTCGGAAAAATATCAAATCATGTTGGCCATTTTCAACAGTCTATCGTGCTAGCCAGCACCCCACTCCTGACAATAGGACTCGGAGAACTGGGATACACTAAGGCCAAGATTTATTACGTCACCCAGCACCTCCAGACGCCACTCCTAAGGCTGACCATTGATTACAATTTGATACCCGTGAAGGGGCAGCATTTCTGCCTTAACCCTACTACCCTGAAATAGGTAGTCAAGTTCATCGGTGCGTCGATTTGCGCCAACTTCAGATGTTGCTGCAGGAAACTCCTTCAGTACGGGGCTACTTATGCGATCCACTTGCGGATGAGCTCCATGAACTCTAGGGCAATTTTATATTATTTACCATAAGCATCATGTACAACTGAGTTTCGATCATAATTTCCGAACCTGCTTTTCATACAGGCTGGTTAGGTCTAGTGGGGAACCCACCCTTGGTCGTTTGTACCGGCAGGAACAATTCCAGACAACGGTAAATGAGGACTAAATCCTTCTTGGACTCTGCAGGCTTGAAGAGTATTTTTGAGTATCGAAGTCACCAGCCCGGCAACTGCGTAAAGCTATTCGTAGGTGTGCTAAGTAAGATCGTACCTACCGCATGAGGAGCGTCCTTGAAAAACCAATGCTTCGCAATACTTCAAAGTTTCTAGATCATCTGTATCTGGCAGTTTGAGCGCTGTTTTCTAGAGCGTGAACGACTCATAATTACTGTTAGATGAAGATCCACTTCGATATGTAATTCACAAGCCTAAGTGCCTCAGCACTATCAATAAAGGCATACTTAAAATCGCACTACTGCGCACAGCGATTCTGAACAACTGATTCGCAGACACCGAGTACTGACCTGGGGAGCCGACCTCTGGACTGGAGGTGGCGCTGACAACCTTCCCCAAGGCTCAGGTTAAAATTTGTTCAACGGACCTCGCCGGTGTTCGAGCCCTGTGGAAAAGAAACAGCTGTTAGCTGAGAGGAGCTTGTCGGTGGGGCCGCGCCTCAGTCACCTTTCACAGCCGCCCTAGGTTATCAATGTCCTTACGAGCGGTATTCCTGAGGGTTAACTTAATAGAAACGGCTACGCATGTAGTACCGACAGCGGAGTACTGGCGGACGGGGGTTCAAATCCCCCCGGCTCCACCAAATACGAAGCAAGACAAAACCCGCCAAGTGCGGGTTTTGTTGCATCTGGGGGGTGGTGATTTGTGGTTAAACACAACCGGGCCTATGCTGGCGTCCTACCCGCAAGGATGCCGCTATGAAATTCAAAGTACTGATTGCCGCGTTAACCCTTTCCCTGACGTCCGGTTGTGCGCACTACAACGACCGTACCACCGACACCAACAAGAACGGGCGGATTGCCTGTGATGCCGAGCCCAAGAATCAGGCTGGCTGCTATACGAAGCAGTCGAAGGGCTGGAATTGGGGTGGGTTGAAGTTTGGGGTTGGGGCTTCGAACTAGGTGCTGGTCTTGTAGGAAACCGCCGGTATTGAAGGCGTTTTTTTAAACATTGAATCTCGACCTGATCCTACAGATGCTGTGATTTTCGGGGAGCTTTCCGACAGGTCGCGGCGGTTGTCGGGTAGGAAGCGGAGTGGATAGGCTTTGTCCGTCGCTGCACATCAGCGATCGGGTGTGGAAACCCGAAGATAAACAAACATGCCCCCATGGCATACTGTGGCGCTTTTTTTCGGCCGCAGGTTCAAGTTATGGCGGCTGTGCGTGGGAGACCTTCGGGTCTGCCGGGTTTTGTCCGTTTATCTCGGTTTTTCCACCCCGCGCACAGTTGCCACCTATTCGAGTGGAATCGGAAGAGTGGCAGCTCCAATGACTTAAAAGGACGATTGCCATGATCAAAGAACCCCAAACCCGCCCGCCCCGGACGACGTTTCCCCCTACGATCCCCTCGATCCAAAAAAACTCAATGACGCCGCCGACCGTGCGCTCGATCACTACCTCAATCCCTCCGCCCTCAAATCCCCCATTTCCCGCAAGCCAAGCACGATGTTTCTCGTTGCCCCGGATATCAAGGACGAAGACCTGCTCGCCCATACCTGTGAATCGTTGGCCCAGGCCAGTGTGATGGCGGGTGATTTTGCGGGGTATCTGGAAGGTCCGCATCGACACACCGCGATGGCGATTCAGCAGATTGTGATGTTGGCGGAGCTGGCGGTGAATCGGATGCTGGACAACGTTGTCGTGCCAAAATCTGCGCCACGCAGTTGATTCATTGTGGGAGTGGGCTTGCCCGCGATGGCGGTGNATCAGTCGACATCCATGTTGAATGAACAATTGCTATCGCGAGCAAGCTCACTCCCAAAAAAGCAACCCAATAGGTGGCTGGGATTCAAAGCACTTTCAAATCCACCGACACATGCCCCCGCGTCATCCGCGAATACGGGCAGAGCTGATGCGCCGCGTCGGCCAGTTCCCGTTTCACGCCCTCCTCCAATCCAGGAAAGTTGACGTTCAATCTGACCGCCAATTGAAAGTCCCCGCTGGCGGTTTTGCCCAGATCCACCTCGGCATCCACCGACGTGTCTTCTGGCAATTTGATTTTCATCTTGCCCGCCGCCACCTGTATCGCGCCGATGAAACACGCAGAATACCCCAGCGCAAACAGTTGCTCCGGATTGGTGCCCGGTTTACCCGAACCGGGTGAGCTGAATTTGACGTCCAGCTCGCCATCACTCGACTTGCCGGTGCCGGTGCGGCCACCGACGGTGTGGGTTTTTGCGGTGTAGAGAACGGTTTCCAGTGCTGCACTCATGACAGTGACTCCTGATCAGGATTGAACAACCGCGAGGTTATTTCGAGGCCTCGCCCAGGGTGCCGGTGTAGTGCGCCAGGCGTTTTTCGACGTCGGCTTTTTTCTGCAGGCCAAGCTCCATCAGTTGGGTGATGCGTTGCTGCGCCGCCGGGCGTTTGACCGAGCCGATGAAACCGTCCCATTCGGCGGCGATGGCTTCGTTGGGTGGCAGGCTGGCGGCGTCGACCAGGCGTTTGATGTCGGTGATCGACTGTTTATCGAACCGGGCGATGCGCCGGGCCATGGTGTCGACGAATGTATCGAGTTCGGCATCGGGCAGCGCCCGATTGACGTAGCCGTAGCGTTCGGCGAGTTCGCCATTGATGTCGTTGCCGGTGAGCAGCACTTCCAGCGCGCGCCCACGCCCCATCAGCCGTGGCAGGCGTGCCATCGGGCCGCCGCCGGGCACCAGGGCGGCGCCGATTTCCCATTGCGAGAGGATGGCTTTTTCGCGGCTGGCAAAGCGCATGTCGCTGGCCAGGGCCAGTTCGCTGCCGACGCCGGTGGCGCGACCGCGAATCGACACAATCGAGACCACTGGCGCCTTGCTTAGCCGAACCAGCATATCGGGCAGCGGCGGCAGGCCGGTGGGGCCGTTGGGCAGGCTGGTAGTGTCGGTCAGCGGCGGGACGAAGTCGTAGTGCGTGAGGAAGAAGTCCGGGACGTCACTGTCAAAAACCACGACCACCACTTTCGGATCGGTCTCTATGGCCGTGACGACCTCGTTCAGTTGCGGCATGGTCTCGGGGCCGTAGATGTTGTACGGCGGATTGTGAAACGTGACACGCCAGTACTCGGGGGTGATGCGGGTGAGCTTGATCTCCTGTTTTACCGCAGTGGTGGACGGGGTCTTGTCGGTTTGTGAAGTCGATGCTGCCGATGCTTCACCGGCGAGAGACGAGCCGGTGGCCGCCATGCAGGCGACGATGATCGCAGCGTTTAATAGCTGCAGTCTCATGGGAAAACCTCCAGTTGGAAAACATGTGGTTCCCGCGAACAACGTTCTACAGTTTGAAACAGATTATGGGCATGCCGGACGGGTCCGGCTGAACAAGCCTAGCAGCGCAACCTCGGCTGACAAGTGACGTCAGTCGGACAAAAAAAAGGCACTGGCGATGATCGCCAGTGCCTTTTTTGCCTGAACCGTAACGTCAGCGAGACAACATAAACGTGTCGTACTCCAGATCTTCCAGCGCCGTTGAAAGCCTGTGTAAACCCAGCAATACACAGATCAGCAACGACAGCGTAAACCCGTACCCGAAGAAGCTTGGCCCCAGGTACATGCTGAACAGCGTCAGCATGGCGTTCAACACCGCAAACAACACGCACAGTTCCAGCACCACGGTGCGTTTGTCGAGGTAGAAGAACACGTTGAGCAACGCCATGAACACCACTTGAATGCTCACGCCGATCAGGTCGATGTAGAACAGCGGCAGGTAATAACTGGAGATGCCCAACCAGTCCAGCAAGCGCGGCGCGAACAGGAACAACAGCACCGCCGTGAGGCCCTGAACCTTGCAGATTTCCAGCAGACCCTGGCGGATCGACAAGGTCATTTCGGTTTTCAGCTGCCCGATATGCTGCAGGGTTTCGCCTTCGCGGATCGCCCGGAACAGGCGGTCGTACCACTCGGCAAAGTCAGTCTCGATGCGCACCAGAAACACCGCCATGCCGGGGATGATCGCCAGGTACGCGAGGAAGATCGGCAAGTCGTACAGGATCGAGGCGCGCAGCGGGCCGACGATTTCGTTGGAGGTGCCGGGGTTGAACCAGAACATGAACTTATCGATCCAGATCCCCAGGTTGTAGAAGAATCCGGTGGCCAGCAGGCTGAGGAACACGTTGCGACGATCTAGGAAATCGAAGGCGATCAGTTTCTCGGCGCGGTACTCGCGCAGGATGTCGTAGAGGAACAGAAACAGCAGTGTGCTGTGCCCGATCAACAGCGCCAGCAGCAGGCCCGGCATCTGCAAAAAGCTCAGTACGTAGGCACTCGCGACCATCAGCGTGTAACCCACCAGCATCACCAGCAGAATGCGGTTATAGGCCTTCATCCCCGAGAGGAAGATGATCACCAGCCACAAGTTGCACAGCACTACGAAGTTCGCCAGGACCAGCACGCGGTAAATCAGCGGCTCATCGAATAAGAGGCCCAACACGACAATCCCCAACAACCCGGCGCCGAGGGTCACCAGCAACAACACGCCCAAGAGGTTGGGCAGAATCTGATCGTACTTGTGCTCGAACAAACGGTCGGAGACGAAGCGCGTGAAGAACAGCTGCAAACCGCCCGTCAGGATCAACGAGGTGGCCATCAGGTACGTCACCGTCACCAGGAACTGCCCGACCAGCATGTTCGGCAGCAACAGGCCGATGCTGATGATGCCCACCAGCATCACGCTGATGATCGACAACACCCACGGCCCGGAGCTGATCAGCCCGGCGTAGACGTAGGCGTGCAAGGTCGCCGTGTAGGAATCGCGCGAAAGGATTTTTCGCAGTTCAAAGCCAATACCGGCCATTTAGCTGTTCTCCATGGCGGCTTGATACAGGTCGCGGTAACGCTGCAGCATCAAGGCTTCGGTGTAATAACGATTGACCCGCAACAAGCCGCTGGCCTGGGCGGCCTGCCAGCGTCGCGGGCTGCGCAACAGTTCAAGGATCGCGGCGCACGTGGCTTGTGGGTCGGCAATCGCCACCACTTTGCCGGCGTGCCCGAGGTCACGGTCTTCGGCGCTGCCGCCTTCGATCAACTCGCGACACGACCCCACGTCACTGCTGACCACCGGCGTACCGGCGGCCCAGGCTTCGAGGATCACCAGCGGCTGCGCTTCACTGATCGAGGTCAGCACCATCAGGCCGAGTTTCGGCAGGATGTCCTGAATGCGCTGGAAGCCTAGGAAATGCACCTTGCCCTCCAGGCCCAGACTGGCCATCAGGCTGCGGCATTCGCTGACGTATTCCGGGTCTTCCTCTTCCGGGCCGACGATCCAGCCTTCGGCTTGCGGCATGGCGCTGATCACGCCGCGCATCGCCCGCAGAAAGGTTTTCACGTCCTTGATCGGCACTACACGGCCGATCAAACCGACCACCGGCGCGATGCCGTGGGCGCGCGATTCCAGGGCTGCGGTCCATACCGGCAGGTCGATGCCGTTCGGAATGACCTGGGTGCGGGCCGCCAGGGCGCCGTCCTTGATCTGGCGCTGACGGTTACCGTCGTAGAGCGCGATGATGTTGTCGGCGCTGTTGTACGTCAGCTGCCCGATGCGCTCGAAGAAACGCACCCACAAGGTTCGGATGTAACCCGAGCCGGCATCCAGGCTGCGGTTCAGCGCCTGGCCGGAACTCTCGGCGATCCAGCTGGCCTGGGCCAGGTCGATCTTGCGTTCCTTGGTGTAGATCCCATGCTCGCTGAGCAAGTAGGTGCAGTTCCAGCGCTGCTTGAGGATGCAACCCAAAAAGCCCGCGTACCCGGTGGAAATCGAATGCAGCACTCGCGCCTTCGGCATCCGTTGCGCGGCTTCGGCGAGCATCAGCAACGGCGACTGCATCGCGCGCAGGGTCCAGAAATAATTGACGAAGGACGGGTCGGCGCAATGCTGGCGATAGCCTTCGCTCAACGACTCCCAACTGGCGCGGCTGCGCAGCACGTCGTCGAGGGTCATGCGGCCCTGGGCGATGCAGTCGAGCAAGCGTTCGCCCAGGGCCGGGTCTGGCGCATCCGGGTGATGCAGGAAGCGATACAAATCCTGCAATTGCTGTTCGTCGGCCTCGCGAGGCACCACCAGCCTGTCGGTTGGATGGGTCGCATCTTCGAGGAACACTTCTTCGATGTGCAGCACGTTGGCCGGGACTTCGTAGCGCCGGGTTGGATAAGCCTGACGCTGGCCGCCGATGAACATCACCGAAAAGGTCAGTTCCGGCAGGCCGAGGATCATCTGGTGAATCCAGCTGGAAACGCCGCCACGCACGTAAGGCCAGGTGCCTTCGAGCAGCAGACAGATGTCGGCAACCGGTGCCTGTTCCTTGTGACTCATGTCCAGCTCCTGACCAATGCGGCGAACGGCGGCCGCTGACGGGTTTCCTCGGGAAGGCGTGCGAGCAAACCGGGAATTTCGTGGTAACGACCGGCCTCGAACGCCAGCTCGGCACGAAACGGCAGCACCTGCGCGGCGCCCATGCCGTTCTCTTGAGCCTGACTCAGCAGCACTTCGGCACGCTCAACGTCGCCACGCTCCAGCGCAATGCGCCCGGCCAGCAGAAACAGCTCACCGCCCTCGCCCGCTTCCAGGCCAAGCTCGGCATGTTCGCTGGCCTGGGTCAGCACGTGATCGAGCACACTGCCTTGCGCCAGGCCCAGGTAGGCCAGTTCCCAATACCAGCGCGCCAGCCGGCCGTGCAGCGCACCCGCCGCTTTGGCATTGGCGCCGGCCAGTTCGCCGAGCGCATTCTGGATGTGCAGGTTGATGTCGCTTTCCTGCTTGTCGAGCATCGAATACGCCAACAGCCGCACATCGTCACTCGGGTCACCGAGGGCCAGTTTGAGAATCGGCACCGCTTCTTTGCCGGGCATGCGCCGCGTGGCCAACAGGGCGGCCAGACGCTGATCCGGGTCCGGCGCATGACGCAACACGTCCTGCAAACCGCCATCGGCAAAGATCGGCGAGTGCAGTTGCAACTGCGCCCGGAATGGCAGTTTCGGGATGCCCACCGCTTGCCACGCTTGCTTGTCGCGTTTGCGCGGCAGGTACAGCGCCGGGAAGATCGCCGCCACCACGCCAACCGCACCGAGCACCGGCACAAAGAACGCCAGGCTGAAGATAAACAGCGGGCTCCACGGCAGCGGCGAACGGTAGCGCGCCGGCAGCAACAGCCACACCGCCGCGCACAACATCACGCACGCCAGGCCGTGGCTGAGGGTGAACACCAGCAATTGTTGTAACTCGGGCGCCGCGAGCCACAAACTGGCCCAACTGCCTGCCTCTAACAACAAGGCTCCGCTAAACAGCCACTTGCTGATCATTCAGGCCACACTCGTTGAACAGGAAATTACGCAGCCCGTTGCGTTCACAGCCAGGCTCCAGGTTGAACGGCAACACACGCACGCCGAGGCTGTCGAGGCTGCTTTCAATGCCAAAGTGCTCGTGCAGCATCAGGTTCATCCGCGCCAGATAGCCTTCGGTGCCTTGCGGACTGGTCAACGGCAACAACACCAGCAACAGCTGGTGATCGCGGTTGTTACGCAGCGGCAATTGCAGGTCGAGGCCTCGCTGACTGCGTTCGAACAGACGCGAAAGCTCATCGTTGGGACGGGTCATTTCGAAGGCAAAAAGACCGGCCGCCAACTTGTGCTGCTCGACATCCACCAGCGAACGCTTGAGTTGCAGCGTGAACTGCTGCGCATCGGCGTCGGCCAGTTGCAGCACTTGCGGGTCGCGGCGCAGCAAGTCGGCGATGTGCCCAGCGAGCAACGCCAACAGGCTCAGGGTGCGATCCTGGAACGCGAAGAACGGCATCTGCCGCACCGCCAGAATGGCCAGCAAACGACCTTCGGCATCGATCAGCGGAATACACGCCTGTAACGACGAGAACTGCGCCGAGCTGCCGGCATCGATCAGTTCCTGACGTACGCTGACCAGTTCACCACGTTCCAGGCACAGCTTGACCAGTCCGTCTTCGGTGCCCAAAGGCCCCATGACGCCGATGGTCGCCAAGGCTTCTGGCAACACGTTCTCTTCGCGCTCATCGACGCGATACAACCCGGCCACGCGCAACGCACCGTACTGACCGAGCATGGCCACGATCGGGTCGGCCAGCGCGGCCAATGCATCGCCTTCGTCCGGCATCACCCGCAATTTGTCGCGCAAGCCCAGCAACGAACTGCGCAGGCTTTGATCGCTGCCCGCGACGCGCTGCTCCAGCAGGTCGTGGGAGACCCGCAGAATCTGGTGCGCGCGGGTGAATTCGTCGAGTCGATACTGGCGGTAATCGTTGGCCATCTGCAGACGCTGCAAGCGCCGCTCCCACAGATCGCGAACCTCGCCCACCAGCATGCCGCTGACCAGCACGCCGACAATGAACGACGGATCAAGCTGCGCGTAGGCTTCATGCCCGATATACCGAAGCGCAAACAGTGCCGCCACCAACAGGCTGGCGCTGAGCAAGCCGCGCACGAAACCATAACGCACGCCCAACAGCAGCGGCGCCAGCACCGGCCAGGGAAATCCGGCGTGCATTTGCAACGGGTCTTGCGGGGTCAGCCACAAGCCCAGGCCAATCGCCGCGCCGGTGACCAACAGCGTTTCCAGCCAAGACACCGGGCCGCTGGCACGCGGCGCTAGGGTGTAATCCATGTGAGGAGAATTCATTGCATTCACTCGAACCGAAGGGCGCCAACAAGTGTGTCGAGCACCGTTTGCGCGGTGCCGGCGAGGCTTTCACGGGACCAGCCCGCACGCGCGCCGCTTTTGCTCCAGAGCACACGACCGCTGCTGGCTTCGAGCACGCGCAGGCTGATGCCCACTGCCGGCTCACCGTCCAGACCGTTCTTGTACTGCCACTCTTCAACGCTGCCGGCGACCACGTAATCGAGCTTCTGATCCCGTGCCCAATCTAGGGCTCCGGCCAGGCGTTCGTTGTCGTCCATCAGTGCTTGTTCGCCCTGAGTACTGACCGGGTAAACCCGTGGTTGCAGACCGTGGCTGCTGAGCACGCTGAGCAGGATCTGCTCGGCGCGTTCGCCGGCTTGCGGGGTTTGCGAGTAGTTGATCATCGGCACGGTGCCCCACTTCGCAGTACGCGAAAAATTAGGGCTGGTGTCGCCGGTGAAGCTGGCGCAACCGGCGACGAACAGGACTGCCAGAGCCAGGCTCAGATTACGAATTGCTTGCATCAGTTTTTCTCCCGTAAACATTTCATGATCAGCGTCCGAATCGCACGCCGTAGCTCACACCCAGTGTTCCGCCCGCCTGACCGTCCCCGCCTTGTGGCGCGGATTGGTAGCCGACGGTGAGGGCCAATTCGTCACCGCCCAGCACTTCGACGCCGATCCCGGTGTTGATGCCGTAGTTGAAGGTTTGATCCAGCCATTGCCAGCCCGCCGTCACGTCCACCAGCCAGGTGTATTGCGGGCGAGTGCGCACCAGGGCGCCCGGCACACCGCGACGCCATGAGCTGCCGACATACAGTTGGCCGTAACGGCTTTGCAGCAGATCGTTGGCCGTCACGACCGCAGGGTCGTCCGAGTCGTCAACGCTTTTCACCGGACCGCCGTTGGCGCTGGACAGGTAGTCCAGCGTGCGGTCCTTGACGTTGTTGTGCTGATAATCGACACCGCTGCGCACGGTCCAGTTAGGTCCGGCGAATTCCAGCGTGTGGTTGTATTCCATCTTCAACGCCTGGCCGTTGCCCAGGGAATCGCCCGCACGCGTCGAGAACGATTTCTGCGCCACTTCCCAGCTGATCTGATCCCGCGCCGAGAGCCCGTGACGACCGCCGGCCCACACACTGTCGTGCTGGCCGAAAGCGCGCATCAGGCCGCTGTCTTCGCTTTTGCGATGCCAGTCCAGACCGGTCTCGATCTGGTCACTGGCGCTCAACTGCCAGGTCCGGGACAGGCCCAGGCCATTCCGGTCGTCGTCCTTGCGCTGGCTGGTGTCGGCGAACAGTTTGTAGCCGCCGTCCTCCACCGAACGTTGCAGGGTCAGCGCAGCGTTGCGCTCATCGCCCATGCGCGATTCGATCAGCTGATCGCTGTTGTAGGTGCCATTTTCCAGCTCAAGATTGGCGTACCACTGAGCGCCAAGGTTGTGCGCGATTTGCAGGCGCGGAGCGTTGAATTCCAGGCCACCGAAATCCTGTTGATGCCAGGACAGCTGCGCGCCCTGCGGCGTCATTTCCTGCAACTCGACAGCCTGACGGCGCAACTGTTCGCGCACGGCGGCTGGCTGATCGTCACCCAGTGCGGACTGGCTGAGGTCGAGGGCTTCGTCGAAGCGGCCGAGACGACTCAAGGCCTGAGCGCGTTGCGCCGGGTTGAGGTCGCTACTGGCCAACAGCGTTTCGACTTGCGCCTTGTTACGGCTGCGCAAGGCTTGCTGGATTTCTTCGTAACGCTGGACTTTCAAGCCCTGGCTCCGCGCCCACTCCAGCCACTGGTCTTTCTGCGACTCCTGATTCGTCGCGTCGAGACGCGCCATCAACCGCTCGAACCACAATTGCAGCATCGCCGGCGAGCCGTCTTTCCACTTCGCCACTTCCTGCTGTGCCTTGGCCGGCGAATAACTGCTGGCCATCAAGCGCAACCAGATCGCATAACGCTGGGACGATGGCTGAATGTTTTCGCCTTCTGGGCTGCGTAGCAGCTTCAAGCGCAAGCGTTGCGCCGCGTCCTGATAACCAGCGCTTTCGAGGGCATCGGCGTAGGCCGCACGCACCAGCCAATCCTGCGGACTGGTCTTGAGGTACATCCGATACCAGGCCAACGCTTCGGCATCACGCCCGAGCATCTGGCTGGCACTGGCGAACGGCAGCCAGAGGATTCGGTCCTGACGCGCCTGGGGTTTCCATTCAGTCAGCAAGGGCTTGAGCGCGGCGGTGTTGCCTTGATCGACGTACAGCCACATCAGGCGCTCGCGGAACAGGTTGTCGTCCGGGAAACGCGACAGGCCCAACAGGTACAAACGCTGCGCCTCGTCGATATTGCCCTGCTGCACCGCCAAGGCACCGCGAATCGCCAGCACTTGTGCTTGCTCGTTGGCGTCCGGGTATTGCTCGGCGTCTTTGAGCAGCGCGACCACTTGCGGCCAGTCCTGCAATTCCTGGGCTTGCTGCAACGATTCAACCAGACGCTGCGGATCCCGGGTGCGCTTCCAGCTGCCGATCATCATGGTCAGGGCGCGCTTCGGGTCGCTGGTGCGGTACATCGTGATCAGCTGACTCTCGTCGCCGCTGTTGAGCGAACCTTTGAGCGCGAGCAGTCGTTCCAGGGAAACCTGTAGCTCGTCATCGAGCTCCAGATCCCAGGCCAGCGCAGCGCGCAAGCGCCAGTAACCCGCATCGGTGATCTTGCGGTTATCAACCTGCAATACGTCCCACGCCGCCTGATTATCAAACAGCTTCAGGTCGGTGTTAGCCCAGTCGATGCGCTCGGTCGTGGTCAGCGTGAAGCGTTTCGAGTAGCGCTGGTAGACCTCGGTTTTCTGCGCGAACTGCCCGGTGTTTTCGAGGTTTTGCACCAGACGTGTCCAGGCCAAACGATGCGCCGGGTACTTGCGCAAGTAAGCGTGCAACCAGGCTTCGGCTTGGGTCGGAGTGCCACGTGATTCGTGAGCGTAGATCAACGCATCGAGTTCAACGTCGGTCAGCGCACGCTGTTCCATGATCTCGGCGAGCAAGGGAATCGCATGGTCAAAGTCGTACTGCTGGCTCGCCAGACGCCAGGCGTGTTCACGGGTTTGCGGGTCTTCGCGCAGTTTCAGCAGGCGAATCCAGTAGCCGAGTGCAGCCTGACTGTCACCACGCCATTCGCCCAGATGCCCCATTTGTTCGAGCAACGCCAAGTCATCCGGGTGTTCAGCCACCAGCTGCTGACCACTGTCCCACGCACCGGCCAAATCGCCGAGGGCCAGGCGCATGCTGAATTCCTTGCGCAGGATTTGTGGGTTGTCCGGCTGCAACACGCGCCACTGATCCAGAAAGCGCTGGGCCAGATCAAAGCGCTTGCTGCCAACGGCAACGTCAACGCCCTGTTCCAGCCACGCCGAATCGGTTTGCGGATCCTTGAGTAAATCCAGTTCATCGGCCAGTACGCGCGCAGCCTGTTCACCGCGACCGGCGGCCAACAGACTGTTGAACGCCAGTTGCGCGTATTCGCGACGCTCGGACGCTTGTTGGCTGTCTTGTTTGAGCAGCAGATAAATGTCGGCGGCGCGGCCAGGTTGCTCGCCGGCCAGGTACCACTGCGCGGCGGACTTGAGCGAAGCGATGCGCTGTGCCGGGTCGCGATCGGCGATTTCTTCGTAGACGCTGGCAGCGAAGGCCGGCGCTTGTAGCGTCAACGCCAGCTTGGCCAGGTTGTGCAATTGCGGCAGCGGCAACAAACGGTGGTCGAAGCTTTGCAGGCGTTCGATCAAGGCTTTCTGCGCGATCGGATCATCGGCTTTCGCCGCCTCCAATGCGTCGAGTTCCAGCCGGTAATAGGCCTGCAACTCGACGACCGGTTTCGGCCAGTTCTCAAGGTGCTGACGCGCCTTCGGGTAGTCGCCGAGACGAATCAACAGATCGACCAGTTGCAAGCGCAGGTGATCGTCATCCGGGTGCGCGGCCAGCAGCAATTCGGCGTAATTGGCCGAGACCGCATCCGGCTCACGGCCGTCCGGCTGGAACACTTCTTCGCGCTGGAACGTCAGCCACAACAGGCCGCCCACGGCCACCGCCACCACCGCCAATGCCCAGGGATTGAGCAGGCGGCTGCTTTTAGTTGCCGAGGAGTTAGATGCAGTAGAGCTGACCATGACTCACCTGCTTCATTGGTAATTGAAAAGTCCACAGGCCGGCGGATGCCTTGCCTGCAAAAGTTTGCCCATCCACTTCCACCCGGCAACTGCTCGCCGAGCGCACGGAGAAGGTCAGGTCGACCTGTCCGGCAAACGAAAAACTCACGTGTTTTTCATCCACATATTTCCAGTCCAGCAACGGCAGGTTGGCCTCCTCCAGCGCCGGCCGTTCATCCCGATCGGGACGCAACACCAGCAACGCCTGGTCGCTGCTCAGCGCCACATACCGGCCTTGCGGCAAGTCGCGAACGCCGGCGACACCTTGCGAGCGCAGCAGATCCGGCCAGCCCATTTGCGGGTCGAGTCGAAGGGTGCGCAGCGCGTCCATGCCGCGAACCTGCCAGTCGCCCTCGGCGGTGCGCGCCAGACTGGCTTGATACAAACCGTGCACGCGATCGAGGTAGTCGCTCATCCACAGCGACATCGGTTGCTGGTCCTTCATGTAGCCGTAGATCTCGTTCATCGCCTTGATCGAGGCCTGCTTGGTGCTCGAATAGAAGTGGTAATACAGGTGCAGACCGCGCAAGCGCCGTGGGCTGTCGGTGAGTTCGAAGGTGTCGATCACATCGCGGAAGCCGTAATACGGCCCCTTCCACAGGTTGGTGTAGAGGTTCTCGTTGATGATTGGCGCGTAGTACTGCAAGCCGCCTTCGGTGGGGCGCAGTAATGGATTGAGGCCGGTCAGTGACGGATTGGCCTTGGTCAGCATGGTCTCGGCGCCGTTGACGTTTTTCAGACCCGCGTCGTAGGCCAGCTTCAGGGTCTCTGCCGAGGGCAAGGCATCGCCTGGCCAGAAGATCAGCTTCACCGGTTTTTCCGGGGTGGTGAGATGCTGGTTGATGTAGTCGCGCGAGCCAAAAATTTCGCGACGGAAATCTATTTTGTCGTAGCCCGGGATGGCCATTTTCAAGCCGTATTCCGGGTTGAAATTCTCACGTTTCTGCGCCAGTTCCGGCTGCATGAAAAACGGATGGCTAAAGGTATGGGTGGCGACTTCGACTTTCGGGTTGGCAAACAACTCACGGGCAATGGGTTCCAGTTCGCGGGCCAGGAACGGGAACATGCCGCGCGGTGAAATCTCGCCTTCGACAATCGATACCGAAGTCAGGAATGGATTGGGCCGAATGAAATCGTCGAGCACCTGCTTGCCGGCATACGGCGTGCCGCGCACTTCGGCGCGCGACGGGAAACCATCGCCGTCGATGTGCACGGTGGCGATGCGACGGCCGTTCTCGGTGGTGGTGTCGGGGCGTGGCTGAACCGGCAGGCGCAAACTGGCCTGGAGGAAAGCGAACGGGTCGAGAATCCAGCGGCTGCGCTCGTTGTTCGTTTCGAGAATGTACGGCGCAAGGGCGACGCCGCCCCACTCGGCCGTCGCCACCGGAGCGAATGTCTGGCCGTCGGCAGCGGTCAGCAGCAATGCGGCTTTGGGACCTTTGGGCAGCAGGGAGATCGCGGTCAGGTCACGGGATCGGGGCTGCACCGGCGCTTCGAAAGCGCCGATCAGCGCCTTGTCCTGATAGGTGATGGTCAAGGCCTGCGTGCCAATCGGCGCCGAACGATTCAGGCCCAGGCGCTTGAGCAGCAGCGGGTCTTGAATCGGCAGGCCGGAAAAGAACACCACCGGCACCTGTTCGTCCAGACGTTTGCCGATCCAGCTATTGAAAGCCGATGCGTCCTGCGGCGGGCCGCTGGTCATCCAGGTCACGATCCCGGCGTACAAACCGCTGAAACGGTGCTCCGGCAGCGAGCCGTCGACCGGCAGGTAATCGACCCGGTAGCCGAGGTATTCAAGCAAACCGCCGAGCAAGGTGTGCCCGGCGTTGCGCACCAGATCACCTTCGCGCGGGTCGTAAAGCAGCGCGATTCGGCGCGGCTGGATTTCGATGCTGCTGATGCCCATCGAGTCCAGCTCAGGCGTGCCGATGTAAGGAATGAAGCCCTCTTCGCGCAGACGCTTGGCCAGTTTGCGCGCTTCATCGCGACGCTCCGGCGGCAAGTAGTCGATGGCTACCAGCGGAATGCCTTTGGCACGCAACGGTTGGATCTGGGTTTCCAGCCATTCGCGGTCGGCTTCAGGCACCGGGCGATAACGCTTGGCGGAAGCGTCCCAACCGGCATGAATCGATTCGATCGCCACCGCGGCGGCCACGCCATCGAGGTCGGGCAACACTTCGAAGCCACGGTTGAAAAACAGCTTCAGGTTCGGCTGACGCTGATGCAATTCCCGCAGGAAACCGGCGAGGGCCAGACGCTGTTTTTCTCGCGCCGACTCCGGCAGCAACTGGAAGCTATCGAGGGTATCGAGGAACAACCCGGCGTAGCCGTCGGCCTGCAATGCCTTGGCTCGGCCGAACAAATGTTCACGCCAGGCGGGCGCCGCGAGGTCCATGACCTGGCTGTCCCACGCGCCATTACGCACCGGGCTGACCGCCCCGGTGAGGGAGGCTTTGTCGAGCTCCGCCTTGCCGCCATTGAACTCGCCCACCGACAGGTAGGCGAACGGCTGGCTGCCCAATTTACGCAGGGTTTTGACGTCGCCCGCGGTCATATGCCCTGGCTCGACCACCGACCAGTCGAACTGAGCCAACTCGGAAATGGGCGGTTGATCGGCATACCAGAAAACCACGCTGGCGGGTTGCGGTAATGCTGCGGCCTGGACGGTGGGCCCGCTCACGAACAACGCTAAAGCGGCGAGCAGCCGATTAGCGGCCGCGCGGACACGCGTCCTGCGAAAAACGATTTCCATAACTCACTCTTGAATGGACTGAACCGATACTGCTTGGATGTCGGACAGTAGAACCGGCCGGGTTACAGGCTGCGAATAAGCTGCGACAGCCCCTTGCCGATGGCGGTCGGTTCCGGGAGCTTGAAACGCTCCAGCAGGCGACTGTTGTTGGCGCGCGAATGGCGAATGTCGCCTTGACGTGGCGCGTGATGAATCACCTTCAACGGGCTGCCGGTGACGGTGCCCAATTCGGCGATCAGATCGTTGAGGCTGGTGGAACGACTCAAGCCAACGTTCACCGCGCCGGGGCTCGGCTCACTGACTTCCAGGGACTGCACCAGAATGCTCACCAGGTCCTGGACATAGACGAAGTCGCGGGTCTGCGAACCGTCACCGAAAATCGCCACCGACTGCTCGGCCAAGGCCAGCTTGGTAAAGATGCTGATCACGCCGGAGTACGGCGATGACGGATCCTGACGCGGGCCGAAGATGTTGAAGAACCGAAAGATCATCGGTTCCAGGCCATGTTCGCGGCGATAGAAATCGAGGTATTGCTCGCTGGCCAGTTTGTCGCTGGCGTACGGCGTGAGCGGGGATTTTGGCGTGTCTTCGTGAATCGCTGTGCCTTCGCCGTTGTTGCCGTAGATGGCCGCGCTGGAAGCGAATACCACGCGCTTGATCCCGGCCTTCACCATGCTTTCGCACACATTGAGGGTGCCGACGAAGTTGCTTTGATGGGTGCTGACCGGGTCATCCACCGACGCTTGCACCGAGGCCACCGCGGCCAGGTGAACGACAGCACCGCAATCGCGCATGGCTTGTGCCACTACGGCGCCGTCCGCGACATCACCGATGACGAGGTTCAGATTCGCATTGTCCATCGGCAGATTGCTGACCTTGCCGGTCGACAAATTATCCAGCACGCGAACCTTGTAGCCTTTGCCAAGCAACGCTTCTACGAGGTGCGAGCCGATAAACCCTGCACCGCCAGTCACCAGTATTCGCTCAACAAACATGAAATCTCTCCCTGAACATTAGAGCGGATACGAGTGGTTAAGTCCGCCGATTCAATGGCGCAAGGCCATCAAAACGCGGCTGATAATGGGAGATCGGATTGGCACTGTCAATACTTTGTCTGACTTATCGCTGAGCGGTAATTTGCCACTAAAAACGCCACTTATTTGACGGCATTTATTAGTTACAGGCTGTCATACAATTGCCACTGCAGGCCCTCAAACTACGTCTAGACCGGAACTCGCGGCCATGCATTAACCCCTCCTTTTCGTCGACGTCCAGCCGAGCTTTGCCCCGCCGCAATGGCTCATCGACAGGATCCGGAAAATCATCGTTGGAGACCAATACATGCTGCCTGGCAGTCATTGGGTCAGTATCACACCAAAGTAATTCGCTCCTATCTTTCGGGAGGATGAAATGAACGTCAGTATCGTAGCCATCTTGACGGCGATGTTTTCTATGTCTGTACAGGCCGCCACCGAAGTTGCGCCCCAGGCCGAACGAGTCGTTTTCGATAAAGGCACCAATGCCGTCGAGATCAAACAGTCCATCCAGGGCCCGCTCACCGCTCAATACCGAGTGAGTGCAAAGGCAGGTCAAATACTGACAGTCGACCTCAAGCCCTCCAATGCATCGGCTTACTTCAACATCACCGCCAAAGGCGCAGACTACGCGCTGTTCAACGGCTCGATCATGGGCAACCATTTCATGGGGCCGTTACCCACCGACGGCGAATACACGGTTCAGGTGTACCTCATGCGCAACGCCGCCCGGCGCAATGAAGTGGCGAACTACAGCCTTTCATTGAACCTCAGCCCCGCTGATACCTCGGACAGCACTCGTCCGTTTGACCAAACCCTGGAATTGCAGGGCATCCGGTTTCATGTAACGACGGAGGGGATCGATGACCACCGCGTGCTGCGCATTTCGCCTCAAGGGCTGGAGACTGATAATTCAGACATCACACGGCCATTGACGGGAAACGTCGTCCGGGCCGAGGTGGCGGACCTTGATCGGGATGGCTCGCCAGAGCTTTACGTCTTTGCCCGATCACCGGGACGCGGGTTGCCGGGTGAGCTCGTGGCGTATTCAGCGAATCGCAAAAAATCGCTCAGCGAGATTTATCTTCCGCCGGTGAGTGAGGACGTAAAAGCAGCCGAGGGCTATCAGGGCGAGGATGAGTTTGCGGTGGTGGAAAATGTGCTGGTGCGGCGCTTTCCGGTTTATGAGAGTGCGGACGCCGGGGCCGGGAGGACGGGGAAGATGCGCGAGGTTCGGTATCGGTTGATGGCTGGGGAGGCTGGGTGGGTTTTGCGGGGGGATGGGGTTACGGAGTATTGAGGAAACCAGCTCAGGCATAACACCAAAATCGTTACAGCCCTGAACAGTTACTTATTTTGTAAGAACGTAGTACTCGTCTGGAGCTTTGCAAGCAAATCGTTATTCTTTCGTCCAAACAGATTCGTCGTCGTTTTCTGTTCCCCCTGACATTTTGCTTAGCACAGGAATGAACAAATGACTCCTGCTGAACAGCTCATGCGAGACGAAGCTATCTATTTTGCGCGATCGAATAAGAAAGCCATAGCTAGGCGCCGGACCGACAAATTGTTGTACCCTCCGGAGCAAGATCCCGTGTCAGTATTTATGGCTGGCTCACCAGGAGCAGGGAAGACAGAGGCATCAATTGCCTTAGTGAATCTATTTGCTGATACAGCAATCCTTAGAATTGACCCTGATGAGCTACGTAGCGAATTTACTGACTATGCGGGAGGAAACGCCTGGGTTTTCCAAAGCGGAGTGTCGATTTTGGTCGAAAAAATTCTAGATTGTGCTTTCGATCAGAGACAGTCTTTTGTACTGGATGGAACACTTTCTAATATTGATGTGGCGAGAAGGAATGTGGAGCGATCCCTTGGAAGGGGTAGATTCGTGCAAATCCTTTACGTCTACCAAAATCCGCTCTTGGCATGGGAGTTCATCAAAGCCCGTGAAGAAGCCGAAGGCAGAAGAATTCGGCCAGAGCATTTCGTCGATCAATATTTCGCCGCACGTGACGTGGTAAATGCTCTTAAGCTAGAGTACGGCGGAAACGTTCACGTGGATTTGCTGCTCAAGCACATCGACAATTCGGGACGTCTCTACAAAGCTGGGGTCGATAAAATTGACTACCATATCCCTGAGCGACACACGCGAGCCGATTTAATGGCTCAGCTCGGGTTAGGATCAGGAGCACATTCATGATATCGATCAAGCTAGGTTTTACTAAGGGCACCAAGAGCCCCTTTGCCGACTTTATTCGTAACGCCAAGTCGGAGCAGAAAAAGCGTGTCTACAGTGAAGTGCTGACGGAGGCTACCAAGCAGCAAAACCTCGTGATGATGGAAGCTGAAGCCAAACGAGGTGGAGTATTGAGGAAACCAGCTCAGGCATAACACCAAAATCGTTACAGCCCTGAACAGTTACTTATTTTGTAAGAACGTAGTACTCGTCCTAGGAAACTTCCCGCAACTCGTATCGGCTTTCATGAACTGGCGGAAGCGGTTCTGCGTCGATAGCCTTCAGGTGTCGCTGCAAATCAGCGATCGGCTTTGACAGGCTGAAGAACCGCAAGCTTTCACTCCTCCGGATAAAACGGCATCCTTTCACGTGTGCAGTTCCGTTCTGGTGGCTGTGCGTGGGGCACTTTCGGGTGCACTGGATGCTTGCGTTTCCGGTCTGTCAACCCGCGTACAGCCGCCACCCAATCCTGTTTGACAGCAGGGGACTGGCAGCTCCCACCAACGCAAGGAGCTCCATCATGAAAAAGATCACCCCAAATCCGCCCGAATCTGCGGCACTTTCAGAAGCAGACGCACCCGATTTAAGCCAACTCTCCGAAACCACCGAACGCATCATCAGCGCCCGCCTGCGCAACCCGAACCACCCCGATCCCATCAGCCACGTTTTCACCCTCCTCCCCGACGTCGACACGCCAACCCTGCTCGCTCACGCCTGCGAAACCCTCGCCTCACTCAACGTCATGACCACCGACCTGGCCTGCGACCTCGAAGGCTCGCGCCGTAACGTGGCACTGGCGATTCAGCAGTTGGCGGTGCTGGGCGAACTGTTGGTAAACCGAGCGCTGGACAATCTCGACCCGCCCGATGGCGTGTCGGAAGTTTCGTCCGTCAGCCACCACTGAGTGGTCGCGCTCTTTTATCAAATGGAGGTTTTGTCATGGATCGATACATGCCTGTCACCGGCATCGACTGCACCATCGCGTCGCTGCTGATCGACACTGAAGCACCGCTGGACGTATTGCACGAAACTGCGGCTTACCGCATCCGCACGGCGACTCAATTGCTGGAGAGTTTTGCTGTGAGCGAAGGTGTTCACAGTGAATTGGCGCGAGTGTTGGTGACTTCGCTGCGCGATGGCTGCGATTTGATGGATGTGGTCGGCCGTCGATTGCAGGCTCAAGTTTCGGCATAAAAAAAATGGGCGATCTCCCTGAGATCGCCCATTTTTTATGACTACTGGACTTTACATCTTGAAACCAAACCCCTGAGCGCTATCAATTCCGGCCAACGCTTTCTCCGTCGTCACATACAACTCACGTATATGCCCGACCAAAAACGTCCAGAACGCCGGCTCATTAACGGTTTGCGCGACCAAGTCTGCTGGCAGGAACCGATTCATTTCCTTGCGGAATTCGAGCACCACTTTCGGATCTGCATCGAGCTGCTCTGAACGCTCCTTGAACAATTTCAAGAATTCATCCTCCCCGCAGCGATGATCGCTGAGTTTCTTCCCAATCAAATCCAGCTGCGGCGTTACACCTTGCTGACGTAGCCAGACCATGTCCCAGAGATCCCGGTTCTTGATTCGGTTAGGGCGCAGAGCAAAAGCCACAATTTTGTCGGCATAGATTTCTTCGCGCGTTTCTGCCTGCAAAATAAGGCCACTCGTGCCCATGTCGACGCCATACGGATTCAGCAGCAACATGGGTTGTGGCTGATAACTCGGAATGGAGCACACATCGATGTTGATGCGTTGCGCCGGAAGGTCTTTGCGCCCGGGTCGGGTCTGAACCTTCAGCTTCCAGGTATCAACATTCCCCTCCTCACGAACGGGCTCACCGACTTCAACTTCAAGGCCATATTTGGTTTTCAGCGTTGAGACAAGAACGTGAGCAAGCTCAGTCAGACTCTCCCGATTGAAGTCAGCGCCACCAGTGAAATCCAGATCCTCGCTCAAGCGGTTTGAGCCGTAGCAGGCACGCAAGCAGGTTCCACCGATGAAGGTGAGTTTGGCGAGCATGCCGGCAGAGCTCAGTGCAAGCATGATGTCGTGGTGCAGCAATTCCTTTTCCACCACGACCCGCAATGGCGCCAGATCCTGTTTGTTTTTAAGTGCTTCATCTACCAGTTCATCAAACAAACTCATTGGCGACGCTCCAATCGATCAAATCCATATTTCGTTTCGCGGCCTTCATGTCCCGCAATGCTTGTTGCGGTGTTGCCCGCCATAGGCGGCAACGCGCGTCATAGTGAACCAGGCCAACCAGGTCCTGAGGTTTCTGGCGAGTGTGCACGAACTCGATGGTGCCCCAGCGCCCGCATGAAATGGTGCTGCTGCGACCGGAAGACATCAGCGTGATCCAGTTGATGGGGATCTGAGAAATAACGCCGCTATCGCTCAATGCCGTTTCAAGGCTGATGTAGTTGAACTCCTTGGCTCGTAGCCTTGCAGCGGCATGAAACAGCACCAATCCGCTGGACGGTTTGGCAGCTTCAAACAGGTAAAGCCCTCTGCACACCCGAGCCAGATGACCTTCCGAAGCTGCGCGGCTCAACAAGGTTTTGTAAGCACCTTCGGAAATATCGGGCACCAATGATCTGAGATCGTCCGGAGTGAACAGATAGCGTTCTTCGCTGGCCAAACTGGTCAGTTTTTGAAGAAGCCGTCCCATTGGCTGGGTGGATTTTGAGTGTGGATGCATAGCCAAAGACTCTACAGAAGGTTTCACTTTATGTAACTTACTGTTGAGTCCGATGGAATGGCAAATCATTTCTGCCTCCATGAGTCAAGCACACTGAAAGCATGGGATGGATGCTCGCAGCCCTTCTACACTCAATGAATGGCACTGACAACATGAGGTGCTCGCTCCCGATGCTGCGGGTAACGTTCAAGCACCACTTCGAGTGCAGTAAGCAAGTTCTGAATACGCTCCTTTGGCCGTTCGATCTCACACGTATGTGCAAACTCCAGCAACCCTTGCCGGGAGGCGAACAAAGACTTGTTACCCGCCAGATCCAGCGCCAATACATCCTCGGGGATATAGGCCGTGGTGTTGACGATGTCGTAAGCCGGTGCCAGGCACGCATCGCGTTGCGTAGGTTCCGAGTAGAGCAAGCCAAAATTCTTCAAGTGAGCATCACCGTTTCCGACGATGCAGCTCAATGCGACGCTATCGAACAGTTGATCAAGGGAAGTTCGCTGATGTTTAGCGGGGCAGAACAGCCGTACCGCCTTGGCGATTGCCGCGTAACTTTTGCTGTATTTCTGATCGGCCGAAAGCCCCATCAACGCAGCCATGTCTTCGAAACCGATCGGGTTTTGCTGATCGTCTCGGTCAAAGCGCCGCATGACAAACAGCTGTGCATTATCGGACAGGAAAAACTCCGGAACGGGAATACCTGCTTCCTTGGCAATGGACATGCAAAGGAACTCGTTGATCGCCAGGCCTGGAAACTCCTCTCGACCACTTTTGATGATCAAGTCCGAGGTTTTCGAGGTGACTCGCGGCAAGGCCGTTTCCTGCTGTTCAGGCACTAACACTTTAGGTTGAACACCCGAAATGCCCGCCCGCAGGATGTAACGATCGAGCAGGTCAGCGAAGATATCTTCGGCACCGTCCCACGTCAGAATCTCATCGAGCCTTTCCCCGGGAAACTGCTGTCCGGCAAGCAAAGAATCGACCGTTTCGGAATGCACCTGAACCCGACCGATTGGCGAACTGCTACCAGACAGTGCCAACAACAGCATCGGATCGACGTTGACGGTTTTAGCCAGGCGATTACGTAGTTGTTCCAGGACATAACCTTCCGGCAGGTTCATCTGGAAAATCGGGTGCAGGTCTCGGCGGCGAAACTCGTCGGGGCGTACAGGCATCGACAAACTGATTGCCATGGGGGGCAATGCATCTTCGTCATAGCGAAACAGGAAATCCTCAGCACTGGTGAGGATGCTGCCGCTGCTCCCCTCTGGCGTGCTGACTTTAAGAGAAGTCATTTTCATTCGAACAGCCCCCCAAGCTCTTCAAGCGTCGGCATAGCTGCCGGAATGACCGCTAATTCGCAATCCAGCGCTGCCAGCATCCGCGCATAGGCGATCATTCCTACAGAAAGGGTCCCCTTCTCTACGGCAATGATTTTGTATCGTGTCAGTCCTGCGAGCTCGGCAAGCTGAGCTTGCGTCAGGCCACGATTCATACGCTTTTCGCGTATTTGGTTGCCGAGACGGGAAATTAGCAGAGCGTAATCCATGTGTCGTTACCGCAACATTGAAAGACAAATGTATTGTATACGGCACATTAAAGCCAACTCAACTTCTAGTCTCACGAATCCGCCCCCTCACCCGCCTCACCCCAATCCCCACCAATATCCCCACCACAATCGCCCCCAACGGCACCGCGCCCACCCAAGTCATCGTCGGAAACACCAGCAAAATCTGCGAATCATTTCCACCCAGCATCATCGACGCACCAATCCCCATCAGCACCCCCGCCAGTAAATGCTTCCCCGCGGCCCGCCATTCAAACCGCTGATAGCTGAACGTCCGTCGATGCAACGTGTAGCTGAGCATCCCCACCATGAGCATGACGAACACCGCGACGCGCTGGCTGGTCAGTGAGCCGTCGCCCGAGGCCCAGAACATTTGCGAGAGGTCGTAAAAGAACACGCTCGGGGTCCACAGCGGTTCGAAGGTGTAGAGGGCGCTGGTCAAAGCGCCCAGGAGCATGCTGGACAGCACCAGGTGTTTGTCGCCGTGAACGCGGATAAGGAAGAGTAATGCCATCAGCACGATGCCGATGGTCAGCCAGTATTGGTGGCTGGAGATCGTCGGCATTTGCAGGGTTTTGTGTTCGGTCAGCATGTTCAGGTGATACCAGAGGACGATCCCCACCACCCAGCCAACAATCGTGAAGGCTTTGCTGAGGTTGCCGCTGGCGAGTTTGGTGAGGGTGCCTACGCTGCAACCGTCGTTGAGCACCGAGGCGATGCCGAACAGCAACCCGCCCCCGACCAGCGACACGTAGCCGACGTCAGGAACGAACAACGGCTGACTGATGCCAAACAGCCGGTAAAACGGTGCCAGTAACAGGCCGAACAGACCGCAAGAGATGAGCGACACAAACAGTGTCGGCCGGCGTCTGAGCAACAACCCGGTGGCATTGACCAGGCACATGCCCATGCGCTGGGATACCCAACCGATAAGGAAGGCCAACAGCAGTGAAATCAGCAGGGAAAGCACAGGCCTCCTTGTGTTGAGTCCGATGGAATGGCAAATCATTTCTGCCTCCATGAGTCAAGCACACTGAAAGCATGGGATGGATGCTCGCAGCCCTTCTACACTCAATCCCCACAAGACCCACTCTCACCAAAAGAGCCCCCATGACCACCCTCAAAGACCGCTTGAAGCAAGGCAAGGACGCCCGCAAGAATTGCCCCCGTAATTCCCAAGCGTCCACGGGCAAAACCAACCGCGACCCGCTCCCACTGATCAAAGCCTCAAGCGAAGGCCGAATCAAGTCCCTGGTCGAACTCCGCTACGGCCGAATGCTCGTCTCCCCCTTCAGCTTCTATCGCGGCACCGCGCTTTTGCAGGCCCACGACCTGTCTTCCACGCCGAACATGGGCCTGACCTCGCCCATCTGCGGCGATTGCCACCTGATGAATTTCGGCGGGTTCGCCACGCCCGAACGCAATCTGTTGTTCGGCGTCCACGACTTCGACGAGGTCCATCCCGGCCCTTGGGAGTGGGATGTTAAACGGCTGGTGGCGAGCATCGTGGTGGCCGCCCGCGATTTGCGTCATGGCGAAACCGTCGAAGAAACGGTTTGCCGCGAAGTGGTCAGCGCGTATCAGGAAACCATGCTCGAGTGCGCCGAACAAAGCTCGCTGGAAACCTGGTACGAGTCCATCCATTACGACGACTTGCGTAAGCAGGCGAATAAAAAAACGCTCGAGCATATCGAACGCGCCATCGCAAAGGCCGAGGGTCGTTCCCACGCCGAACTGTTGCCGAAAATCAGCGAACGTGACGCCCATGGTCGACTGATCATTCGCGATGACCTGCCGGAAATTTTCCACCTGCACAAAAACACCACATTGCTGGATGCCGATGATGACTGGCTACGCCACTCGGATTGGCGGCCTATCTACGACGCCTTCATGCGCGAGTATCCCGGCACGCTGCTGGCTGACCGACGGGCGTTGTATTCACGTTTTCACGTCCAGGACATGGCGTTCAAAGTGGTGGGCGTCGGCAGTGTTGGCACCCGTTGTCTGGTGGTCTTGCTGACCGACGATCAGGAATTCCCGCTGTTCCTGCAATTCAAGGAAGCACGGCGCTCGGTGCTGGCCGATTACGTGAAGACGAAATCAAAAATACGGCATAACGGTCAGCGGGTGGTCGAGGGTCAACGATTGATGCAGGCAGCCAGTGACCTGTTTCTCGGCTGGACCACCGGCCCCAGCGGTCGACACTTCTACGTGCGGCAATTGCGCGACATGAAAATCTCGGCCGAACTCGAGACTTTCGATGCGGACACCTTCGCCGCGTATGGCCGCGTCTGTGGTCGCGCCCTCGCCCGCGCACATGCCAAATCGTCCGGGCAGGCCGCGCAGATCAGCGGTTACATCGGCAAGAGCGATGCGCTGGCCGACGCGCTGTTCAAGTATGCGAAAAGTTATGCAACGCACAATGAGCAAGACTTTGAGCGATTCCAGCAGGCCTGCCGCAAGGGCCAGTTACGAGCTCGCTCCGAGGCAGACTTTGCGGCAGATCATTTGCCCTAAGCGGGTAACGCAGTCCATCCACACATGAACTTTTCTTCACCCCACCACTTCCCCTCAACCGGTACAGTGCTCCCGCTCATTCAAGAAACTACGGTTTGCCCGCCCTCCCGCGGGCTTTTTTTTGCCTTTTGATTGATTAGCTGCGGCCCGTAATCCAATACCCGCCCTTAAACTGTCGCAAATCACGTCCAGCAAGCTTATTGGGTGTACCATCGATCTCTGTCCATCAGATATCAGTTAGCCATGTCCGNAGACTTTCGCGAATCGCTATCGCGCATGGTCACGGCACTGACCAGCATCGGTGTCAGTGTGTTGCTGACCTCNGAANTGGAAGACCGCTACACCGACCTGCGTTTCAGCCCTTACGGCACGGCGTTCCTGACTGACGCGATCATCGTGCAGCGGTATATCGAAGTCGAGAGCCGTTTGTTGCGGATCATGGCGGTGGTCAAGGTTCGGGCCAGCGCCCACTCCGACGAATTGCGCCTGTACAGCATCGATGATAACGGCCTGCAGATCGGCGAAATGTTGCCCACGTGATGCTTGCGCGACGATCCCCCCGAACCGGAGCGCCCTATGCCGTTGTTGTCCCTGCCCTGCAAACGCTTGACGCTGGCGGTGCTCGCCCCCGAACAGGCGGCACTGGAAAGCGATTTCTACCGACGCAACCAAAGGCATCTTGCCCGGTGGTCGCCGATTCGTCCCTCCGATTACCACAGCCCTGAAAACATTCGTCCGCGCCTTGAGGTACAAGCCAGCGCGTTCGAGGCCGGCCTGGCGGTGCATTTCGCGCTGCTGGACCCGGACAACGGCCAGATGATCGGCGCCTGCAATTTCAGCGGCATCACTCGCGGAGCGTTTCAGGCGTGTTATCTCGGTTACCACATCGACGAATCCCGTCAGGGCCAGGGCTTGATGCAGGAAGCACTGGAAGCCGGCATCGGCTACATGTTCGATGAGCAGAAACTGCACCGGATCATGGCCAATTACATCCCCGGTAATGAACGCAGCGCGCGGCTGCTGGAGCGCCTGGGATTTGAACGTGAAGGCTACGCCAAGGCCTACCTGAGTATCGCCGGGCGCTGGCAGGATCACGTGTTGACCGCATTGATCAACGATCGCTTTGAAACCCCGGAACAGCGCTGGTCCAGGCGCCTCGCGTAATACTTCGCGGCCGTTCACACTTCATTAAGCATTCGCCCCGTATGCTCGGGCTTCCCGGTCCACCTGCTTGGTAGCCAGAAGCCTATGTCGCGTCCCGCCATTTCACTGTTTCTACTGGCTGCCCTGCTGTTTTTCTTTGCCTTGGGCAATCATCAACTTCAAGGGTCCACCGAGGCCCGGGTTGCCGGGATCGCCATGCAGATGCACCTGGACAACGACTGGGTGACGCCCCGTTTGTTCGGCGAACCGTTTCTGGAAAAACCACCTTTGAGCTTGTGGCTGGATGCCGGCGCCATCCGTGCATTTGGCGGCACGCCGTGGGCGGTGCGACTGGCCTCGGCGTTCGCCGGGTTGTTCAGCGTGATGCTGTTGTACACGATGCTGCGGCGGTTCGGCCGGCCCAGGGCGATTGCCTGGACGGCGGGAATCTTTCTGGCAACCATGGCCAGTTATTGGAGCAATGTCCGCGGCGTCGGTGAAGACGCGTTGCTCGCCCTCGGCGTGAGCATGGCGTTGCTGGCGTTCTTTCAGGGGCAGCGACAATCGGCGCCCGGCAACGCGCTGCTGTTCGCCTCGGGAATCGCTATCGCCACATTGAGCAAAGGCGTCCTGGGCCTGGCGATGCCGGGCGTGGTGATTTTCGTCTATCTGCTGGCCGAGACCTTGATGGACAGGCGTCTGAAAATCTCCGACTGGTTGCGCCCCGGTTTACTGACGCTTGCTGGATTGATCCCGCTGATGATCTGGCTCGCGGTGCTGTATCAGCGTGGTGGCGCGCCGGCCGTAGGGGAAGTGCTGCTGACCAACAGTGTCGGGCGCTTCAGTGGATCCTTCGTCGAGGCCGGGCATTACGAACCGTTCTACTACTACCTGGCCAAGCTACCCCAAGCGTTTCTTCCGTGGAATATTCTGGTGTACCTGGGGTTGTGGCATTTTCGAAAAAGCCTGATGGCCAATCGTTATTTGCTGTTTTTCACCCTGTGGATCGTGGCGCAGTTTGTGATGCTGACGTTGGCGTCGAGCAAGCGCACGGTGTATCTCATGTCGATGACGCCCGCGGCGGCGGTGATTGCGGCGGAGTATGCGGGCGTTCTGTTCGAGCGGCTGAAGATGCGCGAAGGTGCCTCGAACCTGTTGGGGCACATCGCACGGCATCGGCGCGGCGCAGCCATTGGCGTGATCGCGTTGATGATTGGCAGCTACCTGGCCGCCGCTCAATGGGCGCTGCCCCATGCGGACCGCAAACTGTCGTTCCTGCCGTTGACCGCACAGATCCAGACGATGCAGGCCAACGGGCAACACATCGCTCTGTTCCAGGCCAACGAACGGGTGGGCGGTGCCAGCGTGTTCTACACCCGGCAAGTGCTCAAGGGCCTGGACACCGAGGCGCAACTGCATGAGTTTCTGGCGGACTCACCCGCCAACGTGGCGGTCATGTCCGGCGAAACCGAACCGGCCGCGCCATTGAAAGTGCTCAAGACCATGAAGGTGGGGCGTCAGGCTTATTACTTTGTAAATCAGTAAGCGGCTCAGCGGCTGGCGTTTCAGCCTTTTGCAGCACCGGCATCTCCAGTCGCGCTCGGCCGTAAAACGGCAACGCTGTCAGCAAACAGGCCAGCCACACGAAGATCCCGGCCCAGAAGGTGTGGGACATGTAGTGCCAGCCTTGCAGGACCCGCGTCGTGCCATAGACGAAACCGAGCAGCAACGCGCCGTACATCAGCGCTTTGGAGTAGCGCCAGCGGTAGCGGCGAGCCACGAAGTACAGCGCGAGCATGGTGAAGCCGCCGGAAGCATGGCCACCCGGCCAGCAACGGCCATCACCGGCTTCCCTGAACAACTGGAAGTTGTTGTACCACTCCACATGAGGCAACTTCCCACCGTAGAGGGTCGTTTCAATCGGGCAGTACACGCTGGTGTGCGACTTGAGGAAATGGATCACACCGGTGCAAATGGCAAACGCGAAGACGACGAACAGGAAATCCCGACGATGTCCGTAGGCAAATCGCAGCACCGGCGCCGCTTTGCTCCGCTCCAGAAAACCACCGAGACGCGGATGCTTTGAAATGTCGATCAGCGGCCAGACAAACGACAGCACCGCGCCGATCAGGGCAATCTCGGCGGTCCAGTTCGGAATGATGCGCGCCCACTTGTGGGTGAGCTTTTCAAAAAAGTGAACCTTGTCGAGCGGGAAGATCTGGGCGACCGGATCAAACAGAAGATTACTGAAGGCGATGTCGATCCGGGTCATGTCGAACATCAGGAAAACCACGGCCGCGCAGGCCAACGGGATACCGAAGTTCGCCCAGTAAAAGCGGTTGCGGGAAGAAGTCAGCATCGTGTGTCCTGATCCAGAGGGAAAACTCATTCGGTGGTCACCGAGCGCCAGTCGGAAGCTTCAATGAAACCGAGCATACGCGGTGCTTGAGGTGTTTGGGTGGAGATGAACAGAGAAGCGCCGTAGCCGAGTGTAGAAGTGGACAAATTGAGATCCTTCTCGAGTTGCGCCATGCATTCGCTGTGGGTTACCAAGATCAGGTTGCGACCCGCCACTTTATGCGCCAAGGCATCACGCAGCATCGTGCCTTTGCAACTGACCAACCAATCCTCGCCAAGCGCGACTTTGTTGAACATGTAACTGGCCGTCTGCGACGTACGAATCATCGGACTGTTGTAGATATCGGCCTTGTCCAGCCCCATCTGTTCAAACCGTGCACCGACGCTCACCGCGACGCTGCGCGAACGATCGGTAATGCCATCGTTGCCGCTCAGGCACGCGGCTTTCGAGTGATCACAGCGCTCGACATGGCGCACCAGCACAATCACATCGCCTTTGGCCCAGTCGGCGGCCAACGCTCGTGCGCCCGCCACATTGCCATGCGCCAAGTCCGGTATGGCGGCTGGCTGCAACAGCCAGATTGTCAATGGAATCACCAGCAGCGCCGATGCCAGCACCACGGCCGTGTTTCGGTAGCGGGTCAACCGGCCCAGTTTAATTGAGCGTTTTATCCCGAACAGACTCAGTCTCAATTCCACATCAAGCCGCCTCGCCGGCATGCATCACTGTCATTAGGTGCCGCGAGGGTAGAGTCGCGCGCGTCAGCAGCGGGTGAAACCCATGTGAAAAAAAGCTTAAGGCGCCCCAGAAATCTTGTTACAGATCTGTCCGACAAAATCCTTTCAGCTCTCGCGATTGCTGCCGATACAGACCTGCTACACACCCTTGCTGGCACCTAAAAAAACAACAATCTTCCAGCCAACCGACGATCGAAAGCGCAACGTTCCTGGAGGAATTTGATGAATAGCTGGTTCGGCAACATCAGCGTGAACATGAAACTGGGCCTGGGGTTCGGCCTGGTCCTGGCACTGACCTCGGTACTGGCNCTGACCGGCTGGACCAGCCTGGGCAGCCTGATCGACCGTAGCAACTGGATGAGCGACATCACCCAGCTCAACGCCTCCCTGACCAAGCTGCGTATCGTGCGCCTGCAATACATGCTGGCAAACGGCGATGAAGCCGCCGCTCAGAACGTCCAGACCACCCTTGACGCCTTTTCCGCTCAGCAACAATCGCTGCTGTCGAAGTTCAAGAGCCCGGAAAACCTCAAGCTGCTCAAAGAGCAAGGCACTTACATCGACGCCTACAAGACGTCGCTGAACAAAATGCGCAGCGCCTACCGCACCGGCAACAGCGCTCGCGACACCATGGGCGCCAATGCTGAAACAGCCAGCACGCTGATCGATGTCATCAGCACCCGCGTACAACAAATGCCTTTGAGCGATCAGCGTTTCGAACAGTTCCAGGCCGTCACCGCCGCCAAGGAAGCGTTCATCCTGGCGCGCTACGAAGTGCGCGGCTACACCGCCACCACCAATGCCGAGACCGAGCAAAAAGCCGTCGTCCAACTGGATGCGGCGATTGCCAGCCTGAAACCGCTGAACGTGCATTTCGCCGAGACCCAGCAAGACGCCCTGCGTCAGCTGGAAACCGCACTTGGCAACTACCGCAACGCGTTGATCGCCTATAAAGCCGCCAACACCGATGCCGTGCAGGCTCGCAAGGAAATGACTGACCAGGGCGCCGCGATCGTGACCCTGAGCGACAAGCTGTATGACATTCAGCTTGATCGCCGCGACGCCGAAAGCGCCCAGGCCCGCAGTCTGCAGTTGATCAGCACGTTGCTCGCNTTGCTGGTGGGCATCATTGCTGCGGTCATCATCACCCGTCAGATCACCCGCCCGTTGCGCGACACCCTGGCCGTGGTCGAACGCATCGCCAGCGGCGACCTGTCCCAGGACGTCAAAGTGACGCGCCGCGACGAACTCGGCGTGTTGCAGCAAGGCATCGCGCGCATGGGAGTGACCCTGCGTGAATTGATCAGCGGCATCCGCGACGGCGTCACCCAGATCGCCAGCGCCGCCGAAGAACTGTCCGCCGTNACCGAGCAGACCAGTGCCGGCGTCAACAGCCAGAAGATCGAGACGGATCAAGTCGCCACAGCGATGCATGAAATGACTGCTACCGTGCAAGAAGTTGCGCGCAACGCCGAGGAAGCCTCCCAGGCCGCAGCCGCCGCTGACGGCGAGGCTCGCGAAGGCGATAAAGTGGTCAACGAGGCCATCGCCCAGATCGAGCGCCTGGCCGCCGAAGTGGCGCGCTCTACCGACGCCATGACGCACCTGCAACAAGAGAGCAACAAGATCGGCAGCGTGATGGACGTGATCAAGGCCGTAGCCGAGCAGACCAACCTGCTGGCGCTCAACGCAGCGATTGAAGCGGCGCGTGCCGGTGAAGCCGGTCGTGGGTTTGCCGTGGTTGCCGACGAAGTACGCGGCCTGGCCCAGCGTACCCAAAAATCCACCGAAGAAATCGAAGGCCTGGTCGCCGGCTTGCAGAACGGCACCCAGCAAGTGGCCACTGTGATGAACAACAGCCGCAGCCTCACCGACAGCAGCGTCGAGCTGACCCGTAAGGCCGGCGTATCGCTGGAAAACATCACCCGTACGGTGTCGAACATCCAGTCGATGAACCAGCAGATTGCNGCCGCNGCCGAGCAACAAAGCGCCGTGGCCGAAGAGATCAGCCGCAGCATCNTCAACGTGCGCGACGTGTCNGAACAGACCGCCNCCGCCAGCGACGAAACCGCGGCATCCAGTGTTGAACTGGCGCGGTTGGGGAATCAGTTGCAGATGATGGTGAGTCATTTCAGGGTCTAAAGCACCGCAGCTATCCATCCCCCCTCAGAAGCCCTTTAAATAAAGGGCTTCGTCATTTTTTACGAGGACAATTGCTGCATTTCCCTACCAACGCGCCGCCAACCCGTAAGCCGTGCTGTTTTACAGGCAGATCGCGTTGGTAAACACCAACCGGTTGCCGAACGGATCACTGATGGTCATGTCCTGGCTTCCCCAGGGCATGGCCTGGATCTGTGGGTGCGAAAACGGGTATTGCTTGGCCAGCAGTTGCTGCTGGAACACCTCGAGTTCGTCGGTCTCGATCCGCAGGGCCGAGCCCGGCGTGCTATCGCCATGGTGTTCGGACAGGTGCAGCACGCATTCGCCACGGGAGACTTGCAGGTACAGCGGGAAATTCGCCTCAAAACGATGCTGCCAGTCGACCTTGAACCCGAGGAACTCGACGTAGAATTCCAACGCCTTGGCCTCGTCGAAAATCCGCAGGATCGGGGTGGTTTTGCCGAAGCTCATTGGGTTGCTCCCTGACTGAAAAGACACCCATTGAAGTTGGGCTGGATGTCAGCGCTTCGGCTTGGTGATGGCTTTCTTTAATTGCAATATGCCACCACTGTGACGGACTCCTCGGAATCTTTACTGAAACCCGTCACGCAAATCCCCTTCCCGCGCCAGAAACCGCCCTTCCCGTTTCCCGTTCGCCTGGCCGTCGCTGTAACTCAATACGCCGTTGACCCATACACCTTCAATCCCCTCGGCCGCCCGTTGCGGATCGTTGAAGTCCGCCACGTCGCGAATGGTCACTGGATTGAACAACACCAGGTCCGCCCAATGCCCTTCACGAATCTCCCCCCTTTCCTTCAAGCCAAAACGCGCCGCCGACAGCCCGGTCATTTTGTGTACGGCGGTGTGCAGCGGAAACAAGCCAACGTCGCGACTGAAATGTCCTAGCACCCGTGGGAAAGCGCCCCACAAGCGCGGATGCGGGAATGGGTCTTCCGGCAATCCGTCAGACCCGACCATCGACAAGGGATGGGCGAGGATTCTTCGCACATCGGCCTCGTCCATGCCGTAGTACACCGCCCCCGCCGGTTGCAGACGGCGTGCTGCGTCCATCAGCGAAACGTCCCATTCGGCGGCGATAGCCTGCAAGTCGCGCCCACCCACTTCAGGGTGCGGCGTGGACCAGGTGATGGTGATGCGATGGGCGTCGGTGACTTGCTTGAGGTCCAGGGTCGAAGAACTCGCCGCGTAGGGATAACAATCGCAGCCCACCGGATGAGTTTTCGCCGCTTCCTCNAGCGACGCCAACAACTGCGGACTACGCCCCCAGTTACCCGCCCCCGCACATTTGAGGTGGGAAATAATCACCGGCACCTTGGCATGTCGGCCGATGAGAAACGCCTCGTCCATCGCCTCCAGCACCGGTTCGAATTCGCTGCGCAAATGGGTGGTGTACACCGCACCGAAGGCCGTCAGTTCTTCACTGAATTGCATCACTTCGTCGGTGGACGCCGAGAACGCACTGGCATAGGCCAGGCCAGTGGATAACCCCAAGGCGCCGGCCTCAAGACTTTCACGCAACTGCTTGCGCATCGCGCTGATTTCATCCGCCGTAGCGGTGCGAAACAGGTCGTCGAGATGGTTGCTGCGCAGCGCGGTGTGGCCCACCAATGCGGCGACGTTCAGCGTGGTGTTCGCCGCTTCGACCGCTGCGCGGTAATCGCTGAACGTCGGATACACAAAAGCTGCCGAGGTGCCGAGCAGGTTCATCGGGTCCGGCGGATCGCCGCGCAGGCTCACCGGTGACGCGCTGATCCCGCAGTTGCCGACAATCACCGTGGTCACACCCTGGCTGAGCTTGGGCAACATCTGCGGTTGGCGGATCACCACCGTGTCGTCGTGGGTGTGTACGTCGATAAAACCGGGCGCCAGCACGCGGCCGGCGGCGTCGATTTCTTCGTGGGCGCTGGCCTCGTGCAAGTCACCGATGCGCGCGATGCGGCCGTTCAGAATCGCCACATCGGCGGGGTAACCGGGGCTGTTGCTGCCGTCGATGATCAGGGCGTTACGGATCAGCGTGTCGTACATCATGTCAGTCTCCCAGCGGCAAGTGATCGTCGCCGCCGCGGTAATCGTCGAGGGCGAGTTTGATCCGCCGCAGACGTTCTTGATTGTTTTCAGGATTGGCCAGCGCGAGCTCGGTGGCAAGCAAGTCGATGGCCAACAGCATGCCGTAGCGCGCCGCCGTGGGTTTGTAGATGAACGAGGTCTCGACGCCTTGCAACGGCAGCAGCACATCGGCCAATTGCGCCAGCGGTGAATCGGCGCGGGTGATGGCGATAATCCGTGCGCCATAGTTTCGCGCCAGTTCGACGGCTTCGATCAGTTCGGGGGTGATGCCGGTCAGCGAGCAGGCGATGACGGCGCGTTCGGCATCGAGGCTGGCCGCGGTGACGCGCATCATCACCGGGTCGTGGCACGCCGCAATCGGGTAGCCGAAGCGCACCAGGCGCACTTGCAGTTCATCGCTGCACAAGGTCGAGCAACCGCCCATGCCGAACGCATGAATCATCCGCGCCTTGCCCAGCAGTTTCACCGCATCGGCGAACCGCGATTCGTCGAACGCCGACAGATGCTGACGCAAGGTCGACTCGATATCGCCGACGATCTGCCCGTAAAACGCCGACTGGTCGGGCGTGCCCGCCGGGTCGAGGAAACGGCTGCCGACGCCGCTGGCCTGGGCCAGTTGCAGGCGCAGATCGCGCAAGTCACGACAGCCCACCGTGCGGGCAAACCGCGACAACGTGGCGGTGCTGACCTCCGCCCTCTGCGCCAGCTCATCGAGGCTGGCGGCGGAAGCAAAGCCGACGTCGTCGAGCATCAACCGCGCGATGCGCCCTTCGCCGGCGCTGAAGGAATCCTGGCGGGCGCGGATCTGGTAGAGGATGTCCATGGCAGGCGGCTCCGGTTAAATCAGGTAAGAAAGACCCACCGTCAGCGCGAAAGCCACCACCGAAATAATGGTCTCGAGCACGGTCCAGGTCTTGAAGGTCTGGATCACTGTCATATTGAAGTATTCCTTGATCAGCCAGAAGCCGCCGTCGTTGACGTGGGAAAAGATCACCGAACCCGCCCCAGTGGCCAGCACCAGCAATTCGGGGTGTGGATAACCCAGGCCCATGGCAACGGGCGCGACCACACCGGACGCCGTCGTCATGGCCACGGTGGCCGAGCCCGTGGCGATCCGCATCAGCGCGGCGAACAACCAACCCATCACCAGTGGCGACAGGTGAAATTCGTGGGCCAGGCTGACGATCTGATCGGTGACCCCAGCATCCACCAGAATCCGGTTCAAACCGCCGCCGGCGCCGACCAGCAAAGTGATGCTGGCGGTTGGCGCCAGGCATTCGTTGGTGAACCTGAGGATCGATTCGCGGCTGAAGCCTTGGGCGATGCCCAGGGTCCAGAAACTCAGCAAGGTCGCCAGCAGCAAGGCGATCACCGAGTTGCCGATGAACAGCAGGAACTGGTTGAAACCGCTGCCCGGCGTGGAAATCAGGTTGGCCCAGCCACCGATCAGCATCAGCACCACCGGCAACAGAATGGTCGCCATGGTGATGCCGAACCCCGGCAGGCTGTCGCGCGGTTCGCGGTCGAGGAACTGGCGTTCCAGCGGGTTCTCCGCCGGCAGTTGAATGCGCGGCACGATGAACTTGGCGTACAACGGACCTGCGATGATCGCGGTCGGAATGCCGATCAGGATCGCGTACATCAAGGTCTGCCCGACCGACGCCCCATACACCTGCACTGCGAGCATCGCTGCCGGGTGCGGCGGCACCAGCGCATGCACCACCGACAGCCCGGCGACCATCGGCAAACCGACCATCAAAATCGACACGCCGACGCGGCGGGCCACGGTAAAGGCAATCGGCACCAGCAACACAAAACCGACCTCGAAGAACAGCGGCAGCCCGACCAGGAAGGCGATGCAGACCATCGCCCAATGGGCGTTCTTCTCGCCGAACCGGTCGATCAAGGTCCGCGCCACCTGCTCCGCGCCGCCGGACTCGGCCATCATCTTGCCGAGCATCGTACCCAGCGCCACCACCAGCGCAATGTGCCCCAGGGTTTTGCCAACCCCGGCCTCATAAGCCCCGACCACCCCGGACGCCGGCATGCCCGCCAACAGCGCGAGGCCGATGGACACCAGGGTGATGACAATGAACGGATTGAGTCGGTAACGGGCGATCAGAACGATCAGGGCAATGATGGCGATGGCGGCATACACCAGCAGCCAATAGCCGAAGGACAGGGTCATGCGGTACTCCTCGAAAGGGTCACGTCGAATGGATTGTGAAACTCTTAAATCATTTCGAGGCGTGATTTTCAAACGAGGTGAAAGTTATTTTCGTGCAGAGGTAAGGGATGTCGCGCAGAGGTATGCGAGGTCGGTGGATATGAAAATCAGGCAGGCGGATTTACATCCNCGGGGTTAGGGCCTCAGTCGTGATTCACGCGCGCACGCTTGAGCAGTTTCTTGCAGCGCTCGGACAAATGCAGCACGCGCACATGCTTGCCGGCCTTGGCGTAGCGCTCACGCAACGTCTTCAGCGCGGCGATGGCCGAATAGTCGACAAAGCTCAGATGGCGACAATCGATCGTCACGACAGGCGGATCGTTGGCGGGATCGAATTGATTGAGAAACGGCGTGGTCGAGGCAAAAAACAGCGTTCCATGCAGGTGGTACAACTTGCTGCCGTCGGCTTCGAGATGAGCATCGGCATACAACTCGCGCGCCTGCTGCCAGGCAAAGTTGAGCGCCGCGATGATGATCCCGCACAGCACGGCGGTGGCCAGGTCGGTGAACACGGTGATGACCGTGACCGCGACGATCACCACTACATCGTTCAGCGGCACTTTGTTCACCACCCGCAACGAGGCCCAGGCGAACGTCTGCTGCGACACCACAAACATCACGCCGACCAGGGCNGCCAGCGGGATTCGCTCGATCAGCGGCGACAGAAACAGAATGAACAACAGGATCATCACCCCGGCAAATACCCCGGAGAAGCGCCCGCGCCCGCCGGAGCTGAGATTGATGACGGTCTGACCAATCATCGCGCAGCCCCCCATGCCACCAAAAACCCCCGAGACCATATTGGCCGCGCCCAGGGCCACACTTTCGCGGTCGGGGTAGCCACGAGTCTCGGTGATCTCGTCGGTGAGGTTCAAGGTGAGCAGGGTTTCCAGCAGGCCCACCATGGCCATCAGGAACGCGTAGGGCGCGATGATCGTGAGGGTTTCCAGGCTCCAGGGAATGTCTGGCAGCGCGAACGTCGGCAAGCCGCCGGCGATGTGCGCCATGTCGCCCAAGGTGCGCGTCGGCAGGCCAAGCAAATACACCGCCAGCCCCACACTCAGGATCGCCACCAGCGCCGGCGGCACGGCACGCGTCAGGCGCGGCAGCAGGTAAACGATCGCCATCGTCAACACCACCAACCCGGTCATCAGGTACAACGACGTGCCACTGAGCCAGGTTTCGCCCTCCTTGAAGTGTTCGAGTTGCGCCAGCGCAATGATGATTGCCAGGCCGTTGACGAACCCAAGCATCACCGAGTGCGGCACCATGCGCACCAGNTTGCCCAGNCTCAACAGNCCGAACGCCAGCATGATCAGGCCGCCGAGCAACACGGTCGCNAGCAAATACTCCACACCGTGCTGCACCACCAGCGCGACGATCACCACTGCCATCGAACCTGCCGCGCCNGACACCATCCCCGGTCGCCCGCCGAAGAGCGCGGTCAGGGTGCAAATGATGAACGCACCATAAAGCCCCATCAGCGGATTGAGGTGGGCCACCAGCGCGAAGGCAATGCATTCGGGGAGCAGAGCGAAAGAAGTGGTGAGTCCGGCCAGGACATCGGCGCGCAGACGTTTTGGTTTCATGGAGGATCGAACACAACAGGGAAAGAGGGGGGCGGATGTTACGGAATTGAGCACGGCCCGGCCAGCTGTCGGGGCTTCAGAAATGCAATCGCGGGCAAGCCCGCTCCCACAGGTATTATGTCGCTCACGAAATTGGCGAACGACAAAGATCTGTGGGAGCGGGCTTGCCCGCGATGAACGATGACGCGGTCTAAAGCGAACTCAAACCATCTCGTCACGAATCCATTCAACCACCGACGTGCGCTTCGGCACCCAGCCCAGCAGTTCACGCGCATGCTTGCCGCGAACCCGGCTGTTGGAGCCCAGGCCATAGTTGGCCATTTCATAACCCCATTCGGCTTCGGCGTCTTTCAACGGCCAGTCTTGCGCCTTGCCCAGTTTCAGGGCTTCAGCCATGGCCGTGGTCATGTCGATGAAGGACGCCTCCCCGCTTTCGACGAAGTAGAACGTGCCCGGTACGTTTTTGGTCAGTGCCAGCAGATACAGGGACACCACGTCTTCGATGTGGACGTTGGACCAGATGTTCTGCCCGGTACCCACATGGCGCACCACGCCGCTCTTGCGCGCCTGCTTGAGCAGTCGCGGCAATTGCACGCTGTCACGTTTCACACCCAGGCTGTGGCCATAGATCAGGGTGTTACAGATCACNGCCGAATTCACGCCGTCTTTGGCCGCCGCGAGGATCAGGTTGTCGATGGCCACACGGGCGGCCTTGTCGACGGTCGGCTCCGGCAGGTTGTCTTCAACGTAGATGACATCGCTGGCTTTGCCGCCCGACGCATCACCGACGATGCTCGAACCGCTGGTGTGCAAGAACACTTTGTGGGAGCCGCGCAAGGCATTGAGCAAGGCTTCCACCGCGCCGCGATGGTCGCTGCTGGCGGCGTTGATCACGGCATCGGCCGCACGGGCCTGTTCGGCCAGTAGTGCGCTGTCGTCAAGAGTGCCGACCACCGGAGTGATGCCCAGTGCGCTCAGTTCAGAGGCTTGTTCGGCGTTGCGAACCAGGCCGGTAACCTGGTGGCCCGCCCGGACGAGACCGGTGGCGATGGAGCCGCCGATGAATCCAGCGGCGCCGGTAACGAATACGTTCATGGAGAAACTCCCTGCGTGAATAAGTGATGCATTGAGTATCGAGGACCGTCCTGTGGTGAAACAGACCCGCTGACCCAAATCACTCTTGCGCAGGAGTCACGAATCAGCCGGTGAAGTCCGAATTCGCATAAGCCGCCAATTTGCCCTGAATGAAGTCCAGGAAGCATTGAATGCGCAGGGCCAGTTGCGAGTTGCGGTAGTACACCGCGTTGATCGGCTGGCGATAGCCGCTGTTGAAATCCGCCAGCAGCACCTGCAAACGCCCGGCGCGAATGTCGTCGATCGTCATGAAGTGCGACAGACAGGCAATGCCCTGGCCTTCCAGCGCCAGGTGCCGGATCGTCTCGCCGCTGGAGGCGCTGATCGACGCCTGAATCGGCCAGCGATCACCGTGCACATAGCGCAACGGCCACTGGTTGAGGCCTTCGTTCTGGGTAAAACCCAGCAACGCATGCCCGGCCAGGTCCGCAACCGCCGTTGGCGTGCCGTGTTGCTCAAGGTAGGCCGGGCTGGCGACGATGTGCAGCGGGCTGCAACCCAGCGAGCGGGCGTGCAACGTCGAGTCGGCCAGCGTGCCGATGCGGATGGCGATGTCGGTGCTTTGTTCGAGCAAATCGATGATCAGGTCATTGCTGTTGAGTTCGAGCTGGATGTCGGGGTAGAGACGGCGGAACTCGTCGATGTACGGCACGATGGCGTGCAGCATGAACGGCGACGCGGCGTTGATCCGCAGACGCCCCGACGGGGTTTGCTGGCGTGAGGTCAGGCGTTCTTCGAGCTCATCCATCTGATCGAGAATCAGCTTGGCGTGCTCGAAGAAGTACTTGCCCTCCTCGGTCAGGTCCATGCGCCGCGTGGTGCGGTTGATCAGCGTGGTGTCGAGCTTGGCTTCCAGGCGCGACAAGGTGCGGCTGACCGCCGANGGCGTCTGCCCGACCTGTTCGGCCGCCGCGGAAATCGACCCGCACTCAATCACGCAGACGAAAATCTGCAACTCATCGGATCTGGCTTTCACGTGTGTCCCTTATCGATAATTCAGCGCCGATCGCTTTTTGTAGGAGCCGGCTTGCTGCGGGCGGCTCCTACAGGTTCGGGTTCATTGCTGCGGGCGGCTCCTACAGGTTCGGGTTCAAGGGTATCGATAGTAGCCGAGCCTCACGCTTTGAGGCCAAACACCTCAGTCAAATGCTGTTCATAGCGCGCCACATCAGCCTCGATATTCGGGCGTTTCATCACATCGACCGCCAGGAAGGTCGGCAAACCGCTCATGCCAAGGAATTCGTTGGCCTTGTGAAACGGGAAGTACACCGCGTCCACGCCCTTGGCTTCGAAGAAGTCAGTCGGGTCGTCGAAGGCTTGCTGCGGCGCGTTCCAGGTCAGCGACAGCATGTACTGTTTGCCCTGGATCAGGCCGCCGCTGCCGTATTTCTGCGAGGCATCGGAACGAGTCCGGCCGTCGCTGGCGTACAAGCTGCCGTGGCCTTCGGTGAAGACTTCGTCGAGGTACTTCTTGACGATCCACGGCGCGCCCATCCACCAGCCGGGCATCTGGTAGATGATCACGTCGGCCCAAAGGAATTTGGCGACCTCTTCAGCGACGTCGTAACCCTCGTCGATGAAGGTGGCTTTCACATCAACGCCGCCGCGATCCAGCACGCTCAACGCGGCTTCATGCAGGGTGGTGTTGTAGCGGCCATCGGAGTGGGCGAACTTTTTGCCGCCATTGAGCAACAGGACTTTTTTCATGAGAAATCTCGGAAGGTCAGGAATTCGATGGCAGCAGAGTAACGAGCTGCCTCGCGCGGAATAAGCGCTGAATTCACAAAATACATTTGACCAATAAGCACGAATAGGCGGGTGATTGTTGCCATAAACTTGCGCCGATTCTGAACTTGAGGAGATTTCTGATGAGTGAAATGCAAGGCTTCATCCTGCACGCCAAGACCCGCCCGGAAAAATCAGATGCCTTCGAAGCGTTTTTCAGCGGCCATGTGCAAGCGAGTCGCGCCGAGCCCGGCTGCATCGAGTACCACATGCTGCGCGACAAACAGGACCCGACCCTGTTCATCTTCTACGAGATCTGGCAGTCCCAGGCGCACCTCGACGTGCACTCGAACCTGCCGCACATGCAGCAATTCCGCAGCATGCGCTTGGAATACCTGGAGCGGGATTTTGATATCCGCGCCATCGAGATGCTTAGCCCGTCTTCCGCTACCCGCTGATCAGCAAATGGCCGCCGAGCAGGCCGAGGCCGATGAAGAACACGCGCTTGAACAGCACGGCGCTGATCCGCTGACGAAGCCATTGGCCAAGCAACATGCCGAGCACTGCCGGGATCAACGCCAGCAACGACGCACTTAACTCGCCACCGCCGAGGGCGCCGCGCCATAACAGGCCGGCGGCCAGGGCGAGGGTCGAGACGGTGAACGACAGGCCCAAGGCCTGCACCAGTTCATCCTTGCTCAAACCCAGTGCTTGCAGATACGGCACCGCCGGAATCACGAAGACGCCGGTGGCCGAGGTGATGACGCCCGTCACCACACCGCACAGCGGACCGAGCCAGCGTTCGCTCTGACCACCCACGCGCAGGGTTGGCAGGAATAGACCGCTCAGTGCGTAGAGCATCAGCGCCCCGCCCAACGCCCGCACCACCCAATGACCACCGGCCATGCCGATCCACACCGTGCCCGCCCCGGTGCCAATGAAGATCGCCAGGAGCATCGGCCACAATCGTTTGATCAAGCCGAGCAAATACCCACCGAATGCCAGTTGCCAGACATTCGTGAGGGTTGCCGGGATGATCAACAACGCCGCAGCCTGCGACGGCGCCATAGCCAGGCCGAGCAGGCCCATGGCGATGGTGGGTAATCCGAGGCCGATCACGCCTTTGATCATGCCGGCCAGCAGGAATGTGGCGATCACCAGCAGAGAAAGGGTCAGGCCGAGGTTTTGATAGAACGTGGAGAGAGTATTCATGGGGCTATGGTGAGCCTGGACTGGCGGGTTGAAAATCTGCCATATACTGAGGCTGCCTCTTGTTTTGGCAGAGGCTGAACGCTATATCGATGCAACTGACGCCTTCGCGGGCAAGCCCGCTCCCACAGGTATTGCGACAAAAACCCTGTGGGAGCGGGCTTGCCCGCGAAGGCGCCCGTCCAGACAACACACCTCCCGAGGCTGCACCGATGCACTTCGACCTGACCGACCTGCGCCTCTACCTGCACACCCTCGACACCGGCAACATCACCGCAGGCGCCAGCCGCAGCCATTTATCCCTGGCAGCAGCGAGCGCGCGCATCCGTTCGATGGAATCGTCAATCGGCATCGACTTCCTGGACCGTGGTCGTCGCGGTGTCACACCGACCCCGGCCGGCAAAGCCCTGGCGAAACACGCGCGCTTGCTGCTGCAACAAGCCGAGCACCTGCAACAGGAACTGGCGGAATACGCCAANGGCGTCAAAGGTCAGGTGCGGTTGCTGTGCAATACCACCGCGATCACCGAATACCTGCCGGAGTTGCTCGCCGACTTTCTGCGCGAGCATCCGAATCTCGACATCGACCTTCAAGAATTGCCCAGCGCCCGCATCACCCATGCGCTGCGCCAAGGGGCGGCAGAGCTCGGCATCGTGTCCGACGCGGTGGACACCGATGACCTGCACACCCGGCCGTTTCGCGATGATCCGCTGGTGTTGATCCTGCCCCCGGAGCATCCCATCGCCGATCAACCGTCACTGACCTTCGCCGACACCTTGAGCCACGACTACGTGGCCCTGGGCGCCAGCAGTGCCTTGGCCATCCACCTGGAAGAACAGGCCTTGCACATTGGCCAGCGCATGCCGATCCGAATTCGCGCCGACGGCTTCGACGGGGTCATTCGCATGGTCGCTCGCGGTGCGGGGCTGGCCATCGTGCCGCGGGTGGCCATCGAGCGCTGGCCGCAGGGTCACGCGGTCACGTCCCGTTCTCTGCCCGAAGACTGGGCCAACCGCACACTGAAAATCTGTACCCGCGACGTCGACAGCCTGCCCGGTTACGCCCGGGCCTTGCTCGAGGCGCTGACACCGGGAACGCCTTGACTCTACCGTTAGGGGCAGACTCTATGCTGCGAGCTTCATTTCAGGAGTACACGCGATGAGCAAACGAATGCTCGTGATTCTGGGTCACCCCTCCACCGACAGTTTCTGCGGGGCGCTGAGCGAAACTTACGTCCAGGCCGCCAAGGATGCCGGTCATGACGTGCGCCTGCTGCGTCTGGATGCGTTGGACTTCGACCCGGTCCTGCACGAGGGCTATCACACGATCCAGCCGCTGGAGCCGGACCTTTTGCAAGCCCAGGCCGATATCACCTGGGCCGAACACCTGACGTTCGTTTATCCGATCTGGTGGGGCGGGATACCGGCCTTGATGAAGGGCTTTGTCGACCGCATTTTCCTGCCCGGCTTTGCCTTCAAATACCGTGAGGGCAAGGCCTTCCCCGACAAACTGCTCAAGGGCCGGACCGCCCATTTGCTGGTGACCATGGACACGCCGCCCTGGTATTACAAATGGGTCTATCGCATGCCCGGCCTGCACCAGATGCGCAAGACGACCCTTGAGTTCTGCGGCATCAAGCCGTTGAAGACCCTGACTTTCGGGCCGATCCTGGGTTCCAAGTCGAGCCAGCGCGACGCCTGGCTGGAACAGGCCCGGGTCACCGCCAGCCGCTGACACGCCCCGCTGTTTGCTGACGGTACGCCCTCGCCGTCAGCCCCTCCCCACGTTCCCTTCAAACGGTCGTTCGTCGGTTGTGCGCGTCATTTACACGCCGCTGCAACCTTAGAATGTTATTCATTATATTATTCGCTCCGATCAGGCATGAGGCCTGGTCGTGCTACGCCCTGTTTGTTCATCGAGACGGATCTTTATGTATATCGGCAAAGCCGCCCAGCTGTCAGGCACCACAGTCAAAAGCATTCGCCATTACGAAGAAATCGGCCTGTTACCCGAGCCCAAGCGTGAAGGCAAATACCGCATCTACAGCCAGCAGAGTGTCGAGGTGTTGACGTTCATCAAGTGCGCCCAGCAACTGGGTTTCAAGCTCAAAGAGCTGCAGGTGATGTTGAACAACTACCACGGTGATGAATTCCCGTGGGACATGGCGCACAAAGCAATCGCCGAAAAAAAGACCGAGCTGGTCTCCCAGATCGGCGCTCTACAACAATTGCACAACGGCCTCGAAGAATTCGAAAGCAACCTCAACGATGCCCGAGAGGAATGTCAGTTCGAGCGTATCGCCCGCTATGGCGAAAAAAACCCGAGCAATACGCTGAACTGAAGACCCTGCTGCGCTGGAGTAACCGGCTCGCAGGCCACTAGAGTGCCTGCGGTGCCGGTCATCAGGTCAGCTCAAGGCAGGCTTCCCCATTGCTCGATCTTTTTCCGGCAGCGGCGCCACCGGAACAATCGCCGCGAAGAACCACGGCGACACCAGCGTCACCAGCAGAATGGTCATGACACCGCTGGAAAACAGCGCCATCGCCACCAGTGCGCCCAGATCGACAATCGGCTTGAAGTCGGAAAACAGCAGCGCCATGAAGCCCACGGAGAAAATCACCACGTTGACCACGGTCGAACGGCCGACGCTGTGCATCGCCTGCAAGATGGCCGCATCGATATGAATCCCTTGCTCCACCAGCAATTTGATCCGTGACAGCAGGTGCACCGCGTAATCGACCACGCCGACCACCAGGAACGTCACCAGTGTCGTGCCGATGTTCAGTTCGATGCCGAACAGGAACATGAAGCCGTAAACCGTCACCGAGGTGGTCAACAGGGTCAGCATGCCGAGAACGCCCAACCGTACCGACTTGAGCCAATACATCATCATCAGCGTGACCACCAGCAACGCCAGGGAAAAACTCAGGACCTGGCCCTGGGTGATTTCCTGTAGCACGCCCGTCCAGATCAGCGGCGTGCCGGCGTGCGTTACTTCGAGGTTGGCCGGTTTGTTCACCAGTAACCAGGCATCGAGCCGATCCAGCATGCTCTGGTAGTCGCTGGCCACTGACGAGGTCATGGTGTACAGCGTCAGCGCCTTGGAATAGTCGGCATTGAGCACGTTGTTGAGGTCCGAGCCACCGCCGTTCTCGAACAGCATCACGTGCTGTTCGATCAGCGAGTTACCCGGCACCTCGAACCGCTCGACCTGTCCCTCGTCATTGACCGACGTCACCTTCTCCAGCGCCAGGGGCACGCGCAAGTAGTCGGGGTTCATGTCGTTGAGCACCAGGTTCATGCGCTTGACGTAAGTGGCCAGGGAATAGCCGTAACTGACATGCGGTTGCTGCTTGATGAAGTGGTCGAGCTTGTCGATGAACTGCACCACCTCCGTGGTCAGCACGCCGCGCGGTTCTTTGCTGTCGATGGCGATCCAGCCCGGAGCGGTGCCCGCGACCCCGGCCTGGTTGATGAACTCGTCCGAAACGCGAATATGGCTCTCGGGCTTGAAGTAGGCGATACCCGAGTCTTCGATATCGACGCGAAAGGTGAACACCGTCATCAAGATCAGCAACGGCAGTGTCACGATCAAGATCGGTTTGCGCCACTGGATCAACCGCGCGCAGAACGCCACCAGATAACGCGAAATGATCGACTCCTTGTGTACGGCAGCAAGGGTTTTCGGCGTCTGATCCTTGCCCCAGATCGAGATCCAGGCTGGAATCAGCAACAGCGAAATGATCAGCGCCGCCGTCAGGCCGATGGACATGAACACGCCAAAATTGCGGATGCTGACAATGTTGTTGGTGGTGGAAATCATGAAGGTGGCGATGGTGGTCACCGTCGTCAACACCACCGGCACCACCATCAGCCGTTGCGTCTCGCGATTGGCTTCGCGGTTACTTTTACCGGCGTTCTTCTGCTCGTAGTACTCGGCCATCACATGGATCGCGTCCGAACAGCAAATGGTGAACAGAAACACCGGCAGGACGCTGGTCAACAAGTCGAACGGCACCCGCAACAAGGCCATCAGGCCCAGTGTCCAGATGGTGCAGAACAGGATGTTGAACAGCGGCAACAGCACGCCCAGCGGTTTGCGGAAGAAGAAAATCAACAGCAGGGTGATCAGCAAAAAGACAATCGGAAACAGCACCGCCAGGTCATGGTCGATGATCTCCTGCTGGGCCGCGATGAAGATCGGCATGCCGGCAATGGAGATATCGTCCTTGAACCCGGGGTGCGCCGCCTGATAGTCCGCGACGATGCCGCGAACAATCTGGTAGGCGCGCAACTGCGCCTGGGCATCGTCTTGCTTGGTGCCCAACTCGGCCACCAGCATCGCGACTTTTTTGTCCTTGGACACCACCCCGTCGACCATCAGCTCGTTGCCCATGATCTGCGACTCGACGAGCGCCGGGTCCATGTCGTAGGCGTTGAGGGTCTTGTGGATCAGCAACTCGCCATCGTGGGTCAGTACGATGTTTTCCAGGTCGCCCATGGACGCCATTTCGCGGATAGGGTTGATTCGCTCGGCGAGAAAAGTCAGGAAGAGCTGATCATGGGCATCCCAGTTCTGGCTCTGGGCGTAATCACGCAGAGCCTTGGCCTGGGCGTAATCGTTCTGGGAAAAACCGTTTTCCAGAATGTCGCGTGTCAACAGTTGCGCACGACTGTCGTCTGGGTACTTCGCAACGATTTGCGTCAACTGTTCCTTATCGGCGTCGTTGGCCAGAATCATCTTGCGCACCGATTGCGACATCGAAAACAGTGCGTTGAGGGTCTGCTTGTTGAACACCGTCTGCGGGTTGTTGATGGCCACCATCACCGAGTCGAACGTACCGGTGAACTCGCTTTGCAAGTCGATGATGGTCTTGCGCGCAGGATGGGTTTCCTTGAGCAGATAAGGGTTGGTGTCGGAGATCAGCGAGCCCAGCGTATAGGTGAAGTACGCCGTGACCACCACCAGCAGGAAAACGATCGCCCGCGCATAGCGCTCGACGAAGTTCAGGTATCTTTCCATGAGCATGCGTTCCAGGGTCGTCGGGGTCGGCGCTTAGCGGGCAGACACGGCAAAGTCCGGCACGTCGCCGGTTTTCAGCCCGCGCTTGATGGCGGTCTGGGTGAACAAACGGTCTTCCAGTTGCACGTTGTATTGCAGGTGGTTGAAGCGCATCTCTGAACGCGTGCCGTCGATGAAGTGTTCGGTCTCGCTCAGCACGATGCTGTCGATCGCGTCGATGGTCTCGACCTTTTGCGTGCGCATCTGCTTGACCAGCACGCCTTTGACGTCAAAGAAGTCCTGACGCATGACCAGGAAATTCTGCTTGTCGATCCACACTTTCAGTTTGTTGTAGCCGGTCTTGGCCAACACCTCGGGTGACGCCGGCTCACGCTCGATCACGTAGCAGTCGCGACCCTTGACCTGCTCTTCGCCGACCAGCGTCTGGGTGTAATCCTTGACCCGGATCTTGTCGAGGTCGGCGTAGGAGTACTCGCTGCCCATGAACGAGCCGCGTTTGTCGGTGGTGGAGATCCGCCGCGTCTGGCGGCTGACCGGCAAGTACATCCACTGGCTGTCTTCCTGACCCAGGGTTTCGTGGGGGTTTTCGATATGAAAGGCCACGTCGCGCACGTCGGTGGGCGCGGAGAAATACATGCTGAATTTGTCGCTGTCCGGGTAATCCTTTTGCAAGTAGGTGAACTCACGAACCCGGGTATTGCCCTTCTTGTCGTGGAGGATCAGCGACACTTGGGACATGAAGCTTTTACCGTCGTTTCGATCCCGCACCTGGCGGATGATTTCATCGGCATTCTGGCCGTCGGCGGCAGTGGCGCAAGCGCCGCTCAGGATCAGTGCGGCAGCGGTGAGACTTTTTAATAGCGGCAACATGGGAACTTCCCTTTTCGTCAGATGAATATGGTCGAGCCAAAGCGCCAGGGGCACGCAGGCGTCATGGGGTTAAAACAGGTAACCGGCGGACAGCCGCACTTGGTCGCGGTTGTCGTACTCGCCGAAGGGTTTGTCGGGCTTGCCGAAGAACACATCCACTTCCAGCCCGAGCTTGATCCAGTCCACCGGCTTGTAGGTGAAGATGCCTTGCAACAGCGCATCGTCTTTGAACGGTGGCGAGGCGGCGACCACCAGCCGGCTCTTGAGGCGGTCCTGCCAATGAGTGCCTTCGGCCGACAGGGTGAACAGGTGCTCGCGCTTGTCTTGCAGCATGCCGTCCTGCCAGTCGAGCAATTGCTGCTGCTGCCATTGCAGGGAAATCAGCCAGTCGCGCAGCAAGTAGTCGACGCCCAGCAACGACTTGACCATCGGCGTGCTGTCGGCGCCATAGGCACGGGTCGGATTGGTCACCCGCCAGTTGTCGAACCAGGCAATTTCGCTGCGCACCACAATGCTGTGACCGGCGTCGATCGCCAGCCCCGCGCCGCCCATGGTGTAACGGGGGAACTGGCGCTCCAGCCGAGTGCGACCGTCATCGGCCAGGCCTTCGACGGCGTACACCGGGTCCTGTTGACGGGCGTTCAGTGCGACGAAACTGGTGTCCACCGAACCGATCCGGCCGTTGGCGCTCAAGCCATATGAAAAGCCCTTGTCACCGTCGTAGCCGGGCTTGGAATCCAGCAGAAAGTATTGCGGATCCGGTACGGCAAACAGCGGCGCGTCGAACTCGCTGCCCGCCACCGGCGGCTGGTTTTTCACAAACTCGGTGATCCACAGCGCCTCCAGTTCCCACTCGCCCACCGGTTGCGCAAACCGCACCATGGGCACCGCGATCCGGCTGTCTTCCAGTAGCGGAGTCAGGCCATCGCGATAGTCCACCGGGTTGATCTGATCGAGCACCCGCAACTCATCGGCACGGCCCCAGACCACTTGCTGCCAGCCGACAGTCACCTCGCCGTCGCCCACCGACTGGCCCCAGTACAGATGGCGCCAGTCGGCATCGAAACGGTATTTTTCCCGCGCCCTTTCGCTGTACGGATTGTTGCCGTCGTAGCGGGCGTCGTAACGCACCCGGCCCTTGGCCTTGTAGTAACCACCGTCCCAGTTGTCTTCCAGGTTGGCCTTGAAATAGACGGCCTTCTGGGTGACCTGGTCGTCACCGTGCAAGCGCAACGCGGTGGCCACGCCGACTTCGGCGTCGGCGTAATCCGGCTTGAAGTCCTCGACCGTCAATTCAGCCAACGCCGGTTGCGCGGCCATGCACGCCAAAACCGCCCACGCAGTGCGGCTGATGTGTAATCCCTGCATGGCTACATTCCCAACCCGACACCGCCGTCGATCACCAGGCTCTGGGCGGTGACCCCGCCCGCTTCGGGACTGGCCAGGTAACGCACCATCGCCGCGACTTCTTCGCTTTGAATGAAGCGGCGCATCGGCAGTTTCTTCTTGGCGTTGCGCAGGATCTGTTCCTGGGTCAGCCCGGCAATCGCCGCTTGCGCCGCCAGTTCACCTTGCAGCATCGGCGTATCGATCCACGCGGGGAGAATCGCATTCACCGTGATCAGCCGGGGCGCCAGGTCCATCGCCAGGGCTTTGGTCATGCCGACGATGCCGTGCTTGGAAGCGCAGTACGCGGTGTTGCGGACCTTGCCGGCGCGGCCGAGGATCGACGACATGTTGATGATCCGCCCGCGATCCGGCATCAACGGCAGGCACAACGAAGTGACGTAGAACGTGCCGTTGAGGTTGACCGAAATCACCTTGTGCCAGTTGTGCAAATCTTCCGGTTCATTCTCGTTGCAGATGCCGGCGCTGTTGACCAGCACGTCGACGTAATCCACCTGCTTGGCGAGCATTTTGAAGAACGCTTCCATGCCCGGCAGGTCGGCAATGTTGGCGGCATGGGTTTCTACCCGGGCCTTGATCTGCCCGTGTTGCTCGTCGACCCAGCGTTGCAGTTCCGGCAAATCCAGGTCCAGCAGGATCAAGCGGTGACTGGCGTCGGCGGCAAAATTCTCCGCCACCGCCCGGCCGATGCCCTTGGCGGCACCGGTAATCAGAATGGTCCGGCTCATGGCATTTTCAACCCGCCGTTGACCGGCAAGACCTCACCCGTCAGGTACAAACCGCGATCAGCGATGTACAACACTGCCTCGGCAATTTCATGGGGTTCGGCGTAACGCTTGATCAGCAACCGCGACTGGATTTCCTGTTCCTGACTGCCGATCAGTGCCGTGCTCATTTCCGTGTTGACGATGCCGGGGGCCACCGCATTCACCCGGATGTTGCGCGGCGCCAGTTCCACCGCCAGGGCACGGGTCAGCGCTTCGACGCCGCCCTTGGCCGCGGCATAGTTGCTTTGCCCCTTGCCGGGTTTCTGCGCCGCCACCGAACTGATGTTGACGATGCAACCGCTGCGCTGGCGCATCATGGACGGCACCGCCTGCTGGCAGCAGAGCAAGGTGCCGATCAGGTTGGTCTGGATCACCTCGATGATGTCGCGACTCGGCATCGTCGCCAGCAACCCGTCACGGGTGATGCCGGCGTTATTGACCAGCAGATCGACGCGCTGGAAATGCTGGTCGACGCGTTCGAAAAAGCCCTTGATGCTGTCACCGCTGCTGACATCGCATTGCAGCGCCAGACAGTCGAGGCCCAATGCCTGGACCTCGTCACGTAACGACATGGCGGCCATTTCGTCGCGCACATAACTGAATGCAATCTGATAACCCGCGCCGGCCAGGGCCAGGACGATCGCCCGGCCGATGCCACGACTGCCACCGGTCACCACTGCTACTTTATTCGGCATGACCGTTCCTTAGAGTGAGTTGTCAGTCTTGAATTGCGCGAGGCTGAAGCCGTGGGTCGCGGCAAGCGCACGAATCTGCTGCACTTGCTCGCGGCTGATATCGCCGTAGGAGTAGTGCTGTTTCATCCCGGACAAGCCCATCAACACCGACTCCGCCATGCAGGCGTACAGCTGACCTTCCTTGAGGTAGGCACGCACGTTGCGGATCAGGCCATCGCCCAGCGGGGTCTGGACAATTCCGCCGTGCATGTAGAGCACGTCGGGCCGTTGGCTGGAGAGGTTCTGATCGACGTTCAGCGGCACCGCGATGTCGCAGATCACGCTGTTTTCGGCGAAGTGTCCGGCACCGAGAAACGGTTGAGGAGCGTTCGCGGCACAGAGCACGATGCGCGCCTGTTGCAGCACATCAAGGTCATTGCTGACGGTGATGAATGCATTCGCGCCCAAGCGCTCTTCGACCAGGCGCTGCACGCGCAAACCGAGGTCGGCACCGGCACCGTGGGCCTGCAACAACGCGTCGATGCCGTCGAGTTTCTGCAAGCGACTGGCAAGGCGGTCGTGCGCGGCGACACCCTTGATAATCGCGCGGGCGGCCTCGGCGTAAATCAGCTGGGCGGTCTTCTCCAGGCGCCGCAGGGAACCGTCGCGACCGCTACCGATCAGGATCAGGTGTTCGACACTGGTGGACAACAACGAGGCGTAAGTCGAAGCAATGTTGCCGGCCGCGCCGACCACCGCCGCCGTCTGTTCACCCAGTTCCAGGCCTTGCTGTTTGCAGCCCTGCTCGATGGCTTCCAGGCCCATGCCGATGGTCAGCGCATTACCGGAAGTCAGCGCCATGTCGGGGATTTTCAGCGCCTGACAGTTGTTGGTGACGATCGAGGTGTACATGCCCAGGCCGGCCACGCTGTAACCATCGGCCCGTGCATCACGGATGCGATTGCCGACTTCGTCGCGGATGGTGTCCAGGTCACCACTGGCGATGTACTCGGCCATGGCATCGGAGTCCATGCACAACGGGTACAGGGTGAACTCCACGGCGGTGCCGAGTTTCGAGCGAATCAGCACCGGGCCGATGGGGGCAGCACGCCGCTCGGGAGCCATGCGCTTGATGAACTCGCGTTTCTGATCGGCGCTGAGGGTGGACAGCGACGGGTCGACATCGCTGAGCATGTCCGAATCGATCAGGTGGTTGATGAACGCCACGCGCGCCACCACGCGGACACTGCCGTCAGGCTTTGGGAGGTCTTCAGGCTCCTTGAAGCTGACCTCACGGGCCGGTACTTCGCGGATGCTGTCGGCGCACACCCCGGCCGCCAGCGGGAAGGCATCGCGGCGACGCAACATGTCGCAGACCTTTTGCAACGAGCCGATCAAGCCGTCGATTTCCTCGAAAGTGATGCACACCGGTGGCTCCAGGCGAATCACATTGGCATTGCTGCCCGACGGCGCGACCCGCAGCGATTCGAATTGCAGCAGGTAGCCGGCGATGATGTAACCCAGCGCATCGTTGTACTGCGCCGATGCCTGGACCAGCGAACTGGTGCCGGTCAGGTCGTGCAGTTCGAACCCCAGCAACAAGCCGCGACCACGCACATCGGCAATCACATCCGGGTACGCGGCCTTGAGTTCGAGCAACGACGACTTGAGGTATTCGCCTTTTTTATTCACGTCCTTGAGCATCGCGCTATCGTTCGCAAACAAGCGGCGCAACGCCGACAGGGCGATATGGCACGAGGCATCGTCTTCGGCGAAGGTCGAACTGTGGATGTAGCTGAAATCGGTTTCGTAGTGACTGGCGCGGATGACGGTCGCGGCAATTTTCATCAGGCCACCGCCCAGCGCTTTGGACAGGCAGTAGTAATCGCCCTGCAAGTTGAAATGACTGGCGCCGAGCAACGTGCCGGTGCGGCCGAAACCCGATTGCACTTCGTCGATGATCAACGGGCATTGCTGCTCGTTGCACAGGCGACGCAGGCCCAGGTAGAACTCGCTGGTGAACTCGTTGATGCCGCCCTCGCCCTGGATCGGCTCCAGCAACACCGCCGTGATCGCACTGAAGGCTTCACGGCGTACCTGCAAGGTCTCGCCGCTCCACTCCAGACTCAACCAATGCCGTGTGTGACGAGCCGGCAAATCCTGGAGTTGCTGAGGTTGCTGCGGATCAATGAACTCGACGTTAAGACCAAAACGAGCGAATGGCTGGCGGTACTGCTTGCCGTAGGTCAGTTGGACGGTGTTCACCAGTTTGCCGTGGAAGCTGCCGCGCAGGGCGACGAACACCGGCTCGACATGCAACTGCGCAAGGTTGTGTTGACGCACCGCTTCCACCACTTGGCGCACGGTCACGTAAGACAGGTTTTCCGGCAGCAACCCGGCGGGCAGGTCAAGGTCGTCGACGTCCAGTTCGACATAGGCCTTGTCGCTGGCGGTCAGGTTGGCGAGGGCAAAATCCCGCTCGTCGAACTGCTTCTGCAAGGTTTTCTGGCGACGGTATTCGGCGTGCTTGACGGCGATTTCCACCGACTCGGCGCCACTGTTGGAGAAGGTCGAAATGTAGCGCTCGCTGTTGTTCAGCTCACGGTTGAACGCTTCGCTGAGTTCGCGTCCCAGCTTACCGGCCGAACTGCGCACGGACATCTGCGCATTGAACGGCACATCGGCGCGTAGCAGACCGCAGAGTTGATCGACGAACTGCGGGTCATTGTGGCCAAACAACGCAGCGCCGTAACCGCCTAGAAAGTCGGTGACGGTCACTTCGGCGCCCTGTTTGTCGCGGTAAAACAGTTTGCTGCCCAGCGCCCGGTGGAACTGGCACTCCAGGCCCAGTGCCTGCATCAGTTCAACAAATTTTGGTCGAACGTAATCGCGGTAATCCATGACAGTCATATCCCTTGATCAGAAAAGTAGAGGCGATTCAATGCGCTAAAACGGCTAGTCGGTCGACTGATAGTCGAGCTGGTAACAGGCGCTGAAACCGTTGTCGTCGCGGTTGATAATCAGGCAGTCACGCAGCACCGCGTCGCGTCCCTCACCGAGCACAAACGGCAGGTGCGGGTCCACCGGTTGCTGCAATCCAATGATCGGTGGCACACGCTGGGCAAGCAGTGCGTTGCGCGCCAGGATCAGGTCGACCAGGCTCGGCGCGCCGCTGAGGATGCCGGTCACCGGCACGCTGCTGGTGATGTGCGCAGCGCCGGCGCGGGCGAGCGTGCGGGCCAGGTCGGCGTCTTTTTGCGGATCGCCGCTGGCGCTGCTGACCAGCAAATCGACCTGCTTGTCCGGCAGGTTCAACGAGCCCAGCCGCGGATGGGCGAAGAGTGCCGACAGACACGTCTGCGGGCCATCCGGCAGATCGTCCACCCGGCGCAGAATCAGCGCCGCCGCCCCTTCACCGGCAATCCCGCCCGTGCCTTGACGATCGAATGCACGCAGGGTCTGGGAACCGTTGGTGCTGATCACGCCGGCCTCGGCCAGCGCGGCCAGCGCCAACGGATCGAGTTCACTGCCGGCGCCGACCACAATCGCCGCATCGACACGACCGCTTTGCAACGCTGCGCACGCCTCGCGTAACGCCGCCAGGTTGCCAGCCACGCCTTGCATGTAAGCGTTGCACTCGCACTCCAGTTTCAGCGCCAGACTGACAATCCCGAGCAAGCCGTTGCTCAGGCTTTTGAGCACCAGGAACGGGTCGAGCGCGCGCTCCTGCAACACCCGCTGAGCGAGGCGCCGCATGTCGGCACCGGACTCATCGCGGCACTCGTGAAGCAATTCACCATAGGCCGCCAACGACGGATGGGTGTATCCACCCTGGCAGCAATAGAGGCCGTAGCGCAGGCTGTCATTGCCCGGTTCAAGCCCCGCTTCGGCCAAGGCCTGACGCACCGCGCTGACACCCCAGATCACGGCCGGCGGGCAGTAGCGCTGGAGGTTCTGGGCCACGTCCTGGCGACTGGTTTGATGGTCTTCATCACTGACATGCCCGAAGGCCGCCACGCGCTCACTGTGGAACACTTTCGATTGCAGCACGGCAATGCCGCTGCGGGCTTCACTGGCCGCCGACCAGAAACGTTGCACGCCCCAGCCGCTGGGTAATACGCAACCGCTGCCGGCGATCGCAATACGCACAGTAGCGCCCGTCATTGTGTGTGCTCCCGATATTTGCCAAGGGCCAGCGAGGTGTTCAGGCCACCAAAACCGAAGGAGTTGCTCAAGGCAAAATCCACCCGACGGCTGACCGCTTGCCCGGCGCAATAGTCCAGGTCGCACTGTTCATCGAGCTCATGCAGGTTCACGGTCGGCGTGACCAGATCGTTCAGGCATGCCAGGGCCGTGACCATGCACTCCGGCGCACCGGCGGCGGCAATCAAGTGCCCGAATTGCGACTTGTTGGCACTGACGGCCAGGGAACGGTAGTGCTTGTGCTCGGCGAACACACTTTTGATCGCCAGGGTTTCGGCGACGTCGTTGAGCGGCGTCGACGTGCCGTGGGCGTTGATCAGATCGATCTGTTGCGCACGCAGGCCGGCGTCGTCCAGCGCGGCTTGCATCGCCAGCGCCGCGCCCCGGCCTTCGGGTTGCGGGGCGGTGACCTTGTAGGCGTCCAGGCTGCTGCCGAAGCCGAGCACCTCGGCATACGGCGTCGCCCCTCGCGCCAGTGCATGTTCAAGGCTTTCCAGTACCACGAAACCACCGCCCTCGCCGGCAATCAGGCCACTGCGATCACGGTCGAACGGCCGGCACAGATCAACGCCCCAGCGCTGCTCGCTCGAGGCCGCGCCGAGCAGGTACAGCGCGGCCATGGTGTCGAGGTTCAGCACCGAATCGGCACCACCGGCAATCGCCACACTCACTTCACCGCGGCGAATCATCTGGAAGGCATTGCCGATGGCCTGGGAGGCTCCGGCGCACGCGCTGCTGATATTGATCACCGGGCCTTCGCAGCCCAAACCGTCGGCAATCACCCGCGCCAGTCGATCATTGCCCTGACGCAGCGAACCGTCGGCATTGACCTCCCCGGCACGCGGCATCAGGTGTTGCCAGCCTGGAGCGCGGCCATCCGGTGCCTGGGTCAACAGCATGTCAGCCAGCATGTGTTGGGGCGCACCTGAGGCGCAAAGCACGGCGGCGTCACGCAACTGCTCAGGCGCAAGTCCGCTGTCGTTCACCGCCTGGGTGGCGGCCACCCAGCCAAAACGGCTGCGTTTTTCCAATGCAAAGGTCCAGGCCGGATGGTCCTGCAGAGCCTCGGGCAACAGACTCATGTCCACGGCCGCGGCGTAGCGCACCGGGAACGTGCCGTCCTCCACTCCGTCAGGTTGCCATAGGCGCACACAATGTTCGGCGCCGAGCATTTTTTCCCAGAGGGTCTGCCATTCGAAACCGAATCCGGTCACGGCGCCCATGCCGGTAATCACAATCCGTGTCGCACTCATGTGTGCTCCTCCATGGTTTCACTGGCCAGGAGCAAGGCGCCCCAATGACCGGCGCGGCTATGGCTGACCAGCAGCGTGTAGCCCGGTGTCGCCGAGGCGGTGTGGGTGTGGTGCAAGGCCAGCGCGATCTCGGTCAGCAAGGCACTGGCGCCAAGGTCGCCGGTCATGGCCCGGGCGCTGCGAACGTCCCTTGGGTGGTCGGCGATCAGGCTCATCAATTGCGCATCCTCGGGATTGGCAACGATCTGCCCGACGTCACCGAGGCGCAGTTTTTCCACGCTAAGCGCCCGGTCGATCACCCCCCGGCCAACCGCAGCGCCACGTTGTGGATCAGCGCTGTAACCCCGGGCGAACCCGGCGATGCGCAAGGTGATCGGAGTGTCGGGCGCAGGTACCAAGCCGAGCAGCAGCGCCGCGGCCCCCTCGCCATACATCGCCTCGCTGGCTTGATGGGGGTCACGCAGATACAGGGCCGGCGTCAGGTTCGGGCTGCTACTGACCACCAGCGCGGCGTCGGCGCGTTGCTCGACAATCTGCTGGCAGGCTTCGATCAGGGCATCGAGCCCGGCGTTGTCCTGGGAACAGAACCCGCCCATCGGCCCGTGGCATTGCAACGCTTCGGCCACGTAGGCCATCACGCTGCTGTTGAGCAGCGTCAGGGCATGCAGCGGCGGCGTGTTGGCCAACAGTTGCGCCAGAGGCTTTTGCGGTTGCTCACCGATCGCTTGCACCGCGTCCCAGCAAGGGCTTGGCGCATCGACCTCAGGAATGGCCGCCGTCAGGGCGATCCGTGCCGGCGGCAGATTCAGGGCCGCCAGCGCGGGCGCCAGGCGCGCCACGCAATGCAACAGGCGCAGGCCCTGCGGTTCGACGCTGCGCTGGATCTTGCGGTCGAACAGATCGCTGGCCAGACGCGGAGTCGGCAGCGGGTAAGCCCGTCGCGTCGCGTCGAATGCCAAGGGTTGTGACGAGGGTGGCGTCCCGAGCAGGTCGGCACATTCGCTGCCGGCGGCGTTCAATACGGCCGCCGAATGGATGTAAACGGCAATGCTCATGTCATGCCCTCCCCAGAACCAACGAGCTGTTGACGCCGCCGAAACCGAACGAGTTGGACATCACCACGTTGATCGACTGGCGCATCGGCTCGCTGAGAAATTTCAGCGAGGGGTATTCGGTGCGGTCGTGATCGTAGTTCAGGGTCGGCAACAGTACGCCGTCCCGCAGGCTGATCAGCGACAGCACCGCTTCAATCGCTCCGCTGCCCGCCAGGGAATGACCGATGGCCGATTTGTTGGCAGTAAACGTCACGTGTTCCTGGCACTCGCCGAACACCCGCTGCAAGGCCAGGGCTTCGCAACTGTCGTTGGCCTGGGTGGACGTGCCGTGGGTGTTGACGTGTTGCACGGCGCTGCTGAGCAGCCCGGCGTCTTCAATAGCGGCTTCCATGCATTCCTCGTATTTGCTGCCATCCCGGCTGCTGGAGGTCATTTTTTGTGCCTCGCACACATTCGCGTAACCCAGCACACGCCCCAACGGCGTGGCTTTGCGACGTTGGGCATGCTCGGCGGATTCGAGAACAACCATGGCCGCGCCCTCGCTGATCACGAAGCCGCAGCGGTCCGGCATGAACGGTCGGCTCTGCTCGCTCGCCGGCAGGTCGGCCTGGCACAGCGCGCCAAGGCTGTTGAACATGTAATACGGCAACTCGTTGGCCATCAGTTCGACGGCACCGCAAATGGCCAGGTCGATTTCGCCGCGCTCGATCGCCCGATAAGCGCTGCCGATCGCCATGGTGCCGGCGGCGCAGGCATCGGAGTGGGTCGAAATGTGATCGCGGATACCGAGCGTCTCGGCCAGGTGCAGGGTCTGCTGATCGACCCGGCGCCCGAAAAGAGCGCGCGACGCCGCCGGGGTATCCAGCAGTTGATCCAGATCGACACGTCCGGTCTCATCCATGCAGCGACTGGCGCGATGCAGATCGTGACTGTCTGCGCAGTACTTGTTGGCCCCCAGGAACAATCCACTGCGGGCGTGGGCAAAGGCTGTCGGGGTCAGACCGGCGTGCTGCAAGGCTTGTCGGGCGACAAATTCGGCCAGAACGCTTTGCCGCGGATGCAGCGTGGCATTGCCGCCGAATCCCGCGGCGATCTGCTGCCACTGGCCGTCGTCGATAAACCCGGCCGCGCTGTTGTTGAAGCCCAGCGCCTTGAACCGTGGATGTTCGCGAACACAGGACTGCTTCTGGCAGATCCGCTCGAACAACGTGGCGGCGTCCAGTGCCATGGGCGCCACCAGACCGAATCCGGTCACATAGACTTCTCGTGTCCGCATGAGAACTCCTACACCGTCTCTTTGACGTGGGTGGCCACAAACTGCTCCACCAGTTGGCGTGAAACCTCGTCCCCGTCGGCTGGCACCAGCCGCGCACTGCACGCGCCACAGACCACTTGCTGACGTTCGTTCAGCACGGCTTGATGAGCGCCGCAATCGGGGCAGCTTTGCGGCAGATGGTTGAAGAGGTTGCGGCACTGTTGCGCCCAGTTGCGCACCGTAGTGGCGGCAAACACCTGCGCCGGTTGCATACCGGCCTTGAGTTGATCCGGGGAGTAGGCGCTCAGGCTCTGTTCGAGCAAGACCTTGCCGTTCTCAGTGATGCGGCCACCGGCCAGGAATTCGCTGGCGTCGCCGCAGACAGCAACGGCGTGATCCAGCACGCTGGTTTTAGGCAAGGTGCAGCCATACTGACGGCCCAGTTGAAAGCTCAGGTCGACGATGTCCAGCGAGTCGGCACTGAGGTCCTCGACGATACTGCTGTTTTCATCGATATCATCGGCGCTCATCACCAACAATTGCGCGAGGATCTCGCGGGTGCTGGCAATGACATTTTCCAGTTCCAATGGATTGTTCATCTCTATCTCCCTATATCGTGAATGCTTCATGAGTTCCGTATGTGAGAAGTAACTATTCCCACAGCAACTTCTCACGCGGCAGAAATCTAAACTCTGCCCTTAAGGGGAGAGTCAACGAACTCTTTAAAGTTTTTTAACAACTTGAGAAAGGCGTCCGAACGAGCCTGCGCACCGCACTCGATTGGTGCGCAGCCTTGCGCCACTCGACTTATTTACTTAACAAAGGCTGCGTATGGTGGGGCACGCAGTGTCTCGATGGCCAAACATGGGTAGACGCGAAAGTATTAACTTCCGGCTCGCAGGACAGACGTATAAAGAGTAAAAACCGAACAAGTAAAATAGTTATAACTTTATAACTGTCGTGCTATATCAGCGCAGTCGTTAAACACGGCGTGTTGAGGGATGACTAACCAATCCGTGCAAACCGGCACAGCGCTTCTGGGTAACTGAGTGTCGAGCACAGACAACTGACCGAGTGCGGGGCGCTATAGGGTGCGACTTCAGTTCTTGAACCCGCTGCCCGGAGTCCACATGACCGCACCTATTACCGTACTGCGCGACACCCACCCTCTGCCGGTCCTGGATGCCTGCAAATGGGAAAAACTCGAAGGCGACCCGCACACTGTCAACCTCAACGCCTACACCAGCGAAGACGGCAGCAAGATCATGGGCACCTGGATCTGCACACCGGGCAAGTGGTACGTGGAGTACGTGAAGTGGGAATACTGCCATTTCCACGAGGGGTATTGCATCATCACCCCGGAAGGTAAAGAGCCGATCCATCTGCGTGCCGGTGATATTTTCGTCATCGAGCCGGGAATGAAAGGCACGTGGGAAGTGGTTGAAACCGTGCGCAAGTATTTCGTGTTTGCCTGATGCAAAAAACCGGGAACCCGCCCGACGCGGGTTCCCGGAAAACCCTTATTGGGGTTTGCGATAGCTGTTGATGATCGCCGAGAAGTCTTTACCACCTTCCCCACGCTGGCTCATCGCTTGATACNTGGGAAGTGGTCGAGACGGTGCGTAAGTATTTTGTGTTTGCGTGACCCGCAAAAACCCGGGAGCCCGCCAGCGGCAGGCCCCCGGAAAACGCCCTATTCGGGCTTGCGATAGCTGTTGATGATCGCCGAGAAGTCCTTGCCCCCTTCCCCGCGCTGGCTCATCGATTGATACAACTGCTGGGCCACAGCGCCCAGAATCACCGGTTGCTTCGCCTGGCGCGCGGCTTCGGTGGCCAGCCCCAGATCCTTGAGCATCAGTTCGGCACCGAACCCGCCGGTATAACCGCGCGAGGCCGGCGCCGTTTCGACGATGCCGGGCCACGGGTTGTANNTGTCGGAACTCCAGCAACGCCCGGTCGAGCTGTTGATGATCCCGGCCAGCACCTGGGTGTCGATACCCAGCGCATCGCCCAACGCCATGGCTTCACTGACGCCGACCATGCTGATGCCCAGCAGCAGGTTGTTGCAGATCTTGGCGATCTGGCCGGTGCCGACGTCGCCGCAATGCACGATGTTGCGGCCCATCTGCGCCAACACCGGTTGCAGGGTGGCGAACAGTTCTGGCGTGGCGCCGACCATGAAAGTCAGGGTGCCCGCGCTGGCGCCGCCCGTACCGCCAGAGACCGGCGCATCGGCCATGGCCACGCCTTGCTTGGCCGCAGCGGCTGCCACATCGCGCGCAGTCTGCGGGTCGATGGTGCTGCAATCCACGGCTGGCACACCCTTGCCGATCCCGGCGAGCACGCCGTCCTCACCCAGCCACACGCTGCGCACATGCACAGCGGCGGGCAGCATGGTGATGACCAATTCCGCACCTTGCGCCGCTTCACGGGCCGAAGCGCTGATGCTGCCGCCCAGTTGTTCCAGCTCGGCCAGAACGGTCTGGTTCAGGTCGAACAGGTTCAGCGCGTGGCCGGCCTTGATCAGGTTGCGGGCCATGGGCGCGCCCATGTTGCCCAAGCCGATAAAAGCGATTTTCATGTCCCGCTCCTTAACGCAAGTTGATGGTGGTATTCACACCGTCGTTGACGCTGTCGTCATCGAACCAGCGACTGGTGACCGTCTTGGTCTGAGTGTAGAACTGCACCACTTGCTTGCCGTACGGGCCGAGGTCGCCGAGCTTGGAGCCACGCGAACCGGTAAAGCTGAAGAATGGCACCGGCACCGGAATCGGGATGTTGATGCCGACCTGGCCTACATCGATTTCACTCTGGAACTTACGCGCCGCTGCACCGCTTTGGGTGAACAGGCCGGTGCCGTTGCCGAATGGGTTGGCGTTGACCAGCGCGATGGCTTCATCGAGGGTCGCAACTTCGAGCACTACCAGCACCGGGCCGAAGATTTCCTGGGTGTAGATCTGCATATCGGTGGTCACGCCCGAGAACAGGGTCGGGCCGACAAAGTTGCCCTTTTCGAAGCCTGGAACGGTCACGTCGCGACCATCGAGCTCCAGCTTGGCGCCTTCCTTGATGCCGCTTTCGATCAGATCGAGAATCCGCTGTTTGGCTTTTTTCGAGATCACCGGGCCAACGTCAGTGCCCGGCTCGCTGCCGGCATTCACCGTGAGTTTTTGCGCCAGCGCTTTCAGATCAGGCAGCCATTGCTTGGCCGCGCCGACCAGCACCACTACGGACGTAGCCATGCAACGCTGGCCCGCCGCGCCGAAACCGGCGCCGACCAGCGCATTCAAGGTGTGTTCGCGGTTGGCGTCCGGCAGCACCACGGCGTGGTTCTTGGCGCCCATCATCGATTGCACGCGCTTGCCGTGTTTACCGGCCAAGTCGTAGACGTGCGTGCCAACGGCAGTCGAGCCGACGAAGGACACGGCCTTGATGTCTTTATGGGTGCACAGCGCATCCACCACGTCCTTGCCGCCGTGCACCACATTGAGCACGCCAGCCGGTACGCCGGCTTCCAGCGCCAGCTCCACCAGCAACATAGTCGATAGCGGGTCTTGCTCGGATGGTTTGAGCACGAAGGTGTTACCGCAGGCAATCGCCATCGGGAACATCCACAGCGGAATCATCGCCGGGAAGTTGAACGGGGTAATGCCGGCGCACACGCCGATAGGCTGACGCAGGGTGTAGGTATCAACACCGCCGGCGACGTTCTCGGCAAACTCGCCCATTTGCAGGCTGCCGATGGAGCAAGCGTGCTCGACCACTTCCAGGCCGCGGAAGATGTCGCCCTCAGCGTCGGCGATGGTCTTGCCCTGTTCGGCACTCAGGACCACAGCGATGCGTTTGGAGTGTTCACGGATCAGGGCTTGCAGCTTGAGCATGATGCGCATGCGCGCGCCAATAGGCGTCAGCTTCCAGGTCTGGAAGGCGCTGTGGGCGGCGTCGATGGCGGCGTTGACTTCATCGGCGGTGGCGAAAGGGACTTTGGCCAGCACTTGCTGGGTGGCCGGGTTAACGATGTCTTGCCANTCGGTGGTCTGGGACTCGACCCACTCGCCGTTGATCAACAACTTGACGGTCTGGACAGTGGTTTCGTTGGGCGTGAGCGATGCGTTCATGCTGGTCTCCAATACTTATTGTTATGCAGGGAGCCAAGGCGGATAAGTCGCCTTGAGATGAGGCGTGTGTCGCGAATTGGTTGTCGGACTGTTTTTGGAGTATAGATGTGCAAACTTCTAATAAGAACGCACATAAAAGCCGGTCCAATATGCAAAAAAACATCACGTCATTGGGCTCCCTGAACTGGGATGACCTGAAGTTTTTCCTCGAAGTGGCCCGCACCCGCAAGGCCAGCGTGGCCGCCAAGCGCCTGGCGGTGGACTACACCACCGTGTCGCGGCGCATCAGTTCTTTGGAAGTGTCGCTCGGCACCTTGCTGTTCGAAAAATCCCGGACCAGCGGTTTTGTCCTGACCGCCGAAGGTCAGCGATTGCTCGGTTACGCGGAATCGATTGAAAGCACGCTGCACATGGCCTGCGAACAGGTTTCAGGCTCCGGCGTGGCGCTGTCCGGGCATGTCCGCATGGGTTGCACCGAAGGCTTCGGCAGTTTTTTCATCACCCCGCAGCTGAGCCATTTCGTCGACGCCTACCCGGCGATCTCGGTGGACATCCTGCCACTGCCCCACTTCATCAGCCTGTCCAAGCGCGAAGCCGACATCGTCATCGCCCTGGAGCGCCCGGANCATGGCCCTTACGTCTGCTGCAAACTCTGCGATTACAAGCTACAGCTCTACGCGACTCAGGATTATCTGGACAAGCACCCACCGATCCGCCGCCCGGCAGACTTGGGCAAGCATTCATTCATCAGTTATGTCGACGATCTGGCGTTCAGCTCGGAGCTGTTGTACCTGGCGAATGTGTTGCCCGGCGCCAGCGCCAACTTGCGCAGCACCAGCGTGATCGCGCAATTCGTGGCGGCGCAGCAAGGACGGTCATTGGCGATTCTGCCGTGCTTCCTCGCGGCTCAGGACCCGCGCTTGCTGCCGGTGTTGCCGGAAGAGATCAACATCACCCGGCAGTTCTGGATGTACTGCCGCGAGGACCTGCGCAAGCTCAAGCGGATCACCCTGTTGTGGGATTACATCCGCGCCGTCACTGAACAGAATCAGGGTCTGTTGATGGGCGAAAGCCGGGAGATGCTGTTCGCCGACTAATCGGCGCTCACCACGATCGATACCCGGCGGTTTTCGGTGCGACCAGAGGCGGTGTCGTTCGACGTCACCGGCTGACTGCTGCCAAGACCGCGCAGTTGGATGTTTTCTTCTTTCATGCCCACCGTGGTCAGCACCTTGCCGACGCTTTTCGCACGACGCAGGGAGAGCTGTTCGTTGTAGGACTCTTTGCCGGAGGTATCGGTGTGGCCGTCGACCCGCACTCGCTCGATGCCGACACCCAGCAAGGCCTTGCCGATCTGTTGGACGATCCCGGTACTGGCGGCGTTCAGGCTGTCGTCGTCACTGCCAAACAGCACTTTGCCGGATAGACCGAACGCCCAGCCCTCATCGGTCAGCTCGAAGCCTTGCTGTTTGAGTACAGTGATTTGCGCCGGGGTCAGGCCCTTTTGCGGTGCGGTCTGGCACCCGGTCAATGCAAGGACGGCCATGAACAAGGTGATTGCGAAAAATCGCAGGGAACGCTGGGTGATTGAGAACACGACAATTTAGCTCCTGGTGTGTACGTGGGCGACCGGGTGCTCCGACCCGGACGTGTGCTGTGCACCGCGGGAAACGCGCTTGGCCTGGTACATCGCCGCATCGGCGGCATTGAGCAACGCGCCGGGAGTGGCGCCATGATCCGGGTACACGGCAATACCGATACTGAGTGAAGTCAGGACCTGGGTATGACCCGGTAACGGGATTGGGACTTCCATGCTGGCGAGGATCTTGTCAGCAATCCGCTCGGCGTCTTCGGTTTTGTGCAGCGGCGTCAGCAGCACTGCAAATTCGTCGCCGCCCAGACGCGCCACCAGATCCTCTTCGCGCAACTGCGCCCGAACCCTGCTGGCGACGGCAACCAGCACGGCGTCACCGGCGGCATGACCGAAGCTGTCATTGATTTCCTTGAAACGATCGCTGTCGAGAAACAGCACGGCCACGCGCTCATTGAGCTTGTGGGCATTGCGCAGCGCGCGAATCAGTCGGCCTTCGAAAAACGCGCGATTGGGCAGCCCCGTCAGGCTGTCGTGGCTGGCCTGGTGGGCGAGTGTTTCGTTTTCGCTTTGCAGGTGGCTTTGCCAGGATTCGAGTTCATCGAGCAAGGCATTGAAGTCGTTGCCCAGGTTGTCGAGTTCGGCAATGTCGGCGGGCGGCACGCGCCGGTCGAAGGCTCGATCAATGCGAGCCGCGTGAGCCACCGTGGCGAGGCTGCGCAATGGCCCCGTGATCCCGCGAAGTTGTCGGCGCGCCAGATAGAGTGCGACCCAGGCGCTGATGGCCGTGCACAGAATAATGCCCATCAGGCCACTGAGCAGAAAGCGCATCAGGCTGCCACCGTGACCGGTGAGCTGAATGCTGCCGATGTCCCGACCTTGATGAACGATCGGCATGTCGATGGGTTTTTCCAGAAAGGCTTTGGCGATCTGCAATTCCAGATCGGAGAACAAGCCGCTTTCCGGTCGTTGCCAACGGGCCAGTAACCGGCCTTTTTCGTCCAGCACCCTGGCGTCAGCGACTTCTTCAGTGGAGGCGATCAATGCCAGGGCCTCAGTGGCTGCGGCTTTGTCGTTGAACACCACCGCGGCTTCCACGGTGTAGTTGATGGAGCGCGCGATCAGGTGCAGGTTGTGGTCGGCATACACCCGCAACGCCAACACACCCAGCAGGGTCAGCGAGAGGCTGGCCATGGCCACGGCTATCAGGGCGACGATCAAATGTCCGCGGCCAATGACCGAGCGCAAGGTTGGGCGACTATCCGGTTTGAATAGACTCATGGCGCCGCCGGCTTGCGGCGGGACAGTTGCAGCACGCTGGGGTGAATGCGCACGCCGCTGCGGGCGACGGAGTCGAGGTTGACCTCGAAAGACACCTGGTCATCCGTGACCTTCAGGCAAAACAGACTGCCCACGGTGCATTGATCGTCACTTTCGCTGATGCTCAGCACCGGGCGTCCTGTCAGCGAAGCAAAAAGTTGGCGGCGCTCGTCATCGGTCAACTTGCCGATGTACACCGCATCGCATTCACTGACAATCGACGGGTTATCGGCCAACAGCCGGCGCACCACAACCGGACGGCCGGTCGCCTGGGTCGTGCCCTTGACCAGGTCGTCGGTGTATTGGGTCGGCCCGACCACGCACAGGCGCAGTTGTGCAGGCTCAACAGGCCAGCGCGCGTAACTGAGAATCCCGAGGACTACCTGAGTGACCGATCTGGCGCGTTGGTCGGCCATGCTCACCGGAGTTTCCGATTGAGCGAACACAACACCGGTCAGCAAACAAAGAAACCCCGCGAGCAGCACTTGCTTGCGGCCAACGACGCGCCCTGTCGTCCAGACAGCCACCTTCATGCAGGGATTCTCTTCGATGTTACGAAATAATGCCGCAACGATAGCATAGCGTTTACCCCCCAGCGAGGCGGTGCACTACGGCACTTCGGACAGTTTCCGGCGTGCCGTGCCACCCTTTCAATGGCTCGGCTCAATCCCATCCTCCAACTCCAGCATCAACCCGCTCAAGCGCTTGACCTTGCGCCGCACCGCCTCCTCGAACACCCCGGCACGAGGTTCGATCAGGGTGAACCAGTTCTTGGCCCGGGTGATCCCGGTGTAGATCAGCTCCTTGGTCAGTACAGGGTTCAGGGCATCCGGCAGAATCAAAGCCGTATGGGCAAACTCCGAGCCCTGGGATTTGTGTACGGTCATGGCATAAACCGTTTCGACATCGTTGAGTCGACTCGGCAGAACGAATCGCACGCCACCCTGGCCATCATTGCGCGGGAACGCCACACGCAGCACGTGCTTCCCTGCCTCAGGCCCATCACGCTCCGGCAGTTTGAGGGCAATGCCGATGTCACCGTTCATCAACCCCAGGCCATAGTCATTACGCGTCATCAATACCGGTCGACCTTCGTACCATTGCTGGTCGCTGTCGATCAGTCGAGCCTTGAGCAGCGCGGCGGTCACACGTTGATTCAACCCCTCCACGCCCCACGGCCCTTTGCGTACCGCGCACAACAACTGGAAGGCGTCGAAAGCTTGCAATACCTGACGCGCCCAATCGGTCCAGCGTGAGTCTTCGAGCAAGCTGTCGAGCGGTGGCCGCTGGCTGCGCAGCAGACTCAGGTAGTGGCGATAACCTTGCGGTCCGTCGCCATGGCCTTCGAGCAGCAAGCGTTCCAGCGCCCGGTCGTGCTCACCTTTGAGGGGCAGGGAAAACACGTCGGCGTGACTTCGAGCTGCGAGCAACGTGCGGGCTTCCTCCGGTTGCTGCTGGTTGACCCAACGCGCCAACTGGCCAATGCCGCTGCCCTCACCGAACCGGCGCGAGTGACGCAGCATCACTACTTGCTGGGCCAGGGGATGAGTTGCGTCAGCGTCTTCCTGCAAACCGCTGGCTTCCAGGCTTTCACCACTGACCGTCTCCAGCCACTGGCGCGTTTGCGGGCTGTACCAACCGGCCTCAGCGTCGCGGCACAAATCGCCGAGCACGGCGCCGGCCTCCACCGAGGCGAGTTGGTCCTTGTCGCCCAGCAACACCAAGCGGGCGTGGGGCGGTAAGGCGTCCAACAGGTTGGCCATCATTTCCAGGTCGATCATCGAGGCTTCGTCCACCACCAGCACATCCAAAGGCAAAGGGTTGCCGGCATGGTGACGGAAGTGCCGGGTGCCGGGGCGACTGCCAAGCAAGCGGTGCACGGTCGTCACGTCAGAGGGGATCTTGTTTCTTACATTTTCATCGACTTCCAGCGTCCGGACTTGCTGGCTGATGGATTCCGTCAACCGTGCCGCCGCTTTACCGGTGGGTGCGGCAAGGCGGATTCGCAACGGTTTGCCGGCCTCCACCGCTGGCGCCTGGAGCAATGCCAGCAACCGCACGACGGTGGTGGTTTTACCGGTCCCCGGGCCGCCGGTGACAATACTGAACGCGCTGCGGGTAGCCAGGGCACAGGCGAGTTTCTGCCAGTCGATCACTTCGCCGGGGCTGGCTGGACCGAATAAGCCAGTGAGTCGCTGGGGCAAGTCATCCGGCGTTGTTTCGTGTTCAGCGAGGCGCAGGCGCAGGGCGTTGTCGATGCGTCTTTCGTAAACCCAGTAGCGGCGCAGGTACAGGCGCTTGCCCGACAACACCAAGGGCCGTGATTGCGCAGCCTCACGACCATCGACCGCCAGAGCCACCAGACGGCTGGACGCCAGGACCTTGCACCAATGGGCGCCATCCAGTGCTTCAAGCAATTGCGACGGCAACACCATCGCGCCACTTTGCAGATCGCCTTCCGGTGGCAGCGACAGGGCAAAATCCGGCTCTTTGAGCGTCTCGAACAGGTCCAGGCAGACATGGCCGTGACCCAGTTGGTGACTGGTCAATGCGGCGGCGAGCAACACCAACGGATCGTCGTCGGGGGCAAGCTCATGGAGGAAGGCCACAAAGGCCTTGTCCAGCGCCCGCAGCCAGCCGCGTTCGACCCAGCGCGAGAGTAAAAGCAACAAGTCATCGGCGCGACTCAGGGGTGCCAGATCCGCCAGGCTGTCGGCTGCCAATGGCGTGGGCAGCAAATCGGCGAAGGTGCGGCTCATAGTAATACTCCCTGTTCCCAGGCAGGCTCGGCCTTGGGTTCTGGCTTGCCCTGGAAGAGTCGATCCAGACGCTCGATCAGCTCTCTGGGCGGACGGGCGAAATAGACGCCCTGGGTGGATGCCCGTGTGCCGCGCAAGAACAAATACAGCGCGCCACCGACATGCCGGTCGTAATCGTAGTCGGCAAGCCGCGCCTTGAGTTGGCGATGCAGGGCCAACAGGTACAACACGTATTGCAGGTCGTAACGATTGTCGAGAATCGACTGCTCCATCGCGTCTTGGGTGTAGGCCGAATCGTCGGGGCCGAGCCAGTTGGATTTGTAGTCGGCCACGTAATAGCGGCCGTCGTGTTCGAAGGTCAGGTCGATAAAGCCCTTGAACATGCCGTTGAGCAACACCGGTTCGGCGGCGACCCGGGACACACCGTTATGGGTGTATTGGCGCACCAGTTCATCCAGTTTGAGCACGTCGACTTTATGGCTGGCGAACCAAAACTCCATCTCGACCCGGTATTGGATGAGCTGCTCGAACACGACCGGAGGCTGCCCCCCGCCGAGGTGCAACGAAGACTTGAGCAAGTGCTGCAGCCAATCGCTCAGGGTGCTGATCCAGCCTTCCCAGCCACGGCGATTGCAGCGGCGGGCAATGGCATCTTCCACGACTTGTGGTGCAGCAGAAAAACCTTCGTCACCGGCCCACTCCAGCAAACCATGGAGAAAGGTGCCGGGGTTGGGACCACGGGGGAATCGGTGGATATCGGCACCACCGGCGGCCACGTCTCGTGGCGCCTGCGGATCAAGACGTTCATCGTCAAAGAGCTTTTGCGCCTGCGGGTTCTCCGGGGCTTCGTCACTGCCCACGCTCAGGCTGTCGCCGATACGCAAAGCGCTGTAAGAAGCAATCCACCAGTTTTCACTGGCCTTGCGCTTGGGTATCAGCGGCGCAAGCAGCGTCGCGTCATTGCGTGGGGGATGGTAATGCTCGGCCGTTGCTGGCGGCATATCACCGTACAGAAGTGCCGGGCAGTCCTGCTGGAGGTCTTCGAGCCAGCGTTTCAAACCTGCGGACTCGGCCAGAGGGGCACCGCCGCCAAGCAAGTAACCCAACGCAGAAAGGTGCAGTACCGAGCTGTTGTTATTGCCGCGCTTGAGATCGGTCACACCCAGCCAGCAGGCATGTTGCGCCCGGGTCAGGGCGACATAGAGCAAACGCAGATCCTCGGCCAGACGTTCATCATCGGCCAGGGCGATCAACTCGGCAGTCGGCTTCAACGTCACCTGCGCCTTGCCGTTTGCATCGTGGTAATGCAGCGGCAATCGGCTGCCATCCACCGGTTTGGCCGAGCAGATAAAGGGCAAAAACACCAGGTCGTATTCCAGGCCTTTGGACTTGTGAATGGTGACCACTTTGACCAGTTGCTCATCGCTTTCCAGGCGCAGGATCTGTTCTTCACCGGCCTGACCGGACAACGCCAGATGCTCGGACAAATGACGAATCAGCGCTTGCTCGCCATCGAGTTCGGCAGCGGCCTGTTGCAATAGCTCGGACAGGTGCAGCAAGTTAGTCAGTACACGTTCGCCGTCGCTGCGCGCGATCAACGATCGGGGCAACTGGAAGTCATGCAGCAAGCGCCGCAACATGGGTAGCACGCCTTGCTTGCGCCACAGCTCGCGATAACCACGGAACTGCATGACNCGGGTTTCCCACGCCAGTTCGTCCTGATTCAGACGTTCCAGTTCCGGCAGGGAAAGGTTCAGCGTGATGCTGGCCAATGCGGCTCGCAGCGGTCGCTCGACATCCGGCTCGGCACAGGCTTTGAGCCAGGTCAGCAGGTCGTGGGCTTCTTGAGCGGCGAACACTGAATCCTTGTCTGACAGATAAACGCTGCGTACCCCGCGTGCAGACAGTTCGCCACGCACGGCCTGGGCCTCTTTGCCATCGCGAACCAGAATCGCAATGTCCGCAGGCAGCAGGCCCCGCAAGTTTTTGTCCTTCTCGATGAAACCTGCCCGACCTTCCTGGCCACCATTGAGTAACGCAGTGATTTCACTGGCGCACGCGGCGGCGAGTTTTTGTCGGTATTCCGCGCCGGACAGCGGCTGATCGGCGGACAGGTGCCAGATGTTCAGAGCCGGCACGAGCTGGCCATCGATGTGCAGAACTTCTTTACGCCCTTGGGATTCGACGGGCAGGAACGGTACCGGGTTCTCACCGTTCTTTTCACGAAACAGAAACGCGCCGCGCCCCAGCTCACGAGACTCCGCGCGCTCGAACACATGGTTCACCGCATTGACCATGCCATGGCTGGAACGGAAATTCGTACCCAGTGTATGCAGACGGCCGGCGGTGGCCTGGCGGGCGCGCAGGTAGGTGTAGATGTCGGCGCCGCGAAAGGCGTAGATCGCTTGCTTGGGGTCGCCGATCAGAAACAGGCCGCATTCGGGGTTGTTGTCTTCGATGCGATAGATGCTTTCGAAAATCCGGTACTGCACCGGGTCGGTGTCCTGGAATTCATCGATCAACGCCACTGGAAACTGCTCGCGAATCAGGGTCGCCAGGCGTTCACCACCTTCGGATTGCAACGCCGCATCAAGGCGCAGCAGCATGTCGTCGAAGCCCATCTCCGCGCGGCGACGTTTTTCTTCTTCGAACCGTGCCCCGACCCACTGCGCGGCATGTTGCAGAACGGCTGCGTCGGGGGTTGGCAAACCGTCTAGGCTGGCCTTGAGCGCGGGCATGGCGTCCAGCCCCGGATGACTGGGAGCGTCGCCTTTCCAGGCTTCGGCCATGCCGTCAGGCGTCAGGCGAGTGAAGCCCGTGCCGATATCCAGTTGCTCAAGGGATTCATCTTCGGCCCAGGCTTTGAGTTTTTCGAACCAGGGTTCGAAATAACGTGCCTGCATCTTTCGACCGTCGACACTTTTGCTCGCAACACCTTGGTGACAGATGGCAAGCAGTTCGTCCGCCCATTGGCGCCAGGGCATCTTGAGTTCGAGCAAGGCCAAGCGCCGTTCCTGCAAGCACTCGGCGATCAGCTCGGCAGGTTCCTTGCCTTCAACGCTGTCACGCTCACTGGCGAACAAACTGCGTACTCGCGGCAATAACGCCGCCGGACCACCCCAATTACCCCGCACCCAGTTCAGTGCATCACCTTGCATCGGATAGCAGAACAGCCGCCAGTAGTCGCGCAGCACTTCGCCGAGCAGGTCGCTGTGGTCGGTTTCCAGGGTCTGGGTGAACAGGCTGCCGCTGTCGAACGCGTGTTCGCGCAGCATGCGCTGGCACCAACTGTGGATGGTCGAGACGGCGGCTTCATCCATCCACTGCGCGGCAATGTCCAGACGGTTCGCACAGCCGGACCACTGTTCGGGGAGGTACTGGTCACGCAATTCCGCGATGAGGCTATCGGGTGCCTGGGTCTCGTCACGAAAGTATCGGGCCGCTTCGGCCAGACGGGTACGAATACGTTCGCGCAGCTCTTTCGTCGCGGCATCAGTGAACGTGACCACGAGGATTTGCGGCGGCAACAGTTCACGCCCAAACCCACTCGATTCGCCACCGTGACCGAGGACCAGACGCAGGTACAGCGCAGAAATGGTGAACGTCTTGCCGGTACCGGCGCTGGCTTCGATCAGTTGGCTGCCGCTCAAGGGAAAAGCAAGGGCCAGCGGTGTTTTCGTAGTCATGAGCGCGCCTCCTCGCTGGTCAATGAACGCCAGGGGGCTTCAAGCATCGGTTTGTACAAAGCGTTGCACCAATCGGGGAAGGTCTCCTCGTCGGTCAGAGCGTCGAAATCGGCGAACTGTCGTGCCAGTGCCGGGCTTTCGCGACGTTCGCCGTCGGTGGTTTGACCGTCGCCTTCATAGGCCTTGCGAGCGGCGGCGTCGGCTTTGGCCGGGTCAGTTTGAGAGAGCCACGCGAAGGCGGTTTTCACGGCAATCGGCAGGGGTTGGCGCATGCCGGTTTGCCACGCTTGCAACAGGTTACTCAGGGCATGCCGTGCAGCGCCCAGTTCCAAAGGGGCCAGTAGCAGACTGTCGTCACTGGCGACCAGCGCGGTGGTCATCGACATGCCGCTGGCGCAAGCCACCAAGTGATTGACCCAGGGTCGCGTCAGACGATGCCACTTGCGGGTCTTGATCGAACCGATGCTGTTAGGAATGGTGGTGACTGACAGCAGGCCGCCATCCGCACGTTGGTGCAGGCCACTGAGCCAGCCTTCCAGGCGCAGGCCTTCCAGTTCGAGGTTGACTGGCAACGCACTGGTGAGCGGTGTCGGCCACAACGCAAGGAGTTGTTGATAACGCTGCAACAGATCCGGCAGTGGCTCGATCAACTCTCGCTGCAGGCATTCGCCGAAACCGGCCATGGGCAAGAGCCCACTGTTTTGTAAACGTTTGGCCTGGGCCTCAAGCGCATCGTCGGCGTGATCCAGTTGCCCGAGCGCCGCTTCGAGCAAACTGTCACTGAGGCTATAGCGTTGGAGAGCGTCGAGTACAAAGGGCTCTTCGTCGGCCAGGGGGGCCTCAGCCGCTTCGAAGTACACCTTGAGTCGCTGACTGAAAAAATGTCGCACGGGATTGCGCAGGAAGTCCTGCAATTGACCGAGGCTCAGCGGCTCTTCCTGAACATAGGCATCAAGGGGCTTGATGTCCGTTGCCTGTTCACTGGCTTGATGAAGCACCTGCCACTCGCTTGCGAAGCTGAACAGGTCATCGCCTTCATGAAAATAGCGGGCGCTGAAGGGTTGCAGCGGGTGTTCCTGAGTCATGGCTTCCAGCAGTTTTTTACTGTCGGCCTGTAATCGCCAGCCACCGGCGAGATGATCGCGCAGTTGGCCAATCAGTACGGAGGCCGGGCGGTCGCTGTTGTCACGGATGCTGCGGCCGACCCAACTGATATACAGCTGGTCGCGGGCTGACAGCAGGGCTTCGAGCAGCAGGTAGCGGTCGTCTTCACGGCGTGAACGGTCGCCGGGGCGGTAGTCGCTGCCCATCAGGTCGAAGTCCAGCGGCGGTTGTGCGCGCGGGTAATCTCCATCATTCATCCCGAGCAGACAAACGAGTTTGAAGGGGATTGCCCGCATCGGCATCAAGGTGCAGAAATTGACCGCCCCGGCCAGGAAGCGCTGGGAAAGGCGGCCCTGGTCGAGGCCTGCCAGCCAGGCTTCACGGACCACGGTCAAAGGCAGCTCATCATGCAAGCCCACTGATTCGCAGGTCTCGAGCCAGGTTTCCCGCAGTTCTTCAAGTTGGCCCAACAAATAGTCGTCATGTTCATTGCTGGCCTGGAAGAACAACTGCACCAAAACCTGCATCCTGACGCCCCATTGCTTGGGCGGTGCCGGTTGAGTCAGCTCCTGGTGGGCAATCTCCAACGCGTCCAGCAGTGCGACCAAAGGACCGATGAGCGCAGCATCCAGACCGCCAATTTCGTCGTAAGGCTCAATGCCCTCGCAGGCGGCGGCGCTGCCGACGGCATAACCGAGCAGCATCCGGCGCAAGCCGAATCGCCAACTGTTTTGCTCCAGCTCGTTTGGCAAGCCCAGACCTGCACGTTGCTCGGCATTCATTCCCCAACGAATACCTGCGCCTTCGATCCAGCGATGCAGGGTGGGCAGGTCACGTTCCTCGACACCGAAGCGAGCGCGCAGTGAAGGAACATCCAGCAGATCGAGGATTTCACTGACGGGGAAACGGCTGTCCGGCAGTTTGAGTAGATGTTCGACAGCAATCAGCAGCGGATCACGACCGCGCTGGCCTTGGTCCGCGAGTGTGAAGGGGATGAAGCGCGGATCGAAGCGATCAAGTTGACCGAAGACTGCACGGATATGCGGTGCGTAGCTGTCGATGTCCGGGACCATCACGATCACGTCGCGAGGCTTCAATTCTGGATCGGCACTGAAGCGTGCGAGCAGCTGATCGTGGAGGATCTCCACTTCGCGCTGGGCGCTATGGGCGATGTGGAAACGAATCGATGCGTCCTGATTGAGATCGACAGGCGGCCAGAGTTCGCGGGTTTCGTTGAGGGGGCGCAGTTCAAGGATGTCGTCCTGCAACTGGTTAAGCATGGTCTGTGGCTGGCTATCACTGAACAAGTCGATGCGCCCATCACGAAATGCCGAGCGGTAGCTGCTGGGATCGTCGTAGCTGTCGAGCAGATTGATGTAGTCCCGCCCCTGCTTGCCCCATGCCGCCAATAGCGGGTGAGCATGTTGATGAAGGGTTTGCGGATCAAGCACAACAGGCATCCCGCTCTTGCGAGCCTGGCGCTTGTATTGATGCCGCAAAAGGTCTTTATCGGCGACGATGTCTGCCCAATGGTGACGACATGGGTTGTGTACGCAAAGCAGGACCTGGCTGAATCGCGCCAGTCCGGCGAGAGCTTCGAGCGCTTGTGCCGGGAGAGAGGAGATCCCGAAAACGATCACCCGAGAAGGTAGTCCTCTGGGTGCCACGTCGAGGCTGTTGATACGTTCGATGAACCGTTGATGAACACCGGCACGGCTTTGCGCCATACCTTGCTCACCCACATCCAGCAACAGAGCCCGCCACAACTCTGCCTGCCAGCAGTTGGCTGGGGTCAGGAGCTTGGCTTCGCCTCTGCCGTTTCGCAATTGATGACGACCTTCCGCCCAATCTTCGAGCCAGTCGGCCCGGTATACCTGGTATTGGTCGAACANGTCGGCCAACCGCTCTGCGAGTTGATAGCGTTTGCGCAGGTCAGTGTCGTGGGTGAGGAAACGCTGCAGCGGTTCGAAATGCGGTTGATTGATCAGCTGCGGAAGCAGACGCATCAGCCGCCAGGTCAGTGGGGCCTTATCAAGTAGGGATTTGACTGGAATTTCATCACGGCCCAGAACCATGCGATAGAGCTGCCACATNAAGCTGCCCGGAAGTTGAACATCAATGGCTGCCGCAATGCCGCAGCCGCCCATGTCGTCTTCTTCAGGGTCTTCAGCCAGAGCCAGCTTCAGCCACTGGGCGATGCCGTTGCTCTGTACCAGTGCGATTTCATTTTCCAAGGGAGCCAACGGGTAGCGCCGCATCCAGCTGACCACCAGGCTGCGCAACTCATCCAGGCGATTACCGTGAACCACCATAAAACCAGCACTGAGGGACGTCGCGTCCGGCATAAAGGCTTCCTTGGGAAAATACAAAAGCTAGGGCCGAACCTTAGCATTGTCGGGAGACTGTGACAGCCGGGAGCCGTCTGATGTTGCTGTACGAACTTTCCTGCGGACAAAACAAAACCCCTACCTGCATACGCAGATAGGGGTTTCGGAATTTAATCTTGACGATGACCTACTCTCACATGGGGAAACCCCACACTACCATCGGCGATGCATCGTTTCACTGCTGAGTTCGGGATGGGATCAGGTGGTTCCAATGCTCTATGGTCGTCAAGAAATTCGGTAGCCAGGTCGTTTGCCTTACGGCGCACGCTCCAGCGAATGGGTATGTGATAGATCTCGGTGTTTTGTGAGCCATTCGAACTTTCGGTTCGTTTCGTCTTCACACACCGCAATCTGGTGCCTTTTCAGGTCAGCAAATTGCTTGGGTGTTATATGGTCAAGCCTCACGGGCAATTAGTATTGGTTAGCTCAACGCCTCACAGCGCTTACACACCCAACCTATCAACGTCGTAGTCTTCGACGGCCCTTCAGGGGACTCAAGGTCCCAGTGAGATCTCATCTTGAGGCTAGTTTCCCGCTTAGATGCTTTCAGCGGTTATCTATTCCGAACATAGCTACCCGGCAATGCCACTGGCGTGACAACCGGAACACCAGAGGTTCGTCCACTCCGGTCCTCTCGTACTAGGAGCAGCCCCTCTCAAATCTCAAACGTCCACGGCAGATAGGGACCGAACTGTCTCACGACGTTCTAAACCCAGCTCGCGTACCACTTTAAATGGCGAACAGCCATACCCTTGGGACCGGCTTCAGCCCCAGGATGTGATGAGCCGACATCGAGGTGCCAAACACCGCCGTCGATATGAACTCTTGGGCGGTATCAGCCTGTTATCCCCGGAGTACCTTTTATCCGTTGAGCGATGGCCCTTCCATACAGAACCACCGGATCACTAAGACCTACTTTCGTACCTGCTCGACGTGTCTGTCTCGCAGTCAAGCGCGCTTTTGCCTTTATACTCTACGACCGATTTCCGACCGGTCTGAGCGCACCTTCGTACTCCTCCGTTACTCTTTAGGAGGAGACCGCCCCAGTCAAACTACCCACCATACACTGTCCTCGATCCGGATAACGGACCTGAGTTAGAACCTCAAAGTTGCCAGGGTGGTATTTCAAGGTTGGCTCCACGCGAACTGGCGTCCACGCTTCAAAGCCTCCCACCTATCCTACACAAGCAAATTCAAAGTCCAGTGCAAAGCTATAGTAAAGGTTCACGGGGTCTTTCCGTCTAGCCGCGGATACACTGCATCTTCACAGCGATTTCAATTTCACTGAGTCTCGGGTGGAGACAGCGCCGCCATCGTTACGCCATTCGTGCAGGTCGGAACTTACCCGACAAGGAATTTCGCTACCTTAGGACCGTTATAGTTACGGCCGCCGTTTACCGGGGCTTCGATCAAGAGCTTCGCGTTAGCTAACCCCATCAATTAACCTTCCGGCACCGGGCAGGCGTCACACCCTATACGTCCACTTTCGTGTTTGCAGAGTGCTGTGTTTTTAATAAACAGTCGCAGCGGCCTGGTATCTTCGACCGGCATGAGCTTACGGAGCAAGTCCTTCACCCTCACCGGCGCACCTTCTCCCGAAGTTACGGTGCCATTTTGCCTAGTTCCTTCACCCGAGTTCTCTCAAGCGCCTTGGTATTCTCTACCCAACCACCTGTGTCGGTTTGGGGTACGGTTCCTGGTTACCTGAAGCTTAGAAGCTTTTCTTGGAAGCATGGCATCAACCACTTCGTCATCTAAAAGATNACTCGTCATCAGCTCTCGGCCTTAGAATCCCGGATTTACCTAAGATTCCAGCCTACCACCTTAAACTTGGACAACCAACGCCAAGCTGGCCTAGCCTTCTCCGTCCCTCCATCGCAATAACCAGAAGTACAGGAATATTAACCTGTTTTCCATCGACTACGCTTTTCAGCCTCGCCTTAGGGACCGACTAACCCTGCGTCGATTAACGTTGCGCAGGAAACCTTGGTCTTTCGGCGTGGGTGTTTTTCACACCCATTGTCGTTACTCATGTCAGCATTCGCACTTCTGATACCTCCAGCAAGCTTCTCAACTCACCTTCACAGGCTTACAGAACGCTCCTCTACCGCATCACTTACGTGATACCCGTAGCTTCGGTGTATGGTTTGAGCCCCGTTACATCTTCCGCGCAGGCCGACTCGACTAGTGAGCTATTACGCTTTCTTTAAAGGGTGGCTGCTTCTAAGCCAACCTCCTAGCTGTCTAAGCCTTCCCACATCGTTTCCCACTTAACCATAACTTTGGGACCTTAGCTGACGGTCTGGGTTGTTTCCCTTTTCACGACGGACGTTAGCACCCGCCGTGTGTCTCCCATGCTCGGCACTTGTAGGTATTCGGAGTTTGCATCGGTTTGGTAAGTCGGGATGACCCCCTAGCCGAAACAGTGCTCTACCCCCTACAGTGATACATGAGGCGCTACCTAAATAGCTTTCGAGGAGAACCAGCTATCTCCGAGCTTGATTAGCCTTTCACTCCGATCCACAGGTCATCCGCTAACTTTTCAACGGTAGTCGGTTCGGTCCTCCAGTTAGTGTTACCCAACCTTCAACCTGCCCATGGATAGATCGCCCGGTTTCGGGTCTATTCCCAGCGACTAGACGCCCTATTAAGACTCGCTTTCGCTACGCCTCCCCTATTCGGTTAAGCTCGCCACTGAAAATAAGTCGCTGACCCATTATACAAAAGGTACGCAGTCACCCAACAAAGTGGGCTCCCACTGCTTGTACGCATACGGTTTCAGGATCTATTTCACTCCCCTCTCCGGGGTTCTTTTCGCCTTTCCCTCACGGTACTAGTTCACTATCGGTCAGTCAGTAGTATTTAGCCTTGGAGGATGGTCCCCCCATATTCAGACAAAGTTTCTCGTGCTCCGTCCTACTCGATTTCATGACTAAGAGATTTTCGCGTACAGGGCTATCACCCACTATGGCCGCACTTTCCAGAGCGTTCCGCTAATCTCAAAGCCACTTAAGGGCTAGTCCCCGTTCGCTCGCCACTACTAAGGGAATCTCGGTTGATTTCTTTTCCTCAGGGTACTTAGATGTTTCAGTTCCCCTGGTTCGCTCCATACACCTATGTATTCAGTGTAAGGTAACCAT
>NZ_NMOJ01000093.1 GCF_002251635.1 Pseudomonas mandelii
CTACCGCTCGACTTGCATGTGTTAGGCCTGCCGCCAGCGTTCAATCTGAGCCATGATCAAACTCTTCAGTTCAAACATCTTTGGGTTTTTAAGAAACCCTAAACTTGGCTCAGCAATCGTTGGTTACATCTTTGATTTCTCGCGGAGTAACTTGTGATGCTGATAATCTTGTTGACTATCAGTCTGACTCCACAAGCACCCACACGAATTGCTTGATTCAGTTGTTAAAGAGCGGTTGGTTAAGATCTTTCGTCTCAACCGAGGCGCGCATTCTACAGCAGCCTCATTTGCTGTCAAGTGATTATTTTCAGAAGTTTTCGAAGATTCCTTTGCAACTTCAACCACTTGCGCTTCCGATCTCTCGTTAGCGGGAGGCGAATTCTACAGCGTTACTCGCTGCTGTCAACACCTCTTTTTCTCCGCTTTCGACCGAGAAGATCGAACCGTCAATAGAGCCAAACAACACTGCCCTACCAACTCCTTCTGGGCTTCGATGAACTGAAGCAACTCGCTGTCGAACTCTGCATAACTCTTTGTTTACCAACGAGTTTTCCGTTTCGACTGCGCCGGAAGTGGGGCGAATTATAGACTTCCAGAATTTGCCGTCAACACCTTTTTCATATTTCTGTCATATAGGTCAAAAAGGCCACAAAACGCAAAAGCCGGCCCCAAGGGGCCGGCCTTTTTCCCTTCTTACTTACAAACTAGGGAATGCGAATTGCGACGCTTCATGGCTCGCACGCTGCGGCCAGCGCTGGGTAATGGCCTTGCGACGGGTGTAGAAACGCACACCATCCGGGCCATACGCATGCAGATCGCCAAACAGCGAACGCTTCCAGCCACCGAAGCTGTGATAAGCCACCGGCACCGGCAACGGTACGTTGACGCCGACCATNCCGACTTCAATCTCGTCACAGAACAGGCGCGCCGCCTCCCCATCACGGGTGAAGATGCAGGTGCCATTGCCATACTCGTGATCATTGATCAGTTGCATCGCCGCTTCCAGGCTATCAACTCGCACCACACACAACACCGGCCCAAAGATCTCTTCTTTATAGATGCGCATCTCAGGGGTCACACGGTCAAACAGGCAGCCACCCAGGAAGAAGCCTTCCTCATGACCGGCAACGCTCAAACCACGACCATCAACCACCAGGGACGCGCCCGAAGAAACGCCGTCTTCTATATAGCCACTGACCTTATCGCGAGCCTGCCCGGAAACCAGTGGCCCCATGTCCAGCCCACAAGAAGTGCCTGCACCGATCTTCAGTGCCTTGACCTGCGGCACCAGCTTGGCAATCAACGCATCCGCCACCTGGTCACCCACGCACACGGCCACCGAGATCGCCATACAGCGCTCACCGCAGGACCCATACGCCGCGCCCATCAAGGCGCTCACGGCGTTATCCAGATCCGCATCCGGCATCAGCACTGCGTGGTTCTTCGCCCCACCCAGCGCCTGCACGCGTTTGCCGCGTTTGGTCGCTTCGGAGTAGATGTATTCGGCAATCGGCGTCGACCCTACAAAGCTCAACGCTTTCACTTCCGGCGCTTCGATCAGCGCGTCCACTGCCGCCTTGTCGCCATGCACCACACTCAGCACACCTTTAGGCAGGCCGGCTTCGATCAATAGTTGAGCGATCAACAGCGTCGAACTTGGATCACGCTCCGAGGGTTTNAGGATGAAACAGTTACCGCAGACGATCGCCAGTGGATACATCCACAACGGCACCATGGCCGGGAAGTTGAACGGAGTAATACCGGCCACCACGCCCAACGGCTGNAAGTCCGACCAGGCATCAATGTTCGGGCCGACGTTACGGCTGTACTCGCCCTTGAGGATTTCCGGCGCTGCGCAGGCGAACTCAACGTTCTCGATACCGCGCTTCAGTTCACCAGCAGCGTCTTCCAAGGTCTTGCCATGCTCTTCGCTGATCAACTGCGAGATACGTGCCTCGTTCTGCTCCAGCAATTGCTTGAAACGAAACATCACCTGAGCACGCTTGGCCGGTGGGGTATTACGCCAGGCCGGGAACGCAGCCTTGGCCGAGTCGATGGCTTTTTGAATGGTTTCGCGGCTGGCCAACGGCAGCTTGTGGATGGCCTTGCCGGTGGACGGGTTGAACACGTCAGCCGTGCGACCGTCTTCGGTCACCAGTTCGCCATTGATCAAATGCGGGATAAGGCTCATGCGGGGCTCCAGAAAAGTTGTCCACAGGCGCCCGTCAAAGGGCGCCTCTATATAGAAGGGAAAATCAGTCGATTTTGTTCAGCACTTCGCCGACCGCGTCGAACAGACGATCAAGGTCTTGCGGCTTGCTGTTGAAGGTTGGGCCGAACTGCAGGGTGTCGCCGCCGAAGCGCACGTAGAATCCGGCTTTCCACAGAGCCATGCCGGCTTCGAACGGACGCACGATGGCGTCGCCATCACGCGGTGCGATTTGGATCGCGCCCGCCAGGCCGTAGTTACGAATGTCGATGATGTTTTTCGAGCCCTTCAGGCCGTGCAGCGCATTTTCGAAATGTGGCGCGACTTCGGCTACGCTCTGCACCAGGTTTTCTTTCTGCAACAGGTCCAACGCCGCCAGGCCAGCGGCGCAAGCCACTGGGTGCGCCGAGTAGGTGTAGCCGTGGGGGAATTCCACCGCGTACTCCGGCGTCGCCTGGTTCATGAAGGTCTGGTAGATCTCGCTGCTGGCAATCACCGCGCCCATCGGGATCGCGCCATTGGTGACTTGCTTGGCGATGCACATCAGGTCCGGGGTCACACCGAAGCTGTCAGCACCGAACATCGAGCCGGTACGGCCGAAACCGGTGATCACTTCATCGAACACCAACAGGATATTGTGCTGATCGCAGATTTCGCGCAGACGCTTCAGATAACCCTGCGGCGGAACCAGCACGCCAGCGGAGCCGGCCATCGGCTCGACAAACACCGCAGCGATGTTCGACGCGTCATGCAATTCGATCAGTTTGAGCAGCTCATCGGCCAAGGCGATACCGCCCAGCTCCGGCATGCCACGGGAGAAGGCATTGCTCGCCAGCAAGGTGTGAGGCAGGTGGTCAACATCCATCANNNCCTGACCAAACAGCTTACGGTTGCCGTTGACGCCACCGAGGCTGGTGCCGGCGATGTTCACGCCGTGATAACCACGGGCGCGGCCGATCATTTTGGTCTTGGTCGCCTGGCCCTTCAGGCGCCAGTAAGCGCGCACCATCTTCACTGCGGTATCGGCGCACTCGGAGCCGGAATCAGTGAAGAACACGTGGTTCAGGTTGCCTGGGGTCAGGTCGGTAATTTTCTCNGCCAGTTGGAATGACAATGGATGACCGTATTGGAAGCCCGGGGAGTAGTCCAGGGTGCCCAATTGCTTGGACACAGCTTCCTGGATTTCCTTGCGGGTGTGCCCTGCGCCGCACGTCCACAGGCCCGACAATGAGTCGTACACCTTGCGGCCCTTGTCATCGGTCAACCAGCTGCCTTCGGCGGCCACGATCAGGCGCGGGTCACGCTGGAAGTTACGGTTGGCGGTGTAGGGCATCCAGTGAGCATCGAGCTTGAGCTGGCTGGCCAAAGGAGATCGGGCGTTTTCGGGCAAGTTCATGGGCAAAACCTCGCAGGGCAATAAGCGGCATAGAGATCAAAAGCGTTCTTGCAGCTAAATTGCCACGGGGATAAAGTCGGTGAAATTCAACTCTTCTAACCTTCAGTCAGCCCCCCACTAAACTTTGAGTATTAGAGCATGAGCAGCCGTCGCCCCGATCCACTGGCGCAAGTCAGTGACTTTGATATCCGCCTGCTTCGGATCTTTCGCAGTGTGGTGGAGTGCGGCGGCTTCTCGGCAGCGGAAACCGTACTGGGTATCGGCCGCTCGGCTATCAGCCAGCAAATGAGCGACCTGGAGCAACGCCTCGGATTAAGGCTGTGCCAACGCGGGCGCGCCGGGTTCTCCCTGACCGAAGAAGGCCGTGAGGTTTATCAATCGGCCCTGCAGCTATTGAGTGCCCTGGAAAGTTTTCGCACTGAGGTGAACGGACTGCACCAGCATTTGCGCGGCGAGTTGATCATCGGCCTCACCGACAACCTCGTCACCCTGCCCCANATGCGCATCACCCATGCCTTGGCACAACTGAAGGAACGCGGCCCGGACGTGCANATTCAGATNCGCATGATCGCNCCCAACGAAGTCGAACAAGGNGTGCTCGACGGTCGACTGCATGTCGGNGTGGTGCCGCAAGCCAGCGCGCTGTCGGGGCTGGAATATCAGCCGCTTTATAGCGAACGCTCGTTGCTGTATTGCGCAGTGGGTCATCCGTTGTTTTATGTCGACGATAAACAACTGAATGACGAGCGCCTCAATAGCCAGGACGCCATCGCGCCGACCTTCCGTTTGCCCGCGGAAATCCAGGCCCATTACCAGGCGCTCAATTGCACCGCCAGTGCCTCGGACCGTGAGGGCATGGCGTTCCTGATCCTGACCGGACGCTTCATCGGCTACCTGCCGGACCACTACGCCAGCCTCTGGGTGCAACAAGGCCGATTGCGTGCGCTGAAACCCAAGGCGCGTTTTTATGACCTGAGCCTCGCATCGGTCACCCGCAAGGGCCGGCGCCCGCATTTGGTGCTGGAAAGTTTTCTGGAGAGTCTGGCCGCGACACGCTAGGTTTTATCGTGTCGGGACTTGTCTGGAGCCTGTGGGTGCGCTCGGTGTTTCAGCTGCATTAATGTCGACTGACCCGCATTTGGTGCTGGAAAGTTTTCTGGAGAGTCTGGCCGCGACACGCTAGGTTTTATCGTGTCGGGACTTGTCTGGAGCCTGTGGGTGCGCTATCAACGCAGTGGCTACACCCATCCACTTGTCCGGAAGTGCCTATGACCTTTGAAGTCCCCGCTCACGGCGGCAAACCCGCCAGCCGCATTCGTCAGAAGAACGAAGAGACCATCATCAAAGCCGCCGAAGACGAGTTCGCGCGCCATGGCTACAAAGGCACCAGCATGAACACCATTGCCCTGAATGCCGGGTTGCCCAAGGCCAACTTGCATTATTACTTCACCAACAAACTCGGTTTGTACGTGGCGGTGTTGAGCAACATCCTTCAGTTGTGGGACAGCACCTTCAACACCTTGACTGCCGAGGACGATCCGGCCGAAGCACTGACCCGATACATCCGCGCCAAAATGGAATTCTCCCGTCGCCATCCGCAAGCTTCGCGGATCTTCGCCATGGAAATCATCAGTGGCGGCGAATGCCTTACCGAATATTTCAGCCAGGACTACCGCGCCTGGTTCAGCGGTCGGGCAGCCGTGTTCCAGGCCTGGATCGACGCCGGCAAGATGGACCCCATCGACCCCGTGCACCTGATCTTCCTGCTGTGGGGCAGCACCCAGCANTACGCCGACTTCGCCACCCAGATCTGCCGTGTCACCGGGCGCACCAAGCTGACCAAGCAAGACATGGAAGACGCCGGCACCAACCTGATCCACATCATTCTCAAGGGCTGCGGCCTCACGCCAGCTATCTAAGACACTTATGCCTTTCACCCTCAGCGGTTTTTGCGAATACCGCGAAGAGATTCGCAAAAGCCGTTTCATCACTTTCGCCGCGCCGATCGCAAGCCCCGCTGAAGCCCAGGCGTTCATCGATCGGCACAGCGACTTGAATGCCNCGCACAACTGCTGGGCCTGGAAACTGGCCGACCAGTACCGCAGCAATGACGATGGTGAGCCCGGCGGCACTGCCGGGCGACCGATTCTGGCGGCCATCGAAGCGCAGGATTGCGATCAGGTCGCGGTGTTGGTGATTCGTTGGTATGGCGGCATTCAATTGGGCACCGGCGGCCTCGCCCGGGCCTATGGCGGCGGCGCGAACAAGTGCCTGCAAGGCGCGGAGAAAGTCGAGCTGATCAGTCGGGTGCCGGTGAGCTGTGCCTGTGCGTTTGGTGAATTGGCGCTGGTGAAACTGCGCGTCGCGGAATCGGGCGGTTTAGTGGTGGAAGAAACCTTCACCGCCAACGGCGTGGAATTGCAATTGGCGATCGGCGAAGAGCACATCACGACCCTGCAAACTCAGCTCGCAGACCTGAGTCGCGGGCGCATTGTGTTGCAGCACTGATCGCACCAACACCGTTCACTGCCCTTTCATCGAGCCTGTTCACTTGCCCACATCTGCTGTGCACCCGGCTGTGGATAACCTGAGCACATCCTGCTGTAACCCTTCTGTCATGCGGCTTTGCGGGCTTTGCTCATTTTTCGTCCAATTTTCCACACAAACCACTAATCCCAATAAAAAACAAACAGTTAGCGCCGGTTATCACCTTTAGAAGATAGCCGCACAGTGCTTATGCCCGCGCTTTCGGCTTGCGCACAAATACTGTGGAACAACCTGTGGATAACCCGTTCATGGCTGGCGCTGCCCTATATCCGGCATAGGTTGCGGCGTGTTGCTCGTTTTTTGACCAATACCCGGCGAGCAAAATCAGAGCCTGATCAAGCACTTTGCCCCCAAGTAGTGCTTGATCGGGAATCGAAAGATGGCGACGTCCCGCCCTCAATACCTTTGCCAGCAAGGATTTTCAGTTTTCCTGACTCAATGGCCAGGAAATTGCTTTATCCACAGGCATAACTTCTAGCGACCCGAGCCTGTCATGCCCAACCCCGTGCCGATCCCCGATCAAACGCCTCGCCTGCAACTGCGCAAAATCAGTAAACGTTACCCCGGCTGCCTGGCCAACGACGCCATCGACCTGAACATTGCTCCCGGTGAAATCCACGCTCTGCTCGGCGAAAACGGCGCGGGAAAAAGTACGTTGATGAAGATCATCTACGGCGTCACCCACGCCGATTCCGGGGAAATGATCTGGCAAGGCCAGCGCGTGAACATGCGCAATCCGGCACAGGCTCGCGCATTGGGGATCGGCATGGTGTTCCAGCATTTCTCGCTGTTCGAAACCCTCAGCGTGGCGCAGAACATTGCCCTGGCAATGGGTGCGGCGGCCGGCACGCCGAAGCAGCTTGAGCCAAAAATTCGTGAAGTCTCCCGACGCTACGGCATGGCGCTGGAACCGGAGCGCCTTGTCCATAGCCTGTCGATCGGCGAGCGGCAACGGGTGGAAATCGTTCGTTGCCTGATGCAGGACATCCGCCTGCTGATTCTCGATGAGCCGACTTCCGTGCTCACGCCGCAGGAGGCCGACGCCCTCTTCATCACCCTGCGCCGGCTCGCGGCCGAGGGTTGCAGCATTCTGTTTATCAGCCACAAGCTCGGCGAGGTGCGCGCGTTATGTCACAGCGCTACGGTGCTGCGCGGCGGTCGGGTGGCTGGGCATTGCGTGCCGGCCGAGTGTTCGGATCAGCAATTGGCGAGGTTGATGGTGGGGGAAGCCGCCGAGCTGATGACCGATTATCCGAAGGTGATCGGCGGTGACGCGTTTTTGAATGTGAGCGGATTGTCGTGGCACAACCCGGACCCGTTCGGCTGCTCCCTGATGGACATCGACCTCACCGTGCGCAGCGGCGAAATCGTCGGTATCGCCGGTGTTGCAGGCAATGGTCAGGATGAATTGCTGGGCCTGCTCAGCGGCGAAGAACGGTTGAGCCGAAACGACAACGGGACGATCCGTTTCATCGGGCAACCGGTCGCCGATTTGCGGCCCGATGCTCGACGCCACCTCGGCCTCGCTTTTGTTCCCGCCGAGCGTCTGGGCCACGGTGCGGTGCCCGAACTGAGCCTCGCCGATAACGCCCTGCTCACCGCGTTTCAACAAGGCCTGGTCAGCAACGGCCTGATTCAGCGCGCCAAGGTCGAAGCTTTGGCGGCAGAAATCATCCGCCGCTTTGGCGTAAAAACACCCGACACCCAAGCGCCAGCCCACAGTCTGTCCGGCGGCAATTTGCAGAAATTCATCCTCGGCCGCGAGATCCTCCAGCAACCGAAATTGCTGGTGGCCGCGCACCCGACGTGGGGCGTGGACGTCGGCGCCGCCGCGACCATTCACCGTGCGTTGATTGCCTTGCGCGATGCCGGCGCGGCGATCCTGGTGATCAGCGAAGACCTCGACGAATTGTTCCAGATCAGCGACCGGCTCGGTGCCTTGTGCAGCGGACGCCTGTCGCCGCTCAAGGCCACGGTCGACACGCGCCTGATCGATGTCGGCGGCTGGATGGCCGGCCAGTTCGACGCCCCTCAATCACTCGCATCCGCATCGGTTTAACGGAGTTTCACATGCTGCTTTCCCTCGAACCCCGTGGCCAGCAATCGCGCCTGATGCTGTGGTGCTCGCCGTTGTTGGCCGCGGCCCTGACATTGGGCTGCGGCTCGCTGCTGTTTGTTGCGCTGGGCCATGATCCGCTGCTTACGCTGTACACCTTGCTGATCGCGCCGGTCAGCGACTTGTACGGCGTCTCGGAGCTGTTAGTCAAAGCCTTGCCGATTCTGCTGTGCGCGCTGGGGCTGGCCGTGGCGTATCAGGCGCGGATCTGGAACATCGGCGCCGAAGGTCAGTTGCTGCTCGGCGCCCTGGCCGGCAGTGCGCTGGCGGTGAACATCATCGGTATGCAAAGTCGCTGGGCGCTGGTGCTGATCCTGCTTGTCGGCACGTTGGCCGGTGCTGCGTGGGGCGGGCTGACGGCTTGGTTGCGCACGCGTTTCAATGCCAACGAAATCCTCACCAGCATCATGCTCAATTACATCGCGCTGAACCTGCTGCTGTTCTGCGTGCATGGGCCGCTGAAGGACCCGGCCGGGTTCAACTTTCCGGAGTCGGCGATGTTCGGCGATGCCAGCCGATTGCCGCTGTTGATGGAAGACGGCCGGGTGCACGCCGGGGTGTATTTCGCCCTGCTCGCATTAGTGGCGGTTTGGGTTTTGCTGCAGAAAAGCTTTGTCGGTTTCCAGATCAAAGTGCTCGGGCTGGACAAGCGCGCGGCGGGTTTCGTCGGGTTTCGCGAGAAGCGGCTGATCTGGCTGGCGCTGCTGATCAGCGGCGGATTGGCGGGGCTGGCCGGGGTGTGTGAAGTCACCGGGCCGATTGGCCAACTGGTGCCGCAAGTCTCGCCGGGGTATGGCTATGCCGCGATCACGGTGGCGTTTCTCGGGCGGCTCAACCCCATCGGCATTCTGTTTTCCAGCCTGCTGATGGCGTTGCTGTACATCGGTGGCGAGAGCGCGCAGATGAGCATGAACCTGCCGCAAGCCATCACCCAGTTGTTCCAGGGAATGATGCTGTTTTTCCTGTTGGCCAGTGACGTGCTGATTCTTTACCGACCGCGTTTGCACCTGCGCTGGACTCGTCGCGCACAAGCCACCGCTGTACACGCAGGAGCGCTGTGATGGATATCGATCTGCTGAGCAATATTTTCTACGCCATGGTCCGTTGCGGTACGCCGTTGCTGCTGGTGGCGCTGGGTGAATTGATCTGCGAGAAAAGCGGCGTCCTGAATCTGGGCCAGGAAGGCATGATGCTGTTTGGCGCGGTGATCGGTTTTATCGTCGCCTTGAACAGCGGCAACCTGTGGCTCGGCGTATTGCTGGCGATGCTCGCCGGGATGCTGTTGTCGTCGTTGTTTGCGCTGGTGGCATTGGTGTTCAACGCCAATCAGGTGGCCACCGGATTGGCACTGACGATTTTCGGCGTGGGCCTGTCGACGTTTGTCGGCGCGGCGTGGGTCGGTAAACCGCTGGCCGGTTTCGAGCCGGTGGCGATTCCTTATTTGAGTGAAATTCCGCTGATCGGGCGGATGCTGTTTGCGCAGGATTTGCTGGTGTATCTGTCGTTCGCGTTGTTTGCGCTGGTGGCGTGGGTGATCCTGAAAAGCCGGATCGGGCTGATCATTCAAGCGGTCGGGGAAAGCCCGGACGCGGCCAGCGCCATGGGTTTGCCGGTGTTGGGCGTCCGTGCGCTGGCGGTGCTGTTTGGCGGCGCGATGGCGGGTTTGGCCGGTGCCTACTTGTCCCTGGCCTACACGCCGATGTGGGCGGAAAACATGAGCGCCGGCCGTGGCTGGATTGCCTTGGCGCTGGTGGTGTTTGCCAGTTGGCGAGTGTGGCGCTTGCTGTTGGGCGCATATCTGTTCGGGCTCGCCAGCATCCTGCACCTGGTGGTGCAGGGGTTGGGACTGGCGATTCCGTCGAGTCTGCTGGCGATGTTGCCGTATGTCGCGACCATCATGGTGTTGGTGCTGCTGTCGCGGGACGCGGTGCGCACACGGTTGTATGCGCCGGTGTCGTTGGGGCAGCCGTGGCACGCGGGGCATTAGCGATCACCTGACCGGCCTCATCCCGAGCAGGCTCGGTCCCACATTAGACCGCGCTCCCAGCAGGCTCGGTCCCACATTAGACCGCGCTCCCCTGTGGGAGCGAGCCTGCTCGCGATGACTGCCTGACCGGCAACACCTGAACCACGCCCCACGCCAATTCAAAGACCAGGAAAATCACCAGCAGCGAACTGGCGCCATGGAGCAAGGCATAAAGCTGCCAAGCCGAAAACAGAAACCGCCCCACCGCGTCATACCGCCCAAACACTTGCTGCGGATCACGAATCCGCAGCACCGCCCAGACACACACAATCGACCCCAGCAGATTCGCCATCAACATGTGCATCGGCTCGAACGGCGGCAACTCGCCCGGCAAATCGAACGCCTGACTCACACTCAACAACACCCCGTGCAACGCGGCAAAACTCCACGGCGTGATAAACGCCGCCGTCACGATCAAGTCATACCAGGCGCTGCCCCGCACCACCCGGCGATATTGCGTTGAAGTCCACATTGGCCTTGCTCCATACATTCAGGGAGCAACAAGGCTAAAGCCTGGAGTATGCTCCAGGGTCAAGCCCCTCTCGAGACGTCATGATGCGCATCGGTGAATTAGCCCAGGCCAGCGCCGTCAGCCGCGACACGCTGCGCTTCTACGAGCAGCGCGGCCTGATCGCCGCTCAACGCAGTGCCAACGGCTATCGCGACTATCCGCCAGACATGGTGCAACTGGTGCTGTACATCAAGACGGCTCAGCGGTTGGGCTTTACCCTCGGCGAGATCGGCAACAGCGTCGCCACGATATGGCAATCGCCGGATCCCGACAGCGCCGTCACGCAGTTGCTGCAAGACAAACTCAAGCTGATTGAAACCCGTATGGACGAACTCAGTGCATTGCGCCACGAGTTGCAACAACGGCTCGGTCAGCGTTGTCCACTGAGTCCATGATCCTCATTTATCAAGGAAGCCACTCATGTCCAAGGCAAAAACCGCACTCATCATCGGTGCCTCCCGGGGCCTGGGCCTCGGCCTGGTGAAAACCCTGCTGGCCGACGGCTGGCAAGTCACCGCCACCGTGCGCAACCCGCAGAACGCCGAGGCGCTACAAGCGTTGGGCAAGGTGCGGATCGAGAAGCTCGACATGGACGATCAGCAGGCGGTCATCACCTTGAGTCAACAGCTCAAGGGCGAAGTGTTCGACCTGCTGTTCGTGAATGCCGGGGTCAAGGGGCCGGACGTTCAGACGCCGGGCGGCGCGACGTTGGCCGAGGTTGGTCAATTGTTCTTCACCAACGCCGTGGCGCCGATCAACCTGGCACAACGTTTTGCCGGGCAGATTCGCCCGGAGACCGGCGTGCTGGCGTTCATGAGTTCGGTGTTGGGCAGCGTGACCATGCCGGACGCGCCGGAGCTGGCGTTGTACAAGGCCAGTAAAGCGGCGCTGAATTCCATGACCAACAGCTTTATCACCCAACTGGGCGACCACAAACTCACCGTGCTGTCGCTGCACCCGGGCTGGGTGAAGACCGACATGGGCGGCGAAAACGCACAGATTGATGTGGAAACCAGTACGCGTGGGTTGGTCGATCAGGTGAATGCGTACACCGGCAAGGGCGGGCATCACTTCGTGAACTACCGGGGCGAAACCATTCCCTGGTAACAAACACAAAACCTGTGGGAGCGANNCAGCTCCCACAGAGATCGGGGTTGTTCTGTCGGGCCGGGCTTGCCGGCCAGGCGGTTTTGTTTGAAACTCCGCACCTCGCCCTTGCGGCGACCCTGGATCAGCAGACAGGGTAATCACTGAGCTGGCAAACCTGAACCCATCATTCAGAGGAGCCGGCCAATGCCTGCGACCCGTATCTGGTTAAAAAATCCCCTCGCCATTTTCACTGCCAATGACCTCGATGCCCGTGGCGGTCTGGTTGTGCAAGACGGCGTGATCGTCGAAGTGCTCGCCGCTGGCCAGCAACCTTCCGCGCCCTGCGGACACGTCTTCGATGCCCGCGAACATGTGATCCTGCCGGGTCTGATCAACACCCATCACCATTTCTATCAAACCCTGACACGCGCCTGGGCGCCGGTCGTCAATCAGCCGTTGTTCCCGTGGCTGAAAACCCTGTATCCGGTTTGGGCACGGCTAACCCCTGAAAAACTCGCCCTGGCCTCAAAAGTCGCGCTCGCGGAACTGCTGCTCTCGGGCTGTACCACGGCAGCCGATCACCACTACCTGTTTCCCGACGGTCTGGAAAATGCCATCGACGTGCAAGTCGAAAGCGTNCGCGAACTGGGCATGCGCGCCATGTTGACGCGCGGCTCCATGAGCCTGGGTGAAAAGGACGGCGGCCTGCCACCGCAGCAGACCGTCCAGGAAGGCGAAGTGATCCTCGCGGACAGCCAGCGCTTGATCGCCGAGTACCACGAGCGTGGCGATGGTGCGCAAATCCAGATCGCTCTGGCACCGTGCTCGCCGTTTTCGGTGACACCGGAAATCATGNAAGCCAGTGCCGAACTGGCCAACAGCCTCGACGTGCGCCTGCACACTCACCTGGCGGAAACCCTNGACGAGGAAGACTTCTGCCTGCAGCGTTTCGGCCTGCGCACCGTGGATTATCTCGACAGTGTCGGCTGGCTCGGCCCACGCACCTGGCTGGCCCATGGCATTCACTTCAACCCGGATGAAATCGCGCGCCTGGGGGCTGCAGGCACGGGTATCTGCCATTGCCCGAGTTCAAATATGCGCCTGGCTTCCGGAATCTGCCCGACCCTGGACCTGCTTGCCGCCGGTGCGCCCATTGGCCTTGGCGTGGACGGTTCGGCGTCCAACGATGCCTCGAACATGATGCTCGAAACCCGTCAGGCGCTTTACATCCAGCGGCTGCGTTATGGCGCGGAGAAGATCACCCCGGAAGGCGTGCTGGGCTGGGCGACCAAGGGCTCGGCGCAACTGCTGGGGCGTACGGACATCGGTGAGCTGGCGGTGGGCAAGCAGGCGGACCTGGCGCTGTTCAAGCTGGATGAACTGCGGTTCTCCGGCAGTCATGATCCGGTGTCGGCGTTGCTGCTGTGTGGCGCCGACCGTGCGGACAGGGTGATGATTGGCGGCAAATGGCGAGTCATCGACGGCCAGGTTGANGGGCTGGATCTTAAAGGCTTGATTGCCGATCACAGCCAGGCGGCTCGGCAGCTCATCGCCGGGATCTGACACACCACCAACCCTGTGGGAGCGGGCTTGCCCGCGATGGCGGCCTGTCAGCCAACAAATGTGTTGAATGTGACGGCCTCGTCGCGGGCAAGCCCGCTCCCACAATATTTTGTGGTGGTCTTATAGGCCCAGCAACGACAGCATGATGAACGTCGCAAACAGCACAAAATGCGTCATGCCTTCGATGGCATTGGTTTCGCCATCGTTGAGGTTGATCGCGCTGACGACCAGCGTGATCAACACCATCACGGTCTGCACCGGCGTCATCGCCATCTGGAACGGCTGGCCGGTGTAAAGCGCCATGGCCTCCATCACCGGCACCGTCAGAATCACCGTCGACAATGACGCGCCCATGGCGATGTTGACCACCGATTGCATGCGGTTGGCCAAGGCCGCGCGCAATGCCGTCAGAATCTCCGGCGCCGCAGAAATGGCCGCCACCAGAATCGCCGTGATGACCGGCGGTGCGCCGGTGCCTTCCAGGCCCAGGTCGAGGGTCTTGGACATCACCTCGGCCAGCGCGCCAATCACCACAACGCCGAACACCAACGTGCCGATACTCAGCGCCAGATTGACTGGTTCAGGTTCCTCTTCCGGGATTTTCCTGCGGCGTTTTTCCGGGTAGCTGTAGCTGAAGAAATAGCTGTGCGGCCCTACCTGCATGCGCAGAAACAAGGTGTAGAGCACCACCATCGCGCCGATGGTGAAGGCCGAGTAAATTTTCCAGTCAGCCTCTGGGATAAATTCCGGCACCACCATCGACACGCCCATCGCGGTGAGGATCATCACACTGTAAGTACGTGCCGAATCGTCGTTGTAGGACTGCTCGCCATGCTTGATGCCGCCCATCAATGCGGCCAGGCCGAGGATGCCGTTGATATCGAGCATCACCGCCGAATAGATGGTGTCACGCACCAACGTGGGCGACGGCTCGTTGCTCATCATGATCGCCAGGATCACCACCTCCACCAGCACGGCGGCGAGCGTCAGGATCATGGTGCCGTAAGGGTCGCCGACTTTTTCGGCGAGCAGTTCGGCGTGATGGGCGACGCGCATGGAGGCGGCGACGATGAAGGCAATCAGCACCAGGCCAGCGGTCAGCGCGATGGGCTGGCCGTTGTGCAGCATCCAGTGTTCCAGTGGATAAGCGGCGAGCGCGGCAATCACGGCCAGCAGCAGAAACTTTTCTTGCTTGAGGAGTGTGAGCATCGCGGGCCTTTTTTTGCCGAGTGGAGCGAACAGAGTGATGAGCTACTGACTGCGGGGCGGCGCTAACGTTTCGTTACACCTTAGCGCACCAGTGGATGGCGGCGGTGCCGGGCGATGCACTTTTATTGGCCTCAAGGGCCCCATCGCGGGCAAGCCCGCTCCCACAGATTTGCGCAGCTCATGTGGGAGCGGGCTTGCCCGCGATGGCCATCACACGGTTTCGAATCGTTTGTTGTCCTGTTGGTCAGCAATTTGCATTGCCCCTGCCAACCTCACAACAACATGGAGTTCGAATTCATGCACAAACGTCCGTTGAAGAAGCTGCTTTGCGCCGTCGCCGCGGCCATCGGTCTGAGCGCGAGTATGACCGCCAGTGCCGCCGACCCGCTGAAAGTCGGCTTCGTCTATATCGGCCCGATCGGTGACCACGGCTGGACGTATCAGCATGAACAGGGGCGCAAGGCGCTGGCCGAGAAGTTCGGCACTCAGATCACCACCAATTACGTGGAAAACGTCGCCGAAGGGGCGGATGCCGAGCGGGTGATCCGCAACATGGCCAAGGACAACTACGACCTGATCTTCACCACGTCCTTCGGCTACATGAACCCGACCCTGAAAGTCGCCAAGCAATTTCCCAAGGTGACCTTCGAACACGCCACCGGCTACAAGCAGGACAAGAACCTCGGCACCTACCTGGCGCGCACCTATGAAGGTCGCTACATCGGCGGTTTCCTCGCGGCGAAGATGACCAAGACCAAAAAGATCGGTTACGTCGCGTCCTTCCCGATTCCGGAAGTGATCCGCGACATCAACGCGATTCAGCTGGCCCTGAACAAATACAATCCTGGCACCGAGATCAAGGTGGTGTGGGTCAACTCGTGGTTCGATCCGGGCAAGGAAGCCGACGCCGCCAACGCGCTGATCGATCAGGGCGTCGACGTGGTGTTCCAGCACACCGACAGTCCGGCGCCGATTCAGGCGGCTGAACGTCGTGGCGTGTATGCCGTGGGCTACGCTTCGGACATGGCGCACTTCGGGCCGAAAGCGGTGCTGACGTCGATCGTCAACGACTGGGCCCCGCATTACATTCAGGCGACCCAAAGCGTGCTCGACCACGCGTGGAAGTCGCAGGATTACTGGGGCGGTTTGAAGGAAGGCACGGTTGAGCTGCCGATCAGCGATCTGGTGCCAGCGGCGGTGAAAACCGAAGCCGAGCAGATCATTGCGGACATCAAGAGCGGTGCCTTCCACCCGTTCACCGGGCCGATCAAGGATCAGGCCGGCACCGAGAAAATCCCGGCGGGGGCGACGGCGAGCAATGCGGAACTGGCGTCGATGAACTACTACGTTGAAGGCATGAAGGCCGACATCCCGAAGTAAATTCTGTCAGTTGAAACACAATACCTGTGGGAGCGAGCTTGCTCGCGATAGCGCACTGACATCCAACATCGATGTTGACTGATATGGCCTCATCGCGAGCAAGCTCGCTCCCACAAGGTCCCCCAGTGTTTTCCAGTCTGCGTACACTCCAGGACATCCGCATGAACAGTCTTCCCATCATCGACATCACTGCGCTCTACAGCGAAGACCAGCACGCCTGGAAATCCGTTGCCGCAGAGATCGACCGAGCCTGCCGCGAGTGGGGCTTTTTCTACATCAAGGGTCACCCGATCAGTCCGTCGCGCATCGACGCCGTGCTCGACCATGCCCAACGCTTCTTCGCCTTGCCCACCGCCGAAAAGCTCAAGATCGACATCACCCAGACCCACCATCACCGAGGCTACGGCGCGATCGCCACCGAGCAACTGGACCCGAGCAAACCCAGCGACCTGAAAGAAACCTTCGACATGGGCCTGCACCTGCCGGCCGACCATCCTGAGGTGCTGGCGGAAAAACCGTTGCGCGGTCCCAACCGCCATCCGTCGATGCCCGGTTGGGAAGCGCTGATGGAGCAACACTACATCGACATGCAGGCACTCGCCCAAACGCTGCTACGGGCCATGACTCTGGCGCTGAACATCGAGCGCGACTTCTTCGACACGCGTTTCCATGAGCCGGTCAGCGTCCTGCGGATGATTCACTACCCACCACGCCACACCGCCAGTTCCGAAGAGCAGCAAGGCGCCGGCGCCCACACCGATTACGGCTGCATCACCCTGCTGTACCAGGACGCCGCCGGTGGCTTGCAAGTGCGCAACGTCAAAGGCGAATGGATCGACGCGCCGCCGATCGAAGGCACGTTCGTGGTCAACCTCGGCGACATGATGGCGCGCTGGAGCAACGACCGTTACCTGTCGACGCCGCACCGGGTGATCAGCCCTCTGGGCGTCGATCGCTATTCGATGCCGTTCTTCGCCGAACCGCACCCCGATACGCCCATTGAATGCCTGCCCGGTTGCCAGGACGAAGGGCACCCGGCGAAGTACCCGGCCACCACCTGCGCCGAATTCCTGCTCTCGCGCTTCGCCGAGACCTATGCCTATCGACGGGAGCAGGCCGCTGTGTGATGAACCGGCTGGTCAGGTTTTGCTAATTGTTTCTACGGGCATCTGTAGAATGCTCGCCATCTGCACCTGATGAGAAAAGACTATGTACGACTGGCTGAACGCCCTGCCCAAGGCAGAACTGCACCTGCACCTGGAAGGCTCGCTGGAGCCTGAGTTGCTGTTCGCCCTGGCCGAACGCAACAAGATTGCGCTGCCGTGGAACGACGTCGAAACCCTGCGCAAGGCCTACGCCTTCAACAACCTGCAAGAGTTTCTCGACCTGTATTACAAGGGCGCCGATGTGCTGCGCACCTCCCAGGATTTCTACGACCTGACCTGGGCCTACTTGCTGCGCTGCAAAGAACAGAACGTGATCCACACCGAGCCATTCTTCGATCCGCAAACCCACACCGACCGTGGCGTGCCATTTGAAGTGGTGCTGAACGGCATCGCGGCGGCACTCAAAGATGGCGAACAGCAACTGGGCATCACCAGCGGCTTGATCCTCAGTTTCCTGCGCCATTTGAGTGAAGCCGAAGCCGAGAAAACCCTCGACCAGGCGCTGCCGTTNCGNGAAGCGTTTGTGGCCGTGGGCCTGGACAGTTCGGAAATGGGTCACCCGCCGAGCAAGTTCCAGCGTGTGTTCGACCGTGCCCGTCATGAAGGCTTCCTCACCGTGGCCCACGCCGGCGAAGAAGGCCCGCCCGAGTACATCTGGGAAGCCCTCGACCTGCTGAAAATCCAGCGGATCGACCACGGCGTGCGCGCTATCGAAGACGAGCGTTTGATGCAACGGATCATCGACGAGCAGATCCCGCTGACTGTGTGCCCGTTGTCCAACACCAAGCTGTGCGTGTTCGATGACATGGCTCAACACAACATCCTCGACATGCTTGAGCGTGGCGTGAAAGTGACCGTGAACTCGGATGACCCGGCGTACTTTGGCGGGTATGTGACCGAGAACTTCCATGCGCTGTACACCGACCTGGGCATGACCCAGGATCAGGCCAAGCGTTTGGCTCAGAACAGCCTGGATGCGCGGTTGGTAAAGCCATAAGCAACACCGCATAACCACTGTGGGAGCGGGCTTGCC
>NZ_NMOJ01000094.1 GCF_002251635.1 Pseudomonas mandelii
GCGANGGCGGTCCCACAGGTTCTGTGTTCAGCCGGCTAGCGATTTAGTCGATCAAACAGCGCTAAAGCGCCATTTCCAGCTCGGTTTCCCTGGCGAAACGATGGATCTCCCGCTGCCCCGTGGCCGTGATCTGCAAGGCGCGCGAATCGTTGGGCAGGCTCAGCCAGCCGGACTGCATGAACAGCTGCAACAACGCAGCACCCAGCGAACCGCCCATGTGCGGGCGTCTTTCGCTCCAGTCCGGACAGGCGCAGGCCACTCGACTGTTGCGATGGGCCAGGGCCTGAATGAAAACCCCGCGCGAGGCCAGTTGTGTGGACCCCTTGTGGGTGATCATGACGCGCTGTTCGAACTGCTCGATCCAGCCGGCATCCAGCAACCGCTGGTAAAGATCGGCGGCCAGGGTGCCTCCCAAATGGTCGTCGCACAGTCGGGCTCGCAACAACGACGATGGCGCCGCCTGAGGTTTGGCGATGGGGCTGGTGCGCTTGAAGACGTCCGGGACGGGCTGCGGGGTGCTGGCCAGCGTCGCGCTGGCCAGTGCTTCGATTGCCGCGCCCACTTCAGGCGCGGCCAGGCGGAAAAAGCGTTTGCGCCCACGGATTTCGACTTTCAACAGACCTCCGGCGGACAAACGCCCCAGGTGTGCACTGGCCGAAGACGGTGACAGGCCGGCCAATAGCGCCAGCTCTTCGGTCTGCCGCGCCGAGCCATCCATCAAGGCCCACATCATTGCGCTGCGCTTGGGGTCAGCCAGCAATGTGGCGATCTGGCTGATGCAAGGTGCATGTTCCATGTATTCACTCCCTGTTGAATCGTTTCGTCTGCTGCTCAGAGACATCTTGACCAGTAATGTGTCGTCGGCCAAGACGCGGAAACCGCCATAAGCCGGGCAAAGCCCCTACTCACCCATGCCATTGCTTCGCAGGTGTGGCGAAGGTCGGATGATGACCGTGAGGCCATCGCCATCGCGGATCGACGGTGCGTACATGAGGCGGGCGCTAGTATAAGCGGGTTAACCGCCGGTTCCTGCCCTTGGGAAAGCGTGGGTGGTGATAGTTCCTGACAGAAATTTCGCTATTTGCCTGCGACTAATGATCGATGCCCGATATCGTCGGAAATTGACTGCCTAAATAAGCGCATCGGCTGGCAAGCATTTCCCGTAAAAGGTTCACTGGCTTACTCAATTGTGCGCGATGGGCGCACAGCAAATTCAGCGGTGCGCGCTCACAGAGCAACTCCGGCATCAGCACTTTCAACCGGCCGGCGAGCACATCGGCGGCGACATCGAGCCAGGACTTGTAAGCAATCCCGACCCCCGCCACTGCCCAGCGGCGCACCACATCGGCGTCGTCACTGAAGCGGTCCCCGGTCACCGTCAGGCTGACCTCGCGTTTGCCNTCGTGGAAACTCCAGTGGTCATGAACCCGGCTGCCGAGCATGAACAACAAACAATTGTGCTGCGCCAGTTGTTCCAGATGCCGCGGCTCGCCATGCCTGGCCAGATAACTCGGCGCGGCGCAGAGCACGCGACGGTTCTGCGCCGCGATGGGCAGTGCCACCAGGCTTGAGTCTTCCGGCTCGCCGTAACGCAGAGCAATGTCCACCGGTTGGCGGAACAGGTCGGCGATGCGGTCGCCCAGCAACAGGCGCACGGTCAGTTTGGGGTGTTCGCGCTGGAACTCGTCGAGCCACGGTAATAACAGGTTGCGGCCAAAGTCCGACGGTGCCGACAACTGCAGAATCCCGCTGACCTGATCCTGACCGCTGGCCAATAAGCGTCGACCCTCGTCGAGATTGCTCAGGGCGGCCCGGGCATATTCCAGAAAGCCCTCACCTTCGGCGGTCAGGCGCAAACTGCGGGTGGATCGCGCCAGCAAGCGTGCGCCGAGTTGCTGTTCGATGCGCTTCAACGCCGCACTGGCCACCGCCGCCGACATGTCCATCACCCGCGCCGCCGCCGACAGACTCCCCAGGTCCGCAGCCCGGACGAATAACTGCAAGTCATCGAAACGCAGCATTTTCAGCCTCGATTATCAAAAAAATATTGAAAGAGACTGCTCTTTTAGCGGGTTTTATCTTGCAGAGAAATAGCCAATCATCTGTCCCATCGAAATCACCCCGTTTGCGGAGCCGACCATGTCCCAGCCTTTCACCGCCATCGCCACCCTCATTGCCAAACCTGGCCAGCAAGACGCCCTTGAACAGCACCTGCGTGCGCTGGTGGAACCGACCCGCGCCGAGGCCGGTTGCGGCCAATACGATTTACATCAGGACCTGGCCAATCCACTCGCGTTCTACATGATTGAACACTGGAGCAGCGACGAAGCCCTGCAAGCCCACGACGCCAGCGCCCATGTGCAGAACTTCCGCGCCAAGGCCGGCGACTTTCTCGAGCACTTCGACCTCAAGCGCCTGCGCACCGTGGCTTGATCCCTTCATCTATTACTGTTCAGGAGCCCCACATGAAAGCCATCGCCTACTACACCTCGTTGCCGATCAGCGACGCCAATGCCCTGCAAGACATCGAACTGCCAGAACCGGTTGCCGGCCCGCGCGACTTGTTGGTGGAAGTCAAAGCCATCTCGGTGAACCCGGTCGACACCAAGGTCCGCCAAAATGTCCAGCCTGAAGATGGCGCGGCNAAGGTGCTGGGCTGGGACGTGGCCGGTGTGGTGAAGGCCGTCGGCAGTGAAGTGACGNTGTTCAAAGCCGGTGACAAGGTGTTCTACGCCGGCTCCCTGGTCCGCCCGGGCGGTAACAGCGAGCTGCACATGGTGGATGAACGCATCGTCGGCCACATGCCCAAAAGCCTGGGTTTCAGCGATGCCGCCGCGCTGCCGCTGACCGCCATCACCGCTTGGGAGCTGCTGTTTGAGCGCCTGCAAGTACGTGAAGGGAAACAGGACGAAGGCCAGAGCCTGCTGGTCGTCGGCGCCGCTGGCGGTGTGGGTTCGATCCTGACCCAACTGGCCAGCCAGCTCACCGCGCTGAAAGTCATCGGCACCGCNTCCCGTGCGCAAACCCAGAGCTGGGTACGCGAACTGGGCGCCGATCTGGTGATCGATCACAGCCAGCCGTTGAGTGAAGAACTCAAACGCGCTGGCGTAGACCCTGTGACCCACGTCGCCAGCCTGACCCAGACCGATCAGCATCTGGATCAACTGGTCGAGGCATTGGCGCCACAAGGCAAGCTGGCGTTGATCGACGACCCCAAGGCGCTGGATGTGAGCAAGCTCAAGCGCAAGAGCCTGTCGCTGCACTGGGAGTTCATGTACACGCGCTCGATGTTCGAAACGGCGGACATGATCGAGCAGCACAACTTGCTCAACCGCGTGGCCGGGCTAATCGACGCCGGGACGCTGAAAACCACGGTCGGCGAACACTTCGGGACTATCAATGCGGCAAACCTGCGCCGCGCCCATGCGCTGCTGGAAAGCGGCAAGGCCAAGGGCAAGATTGTGCTCGAAGGGTTCTGAAACAAACTGATACAGGTGTTGCCCATTTGGGCGACACCGTCAGTCCGAGAGTTGACCCTTGTCACAATTGCGATCGTATTCAGGTCTACAATCGGAACCTCTGCGATGCAATCTTTTACATAAGGAGGTCAGCAATGAAGATCCTGATAAAAGAAGTGGCTAAATCCCAGTGGCAGGTCCGTCTGGACCAACACGCTGTAACGTTCCGCAGCGAAGCTGAAGCGCTTGCCTTCACCAAGACCCTTGAAGCGCGATTGCTCGCGCCCCATCAATTCCCTGACCGCCAGCAGCGCGCCGCTGGCTGAGTCCGTCCTCAGACCTGGGCTTGCGCCAATGCCCGGGCATTTTGCAAACGCCGGGTGAGCATCGCCGCGCTCACCACCAGAATCCCGCACAGGCTGATGACCATGGCCATCGGCACGGCGCTGCCGTCGTGTAAAACACCGACCAACGCTGCCGCTCCGGCGGCGACGCTGAATTGCAGGCACCCGAGCATCGCCGACGCACTGCCGGCGCGGGCNCCTTGCCCGCTCATGGCGCAGGCCGAGGTGTTGGGGAAAATGCAGCCCAGGCTTGCGATGCAGATAAAAAGCGGAATCAGCAGCGGCCATAACTGTTCGGTGTGCAGCGCACTGACGGCGAGCAGCGTCAGGCCCGCCCCCAGGTAAATCCACACGGTACGCACCAGCAGGAATGCCGGGCCGCGCTTGGCCAGCAGTCGCGCATTGACCTGCGCCACCAGAATGAAACCCGCCGCGTTGGTCCCGAACAGCCAGCCGAAATGCTCAGCCGGGACCCCGTAGAGTTTGATGAATACGAACGGTGAGCCGGCGATGTAGGCAAACATCCCGGCAATCGAGATGCCGCCGGTCAAGGCGTAGCCGAGGTAGACCGGATCCGACAACAGCCGACCGTACTGACGTAAAGCCCCCGACAACGGTTGACGCGGTACGTGGGCCGGCAGGCTCTCCGGCAACCCGATTGCCACGGCCAACCCTGCCAGCGCACTGAATCCGGTCAGCACCAGGAAGATCGACTGCCAGCCGGTGGTGTTGACCAGCAGTCCACCGAGCATGGGCGCGAGAATCGGTGCCAGGCCCATCACCAGCATCAGCTGCGAAAAGACTTTCGCCGAACCCACCGCATCGCACTTGTCACTGACCACCGCACGGGCGATCACCATCCCGGCGCAACCACCGAGGGCCTGAATGAATCGCGCACCGATCAACCATTCCAGGTTCGGCGCAAACGCGCAGGCCAGGGAGGCGGCGGTGAACAATCCAACCCCCGTCAACAAGGGAATCCGTCGACCGAAGCGATCCGCCACCGGTCCGTAGGCCAGTTGACCAAGGGACAGGCCAAGGAAGTACGCGGCCAGCGTCAGCTGGACATGTTTCTCGTCGGTGCCGAACGCGAGTGCCATCGCCGGGAACGCCGGCAGATAGAAATCGATCGCCAGCGGGCCGAAAGCGCTCAGGGCGCCAAGAATCAAAATGGTACGGAAGTTCATCAGGCATCCAGTTGGGCATGGGTCGGCAGCCCGACAGTCTAGCCGCGCATGGGCGCCTTGAACATTCCGATAGCTCGCTAACTATTAAAACTCCCCGGAAATATGCAAAACCTGTGGGAGCGAGCTTGCTCGCGATAGCGGTGTGTCATTCACCATTGATATCGACTGACACTCCGTCATCGCGAGCAAGCTCGCTCCCACAGGGATTTGTGGTGTGCTTTAGACGATTTTCGCTTCGTAGCCTTCTTCAGTGATCGCGGCAATCACTTGATCGGTCGTCAGCGCGCTTTCAACGCCGACTTCCTTTGCCGCCAGATCGACCCGCACGCTGGCCGCAGGATCCTTGGCTTGCAGCGCCTGGGTAATGGCTTTGACGCAGTGACCGCAGGACATGCCTTGAACGTTGAACACTTGCATGGTGTGGCTCCTTTTATGAGGTTGCGAGCAGTCTCGAGCTTGCCTCCATGGCAAGGTCAAGTTCTGCAGAAATCTGCCGGGCTGGCAATCGGCGTCGCGCTCGGCCAAGCTGCGAGCATCAATGACTCGACTTCAGGAGATTCAGCCATGCGCTGGTCAGCTCTCAGCCTGTTTGGCTTCCTCAGCCTATTTGCCGCGACACCTTCGGTTCAAGCCGCCGGGGAGGACTATGGCGTACTGATCATTTCCCGCGAGCGCCTCGAAGTCGCGACCTCCTGCGAGATCGGCGTCTACATCCAGGACCAACTGTCGGCGCGGCTGTTCCAGGAACAAAGCACCTCGTTCAATTTGCCACCGGGCAATGTGTCCCTGCGCCTCAAGCTGTTGCCGGGCCAGGCACCGGGTTGCAACCCGGGCATGCTCGCACCGGGCTCGCAGAACATCTCGCTCAAGGCCGGGGACGTGTTGAAGTTCCGGATTGCGATGACGCAGGAAGGGATGTACCTCAAGCCCACCGCTCTCGACTACTAATCGCCACACCGATCGTTCCCACGCTCTGCGTGGGAGTGCCTCAACGGACGCTCCGCGTTCGGCTTTGAAATGAGACGCGGAGCGTCCCGGGCTGCATTCCCACGCAGACGGTTCGACGCCTCGACGTGGGAACGATCAGGTGCCGGTCTTTTGATCTGAGACATGGCGCTTGACCTTGCCAGCATGGCAAGGTTGATCCTGTAGGCATCTTCTACAGGGAGCGCGACCGATGTCCGAATCCACTACGTTCGATCTGCCGATTGCCGGCATGACCTGCGCCAGTTGCGCGGGGCGTGTCGAGCGTGCCTTGAGCAAAGTCATCGGCGCTTCTGCCGTCAGCGTCAACCTCGCCACCGAGCAGGCGCGGGTCCAGGCGCCCAGCGACAGCTTGCCGGCCTTGATGGCCGCGGTGCAGCAGGCCGGTTACAGTGTGCCGCAGCAAAGTCTGGAATTGAGCCTCGACGGCATGACCTGCGCCTCCTGCGTCGGCCGCGTCGAACGGGCGCTGGCCAAAGTGCCNGGGGTGCAAAGCGTCAGCGTCAACCTGGCGAACGAACGGGCGCACCTGGAACTGCTCGGACACATCGATCCGCAAACCTTGATCGCCGCTGTGACCAAGGCCGGTTATAGCGCCAGCGTCTGGGAAGTCGAACACCCGCAAACCGATCAGCAACAGCAGCGCCTGCACCGTGAGCGCTGGGCGTTGATCATGGCGATCGCCCTCGCCCTGCCGCTGGTGTTGCCAATGCTCCTGCAACCGTTTGGCGTGCACTGGATGCTCCCAGCCTGGGTGCAGTTCGCCCTGGCCACGCCGGTGCAGTTCATTTTGGGCGCGCGTTTCTATATCGCCGCCTGGAAAGCCGTGCGCGCCGGCGCCGGCAATATGGATTTGCTGGTCGCCATCGGTACCAGCTCCGGTTATGGCTTGAGTCTTTACGAATGGGCCACTGCGGCCGGGCGCATGCCGCATTTGTATTTCGAAGCCTCGGCGGTGGTGATCGCCCTGGTGCTGCTCGGTAAGTACCTGGAAAGCCGCGCCAAACGCCAGACCGCCAGTGCCATCCGCGCCCTCGAAGCCTTGCGCCCCGAGCGCGCGATTCGCGTGCTTGAAGGACGCGAGCAGGACGTCGCCATCAGCGCCTTGCGCCTCAACGACCTGGTCAGGGTCAAACCCGGCGAACGCTTCCCGGTGGACGGTGAAGTGGTGGANGGCCAGAGCCATGCCGACGAAGCCTTGATCAGCGGCGAAAGCCTGCCCGTGCCGAAACAGCCGGGTGACAAGGTCACCGGCGGCGCCATCAATGGCGAAGGCCGGTTGCTGGTTCGCACTCAAGCGCTGGGGGCGGAAACCGTGCTGGCGCGGATCATTCGCCTGGTCGAAGACGCCCAGGCCGCCAAAGCGCCGATTCAGAAGCTGGTGGATAAAGTCAGTCAGGTGTTTGTGCCGACCGTGCTGTTGATTGCATTGGCAACCTTGATCGGCTGGTGGTTGTACGGCGCGCCGATCGAAACCGCGTTGATCAACGCCGTCGCCGTGCTGGTGATCGCTTGCCCTTGCGCACTCGGACTGGCCACGCCGACGGCGATCATGGCCGGCACCGGCGTCGCCGCGCGCTACGGGATTCTGATCAAGGACGCCGAAGCTCTCGAACGTGCTCATGAAGTCAGCGCCGTGGTGTTCGACAAGACCGGCACGCTGACCTCGGGTGCGCCGCGCATCGCTCATCTGAGTGCCATCAACGGTGACGAAGCCGCCCTGCTGCAAATGGCCGGCGCCCTGCAACGCGGCAGTGAACACCCGCTGGCCAAGGCGGTTCTGGACGCCTGCGCCGAACGCGGTTTGACCGTGGCCGATGTCAGCGACAGTCAATCGCTGACCGGTCGCGGCATCGCCGGCACGCTCGATAGCCGCCGTTTGGCCTTGGGCAATCGCAGGCTGCTGGAAGAAAGCGGTTTGAGCGCAGGGCCACTGGCCGACTCCGCAACCGCGTGGGAAACCGAAGGCCGTACCCTCTCCTGGTTGATCGAACAAAGCCCCGAGCCGAAGGTGTTGGGCCTATTCGCGTTCGGTGACACGCTCAAACCCGGCGCGCTGCAGGCGGTGCAACAACTCAGCGCACGCCACATCAGCAGCCACCTGCTCACCGGCGACAACCGCGGCAGCGCCAAAGTGGTTGCCGAAACGCTGGGCATTACGGATGTGCACGCCGAAGTCTTGCCGGCAGACAAAGCCGCCACCGTCGCCGAACTGAAAAAAACCGGTGCAGTGGCAATGGTCGGCGACGGCATCAATGACGCCCCGGCCCTGGCCGCCGCCGACATCGGTATCGCCATGGGCGGNGGCACCGACGTNGCGATGCACGCGGCCGGGATCACCCTGATGCGCGGCGACCCACGCCTGGTGCCGGCCGCGCTGGAGATCAGCCGCAAGACCTACGCCAAAATCCGCCAGAACCTGTTCTGGGCCTTTGTGTATAACTTGATCGGTATTCCGCTGGCGGCGTTCGGCTTCCTCAACCCGGTATTGGCGGGTGCGGCCATGGCCTTGTCCAGCGTCAGTGTGGTGAGCAATGCGTTACTGTTGAAAACCTGGAAGCCCAAGGATTTGGAGGATCAACACCCATGAACATCGGCCAGGCAGCCCGTCAGAGCGGGCTGAGCGCGAAGATGATTCGCTATTACGAATCCATCGGCTTGCTCAAGGCCGCCCATCGCACCGACAGCGGTTACCGCGTTTATGGCGACGACGACCTGCACACGCTGGCGTTCATCAAACGCTCCCGGGACCTGGGGTTTTCACTGGAAGAGGTCGGCAAGCTGCTGACCTTGTGGCAAGACCGGCAGCGGGCCAGCGCCGACGTAAAAGCCTTGGCGCGCCAGCACATCGACGAGCTGAACCAGAAGATCCGCGAGTTGGGTCAGTTGCGCGACACCCTGCAGGACCTGGTCGAACACTGCCAGGGCGACCATCGCCCCGACTGCCCGATCCTCAAGAACCTGGAGTCGGGCTGCTGCGCGCCACCCGTTCGCCCCTGATCGCAAGCACCTTCACCGCCAGCAACGTGGTCAGGGGAATACCGTGGAACAGCAGCACCACGGCCCCCGGCGTCCACCACGAATAGAACGGCGCGGCGATCAACATGCCGACGCCGAACCCGGTCATTTGCAGCAGTGTCAGCAAGCTGAAGATTGGCAGGCGCAGGCTGTCCGGTTCACGTTGCAGGCGCGACATCAGGCCGACCTCGGAGAAGCCGTCACCCAATCCGGCCGGTAACGAGAACAGCAGCAAACCGTAGAGGGTCTGCTGCTGGAACATCAGGATGAAGCCGCAGGACATCAGCAACACCCCGAAGAAAAATCGTCGCTCCAGGTGTGCATTGTCCGACCCTTTCAGGCGACTGGCGATTCGCGCGCCGATCAGCTTTCCGCACGCCCAGACAGCCAGCATCAGGCCCAGCGTGGTGCTGGCCGATTCGGGCGTCAGTAACCGGGAAATGATCGGAAAGCCGACGTTGTGTGCAGCGCTGCCCAAGGTGTCGGCCATGGTGACGGCGAGCATCGCGGCCACCACGGGTGTACTGCGCAAGCCTTGGCGCAAGGCGTGCCATTCACCACGCGGCGTGATTGGCTCGGTACCGGACGCTAGTCTCGAAAACCGCAACGGCAGGATGAACAAAGCGGCCAGCAGATAAGTGACCACGTTCAACGCAAACACCGTTTCAAAGCCGAAGGCCGCCACCAACAGTCCTGCCACCAGGCTCCCGCCGACCATGGCCGCCGACGACGCCGAGGTGATCCAGGCGTTGGTCTTGAGCAGGTGTTCGCCTTCGATCAGGTGCGGCAACTGGCTGTTGAGGCCGATGGCGAACATTGAGTTGCCAAACCCCAGGCCGAACGCGATCAACGGTAAAAGCAGCGCTTGCTGGGCGACCGGCAGCACCAGCAACAGGCCCAACAGCCCTGCGCGCAGCAAATCAAAGGCAATCAGCGGAATGCGCCCGGCCCAGCGGCGATAGAACGAAGTGCCGATCAGGCTGGCGAAAACCCCTCCGCCCACGCGGCTGGCGAGGAAAATGCCAACGCTCATGGCGCTGTTGCTGAGCAGGTAGACGTAAGTGGCCAGGGCGACCATGTTGAGAAAGGCGCCGAAGTCCGAGACCAGACGGGCCGCGATGATCAGTTGGGCGTTGCGGGTGGAGGGGTTCACATTCAGTCCTTGAGTGTGGAGGAGTACACAATCCTTGTAGCAGCCGGCTTGAATGTGATGGCCTCATCGCCAGCAAGCAGGCTCCTACAGGGGGAGTGTTGCAAAAAACCCGGCCGAAGCCGGGTTTTCGTCAACCGATCACTGCATCCACGGCGGAGGCGGTTCTTCGGTTTTGCCCGGTGGCGCGTCATCTGCCGCGCGCACCGCTTGCTTGCGCTCTTCATCCAGGCGTGCCGCCTCGATTTCGCGTATGACACCGCCCACGTCCGCCAACTCTTCCGGCTCGTCGAACTCGCCGGTCAAGACGCTGGCCGGGTGCAAGGTGCCGGCTTCATACAACGCCCACATTTCCTTGGCGTACTTGGTCGTCTTCAACTCCGGGGCAAAGCGCCCGAAGTAGGAAGCCATGTTGCCCACATCCCGCTCCAGCATGCTGAACGCGTGGTTGTTGCCCGCCGCATCCACCGCCTGGGGCAGGTCGATGATCACCGGGCCCGTCGGCGTGAGCAGTACGTTGAACTCGGACAGGTCACCGTGCACCAGGCCGGTACACAGCATCAGCACGATCTGGGAAATCAGGAAGGCGTGGTATTCGCGCGCCTGGTCCGGCTCCAGCGTTACGTCGTTCAAGCGCGGCGCGGCATCGCCGTACTCGTCGGCCACCAGTTCCATAAGCAGTACGCCTTCGAGGAAGTCATACGGCTTGGGCACCCGGACACCCGCACCGGCCAGGCGGAACAAAGCCGCCACTTCNGCGTTCTGCCAGGCGTCTTCGGTTTCTTTCTTGCCGAACTTGGAGCCCTTGGCCATGGCCCGGGCCTGGCGGCTGTTGCGGACCTTGCGGCCTTCCTGGTATTCGGACGCCTGNCGAAAACTTCGTTTATTNGCCTCCTTGTAAACCTTGGCGCAACGCAATTCGTTGCCGCAGCGCACCACATAAACAGCTGCTTCTTTACCACTCATGAGTGGGCGCAGCACTTCGTCGACCAGACCGTCTTCGATCAGGGGTTCAATGCGTTTAGGAGTCTTCATCAGCTTTTATTGTGGGTCCTTTATTACCAAATACGCGAAAGTCATTCGTTATACGGCAATCCACTCGTTCGGGGGAGGGGTTGCCGACCTATGAACATCGTGATGCACACAATGTGCCGAATTAATCGGCTATCCCCTTTCGGTCGTCATGGGCCGCCCGAGATCATAGCTGAGCCAGCGCCACTTGGTGGCTAAGGGGTGTGAAGGCATTTGCGACAGAAGCTGACACCTGAATTCACACCCTCCGTAGGATATTTCTCACCCACCCTCAATTTCCCCTTAATTCAGCCGAAGTCCTCAGTGACAGAGTGATTTGTCCGACAATCGTTCCGACAACAAAAACGATGGCGCGCTCAGGGATCCGGGTTGATCAAATACGTTTACGGCTGCTAATAATCCGCGAGTCATCTGCACTGCGTGGGCCTACAAGAAAAATCTGGAGCGCGGATGAACATCAAACAGAAGTTGACCTGGGCGTTTGCAATCATCGCCTGCCTGCCCGTGGTGCTGGTCGCCACCCTCGTGGTGCTGAACTTGCGCAGTGACGCCAAGGAGAATTTCGTCGACGGCAGTGGCCGTGAAATTCGTCAGGTCAGCAACGCCATGCAATTGTTTTTCGACGGCATCAGCCAGAACGTCGACTACCTGGCCAGACAACCGCTGATCAAGAACTCCGACGACAGCCTCAAGACCTACATGAGCGCCAACGCCGAGAGCATTCCCCAGGGCGAGATGGACAAAAAGGTCTTCAGCCTCCTGCAGGACCTGGGCAACAGCCATCCGTCCTACGCCTATGCCATCCTCGGCACCGCGGCCGGCGGTTACGTGTCCTGGCCGGACGATGCCAAGCTGAACAATTACGACCCGCGCCAGCGCCCCTGGTACAAGGCGGCTCAGGCCAAGCCGGGCAAGCCATTCCGCACCGAGGCCTATTACTGGGCCCAGGACGATGCGACCTACGTCAGCACCGTGCGCACCATCGACAACAAATTGGGCACCAACGGTGGCGTGGTCAGCATCGACGTGACGCTCAAGCAGCTCACCGAAATCGTCAAACAGATCAAGCTCGGTGAAACCGGCTACCTGATGCTGCTGGAAAACACCGGCACCGTACTGGTCGATCCGAAACAACCGGAACACAACTTCAAGGCCTTGAGCAGCCTCGGCGAGGGTTATGCGCAACTGGGCAAGGCCGGCAAAGGCCTGGTGGAAGTCGAGTTGAACGGCGAACGCTACATGGCCAACGTCTGGCCGTCGGAGCAACTGGGCTGGACCTTTATTGGCCTGATCAAGCAAAACGATGTGATGAGCTCCGCGACTCAACTGACTTGGCTGATCGCAATCATCGCCGCCGTTCTGGCAGTATTCTTCGCCATCCTCGGCGCCAGTTTCGCCAGTGTCATCGTGCGACCGATCCGCAGCGTGGCCAGCGGCCTGGAAGGCATCGCCCAAGGTGAAGGCGACCTGACCAAGAACCTGGAAATCCGTGGCAGCGACGAAACCGCGCAATTGGCCAACTGGTTCAATCAGTTCTTGACGGCAATTCGCACCCTGATCCAAAGCATCGGCGGCGCCGCGACCAAGATCCTCGCCACCTCGAAGAGCTCGACCCAGGTCTCCAGCGACATGGCTGAAGCCGCCGGGCGCCAGCGTGAGGCGGTGGAGTTGGTGTCCACCGCCTTCAACGAGATGGTCGCCACCGCCAACGAAGTGGCGCGNTCGTGCAGCCAGGCGGCGGAATCCGCCGACAGTGGCCAGCGTCAGGCGCGTCAAGGTCAGCAACAGATTGATGCAGCCGTAACCAGCGTTGATCGCTTGAGCCAGGAAATCGAACAGTCGGCGCAGTCGATGCAACAGCTTGAACGCGACAGCAACGACATTCAGTCGATCCTCGGGACCATTCGCTCGATTGCCGAACAGACCAACCTGCTGGCACTGAACGCCGCCATTGAAGCNGCGCGGGCCGGTGAGCAAGGNCGTGGCTTTGCGGTGGTGGCNGATGAAGTGCGGGCGCTGGCCAAACGCACGNCGGATTCCACCGCGGAAATCGATGGCTTGCTGGGCAACCTGGCCAAGCGCACCAGCCAAGTGACTCAACAGATGCATGCGAGCCTGGAAGTGTCGCAACAATCGGTGACCCGCATCGGTGAAGCGCGCAGCAGTTTCGGGCTGATTCGTGAGTCGGTGGATGTGATTCGCGACATGAACACGCAAATCGCCACGGCGGCGGAAGAACAGCATCACGTGGCCGAAGACATCAACCGGCACATCAGCCAGATCCATGGCGATGCGCAACTGGTGGCGGAACTGGCAAACTCGGCGCGGCTGGATTCGCAGAGCCTGGCCGGATTGTCGAATGAACTGGACGGGTTGGTTCGTCGCTTCAGGACCTGATCCCGAGTCCCGGTGGCCGCTGCGCGGCCAATCGCGGACAAGCCCGCTCCCACAGGTTATTGGGTGTCCACACAAACCGCTCCCACAGGTTATTGGGTGTCCACACAAATCGTGAAACACCAACAATCACTGTGGGAGCGGGCTTGCCCGCGATGGGGCCGTCACTGTTTGAAGAGTTCACCGGGCGTGAAGCCGAACAAGCTTTTGAACGCCGCAATAAACGCCGACGTCGAGTCATACCCACAAGAAAGCGCCGCATTCGTTACGCTGTCACCCTCCTCCAGCAAACTCAGCGACGACAGCAACCGCATCCGCTGTCGCCACCCGCGAAAACTCAACCCGGTCTCGCGCTGAAACAAGCGCATCAGCGTCTTTTCCGAGGTGCCCAGGCGCTGCGCCCATTCCTGCAGCGTTACGGCGTGCTCCGGGCTTTCGATCAGCTCATTGCACAACCCGAGCAGCCGCTCATGCCGCGGCAACGGCAGGGAAAATTCCACCTCCGGCAGACTCGCCAACTGATCCAGCAGCACACTCACCAACCGCGCTTCCTGGCTGTCGCCCTGCGGGTACTCCACCGGCAGCAAGCAAAAACTCTTGATCAGTTCCCGGGCCAGCGGCGTGACTTCCAGCACCCGACAACGCCCGTCGGCCCATTCGCAGTCTTCGCGGCGCACGTAAAGGCTGCGCATTTCGGCGCGCATCGAGGTCACCACCTGATGTTCGAGATCCGCTGGAATCCAGATCCCCCACTGCGGCGGCGCAAAGAAACTGCCCTCCGCCGTGTGCACGCCGAGAACGCCGCTGATGGCGTAGGAAAACTGCACCCAATCGTGGCGATGAGGGGGCGTCCACGACCCGGCATTCAGACTTTCCGCCCGTGCGAACAGCGGACGCGGCAACGCTTTCAGCGTCGGGATGGCCCGTTCGAGGGAAAGTTGTCCGTTAGTCGGCATTGATTGGCCTTATGTCGCAAGACGGCAGATAGGGCCGACGTTAGGCTAAGTCATCAATTCTTACAAATGTATTCGGTGGCCGTTATGCATGCCTTCAAACACCTCAAACGCGTGGTCACCGACTGGTTCTTGTGCGGCATGCTGATTGCCACGCTGCTGGCGTATTTCTTCCCGGTCTTCGGCGCCTCGGGCGGCGGGATGCACGCCGAGTATGTGATCAACATCGGCGTGTTCCTGGTGTTTTTCCTGCACGGGGTCAACCTGTCCAGCGAGCAGATCAGCCATGGCCTGAAGAACTGGAAGCTGCACGTGATGGTTCAGGGTTTCACCTTCGCGGTGTTCCCGCTGATCTGGTGGCTGAGTGACAAGCTGTTGGGTTCGCACGTTCCGTCGCTGCTGATGCTCGGCTTCTTCTACCTCTGCGCCCTGCCGTCGACCATTTCGTCTTCCGTGGCCCTGACCGGCAGTGCGGGCGGCAACGTGCCGGCAGCGATTCTCAACGCGAGCCTGTCCAGCGTGCTGGGGATTTTCCTGACGCCGTTGCTGGTAAGCCTGGTGGTCGGCAGCGGTGCCGGCGGCATCGATCTGGGCTCGACCCTGCTCGACCTCTGCGCCATGTTGCTGTTGCCGCTGGTGCTCGGCCAACTGTTGCGGCCGCTGTTCGGCAAGTTCTTTGCCCGCCACAAGCGCTACACCAGCATCGTCGACAAGCTGGTGATTCTGTTGCTGGTGTACTCGGCGTTCTGCAACTCGATGGTCTCGGGGATGTGGCAACAACAGGGCAACGGCGTGATTCTCAGCGCGCTGATCGGCAGTGCGATCCTGCTCGCGATCATCCTGTGGATGACCACCCGCACCGCCCGCGCCTTGAAGTTCAGCCCGGCCGATGAGATCGCGGCGGTGTTCTGCGCCAGCAAAAAATCCCTGGCGGCCGGCGCGCCGATGGCGGCGTTGATCTTCGGCGCCAACCCGGGCCTGGGCTTGATTCTGCTGCCGATCATGATTTATCACCCGTTGCAGTTGATCGTCTGCTCGGTGATGGCCGAGAACTACGCCAACCGCAACCGTGAACGCATCGCGCAGCAGAACGCCGAACTGATCAGCGCTCGATAATCGCCGTCACGCCTTGGCCGCCGGCGGCACAGATCGAGATCAGGCCTCGACCCTTGCCCGCTGCATCCAGCAATTTGGCCAGATTGGCGACGATGCGCCCGCCGGTGGCGGCAAACGGGTGACCGGCTGCTAATGAACTGCCTTTGACGTTGAGGCGGCTGCGGTCGATGGAGCCCAGCGGCGCATCGAGGCCGAGACGGGTTTTGCAATACTCGGGATCTTCCCAGGCCTTCAATGTGCAAAGCACCTGCGCGGCGAANGCTTCGTGAATCTCGTAGTAATCGAAGTCCTGCAATGTCAGGCCATTCCTCGCCAGCAGGCGCGGCACGGCGTACACCGGCGCCATCAACAGCCCTTCGGCACCGTTGACGAAATCCACCGCCGCGGCTTCGCCGTCACGCAAATAGGCGAGGATCGGCAAGCCACGTTCCTTCGCCCATTCTTCACTGCCCAGCAGCACCAGCGACGCGCCATCGGTGAGCGGCGTGGAGTTGCCCGCCGTCATCGTGCCCTTGGCGCTTTTCTCGAAGGCCGGTTTCAGCGAGGCGAGTTTTTCCAGGGTCAGGTCCGGACGCAGGTTGTTGTCGCGGGTCAGGCCGAGGAACGGCGTCATNAAATCGTTGTGCCAGCCTTCGGTGTACGAGGCCGCGAGTTTTTGATGACTCTCCAGCGCCAGTTGATCCTGCTCGGCGCGGGGGATTTGCCAGGTCTGCGCCATCAACTCGCAGTGCTGGCCCATGGACAAACCGGTACGCGGCTCTCCGTTGCGCGGGAATTCCGGGATCAAGTCCCGGGGACGCAGCTGCAGAAAGGATTTCAGTTTGTCGCCGGTGGTCTTGGCGCGATTGGCTTGCAGCAGCACCCGGCGCAAACCTTCACTGACGCTGATCGGCGCATCCGAGGTGGTATCGACGCCACCGGCAATGCCGCAATCGATCTGTCCCAGGGCGATCTTGTTGGCCACCAGCAACGCAGCTTCCAGGCCGGTGCCGCACGCCTGCTGAATGTCGTANGCCGGGGTGCCGGGGGACAACCGTGAACCGAGCACGCACTCGCGCGTCAGGTTCATGTCTCGGGACAGTTTTAGGACCGCCCCCGCCACCACCTCGCCGATGCGCAGGCCGTGCAGGTTGTAGCGTTCGATCAGGCCTTCCAGCGCCGCCGTCAACATCGCCTGATTACTCGCCGTGGCATAAGGGCCATTGGAGCGGGCGAAGGGGATGCGATTACCGCCAATAATCGCGACGCGGCGCAGTTGGGTCATGAAAAGCTCCTTGAAAATACTCAAATATGAACACAGAACCTTGTGGGAGCGAGCTTGCTCCCACAGTGATCTCATTGCCCACAAATCCGGTGTTCCAACTAATCTNCAAATCCGGTGTTCCAACTAATCTGCTGAGTTCAAGCGTAGGCCTTATCTCGTGGATCGAACGACTGATTGCCATTCGTGGTCCACACTTTGAACCCCAGCTGCCGGAGTGCGTTCCATGTCTGACCGTTATATCGACTTCGCCAACTCAAGCCTCGGCCATCGCCTGGTCGCCGCCATTGGCCTGCCGTCTCCGGTACGCCTGGAGCGGTGGCAAGCAGGCCGGCTGCGGCCTGTCGAGGGGGCGCTGTTGATTGGCGGCGGCCCGCTGGCGGAAAAAGTCAGTGCCTTCGCCAACCGCCTGACCGACGCGATCTACAGCTACGGCGCCGAGCCTTCCCTGGCCACCGCGTGGATTCCCGGCCACGGCCCCAAGCTCAAAGCCGTGGTGTTCGACGCCAGTGACTTGNAGCACACCGACCAGCTCAAACAGCTGCGCGAGTTCTTTCAGCCGTTGCTGAAAAATCTTGAGCACAGCGCCCACCTGGTGATCCTTGGCCGCGCCCCAGAGACGTTGACCGACCCGTTCGCCGCCAGCGCACAGCGTGCAGTGGAAGGTTTCAGTCGCTCGCTGGCCAAGGAACTGCGCAGCGGCGGCACCTTGCAGCTGATCTACGTCGGTGAAGGCGCCGAGGATCAACTCGAAGGGCCGCTGCGGTTTTTCCTCTCGCCCAAAAGTGCGTTTGTGTCAGGTCAGGTGGTCCGCTTGAAGGCTTGCGCTACGCAGGTGTCGGACTGGACTCGCCCGCTGGCCGGGCGCAAGGCGCTGGTCACTGGCGCCGCGCGTGGCATTGGCGCCGCCATTGCCGAAACCCTGGCCCGTGACGGTGCCGATGTGATCGTGCTTGACGTGCCTCCGGCCAAAACCGATCTCGATGCACTCGCTGCGCGTCTCGGCGGGCGCAGCATCACCCTGGACATTTGCGCCGAAGACGCCGCCGCGCAATTAATCGAACACCTGCCGGACGGCATCGACATCGTGGTGCACAACGCCGGCATCACCCGCGATAAAACCCTGACCAATATGACCCCGGAATACTGGGACGCCGTGCTGGCGGTGAATCTCAACGCGCCGCAAGTGCTGACCAAAGCCCTGCTCGACAGCGGCGCCTTGCATGACAACGGGCGAGTGATTCTGTTGGCGTCCATCAGCGGTATCGCCGGCAATCGCGGGCAAACCAACTACGCGGCGAGCAAGGCCGGGCTGATCGGGCTGGCACAGGCGTGGGCACCCTTGCTCAAAGAACGCGGCATCAGCATCAACGCGGTCGCCCCTGGTTTTATCGAAACCCAGATGACCGCACACATTCCCTTCGCCCTGCGTGAGGCCGGGCGACGCATGAGTTCATTGGGCCAGGGCGGCCTGCCACAAGACGTTGCCGAAGCAGTCGCGTGGCTTGCTCAACCGGGGACCGGCGCGTTCACCGGGCAAGCGTTGCGAGTCTGCGGCCAAAGCGTCCTGGGGGCATGAAAATGATCACCGATTGGCACACCCTCAACCGCGAACCGAGCCTGACGGGGCTGTACGTAAAGGCGGCAACGCGGCGCAAAATCACGGGCACCACGTTGCCCGATACCGGTTTGCGCTGCTGGGTCGAAGTCGATCCGAAACGCCTGGCAGCGTATCGCAAGGTCTGTGGTTTTGCCGATAACGGGCTACTGCCGCCGACCTATCCACACATCCTGGCGTTTGCCTTGCAGATGCAATTGCTCACGGCCAAGGACTTTCCGTTCCCGCTGCTGGGGCTGATTCATCTGAGCAATCGCATCCGCGTCTTGCGCCCCATGGGCGGGGTCAACCGCGTGCGGGTCAGCGTGCAGGTGCAGAACCTGCAACCCCATGCCAAAGGGGCGACGTTCGACCTGGTGACGTCGCTGGACGATCAGTTGGGGCCGCTGTGGGAGGCTGAAAGCCAGATGCTCTGCCGCGGGGTCAAGCTGGAAGGCGAACCGGTCGAGGACGTGTTGGCATCAACCCTGGATATGACGGAAGTGGCTCGCTGGAATGCGCCGGCGGATATTGGCCGGCAGTACGCGAAAGTGTCCGGGGACTACAACCCGATTCACCTGAGTGCGGCAAGCGCCAAGCTGTTTGGTTTTCCGACGGCCATTGCTCATGGGTTGTGGAACAAGGCCCGGACATTGGCAGCGTTGAGTGAGCATCTGCCCACGGCAAATGTCGAGATTGCGGTGCAGTTCAGGAAACCGGTGCGGTTGCCCAGCGAGGTGATATTGCTGGCCAGTGCGGCAGGGTCCAGTGGGGACTTTCAGTTAATGGGTGCGGGGGATCTGGAGCACATGGTGGGGCATTGGCGGCCGATTGCCTGATTGCTCATTGGTGTCTGTCAGATCGCTATCGCGAGCAAGGTCGCTCCCACATTGATCTTTGTCGTCCACAAATGTTGTGAACACTGAAGATCTACTGTGGGAGCGAGCTTGCTCGCGATGGCGGTGGCTCNAGGTTATTGAGCGTCTCCAGCAACCGCACGTGATAGATCGGCTTGCGGAACAGGTCGAGCACCTGCAAGCGCAGCATGTCGCTGACATCTTCCATGTCTGCATGGCCGGATGTCACGATCACGGGTAAATGCTGGCGGGAGGTGTGCTCGCGCAGGCGTTTGATCAGCGACATGCCGCTTTCCTCCGGCATGCGCAGATCGGTGATCACCAGGGCGATATCAGGATGGCGGGTCAAATGATTCAGGGCGAGTTTGACCGAGGTTGCGGTAAAGCAATTGAAGCCCTCGCCCTCAAGCAGCTCCGCCAGTTCCAGCAACGCATCCTCTTCGTCATCGACCAGAAGGAGTTGTTGGCGTGGGAATGCGAGAGCGTTCATAGGGTCTTCCTGCATTGGACTAAGCGCTGACGTTAGAACCACTCAGGCCCGTTGGCAAACGGCATCGATCAAGGCGCCGCCGCCGTCAGTAGCGCCTCGATACTGGTGAAGATCGAAGTAATCGAACCCGAGATCGGCTCCATGAAAGCTGCCAGTGCGACCGCCGCCATCCCCGCGATAATGGCGTACTCAATACCCGAAGCCCCTTCGGTGTCTTTCGCCAGGTTGATGTAGAAGACGACTTCAGACTTCAGCCGCTGAACAAACTGAGTGAGGGACATGACGTTTTCTCCTTGGAGGGTGCCGGGTGTTGCATGGCCGCAACATGATTCCCCTGTGCCAGCATCAGCATTGTCGGCATTCCGCTTACCAACAACTGTAAGAACGAATTAATACTTAAGTATTAACCGGCCAATCGACGCCAAAAAACCAGGTTTGGCACGATAGCCTCTTACTTTCGTTAGATATTTTCCAAGGAGTAATGGCATTTTGATCTAACTGCGCTAACGTCAAATAGCGAAATAGTTAGAAGGTCAAAGCTGCCTGATTGCGAAGTTATCTCGTTGGACCTTACGAGTCATCAAGCAGCAGGAAAGGGAGAGCCGTGATGAACAGCCGAGTCACCATGGGTCTGGCCGGTTTTTTTCTGGTGGGTGCCATCATTGCCGGTTATTGGGGGCTGACACTGAGTCGACAACCGGCCCCCGACCCCGTCACACCGCCGAACGCTGTCGCCACCGCACCTGTTCCGGAACCTGCGCCGGTAGACGATCCCACCCGTCAACCCGTTGTCGTGCTGCTGCGCGATGTGGCGCCCTTCGTTCAAATCACCGCCGCCGACGTGACCCTGGAAAAACTGCGCACCGCCCCGGCCGGCAGTCTGACCAGACTCGATCAGGCCATTGGTCGCACGCCGTGGCGCGCACTGACCGCAGGCACCTGGCTCAACGCTGAAAGCTTCGAAGCCGGCAGTGCATTGTCGCGAATGATCCGGCCCGATGAACGTGCGCTCGCCGTCGCGGTGGATGAAGTGATCAATGCCGGCGGGCAACTGAGCCCTGGCGATTATGTCGACGTGATGCTGTTTCTGCGTGCAGACGCCAACAACGTTCAGCCGTCGGCTCAGGTGGTGGTCCCGGCCATGCGCCTGCTCAGCGTCGGCGATCAAATGGGCCTGACCAACGACGGTGCCCCTGCCACACCACCGGCGCTCACCGCAGAAGAAAAAGCCCAACGCCACGCGCCCTCTCGCACCGTGGTGCTGGCGGTGCCCGAGCAACTGCTGAGCCGACTGATGCTGGCGACCCAGGCTGGCACCTTGCGCCTGGCCGTGCGCAGCGCCGATGAACGCTTGCTGAGCCACTACTGGGCCGGCGAAAGCGATGCGCCGGGCAACCTGCAAAGCGCCAACCGCGACCTCTACCAATTCACTCAACTGGCCTTCGCCCAAGCCCCGAAAAAACTCGCCCAGGGCAGCCCACGCCGCACCGGTGTCGAAGTGATACGCGGCAATCAAGCAACCCAACAAACCCCCTGAGTCGAGCAAGGACGCCTTTAAATGCGCAGACGTTCCATGTCCATGTTCCAAGGCCTCGCCTGTGCCCTGATGCTGTCGAACTTGTCTGTAGGAGTGGCCGTGGCCGCCCCAGGCAACTGTGGCAGTTTGGGCCAACTGCCCGCAGCACTCTCGGTTGGCGAGGGCCTGCAACAGGAGCTGCAATCACCGGTCGCGATCACGCGCCTGGCGATAGGCGACCCGAAAATTGCCGATGTCCACCTCAACGGGGATCGCGGTTTCCTGCTCACCGGTGTGGCCTCCGGCACCACCAGCCTGATGGTCTGGACAGCCTGCTCGAACACGCCGCGCCAGAGCATGGTGTTCGTCAAGGGCAAGGCCACATCAGCCCTCACCAGCCTCGCACTGTCGCCTTCCGATGACCCACTGCTGCCCAGCCAGGTGCAGACCGACATTCGTTTTGTCGAGGTCAGCCGCACCAAGCTCAAGGAAGCCAGTACGTCGATCTTCGGGCGCGGCGGCAACTTCCTGTTCGGCAGCCCCAGCAACGTGGCCAACCCGGTGAGTACGGCGTTTCGCGGCAACCTCCCGNCGGTGAGTACGGCGTTTCGCGGCAACCTCCCGGTCAACGGCGATACCTTTAATATCGGCTTCGGTGGCGGGCGTGTGTCGGCCATGATCAACGCCCTGGAAAGCAGCGGTTTTGCCTACACCCTGGCGCGTCCGAGCCTGGTGGCCATGAGTGGCCAGAGCGCAACGTTCCTCGCGGGCGGCGAAGTGCCGATTCCGGTGCCCAGCAGCGGCAGCAACAGCATCTCGATCGAGTACAAAGAGTTCGGGATTCGCCTGACCCTGACCCCGACAGTGATCGACCACAACCGGATCTCCCTCAAAGTGGCACCGGAAGTCAGCGAACTGGACTACACCAACGCGGTGGTCATCCAGAACATCTCGGTACCGGCCCTGACCATCCGCCGCACCGACACCAGCGTGTCGCTGGCAGACGGCGAAAGCTTCGTGATCAGCGGCCTGATCAGCAGCAACAACACCACCAATATCAGCAAATTTCCTGGCCTCGGTGACATCCCGATCCTGGGTGCGTTTTTCCGCAGTTCATCGATCAAGCGCGAGGAGCGCGAACTGCTGATGATCGTCACGCCACACCTGGTGCAGCCATTGGCGGCCAACGCCCAGTTGCCGTCCTTGCCGGGCGAGAAGCTGCGCAACTACGACCCGAACTGGTACCGCCTGTACTTTCTGGAAAACGGTAATTTCGACCGACTCAATGGTTTGTCCCAATGAGCGATAGCCTGAGCCAGACGTTTCTGGCAATCACGCGCAATACCACCGACCTGGAATGGCTGCAGGGCGCGCTGGCGCCGCTTGGCCAAGTGGTCAGTGCCGGTAGCGGCACCCTGGACGAGTTGCTGGCGCTGGTGGATGTAACCTTCGCCAACCTGGTGTTTATCGGCCTCGACCGTGAACACGTGGTCGCCCAAAGCGCGCTGATCGAAGGTGCACTGGAAGCCAAGCCGATGCTGGCCATCGTCGCCCTCGGTGACGGCATGGACAACCAGTTGGTACTCAATGCAATGCGCGCCGGCGCCCGGGATTTTGTCGCCTACGGTTCACGCTCCAGCGAAGTCGCCGGGCTGGTGCGCCGCCTGAGCAAGCGCCTGCCACCGGTCACCACCAATACCCAACTGGGCGGCCTTACCGTGATGTACGGCACCCAAAGCAATGCCGACGGCGCCCTGCTGGCCAGCCATTTGGCGTTGGTCGTGCAAAAGAGCGGCCAGCAAACCCTGCTGCTGGACCTGGGCCTGCCCCGCGGCGACAGCCTGGCGCTGCTGGGGCTGGAAAGCTCATTCAATTTTGGCGATGCCCTGCGCCACCTCAGGCGGCTGGACACCACCCTGATCAACAGCGCGTTTACCTCAGCCGAAGACGGTCTGCGCATCCTTGCCTATGCCCCCAACGACGAGCCCCTGGAGCTGACCAGCGCCGCCGAGCTCTACATGCTGCTCAGTGCCTTGCGCCAGCACTTCCAGCACATTGTGGTGAACCTCGCCGGCCAGCCGGACAGCGAAGCGCTGCGCACGTTTGTCAGCCACTGCGACAAGCTGTTGTGGTGCACCGACCAGAGCGTACTGGACTGCCGTCGCAACCTCGGCGTGCTAAAGCAGTGGCGCGAAAAAGGCATGAAACTGGAGCACGCCAAGCTCTTGGTCGACCGCTATATCAAAGGCTGCGCGCCCGACTCCGAGGCCTTGGGCAAAAGCTTCGGGCTGGAAGTGATCGCCGTGTTGCCGTTGAGCCCGGAGGTGCGCCTTAACGCCAAGAACCAGGGGCAGACCCTGTTCACACTGGCCCCTCGAGAAAGCCTGACCCTCGCGCTGAAAACCCTTGGGGAGCGGCTGGCAAAGCGTTCGGAAGGCATGAAGAAACCGTCCAACACCTGGCTTGAACGCTTACTGAGAACAGGCAAATGAACGGCGAAAAACTCTTTGGCACACCGGCTCGCGGGATCGCTGGCAACACCGACCACGACGGGCTGAAGCTGGTGCTGCATCGTTACATCATCGATGCCATCGAAGAGTCGGGAAAAAACCTGCTGGAGGGCTCGCGCCAGCTGTTGGCGCAGTTTGTCATCGACAAAGTCGCTGAATACATCAACCGCATGCACCTGGCGATTTCCCGTTATGAGATGGAGCGCCTGGCCGAAGAAATCGTCGACGAGTTGACCGGTTTCGGCCCGCTGGAAGTGCTGCTGCGCGACCCGTCCGTGACAGAAATCCTGGTCAATGGCCCACACCGCGTGTTTATCGAACGTGACGGTTTGCTGCACCTGAGCGACCTGCGCTTTATCGATTCGCACCACGTCGAGCGGGTGATGCAACGCATCCTCGCGCCGCTGGGCCGACGCCTGGATGAGTCATCGCCGATGGTCGACGCCCGCCTGCCCGATGGCAGCCGGGTCAACGCGATCATCCCGCCGATCGCCCTCGATGGGCCCTGCCTGTCGATTCGTAAATTTCGCAAGGACATGCTCAAGAGCAGCGACCTGGTCGCGATGCAGACCATCGACCAGAACATCTTCGACTTCCTCCAGGAAGCAGTCGGCAAGCGCTGCAACATCCTGATCAGCGGCGGCACCGGCACCGGTAAAACCACACTGCTGAATATCCTCAGCCAATTGATCAACCCCCATGAACGCCTGGTCACCATCGAGGACGTGGCCGAGTTGCAACTGGGCCACCCGCACGTCGTGCGCCTGGAAACCCGCCCGCCGAACGCGGAGGGCCACGGCGAGGTCAAGGCCAGCGACCTGATCCGCAACGCCCTGCGGATGCGCCCCGACCGCATTATTCTCGGCGAGATCCGAGGGGTGGAAGTGCTCGATGTACTGACCGCCATGAACACCGGCCACGACGGTTCCATGAGCACCGTGCATGCCAACAACGCCGGCGATGCGCTGCTGCGCCTGGAAACCCTGGTGGGGTTGACCGGCCGCGTGGTGGCGGAGAAAACCCTGCGGCAAATGATCTGCGCGGCCCTGGATGTGGTGATCCAACTGACCCGCCTGCCGGACGGGCGTCGTTGCGTCAGTGAAGTGGTCGAGGTGGTGGGCATCCGCGAAGACGTCTACGTGACCAACACCCTGTTCCGGCATGACCGGCGTACCGGCTTCGGTTTTCTGCGCGAGGCGGTCAACCCTGCCGGCGAAAAACTGCGCCGCGAACCGACACTGCCTTGAAGGAGGCACAACCATGACCGGGGCCATCCTGCTGCTCATCTGCCTGATCCTGATCGGCCTGTCGATTCGATCCTTGTCGATTCGCCTGCTGCTCAAAGGCTTGCGCCAGACTGGCACCGAGCGCGTGCTCAATCGCCTGGCCCAGGGGCAACCGCAGTTGGTGGTGGAAAAAACCTCTTGGGCAGGCCTTGAACGGGCGTTCCTGCGCGCGGGCCTTGGGCGCCCGAACGAACAACTGGGCCTGTGGCTGACGATGTGGGGCCTGGGCGTGGTGCTGGGGGGATTGGTGGCCGGCTGGGTCGGCCTGCTGGTGATGCTGGTATTGCCGCTGTTGCTGTTGCGCCTGTACATCGCCTGGCGCTACCAACGACGCATCAAGCGCATGATCGAACAGCTGCCGCAATTGCTCGACCATACGGTACGCAGCCTCAAGGCCGGGCGAACCTTGGCCGATGCGGTGCTGGGCGGTATCGAGATCACTGAGGACCCGCTGCAAGAGGCCATGGGCCGTATCCGGCGCAATGTGCAGCTGGGTGTCAGCCTGCCGGAGTCCGCCCACGACTTTGCCGAGTTCTACGAGCGTGATGAGTTTCGGCTGTTCGCGTTGGGCTTGAAGGTCAACCACCGCTATGGCGGCAACGCCAGTGAATTGTTGGAAAACCTGATCAAGATGATCCGCGAGCGCGAGCAGGCCGCTCGCCAGCTACGCGCCCTGACCGGCGAAACCCGGGTGACCGCCTATGTGCTCACCGCCCTGCCGATCTCGATGATCGGCTACTTCCTGGCGGTGAACCCCGCCTACCTGATGACCATGTGGAACGACGGCACCGGGCGCATGCTGTTGTTCGTGGCGCTGATCATGCAGCTGTTGGGCTGCTTCACCTTGTGGCGCATGTTGCGGAGCGTATGAGATGGCTATTTCGCTGCTGATCAGCGCCGTACTGTTCCTGGCCGCTCTGGCGCTGGTGCTGGCCAACTTGATAAAACATCGCCGGCGTGCGCGTCAGGTGGCTCAACGGCTGGACGGCAAAGCCGTTGACCACGACCGCGTGGGTCATTGGCTACAAGCGCTGGGCAACAGCCGCATCGGTCAGCGTTCGGTCAATCTGGACAACGAAACCCAAACCCTGCTCAACCGCTTGGGTTGGCGCAGCGCCCGCCGCCGCTCACAGTTCGCGGCGTTCCAGGTGGGAGTGCCGGTGCTGGCGCTGGTCTTGGCATTGCTGATTCAAAGCGTGTTCTACCCCAGCGTGCAAAACCACTGGATCGCCCCGCTCTTCGCCACGGCCATCGGTTACCTGCTGCCCAAACGCCTGCTCGCCGCCGCGTCTCAACGCCGGCAAAAACAGTTGGCCCTGGAGATATCGACCTTCATTCCGCTGCTGCGCATCCTGTTTGAATCGGGCATGGCCGTCGAGCAATCGCTGCGCGTGCTGAGCCAGGAAGGCAAGCAACTGATGCCCGCATTGACCCACGAACTGCGCCTGGTTCTGGCCCGTGTCGATTCCGGCCTGGAGTTGGGCGAAGAGCTGAGCAAGGCCAGCCGCTTGTTGGCGGTCGACGAATTCACGGACACCTGCGTGATCCTTCAACAGCTGATCCACCAGGGTGGTGGTGCGATGAAATCGCTACTGGCGCTCAAGCAACTGTTCGATGACCGGCGCCTCACGCGCTTGCAGGAATACATCTCCAAGATGTCCGCCAAAATGTCCGTCGTGATGATGCTGTTTCTCTTCCCGGCGTTATTGATCGTCCTGGCCGGCCCGGGCTTCACCGCCCTGGCCCGGGCCATTGGTTCATAGAGGGATCGCGATGAAAGCAATGATTGCCGGTTTGAGTTTGCTCCTGTTGAGCGGTTGCGCCACCGACGGCCAGGCGCCATGGAACGCCCTGACCCAAAGCGCCAGTTGCAGCAAGCTGGGCTCCGATGAACAGCTGAAATTGAACCTGGCCGATGACATGGCCAACGACGGCAAACTGCACGCGAGCCTCGCCAACCTGCAAAGCCTGCCCGACAACGTTGCCGACGTGCGCTTGCGCCGGGCCAAGGTAAACCGGCTGCTGGGGCGCAGCGAAGCCGAGCCACTTTACCGCAGCCTGCTCGACACCTGCCTCGCCGCCGCTGCCGAACACGGCCTCGGCCAGCTCGCGGCAGCCAGGGGCGACAACGGCCAGGCCCAGGCCCACCTGCAACGCGCCGCCCGACTGGCGCCAACCGATGAAAAAATCCGCAACGACCTCGGCGTGGTCTACCTCAACCAACGGCGCGTCGACGATGCACGCTTCGAATTCCTGACGGCCATGGACCTCAAGCAAAGCGATCGACTGGCGGCGTTGAACATGGTGACGCTGCTGATTTACCAGGACGACTGGAGCCGCGCCGCCGAACTCGTCAGCCGCATCGGCCTGAGCCCCGCCCAAGTTACCGAAGCCCAGGAACGCGCACAAAAACTCAAGGCTCCGACCAAGGTGATTCCGACACCCGCAAACCAGGTCGCCGCCGTCGCGACGCCGGGCCTTCAATAGGAGCAGACAGATGAAACCGATCCTCCTTTACCTCGCCCTGCTGGCCCTGCCACTCACCGCCAACGCCCTCGACGGCCCCGCCTCACCACAACAACAGGAAACCGAAGGCTGGTTGAAATTGCAGATCAGCCACCAGGCTGCCTCACACACCCCACAGACCTCAACCGCGACCGAACGAGAGCTGAGCATGCAGCGCTGGCTGAAGAGCTATCAGCATGAGATTCCGATGTTTTTCGATCAGGAGGAAGGGGGGACAGTGAACGGTGGGGCGGGGGGGTAGCGTCAGGCTTTCTTGCATCGGATTCATCGCCTTCGCGAGCGGTGCAGCGATCCGACGCGCCCGCGAAGAATGATGACGTGGTCTAACCGGTACTACACCGCTTGCGGCACATCCACATTATCCAGCGCTCGATTCACCGCCAACTCAGCCAGCATGATGACCTGCTGGATCGCCACGCCAAGGACTCGCAAGCGTGGGCCAACAGGCTTTCGTTATCGATATCGGGGGCGACGATGAACATAGTGCTGACCTTGCGGATGACGGGGGCCTTGAGGGCAGACGGATTGAGGTAGTGATCCAGCGCGCGGTCGGCGGCTTCGTTGAGCTTTTTGGGATTGAGCGGATCGTAGGGGGAAACGATAAAGACCAGGGTCAAAGCGCACAAGCCGGCGGATTCTGGCGTAGTCGTAGGCAAAGGAGCAAGAAACTGTAGCTTTCAGGAAGTAACGCTAAACACTATTAAACACAGCCCTCAAATCCACACACATTCCCCCTGTGGGAGCGAGCCTCAGGAATGGATATGTACACCTGAAAGAACATGGTCGGCTACCAGGCCGCCATCGCAGGCAAGCCAGCTCCCACAGGGGTTCGGTGTACATCGGCTAGAGAATGGTCGGCTGTCAGGCCGCCATCGCGAGCAGGCTCCCCCCCACAATTGGACTGGGCACACCTGAAAGTAAATGATCGACTTTCAGGCTGCCATCGCTGGCAAGCCAGCTCCCACAGGAATCGGCGTGTACCGCTCGCTTCTCACCACTCATCAGGCCGAGCGTTAGCTCGCCTGCAGCTCTTGATCTTGATCCACCCGCCCCTTTCGGGAGGCTGAGTGGAGGTGTTCATCCGGGGAGTGGCGCGCAACGCCGTTCGACGCAGTCGAACACGCTGCATGTAGGTCGTCGCGAAGCAGACCGGAGGGCAGTGTCCCCGGATGGATACCGGAGCGAAGGTACGCCGAGCCTAGGCGAGGGGCCGGACGCTTGGGGCGAGACCTTTTGGTTCCTTTTGGCTGGGCCGGCATTCCGGGCGTTTGCCAGAAGTGACCCGCCGTAAGGGCGAAACCNTAAGCAGCCGTTACCGCAGAAATGGATATGTACACAACCGCCAAGAACCTGGTCGGCCCGAAGGCCGGCCGAGTATGAAAGGACAGGTCAGTGGGCAGTGACACGCTGGCGCATTGCCGAATTGTTCGGCGATAGCGCCAACGCCAACTGCGTGCGGTTATGCATGTGGGTCAGGCGCAAAACCTGAGACACATACAGCTTCACCGTGTTCTCGGTGATGCCCAGCTCGCAGGCGATTTGATAGTTGGTCTGCCCCTTGCCCACCAGCCGCGCGACGTCCAACTGACGCGGCGACAACTGGTTGAAGATCGCCGGAGTATCCACCGAGCCGACCTCCTCGGCCGACACGTCTTCGCCCTCGAGCGCTTGCGGGCTGCGGCGCACTTTATCGAGGTCCTGGTACAGATCGTTGATGGACTCGGAAAGAAATTGCAGCTTCTGGTTCAGGTGCCCCAGTTGCAGCTCCTTTTTGCGTTCTTCCAGCGCGGCTTCCTGGCGCTGCAAGCCCTCGAGCAGCTCGTGCAGATCAATCGGTTTCTGGTAGTAATCGGCAATCCCTGCCCGCAAGGCCTTGATCACATCCTGCTTGTCCGCACGCCCAGTCAGCATGATCGCCTCGAAGGCCCGGTGCTTGCCGGACATCCGCTGCAACTCCTTCACCAGCTCAATCCCGTCCATGTCAGGCATATGCAAATCACACAGCACCAGGCCGATTTGCAGGTCTTCGCCGTAACGGGAAATGGCTTGCTTGCTCGATTCACAGGGAACGCAGCGATAGCCGCTCGCCTCCAGAAACTCGCAAAGTTCTTCAACAATCAACGCCTGATCATCAACCACGAGGACTTTTACTGCCGAGGTGAATTTGTTCACGCGCCACTCCATGCTCGGTCTACAGCTGACCGTTCCTGTACGAAAGCCACTGGCCGTACGACTATCAATCTGAAAAGTAGACGCACTTTCCGACTATGTACATAGGGGGGATGGAACAACATGACTAGCGAATCCAAAGCAGGGCCAATGAAAAACCCATCAGCACGAACGGCGCAAATGGCTGCTTTTTTGACAGCCCAGGGCCTAAATATCGAAGACGCGCCCTAACCCGTTGACTCATATGAGGCCATACTTTTGGCGCGAGCAGCAGCCAGCACACGCTGGCCAGCGCGGCCCCGACAAAGCTGCCCAGCAGATGCATTCCGTCCGTCGCCAAACCCAAGGCTGTCATTAATTTCACATCCCCGGCGCCCAATCGCCTCAGCGCGTAACCGGGCAACGTGAAGGCCAGTGCCAGAAAAGCAGCCCAGCCGCCCTGCGCCCCTTCTGCCCCGAGCCAGGTGTTGCCCGTCCACACCAGATAAATCAACGCCAACAGGGCAGCGCCCAGCGTCAGGCGATTGGCAAGCAATCGTTGCCGGACGTCCTGCACCGCACACAGCGCCAACCACAACAGCACCACCGCACCCTGGATCACTAAAAAACATCCCTTTTTGCTGATTGATTCTATGCTGATATCTAGTAGTAGCCGTCAGGGTAGACGCGGTGATGAAAACAAGCCTCCCAAGAAAGCAAAAAGGCACGGCAGCGATTGAATTCGTGGCCGTGTTCGTGATTTTTTTCGCCGTGTTCTACGGCATGGTCAGCTATAGCCTGCCGCTGCTGTTGTTGCAGTCGTTCAACCAGGCAACCGCCGAAGCCGTGCGGCTGAGCGTGGCCCTGGACCCGACGATGCCGGGCTACCAGGCCGCAGTGCAGAGCACCGCCAAAAACGCTATCACCACGCGTTTGTATTGGATTCCGCCGGCGTTCAACTTCAACATCAACCAAATCAACACCACCTTCAACAACGGCCTGCTGTCGGTGCAGATCAACGATTACCCCACCACCAAACTCAACCAGGTGCTGCCGTTTCTGGTGCTGCCGGGCATCGGCGCGGTGCCTAACCTGCCGACGACCCTCTCGGCCAGTTCGAGCCTGCAATTTTGAATTCCGGGGAAAAACTCTTCGGGCGTCTGCTCAACCGCCAATCGCCACCACCTCAGGTTGCGCCGGACACCCTGAGCGTGCCGAGTGTCGGCTTGCAGGTGCACCTGGATGGCGAAGGCCGGGTGCTGCACCTGACCGGCCCATTGCGCCATACGCTCGCCCCGCAACGGCTCTCCACACAGGCACCACCGCTGCTCGATTACCTGATGCCCCACAGCAGCCTGGTCATCGAAGGTATCCCCGCCGACTGGCAAGGCCAAATCCTCGACCTGGACTTTCACAGCGTCAGCGGGCACCCACTGCACCTGCGCGGCTGGGTCCTTCCACTGGCGGACAACTGGCTGTTGCAGTTGCTGGACATCAGCGATGTGTTGGTTGAACGTCGACAATCGTGCCGCCGCGAACAGAACCAGCTTCTCGCGGCCAGGATCAGCGAACAGTTGCGCCTGTGCAGCCTCACCCGTCTGCCCGATGTGTTGCAGGAGCAGCTTCAGGTATTGGCTCAGCGCTTTCACATTCCGTGTATTGCGGTGGCGCTGCTTGATGAGCAGGACCAGGGCTGGCAAATCCATCAGTATTACGCGGCCTTCGATGCACCGATGCTGTGGCAGAACGGACAGCGCCTGGGTTCCGGGCTCGACAGCCTGAACGGTTCTTTCCCGCAACACCTGGCGCGTGGCGAGCACCCGCGTTTGCAAGAAATCTTCGGGCATGCCGAAGGACTTGCGGTGCCCTATTACGATGCTCACGGCGTGGCCACCTGGTTACTCTGCGGTTTTTACACGGCGCAGCAGCGGGCGCCCGAATTGAACGATGGCGACTGGTTGCAGCTCACCGCCGCCCTCGCCAGCCCCCTGCTGGAACGCTTGCGCGAGCATCGGCATCATTTGCAGCTGGAGCGCCTGGCGTCGCTGCAAGCGCTACTCGGCACCGGTTGGTGGGAAGTGTTCAGCGACAGCGCTGAAATGCAACTGGCCCCTTCGCTGGCCAGCTCGCTGAACCTGGCGAGCCCCCGCCTGACGCTCGGCGAATGGCTCGATCACGTGCACCCTGCCGACCGCGAAGAACTGCGCAGCCGCCTGCACGCCCTGGAGGACGCCGGCACCCCGTTGCTGCTCTGCGTGCGCTGGCACTGTGAGCAAGCGCCCGTCTGGTATCGGCTGCAAGGTCAGGCCATTGGCATGGGTAAAAACCGCCGACTGGTGGGCTTCATGCTCGACATCAGCGACATCAAAAACCAGGAACAGAACGCCGCCACCGCCCATGCCCGACTGGACAATCTGATCGCCAGCTCGCCGGCCGTGATCTATGTGCAGCGCTATGTGAACGGGGCCCTGCAACCGGTGTTTTTCAGTGACAGCCTGCTCCCCTTGCTCGGCCGCACGCTCGCCGAATGCAACCACGACAGCCTGGTGCAATGGGTGCACCCCGACGACCGCGACCTGTACTTCCAGCGCACCCGCCAACTGCTGCGTGAAGGCAGCGTGCGCAGTCGTTATCGTGTGCAGAATAAGCAGGGCGACTACCACTGGCTGCTCGATGAAGCCAAGTTGCTGCGCGACGACCTAGGCGTGCCGGTGGAAGCGGTCGGCCTGTGGCTTGATGTCACCGAGGCGACCCTGGCGGCGCAACAGGTCAAGGACAGCGAGGAGCGCTACCGAATTCTCGTGGAAGACTCCCCGGCGATGATTTGCCGCTACCGCCCGGACCTGACCCTGACCTTTGGCAACACGCCACTGGCCAACTATCTGGAATGCCTGCCCGCGCAGTTGCACGGAGTGAACCTAGGGGACTGGCTGTCGGCCGAACAGCGCGGGGCATTTGTGCACCGCATCGGGCAACTGACGCCGGAATTTCCTGTCAGCACCGCAGAAATCAGCCTGCAATTACCGGGGCGCGAACATGCCTGGTGGGTGTGGTCGGACCGCGGGGTATTTGATGAGCACGGCGCTTTGGTGGAAGTGCAGGCCGTGGGCCGCGACAACACCGAAGTGCGCCGCTCCCAGCAACAACTGACGCAAAGCGCGAAAATGGCCACCCTCGGCGAAATGGCCACAGGTCTGGCCCATGAGATCAACCAGCCGCTGAACGTGATGCGCATGGCCATCGTCAATGTGCTCAAGCGCCTGAGCAATGGCGACGCGCAGGTCGATTACCTGACCGAAAAACTGCAGCGCATTGACGCACAGGTGCAGCGTGCGGCCCGTGTGGTGGACCATATGCGCGTGTTCGGCCGCCGCTCGGAGGTCGAGCAGCAACCCTTCGACCCGGCGCAGGCGCTGGAGGGCACGCTGTCGTTGCTCAGCGAAGGCCTGCGCGGCAAAGGCGTGGACGTGCGCCTGACCCAGGCGGAGGTTCCGGTGCAGGTCAAAGGCTACATCGACCAACTTGAGCAAGTGTTGATCAACTTGATGGTCAACGCCCGCGACGCGCTATTGAGCCAACGCGAGAAAAACCCCGAGCTGCGTCCCTGGATCGCCGTGCACACCGAACACGACAGCCGCCACGTGCGCATCTGGGTCGAAGACAACGGCGGCGGCATCGACCCACGGTTACTGGAGCGAATCTTCGAGCCGTTTTTCACCACCAAACCGATTGGCGTGGGCACCGGGTTGGGCTTGTCGGTGAGCTACGGCATCGTGGAAAACATGGGCGGGCGGCTGAGCGTCAGCAACGGTGAACACGGCGCGCGCTTTTGTATTGAGCTGCCCAGGGCCACCGACGCTTAAATTACCAGGTAGGCTTCGCCGGTCTGGCCACAGGTCAGGTTGGCGCCAACGTTCACATTCGCCAGGCTGATCCCCAGGCTGTTCAGCAAGTTGTTCAGAATCGGGTTGAGCAGCGGGCCCAACATTGATTCAAGTGTCGACTTCAGCAACAACATCACGCCATTGAGCAGTGTTTTCAATAATTCGAAGGTCGCGGCCAACAGGAAGTTGGGCGTGAATGACGGCGCGTGGACGATCAGGTTCACGTCATTGACGGTTTGCGACAATCCGGAAACCGCGTTGGTAGCAGTCAAGGTGTATGGCGGATCCGACGGGGCCAAACCGACTTTCGGCGGGTTGATGAACGTCGAGGTGGCATTGGCCGGCAGCACGGGACTGTAAATTTGCAGCTCAGCGCCACCGCCGGAAAAGGGTACGCCCGCCTTGCGGATATCGAGCAGGGTGACCGGCGTGACCGTCAGGGGCACGGACGATGAATCCCAGTCCGAATTGACCCGTCCGACACGCAATTCAGCCACGGTGGTCGTGGTGTTCACGGTCAGGCTTTTATTGATTTCGCTGGGGCAGGTGTAATCGGTGACGTAACTGTTGCCGCCACCGGCTTCCAGGCTGACGTCCAGGTTGGGGCTGGGCAACACGTACAAGTCGAGCCCGAGCAACCCGGTGACCACGGACAAAGTCCCCGTCACCGCGCCTAGCAGACCGGTGACCAATGACAAATCCAATGTCACCAGCACCCGGACTTGAGCGGTGCGCACATAGATTCGATTGGCGCCCAAGGGCGCCATTTTTGCCAGTGCGGGATTGCCCACCGCCGACCACTGCGGGGGTTCGATGACTTTGATCTTTGCGCTGGCCCCGACGCCAAGCCCCAGCAGATTCACCGGAATGGTGCCTGCCACGGCGCTCTTGCTGTTGCCGAGTTCGATAAAGGCCTGCACCAGTTGAAGCGCGTTCACGTTGGCGTTCAGGCCCGCAGACGTGGTGCCTGTCTGCAGTTTCAACAGGTCCCCCAAATGCACTTTGAGCGGGCTGACGACCGCGATGGCCAAGCTGTCGAAACCGGCCTGCACGTCCGCCGTCGCCCCATTGAGTCGCGCCACCGTGGCAGCAGCCTGAAGTAACTGGCCCACGGTGGCATCAGCACCGAGCAGCCCCGTGTAATCGCCTGCCGTGACCTGCAGGTCAATGGCCAACTGGTCCATGTATTTAAGCAAGTTAATGTCGGCGCCCAACAGCCCGTTCCAACTCGCGACAGGCAGGTTGATGGACGCTCCCGCGAGCGCGGAAAGGAAGCCGTTCAACAAATTGACGTCGACCAGGGTGCTGCGAATGGTCAGTTGGGCGACCGGCGGCCCCGGCAGCCCGGCCACCGCAGTGGCGCTGAGGGTGATGGTCGAGTTGGCGGGTGCGCCCCCGAACATTGCGCCGATTCCACCGACGAGACTTTGCGGCACCCCATGGCTGGCGATCACGCGGACGGCTTCGCTTTTGCTCGGGTCAACGCCGAAAACCCGAAGGTTGTTGGCGCCGACGGTCAGCGCACCACAGTCAACGGCCAGTGTGCGATCCGCGCCGGGCACGGTGAAATTATTGCGTTGGGCGCTGGCAGTGGCGTAGATGAGCGCGGTTGTACCGACGCCGCAGTCGCCGCCACGGGTGGCGGCTTCGAGCGCGGCCATGTCAGCGACGCGCTGCAGGTTGCGCTTTTCCAGGTAGAGCCGGCCGCTGTCGATCACCACCAGCAGGAACACCAGCGCCAATGCGAATGTCAGCGCCGCCATCAAGCCTATCGCCCCCCGTTGCCGGGACGGGCCGCAAAATTGCAAGCGTGGAGACATCATGCACTCCTTTGCCGGTGAACCGTCGGGGGGGCTCGTTCGGGCGCGGCAAATGTACACGAGCCATCATTTAGACACTATAGAAATGTCAAAGTGATGGCGTCAATTTATCAAGACTCATTCCCACAAGGACCCGGTGGTTAGTGCGGTGGATAGTTGGCGAGGATTCGCCCCACGGTTTCGCGTATCGCCGTGCTGCGGTCCGACGGATTCGTGGTGCGGCTGAGCATTTGCTCATCGCTGCCACGCCACACCAGCTTGCCATCCTTGCCGTCCAACAGGTCGACCTGCAGGGTCGCCACTTTGTAGGTCACGTTGCGGGTTTCGTTGTACATCGGCCCGCCCCAGTAGCCGTTCCAGGGATTACCCCAACCGCCGCCATAGTTGGTGGTCACCTGTTGCTGGCGTTCTTCAACGATCAGGTAGGTCTGGACGTTCAAATTACCCTTGCTGCCGGCGGCGGCCGGGCGCAGGCCACGCTGATCCAGTTGATCGGCCACCGATTGGCGGATGCGCTGTTCCGTCAGGTCGCTCTTGATCCGAGGGTCATCGGGGCGATATTGCAGGGCGGGTTCTTTCCAGGTCCAGCTGCGATAGGCGGCGAAGTCGCGGCTGGCATCGAAGTCATTATTGACCTGATTGGCGGCGCAGGCACTGAGCAGCGCGGCCATAGCCAGTAAAGAGAAACGGCGGATCATGATGGTTCTCCGGTTGAAGACATGAACCTGTGGAAGGCTTCCAGACGACAGAAGCTAACTGGGAGGATACGCCGACATGGCCTTTTCTACAGCCTCCCTTATCGCGTCGGCACGCTCACTCTGACTGCCCCGATTGCCAGTTTCTGCACTGGCGCTCCACACCGGCTGGCTTGTGCCCGCATCGAACAGATCCACTCTCACCACTACGACCTGTTCCTGATACGTGCGCACGATCGGCACCGTGTTGTACATGCCGTAACCATTACCGTAACGGTTGTAGCCGCCATAACCACCGCCGTAATAACCGTAGTCGTCCCGAACCTGGCGCAAACGGGTTTCCAGGTGCAGATTGGCGCTGACAAACAGGTCCGCCGGGCGGTTGTTATCGTGCAACGGGCGCAAGCCGCGCTGATCGAGGGCGTTGCTGACCGCTTCGGCGACCTGGGCCGAGTCCGCCCAGGCACTGCCCGGTGGCAGTTGACCGTTGAGCCAGGCCCAACTGCGATAGCGCCCATAGTCACGCGGCGGTGCCGGGTAGGCGCTGCGGTCGAAGGTGTTGGCCGCCTGGGGCGGTGCGGGTGGCAAGGGGTTGGAGGTCGCCACATAAGGGTTGCTGCCCTGGCAGGCCGCCAACCCGAGACAGATCACCAGTAACCCTGAACAACTTTTCATGTTGCGCTCCGATCAGACCGGCCGACAGATCCAGTGCAAATAGCGTCCAAGCCCGGCAAAACTTGGATGACGACGGTGAGCGAGTTCCATCTCCAACAAATCCTGTAAATCGGCGCGGGCCTGGAATTCCACCGGCATATAGTCGTGGAACACCCGCACGCCACTTTGGCTTTCGACCTGCCATAGCCCTTCGAGTTGCGCCGCCAATTCCCGTGGGTCGAGGGGTTGTTGCGGCGTAAGGCTCTGCTTTTCGCCGGCCATGTCGTTCTTGCGCATTTTGCGGAAGTGGCCTTTGAGCAGGTTGCGGTAAATCAGCGCATCACGGTTGTAGAACGCCAGCGACAACCAGCCGCCGGGCACCGTGANTTGGTGCAGCACCGGCAGTATCGCATGGGGTTCGGCCAACCATTCCAGCACCGCATGGCACAGCACCAGGTCGTAAGGTTCGGTGAGTTGGCCGAGCAGGTCCTGCCAGGGCGCGTGAATAAACGTCGCCGTCTGCCCCGCATCCGCNAAACGCTGGCGCGCGCCTTCGAGCATCGGTTCGGCGGGTTCGGCCAGCGTGACATCATGACCGCGTTCGGCCAGCCACAACGACATATGCCCCAGGCCCGCGCCGATATCCAACACGCGCAGCGGCCGGTCCGGCAGGGTTTCGGCCAGGTCGGCCTGAAGCACCGCCAGGCGGATCGCACCTTTGGCGCCGCCGTAGATTTTTTCGGCAAACCGGGTCGCCAGTTGATCGAAATGACGATCGCTCATCAGCTGAACCTCCGTTCGCTGTCAGCGAGTTTGTTGCGCACCACGTCATTCATGTCCAGCCCCAACTCGCTGCACAACAGCAGTAGATAGAGCACGATGTCGCCAATTTCCTGCCCGGCGTGGGCCAGTTTGTCCGCCGGCAACTGGCGCGACTGGTCTTCGGTCAGCCACTGGAAGATTTCCACCAGCTCGGACATTTCCACGCTGGCGGCCATGGCCAGGTTTTTCGGGCTGTGAAATTGCCGCCAGTCGTTGCGGTCACGGATGGCGTGCAGGCGTTCGGTCAGTTCAACAAGGTTCATCGGGCTCTCCTGAAGGCGTATAGCTTCGGGGGGATGGCCGAGGATGGCAAGTGGGTGATTTTGCTCACGATAGCGGCCTCAAATTCAACATCAATGTTGCCTGACAGATCGCCATCGCGAGCAGGCTCGCTCCCACAGGGGCTATGCAACCCTCTATGCTTGTGGGGAACTCGCCAGCGCAATCCATGGCCCAAGGCTCAAGTCCGGCAAGCATGCCTCCACTTACATCAGGACGTTCACGACATGCAGGTAGAAAGTTTTTTCGAATGGCTCGGCCAGGCACTCGGTTCGGTCATCCGCTTTATCGTTGATGGTCTCAGCGGCTTGTTCAACCTGTTGAGCCATGCCGGCAGCAATTTTGTCGAAGGCTTGTCCCGTGCGCTGGGGATGGATACGTCGATCATCAGCATCATTGCGCTGATCCTGGGGTTGATGCTGCTGTGGTCGGCGATCCGGGCGTTCATGAATGCGTCGATCATCATGGGGATTATCTGGTTGGTGTTGGGCCTTTGGTTGCTGAGCTGGATCATCCACTGACACCACCCATCCCTGTGGGAGCGAGAATGTATCGCTACAATGCCCGCTCCCCAAGGAGCCTGCATGTCCAACCTGATTGCCGATTGGCGCGACCGCCCTACCCATCGTCGGGTCTGGGCGCTGGCCGCGCCGATGATTCTTTCGAACATTTCCGTTCCGCTGGTGGCACTGGTCGACAGTACCGTCATCGGCCACCTGCCCCACGCCCATCAGTTGGGCGCCGTCGCGGTCGGGGCCAGCCTGTATACCTTTCTGGCCTGGGGCATGGGTTTTCTGCGCATGGGCACCACCGGTTTCGCCGCCCAGGCCGCCGGGCGCGGGGATGGCGCGGCGTTGCGGCAGATTCTGTTGCAGGGCTTGTTGCTGGCGATGGGGCTGGCGATTGTCCTGGGCGCATTGGGCGTCCCGTTGAGCGGCGTCGCGCTGCACTTCATGCAACCCTCCGCCGAGCTTGACCAACTCACCCGCGAGTTTTTCCACACACGGCTATTCGGCCTGCCGGCGGCGCTGGCCAGTTATGCGCTGGTCGGCTGGTTCCTGGGCACCCAGAACGCCCGGGCGCCACTGGCGATTCTGCTGAGCACCAACCTGGTGAACATCGCGCTGAACCTGTGGTTCGTACTCGGATTGGACTGGGGCGTGGTCGGTGCGGCCCGGGCGTCGGTGATCGCGGAATGGATCGGTGCGTTGATCGGCCTGCTGATGACTCGCAAAGCCCTGCGTGCCTATCCCGGCCACATCGCCTGGGCCGCACTGGCGCTGTGGCAGAGCTGGCGGCCATTGCTGGCCGTCAACCGCGACATTTTCATCCGCAGCCTGGCGCTGCAATCGGTGTTTTTCCTGATCACCGTACAGGGCGCGCGACTCGGTGATGCCACCGTCGCGGCCAACGCACTGCTGCTCAACGGCTTGCTGCTGACCGCCCACGCGCTGGATGGNTTGGCCCACGCAGTCGAGGCCCTGTGCGGGCACGCCATCGGCGCCCACGACCGAGAGGCGCTGCGTCGCTCATTGGTGGTTGCCTGCGGCTGGTCGCTGCTGGCGAGTCTGGGCTTTGCCGTGCTGTTCGCCTTCGCCGGGCATTTGTTCATCGAGATGCAGACCGACATTCAGAGCGTGCGCGAAACCGCCGATATCTACTTGCCTTATCTGGCGGTGCTGCCGCTGATTGCCGTGTGGAGTTACTTGCTGGACGGCCTGTTTATCGGCGCCACGCGTGCCCGGGAAATGCGCAACGGCATGCTGTTGACGGTCGTTCTGCTGCTGCCGTTCGCCTGGGCACTGCAAGGTTTGGGCAACCATGGGCTGTGGATAACGTTCCTGTTGTTCATGGCGTTGCGTAGCCTGACCCTCGGCGCTTTCGCCTGGTACTTGCGCAAGAACGACGGCTGGTTTGCGGGCAAAGCTCACTGAGTCGGCGTGGCTCTGATGAAGGCGGTGACCGCATCCAGCACCGGCGCCAAACCCCGCATGGGCCGAGACAACGTCGCCACCAGCGTGGCGTGGCCGGTGCGGGCAAAATAGAAGTCCTGAACCGGCACTCCGGCCTGGCGTAATTTGCGCGCCAGGCCACCGGTGTTGCGCGTCGGGTTGACCACCTCATCGTCGCGCGAAGCCATCAACAAGGCGGGCGGTGCGCCTCGACTGACGTGGTTGATGGGCTGCGACTGGGGCGGTGAATCAGGCCAGAAGAATACCGGCCGCACATCCGGATTCTGGATAGGCAGAAAATCATAAGGCCCGGCCAGACCGATCCAGCCGCTCAGATCGTGCGGCGACATCCCCACCGCTCTCAGCAAACCGGGGTCCAGCGCCAGCATGGCGACGTTATAAGCCCCGGAGCTGTGACCCATCAGGTACAGCCGCTGCGGGTTACCGGAAAATTGCCGAATGTGTTCGTGAGTCCAGGCCACGGCTTTGGCGCCATCCTCGAGGAACAATGGATAGCGCACCTGTGGATACAGCCGATAGTCCGCCAGCACCGCAACAACCCCTCGCGACGCCAGAGCCTCGCCGACAAAACCGTAATCACTGCGTGAACCGCTGTTCCAGCTGCCGCCGTAGAAAAACACCACCACCGGGGCGCTCTCTACAGAATGACGAGGCACATACACATCGAGTTTCTGCCGCGGATCATCGCCATAGGCAATCCCCTCGGTCTTGTCGAACGTGCTGTCGGGGGTCAGGGCATTGAGCATTTTCAACGGTGAACACGCCGTCATCATGGCCAGCAAAAAAACGCCCATGACCAGACCGAACAGCCAGCGGATTTTACTCGCCATCAATGTCGAACCTCGTGTTCAGGGTTAATCGTTCTGCCACAGGTTGCGCAGGCTATCGAGACGCTCCTGCTGGGTTGCTCCCGGCAATGGCTGCACGGGCGTAGCCCTTGGGTACTGCAAGCGTAGCCATAACCAGCCATCGAGCACCGGGCGTTCGCTGAAACCCAGCGCCAGCCCTTCCTGCACGAGGGCCCACAGATTGTTGTAGTCGGTCCCGGTGGACCGGCTCCAATGCCAGACGTGCTGTTCAAGCAAGCAGGTTTGCAAGGTGTCGCGCTGACGCGGCGACAGGTTTTCTTCGATGGCCAACGGGCTGACGGCAAGCCCCGGATTGAACAGCTGCTGCCACCCCTGACTGCCGATAGCCCGGTCGGCCCAGGTTCCGCCGAACCAGCGCAACTGAGTGATCGGCCCCATCCAGCGACTCAGTTCCAGGGCATCGCAGGCATCAAAAAAGTAACTGGCGGTGTGGGGGTTGTAGTAACTCAACAACGCACGGTGATGCAGGCCAAAGGTGACGGTCAGCATGCGACGCAAATGCTCGAGCAACTGCGACGGCGAAGCCTCACTGACCAGTAACAAACCGCTCCAGAGGTGCGGTTCGCGCAGGCACAGTTCGGCCAGCGCCGGGCAGCCCTTGAGGTCGACCAACACCGGCCCGTGCTCGCGTAACGGCTGCAACTCGGTGTTATCGAACAGCCAGAACCGCCGGGCCTGCGCAAACTGATGGATCAGCCTCGCGCCAGCCCGGGGCGTCCCCGGTACGTCGAGCAACAACCATTGCGCGACTGAGTCGGGCGCCTGGGCGACGATCATGCCGCACCGCTCTGGCCAAGCCTTGTCGCGGCCCGGCAGGTGCAAAAGGCTTGCGCGCAATGGCTGAAACTACCCCCGCCAGGCAACAGACACAGCAGCACGATCGGTTCGCTCGATTGCAACAAACGCAGTAATCCGTCGCCAGCAGTGTCGGCATCTGTTGTCGCGGTGGCTGGAAGTTCGGGCAAGCCTGACGCTTGGTGGAAAGAAGGGCCGGGAAGAAACCCGGTGATTAACGGTTGATCCGGATCCCCTTCGATAAAGCTCACCAGCACCTGCGCGCCTTCTCTCAACGGCATGGCATGCGCACCGCCCAATTCCGGCGCCAATGGCAGCCAGCAGTGGCTGGGCGCAGCGCCTTCGCCCTGATAGACCCAGTCAAATTGCACGGCAACCGGCCTTGATGAATCGGGTTGCGGCTCATCGACATCGACCACCCACGCCCGCTGCAGGCTGTGCATCCGGGGGATCATGATCGAATGAGGCGCCGCGAGCGGTAACGCCCCGGCAACAGCGCGGATCTGGTTGCCATAAGCACCCCCCGGCGTCTGCCCGCCCTGATGCTCGACATGGATCAGTAGCCAGAGACGGTTCCAGTCCGTACACGGATGGCCGGACAGTAGAACCCGCTGGCCGCTGCGCAACGTGGCCAGGTTCGTCTGACCTTCGCCAGTCTGCATGTTGCATTGAACCTTGAACTGCCGCACGCCAGGCTGTTCGGTGTCGGGCTCAAAGACCATCTCGGCTTCCCGCTGAAAGGGGCCAGGCCCGTCACCAAAGACCAGACAGTGCCCGCGCCGACGATGCTCAAAGTGATAATGAAGCCGTTCCTGGGCACACAGGCGCTGGAGGAACTGCAGATCCGATTCCCGGTACTGCGTACAGAAATCACGCGGCGGGTAATCGCCGCTCAAGTCAAAGCGCCGATCCTTACCGGTAATGCCATGCTCCTTGAGCACCTGGGTGAGGATCTCGGGCACGGAAAGGTTGCTGAAGATGCGCTGGCTGAAACGCTGGGCCAGGCAGGCCAGTTTCGGCTTCAGGCGCACACGGCAAAGCCTGGGCGCAGCACCATGACCCGCCTGGACGAGCTCATGCAACTGCCCGTGAAAACCGGTCCCCGGCGGCCCGAAATGCAAAAAGGCCGGACGGTACAGCAGGCTTGCCAGGTCCAGTGTCGGGTCATCGATCAGCAGGTCCACGTCAAACACGAAGGGTTCGCTGATCGCTTCACTGCCGGTAAAGGCCAAGACCTCAACGGGGCCGGGCAGACCCTCTACATCCAGACGAAATGACGGCTCGTTGACTGGATCGAACATCGGCGATTCTCTACAGGAGGGGCGGCCGGGGATTCTCTCCGAGAGAGTTGGCCGAGTAGAGAGCCGAAGTACAACTTAGGAAATGACCTACGTGAAAAGAGGACCACATCGCTTGGATAGCGAGGATGTGAGTCATTTCGCTTGAAATCAGGGAAGTGTCCCACCAGGTCATCTGAAATTTCCGCAGCACGCGGAACATTTTCCGACAACCTGATGAGACCTGTGCCTTACCTCAAGAAGACAGGTAAGACGAACGGGTCAGGCCCAGGCGCAGCGCGTCGAGGAACTGGGTGCGCTCGGCGGCAGTGATGCGCGCACTCGCGCACTTGTCGCGGTAATGCGTCATCAACTCCTCCGGCGACAAGTGCACATAGCGCAGCATGTCTTCGATGGTGTCGTGGGTCTCGATACCGGCGCTGTACACCGAACCGTCTTCGCGCTGGTAGATGTTCACCGAATCGGTATCACCGAACAGGTTGTGCATGTCACCGAGGATTTCCTGGTAAGCGCCCACCAGGAAGATGCCCAGCAAGTAGTCTTCACCTTCATTCAAGGCGTGCACCGGCAGGCTGGTCTCGATGCTCTGCTCGTCGACGTATTGCTTGATCTTGCCGTCGGAGTCGCAGGTCAGGTCTTGCAGCACGGCGCGGCGCAGCGGCTCTTCGTCGAGGCGGTGCAGCGGCAGAATCGGCAGGACCTGGCCGATGGCCCAGGTGTCCGGCAAGCTCTGGAATACCGAGAAGTTGCAGATGTACTTGTCGGCCAGCTTGTCATTGAGTTCGTCCAGCACTTGGCGGTGCGAGCGCTGACGGGCTTTCAACGAGTTGTGCAGGCGACGGCACACGGCAAAGTAGCACTGCTCGGCGAGGGCTTTTTCCGCGAGGGTCAGTTTGCCGTCGGCGTACTGGGTGGCTACGTCGCTCATGTAGTGAGTGGCGCGCCAGTAGGTTTCGGTGACCATCTCGATGTCGGTCGGGCCCAGCAGGTCCACCAGCCATTGCACGGTTTCCGGCAGGCTTTCCTTGTTTTCGATTTCCGGCACGTCGTCGTTGTGTTTTTCGACGTCAGTGACTTGCACCACCAGCATGGCGTGGTGGGCGGTCAGGGAGCGACCGCTTTCGGAGAAAATGTTCGGGTGCGGCAGGCTCTGCGCGTCGCAGAATTCCTTGAGCATGCCCACGACCACACCGGCGTAGTCGTCCATGTCGTAGTTGATCGAGCTGGCGTTACGCGAGTGGGTACCGTCGTAGTCCACGCCCAGGCCGCCGCCGACGTCGATGTGGTCCACCGGCAGGCCGAGGTTACGCAGTTCGCCGTAATAACGAATGGCTTCCTTGAACCCGTGCTGGTAGTCGGCCAGGTTGGCAATCTGCGAGCCCATGTGGAAGTGCAGCAGGCGAATGCCTTGATCGAGGCCAGCCGCGCGGAAGCGCTCGACCACCGACAGCAACTGCGCCGCCGACAAACCGAACTTGGATTTCTCGCCGCCGGTGTCGGCCCACTTCGACGAAGCGAGGGACGACAGGCGCACGCGCAGGCCGACCTGAGGCTTGACCTTCAGCGAGGCGGCTTCTTCGATCACCAGGCCAACTTCGGATTCTTTCTCGATCACGATGAAGACGTTATGGCCCAGCTTCTGGCCCATCAGCGCCAGGCGGATGAACTCACGGTCTTTGTAACCGTTGCAGACGATGGTGCCGCCCTTGGGTGCCAGGGCCAGCACGGCCAGCAGCTCAGGCTTGGAACCAGCTTCCAGGCCGATGGAAACGTCCTGGGTGGCGATGATGTTCTCGATCACCGCTTCCTGCTGGTTCACTTTGATCGGGTACAGCGCGGTGTACTTGCTCTGGTATTCCAGGCGTTCGATGTTGGAATCGAAAGCGCCGGTCAGTTGGCGTACACGGTCTTGCAGGATATCGGGAAAACGCACCAGCAGCGGCAAGGACAAACCGCTTTTGCGCAGCTCGTCGACTTGCTCGTACAGATCGACGGGCGTGCTGTTCGGGCCGTTCGGACGGACTTCAACGCGACCGGCATCATTGATCGCGAAATACCCGGCCCCCCAATGGCGAATCCCGTAAACACTGCGGCTGTCCGCAACTGTCCATTGGCTGCCATCGTCTTTGCGTGTGCGTCGTACGGACATCGAAGTCCCCTATAAAGAAGTCATAGAGCGTCGCCTGGGTTCAGGCCGGCGCAGTCTAAAGAATGAAAATGACGATTAGCCTGCATGCAAGGGCCATAGACCTCACATTCAGCACTGAGTTTAGAAACCGGTCAGAACAGGCTCTGTGAAAACCATGTAGACGACGCCAGGCCAGAGTTGAGTCGGGACTGGATCAAGCCGAGGGTGGTTTTCACAGAGGCTGCTAGCCGCCGGATTTCTTCGCTTTGAAACCCAGCTTGATCAGTTCAGCCAAGAGTAGCTCGACATGATCGCCCTGGATTTCGATGATTGCGTCTTTCAACGCTCCCCCGGTGCCACAGCGTTTCTTCAACGTGGTGGCCAGGTCCTTNAGCGCTTCTTCGGCCAGGGGCACACCGGTGATGGTGGTCACCGTCTTGCCGCCACGGCCTTTGTTCTCGCGTCTAACGCGNGCAATGCCGTCGCCTTCAGGGATAANGGTCTGTTTGCAGATACAGGAATCCACGGGCTGGCGACAGTCCGGGCAGTGTCGACCTGCGTCGGTGGAAAATACCAAGCCACCAAGGGCGGCGAAGGATGCGGCTTTTTTGGCCACCGGCAATCCTCTTGGGAGGACAAAGACTGGTCGCGGCAACTCGGGAAGCTGCCATCGACCGCGAAGCCCCACTCAGGCAGGGGCAGCGCTACTGAGCCAGGTAACGCTGGTTCAGTTTGAAAAGGTCGCGCAGTGTAACGGCAAAAAGCCGACTTGCTAAGAGCCAATCGGCGCCAATTTACAGCTCTTTTGCGACGTCCTCGCCACGGGCGCGCAGATAGCGCTTCAACGCGGCCAGCGAGTCCGGGCAATAAGGCTTTTGCTGGATTTCCAGCAGGACCTGATCGATGGGGAGGAAGCGCGCTTCCAGCACCTCTTCCGGTTGCAGGATCAAGGGGCCGTCCCACACCGCCGAAAACGCCGAACACCAGAGACGGTTGCCGGTGTCCTCGAAGAAGAAGTGATCGTGGGCGCTCAGTTCCACACCGCTCACACCCAGCTCTTCTTCCAGTTCACGTGCAGCCGATTCGGCATACGTTTCGGTGGCGAGCACCATGCCGCCCGCCGCCACATCCCAGTAGCCGGGGTAAATGGCTTTGCTCAGGGTTCGACGGTGAACGCACAGTTCACCGGCCGAATTGAACAGCATGATGTAGGTGCCGCGCCCGATCAGCCCGCGTTCGCGCAGGTCGGAACGGACCAGGGCGCCAAGCAGGTTGTCCTGCTCGTCGACCCAGGCGATGTGTTCGGCATCCGAGGCCGCGCGATGGGCGGCCTCTTTGGCGGTATCGACCATGACTCAGCCCTGATTGAGCAATTGACGCAGATCGATCACTGCGGCGTTNGCCCGGGAAATATAGTTGGCCATGACCAGCGAGTGGTTGGCGAGAATGCCAAAGCCACTGCCGTTGAGAATCATAGGGCTCCAAACCGGCTCCTGCGAGGCCTCCAGCTCACGAATGATCTGACGCACGCTGACGGTGGCATTTTTCTTGGCCAGCACATCGGCGAANTCGACTTCAATGGCGCGCAGCAAGTGAGACAAAGCCCACGCCTGGCCGCGGGCNTCGTAGAACACGTTGTCGATCTGCATCCATGGGGTTTCCACCACTTCTTCATCGACCTGCGGCACCTGACCCGGGGCCAGGACTTCGGTTTTCAGAGCAGTGTTGAGCTTGACCCGGCCCACGCTGGCCGACAGCCGTTGCGACAGCGAACCCAAACGGGTANCGACATCGCCCAGCCAGTTGTTCAGGTTGTCGGCACGCGCATAGAACAGCGCGCCCCTCTGGTTAGGGTCGGACAGACGCGCTTCGTAGCGGCTCAGGGAATTGATGCCTTCCTGGTACTCGGACTCNCTCGATGGCAGCACCCAGCTCTTGTTGTCGAAGTTGAAACGCGGCTCGGCCTTGGCCAAATCGGCGTCTTCAGCCGATTGCGACTGGGAACGGGCGAAGTCTTTACGCAGGGCACGGGTCAAGTCACGCACCTGCACCAGCACGCCGTATTCCCAGCTGGGAATGTTGTCCATCCACAGGCCGGGCGGGAAACGGTCGTTGGAAATATAGCCACCGGGCTTGTTCAGCAACGTGCCGACCACAGTCTTGAGGGTTTCGACGGTGGTGTAGCCGATGACCATCTGCTTGCCTTCTTTCTCGGCCGCCACTTGCGCATTCTGTTGAACCGGGAACAGCGCAGGCTCTTGGCTCCAATACCAGCCCAGCCCGATCGCCACCAGCAGGTAAAGGCCAATCAGCGTGGCCAGCGCCCGGCTGAACAACAGGCCGCCGACGTAACTGCGGGTGGCCGATTTCGGTTCAGCGGCACGTTCAGGCGCGCTGCCCGCGCGATTCTTCCAGTCCAGCATGGCGATATCCTTTCAATCACTTGAGTTCATCGGTTCGACCACAACCCTACGCCATCGTGCCTCGTTTGCCGCGCATTAAATCCGGCGGGAAACAGCGGGACTTACAATGACCGCGATCAGGGGCCACTATAAATGAAGCGCAGCGGCGAGCCTATGCGACCAACCAGTCAGAAACTGAATGAGGCCGCTTTGCAGATTATTGACACACGACGCTCATGGGATTGAAAAGAGGTGCTAGCATAGAGCCATCAGTCGACCTCAGCATGCACCCTAACTAGTAGTCAGGATATGACCGAGTCAGAAGACCCCAGCCGTGAGCGTCTCAAGCAGCACTTTGCCCAGCGGGTAATTCATCAGGCACGTCAAATTCTTGAGATCTGGCAACGCCTGCAACGCAGCGAGTGGTCCACCACCGATTTATCGGAACTGAGCGAGGCCAACCTGCGCCTGCTGCGGTTTGCCGAACGTTTCGAGCAGCCGGAACACACGCAACTGGCGCGCCACATCGGCCAGTCGCTGGAGGCTGTCGACGCCAATCGCGGACGCCTGAGCAGCGGCCTGATCACCGACCTCAATCGCTTGATGCAGCGCCTGTCGCGTACCGGCCTGCGCCACGGCGACCAGCTCGAGCAAACGTTCCTGCCGCCGATGCGCAAGCCGATCTACGTCATGCTGGCTGATCACGACCGCGCCGAGCGCCTGGCCAAGCAACTGGAATTCTTCGGCATGAGCGCCCAATCCCTGGACAGCGTTGCGGCGTTTCGCTCCTCGATGATCGAGCGCTTGCCCGCAGCGATCGTCATGGACGTGGACTTCAGTGGGACCGGCATCGGCCTGAAACTGGCCGCCGAAGCCCAGGTCGGACTGGACGAGCCTTTACCGCTGCTGTTCTTCAGCTTGCTCGAAACCGACACCCCGACCCGCCTCGCCGCCGTGCGCGCCGGTGGCCAGGAATTTCTCACCGGCACCCTCGAAGCCTCGAGCCTGCTGGAGAAGATCGAAGTCCTGACCTGTGTCGCGCAGTACGAGCCTTATAAAGTGCTGATCATCGATGACTCACGCGCCCAGGCGTTGCACACCGAGCGCCTGCTCAACAGCGCCGGCATCGTTACGCGCACCCTGATCGAGCCGATCCAGGCCATGGCCGAGCTGGCGGACTTCCAACCGGACCTGATCATCCTCGACATGTACATGCCCGCCTGTACCGGTACCGAACTGGCCAAGGTGATTCGCCACAACGACCGTTATGTCAGCGTGCCCATCATCTACCTGTCGGCCGAAGATGACCTGGACAAGCAGTTGGACGCCATGAGCGAAGGCGGCGATGACTTCCTCACCAAGCCGATCAAGCCGCGCCACCTGATCACCACCGTACGCAACCGCGCAGCGCGGGCACGCAATCTGAAAGCGCGGATGGTNCGCGACAGCCTGACCGGTTTGTACAACCATACCCACATCCTGCAATTGCTCGAAGACTGCAGCTTTCGCGCACGCCGCGAGAACAAGCCGCTGAGCTTTGCCATGCTCGATATTGACCATTTCAAACGGGTCAATGACAGCCACGGCCACCCCATGGGCGACCGCGTCATCAAAAGCCTGGCGCTGTTTCTCAAGCAACGCCTGCGCAAGACCGACTACATCGGCCGCTACGGTGGCGAGGAATTCGCCATTGTCATGCCGGACACCGATCTCGAATCGGCGCACAAAGTGCTCGATGAGATCCGTCAGCGGTTTGCCGAAATCCACTACCCGGCCCAGCCCCAGGATTTGTGGTGCACGTTCAGCGCCGGGGTGGTGGAGCTGTGCGACGACTCCGACAGCCTGATGATGGCCGCTCAGGCAGACGAGGCGCTGTACCGCGCCAAGGGCGCGGGACGTAACCGTGTACAAGCCGCACGCACGTCAAAGCAAAGTGCCACCTTTTCACCTGAATTCACCCATTCGGTCATAACCCTGTAACAGAAACGCAATAACTTCAGGCACTTATCNTTCTGCCGTTGGTAGACCCGCGATGCGCCTGAAGCTGCTGACCAATCTGAATACCCTCCTTTTAGTCGCCGTGTGCGTAGCCCTTGGCGCGACGCTCTGGTGGTCGCAAAAAGCCCTCGAGCGCCCCTATCTGCTGATGGAGCGCTACCTCGGCTTGTCCCAGCAATTTCAAAATGAAGTGGCGCGCAACGTCGAGGATTACCTCGCCAGCGGCGATGCCCTGCGCCTGAGCAGCGCCAGCCAGGCCATCGACAGCCTGCAAAAGGAACTCGGTGAGTTGCCCCCAGCCCTGGCCGACACCTTGCGCCCGAGCCTGTCGAACCTGAGTGAATTCAGCAAGACCGACCTGCTGGCTGCCGGCAAACTTGCCGGTGATCCTCAAGCGTTGCTGCTGCAAGCTGAACGCGAACTCGGCGCCAGTCTCGACCAACTCAGCCAATACGCCAACGGCAACCCGGCGTACCTCGCGCCCTTGCTCTCCGCGTCCCAGCATTTGGGCAAGCTGTCGCTGGCCCGGGATAAGCTGGTCAGCAGCGGTCGCAGTGAACTGGCCGCCGATGTCGAGCGCGAAGTCGCCAGCATTCGTGCGCAGGCTGAGCTGATCGGCGCCTTGCCGCTGCTCGGGGTGGCCGCCAGCAGCGAATCCGGCACCGATGATTTCGCGGCGATGATGGGGTTGGAGAACACCGAAAAAACCGTCGCCGAAGATGCCGGCGTCGGCCTCAAACGGGAACTCAACAGCCTGCTGACGCGTTACCCCGCTGAACTGGCGCGCACTCGCGAGCAGATCCAGAAACGCACCGACCTCAGCACCGCGACGCACCTGAAAATCGCCGACGTGCAGCAGGCCATTGCCGGCCTGGAGCCGGTGGTCCGCGCCCAACATGGGCAGATTCAGGGCGAAGTGCGCTTGATGCAAGGCGTGATGATCGGCCTGATTCTGCTGATCGCCTTGTTGATCGACACCTTGCAACGAAAACTGGCCCGGACACTGACCAACCTGGCACCGGCCCTGTCCACCTGGGCCGAAGGCGACTTCAGCCAGCCGATTGCCCCGGGCAAGACCAATCGCGAATTGCACGACATTGAAGCCTCGCTCAATCGCTTGCGTGCGTATCTGGTGGACCTGGTCGGGACTATTCGTCTCAATGCCGAACAGGTCGCCGGCAGTAGCCGCACCCTGGCCGAATTAAGCAACGACTTGCACAGCGGCGCCGAACACCAGGCGGGCGACACCGCGCTGATCCGCGATTCTCTGGGTGAACTGGAAGCAACGATTCAACAAGTCGCCGGCGATGCCAGCCAGGCCGCCGACGCCAGTCGTCACGCCGGACTGGCGGTCGAGCACGGGCAGAAAGTCATCGGCCTGAGCCTCACCGGCCTGCATGCGTTGGTGGGTGAAGTGCAAGGCAATGCGCAGATGATCGAGCACCTGGCTGAAGAATCGGCAACCATCGGCGGCGTACTGACCGTGATTCGCTCGATTGCCGACCAGACCAACCTGCTCGCCCTCAACGCNGCCATCGAAGCCGCCCGCGCCGGGGAAATGGGTCGCGGGTTTGCGGTGGTGGCGGAGGAGGTTCGCTCACTGGCGCAACGCACCGCCGGGGCCACGGCAGAGATCCAGACCTTGATCGCCGGCCTGCAAACCGCCGCGCGGCAATCGGTGGAAGGCATGCGCGCCCAGGTCGAACACGCCGAAGCCACCGCGCANCANGCGCAAGCGGCCGACGGTGCNNTGGATGAAATCGTCGGGGCAATCCAGACGATTTCCGACACGGCAGTGCGCATCGCCGATGTGACCGCTCAGCAGAGTGGTGCCGTCAGTGAAATTCGCGATAACAGCGAGCGGATTCACCAATTGGGTGGGGATAACTTGTTGCGTATTGGTGAGGGGCGCGTGCAAGGGGAGAACTTGTTGGTGTTAGGTGGGCGACTGCATACAGCCGTTCAGGCTTTCCGGGTCTGACACACCGCCATGCCTCGCTCCTACAGGGGCGGGGCAATCCGCGCGACTGTCCGCTATCATGCCCCCAATTCCGATACGCGAGATTGTCATGCGCCGTTTGCTCTGCCTGCTGCTTTTAGTGCTCGCCCTGCCGGCAAACGCCGCCGGGTTGCTGGAGAGTCGACCCAGTTCCACGTTGGGCTCGATCAACAACAGCGCCGACTTCCTGCCGGTGCGCGAGGCATTTCAGCTGAGCCTGGTCGACAGCACGCCGCAATCGATCAAGCTGCGATTTGTCGCCACAGAAGGCTACTACCTCTACCGGCACCGCTTTCAGTTTCGCGCCGAACCGGCTGAGGTTGGCCTTGGCGCGGCGCAATTGCCCCAGGGCGAACAAAAGCACGATGAATACTTCGGCGACGTCGAGGTCTATCACGGCGTGCTCGACGTGGAAGTGCCGCGCACCGATCCCCGCGCCTTCACGCTGGCCGTGACCTATCAGGGCTGCGCGGACAAAGGCCTGTGTTATCCGCCCGAAACCGAACGACTGAACATTGATGGCATTGGCGCACCGACGCCCGCCACGGCCCAGAGCTGGAGCTGGAGCTGGCGCGAGCTCGCCTTGTTCTTTCTCGCGGGTCTGGGCTTGACCTTCACCCCGTGCGTGTTGCCGATGCTACCGATCCTCTCCGGCGTGGTATTGCGCGGCCAGGTCGGTGGGTTACGCGGTTTCAATCTGTCGCTCGCTTATGTGCTGCCCATGGCCGCCTGCTTCGCCCTGCTGGGGGCGTTGATGGGGATGTTCGGCGCCCAGCTCAACCTTCAGGCACGCCTGCAATCGGCGTGGGTGCTGGTGCCGTTCGCGATGTTTTTTGCGGTGTTTGCCCTGGCGATGTTCGGCGTGTTTGAACTCAAGTTGCCACAGGCCATCAGCAGTCGCCTGGACCGGATCGCCGGGCGCACCGAAGGCGGTTCGCTATGGGGCGCCGCGGTCCTGGGCGTGGTGTCCAGCCTGCTGGTTTCGCCCTGCGTGTCGGCGCCGCTGGCCGGTGCGCTGCTTTACATCAGCGCCAGCGGCGATGCGCTGGGGGGTGGATTGAAACTGTTCATGCTCGGCCTCGGCATGGGCGCGCCGTTGTTACTCGTGGCCACCGGCGGCGCAGCCTGGCTGCCGAAAAGCGGGCCGTGGCTGGTCTATGTGAAAAATGCGATTGGCGTGTTGTTGCTGGGATTGGCAATCGGGCTGGTCAGTCGCGTATTGCCGGGGCAAATCACCTTGCTGCTGATCGGTTTGCTGGCCGGCGGTGTCGGCTTGTTCATGGGCGCGCTGGAATTCGTCTACAAACCGCCGCGAAAACGCCTCGGCCAACTGCTCGGGATGTTTCTGCTGTTTTACGCACTGGCCTGTTGGTTCGGGGCGTTCAGCGGGCAGACCGACCCGTTCAACCCGATTGGCCAACCGCGCATCATTGCCGGCACCGAACAGCCGCAAAACACCAGCGCCTGGCAAACCATCAGCACCCCGGCCGACCTTGATCGCACCCTCGCCGAGGCCAAATCCGCCGGCACTCCGCTGCTGCTCGACTGGTACGCCGACTGGTGCATCAGCTGCAAAGTCATCGAACGCGAAGTGCTCAACAACGCCACCGTCATCGAACGCCTGAAAGGCTATCGCCTCGTGCGTTTCGACATCACCGCCAGCAATGCCGAACAACGCGCCTTGCTCGATCGCTACAAATTGTTCGGCCCTCCGGCCCTGATGTTTTTCGGCAAGGACGGTGTCGAACACGCCGATGTGCGAGTGATCGGCGAGATCAACGCAGCAGACTTCGCCGAACGTGTTGCGAAAGCAAATGACCGGATTTAACAACCCGGTCACATATTTCGCGCAAACATCGGNAATCGTGCTGCCTACTGCATAGAACTGGACAGTCACAAACGCTTTGCGGCATAGTCGCCGAGTTCTGCCGTACCCACATCAATAACAAGGAACAGCCGATGGCGACCTTACTGGTTCTTCACGGACCCAATCTGAACTTGCTCGGCACCCGCGAACCGGGCACCTACGGNGCTACGACACTGGCGCAGATCAACCAGGACCTGGAACGACGGGCACGTGAAGCCGGCCACCATTTGCTGTACCTGCAAAGCAATGCCGAGTACGAATTGATTGATCGCATCCATGCCGCGCGCGGCGAAGGCGTGGACTTTATCCTGATCAATCCCGCCGCTTTTACGCATACAAGCGTTGCATTACGTGACGCGCTGCTGGCGGTGAGCATCCCATTTATCGAAGTGCACTTGTCGAACGTGCACAAACGCGAAGCTTTCCGCCATCACTCTTACTTCTCCGACGTAGCGGTAGGAGTGATCTGCGGCCTTGGCGCCAGCGGTTATCGACTGGCCCTGGAGGCCGCCCTGGAACACATTGAACAACCGGCCAAGCGCCCCTGACCGACCCTTGGGAGTTGATGATTCATGGATATCCGTAAAGTTAAGAAACTGATCGAACTGCTGGAAGAATCCGGTATCGACGAGCTGGAAATCAAGGAAGGCGAAGAGTCCGTACGCATCAGCCGTCATAGCAAGACCCCGGCTCAGCAGTTCTACGCACCGGCACCGATGCAACAGGCGCCTGCGCCAGTGGCTGCTGCTCCGGTTGCCGCGGCAGCACCTGCTGCTCCGGCCGCGCCCGCGCTGAACGGCACCGTTGCCCGTTCGCCGATGGTCGGTACGTTCTATCGCAAATCTTCGCCAAGCTCGCCGTCCTTTGTTGAAGTCGGCCAGACCGTGAAGAAAGGCGACACTCTGTGCATCGTCGAAGCCATGAAGATGATGAACCACATCGAAGCTGAAACCAGCGGTGTGATCGAATCCATTCTGGTAGAAAACGGTCAGCCGGTTGAGTACGACCAGCCGCTGTTCACCATCGTTTGAACCGCGGAGCGCCTTCGATGTTGAAACCTGCGAAGATGCAAAAAGTTCTGATCGCCAACCGCGGTGAGATTGCCCTGCGGATCCTGCGTGCCTGCAAAGAGATGGGCATCAAGACTGTCGCCGTTTACTCCAAGGCCGACAAAGAGCTGATGCACCTGGGCCTGGCAGACGAATCCGTCTGCATCGGTCCGGCCTCGGCCGCACACTCTTACCTGCACATACCGGCCATCATCGCCGCGGCCGAAGTGACCGGCGCCACCGCCATTCACCCAGGCTACGGTTTCCTTGCGGAAAACGCTGATTTCGCTGAACAGGTCGAGAACTCCGGCTTNGCCTTCATCGGTCCGAAAGCCGAAACCATTCGCCTGATGGGCGACAAGGTATCGGCCAAAGACGCCATGATCGCTGCNGGCGTGCCAACCGTTCCAGGTTCCGACGGCCCGTTGCCTGAAGACGAGGCAACCGCCCTGCGCATTGGTCGCGAAGTCGGTTACCCGGTGATCATCAAGGCCGCCGGTGGCGGTGGTGGTCGCGGCATGCGCGTCGTGCACAAGGAAGAAGACCTGATCTCCTTCGCCAAACTGACCCGCACCGAAGCAGGCGCGGCGTTCGGTAACCCGATGGTCTACCTGGAAAAGTACCTGACCAACCCACGTCACGTGGAAGTGCAGGTGCTGTCCGACGGCCAGGGCCACGCCATCCACCTGGGCGACCGCGATTGCTCGCTGCAACGCCGTCACCAGAAGGTACTGGAAGAAGCTCCGGCACCGGGCCTGGACGAGAAGGCTCGCGCGGAAGTCCTGGCTCGCTGCGTCAAGGCGTGCATCGACATCAACTACCGTGGCGCCGGCACTTTCGAGTTCCTGTACGANAACGGCGCGTTCTANTTCATCGAAATGAACACTCGTGTNCAGGTAGAGCACCCGGTTTCGGAGATGGTCACCGGTATCGACATCGTCAAGGAGATGCTGAGCATCGCCGCCGGTAACGTGCTGTCCTTCACCCAGGACGACGTGAAGATCCACGGCCACTCCCTGGAGTGCCGGATCAACGCCGAAGACCCGAAAACCTTTATCCCAAGCCCTGGCCTGGTCAAGCATTTCCATGCGCCCGGCGGCAACGGCGTACGTGTGGATTCGCACCTGTACAGTGGCTACAAGGTTCCGTCCAACTACGACTCGCTGATCGGCAAGCTGATCACCTGGGGCGCGACTCGCGACGAGGCCATGGCCCGTATGCGTAATGCCCTGGACGAAATCGTGGTTGACGGCATCAAGACCAACATCCCGTTGCATCGGGACCTGGTTCGTGATGAAGGCTTCTGCGAAGGTGGTGTGAACATTCACTACCTGGAACACAAGCTGGCTGGCGAAAAGCACTAAGCTTTAGCCCGATCAACAAAGCCGCCCTAGGGCGGCTTTGTTGTTTCTGGAGATTGCTACGCACAGAAACCCTGTGGCGAGGGGGCGTGCTCCCGCTCGGCTGCGCAGCAACCGCAAAACCATTCAGCGGGAGCAAGCGCCCTCGCCACAGGTGATTTGTTAACCGCTGAACCCTGGCAACCCGGTCGTCTTCTGCGCCGCGCTCGCGTAAACTTGCGCGCTTCTCGCAGCCCGCTAGGCTGCAATCAATATTTTTCAAAGGTGCCCGCCATGCCTTGGCTGCAAGTCCGTCTCGCCATCAGCCCAGAACAAGCCGAAACCTACGAAGACGCTTTCCTCGAAGTGGGCGCTGTATCGGTGACGTTCATGGACGCCGAAGACCAGCCGATCTTCGAACCCGAACTCAACACCACGCCACTCTGGTCCCACACCCATTTGCTGGCCCTGTTCGAAGACGGCACCGATGCCGCCGCCGTGCTGGCCCATATGGAACTGCTCACCGGCGGCCCGCTGCCGGAGCATCACAGTGAAATCATTGAAGACCAGGACTGGGAACGCAGTTGGATGGACAACTTCCAGCCCATGCGTTTCGGCCAGCGCCTGTGGATCGTACCCAGCTGGCACGCCGCCCCTGAACCGGAGGCAGTCAACCTGCTGCTGGACCCGGGCCTGGCGTTCGGCACCGGCACTCACCCCACCACCGCGCTGTGCCTGGAATGGCTCGACGGCCAGGACCTGACTGACTGCAACGTGCTGGATTTCGGCTGTGGCTCGGGGATCCTGGCGATTGCCGCACTATTGCTGGGCGCCAAGGAAGCTGTCGGCACCGACATCGACGTGCAAGCCCTGGAAGCCTCCCGCGACAACGCCGGGCGCAACAACATTGCCGACGCACTCTTCCCGCTGTACCTGCCGGAAGATCTGCCACAGGTTCAGGCCGACGTGCTGGTGGCCAACATNCTCGCCGGGCCGCTGGTGTCCCTGGCGCCGCAGTTGTCGAGCCTGGTCAAGCCAGGTGGGCGTTTGGCGCTGTCGGGCATTCTCGCCGAGCAAGGCGAAGAAGTCGCCAAAGCCTACGCTCAAGACTTCGATCTGGACCCGATCGCCAATCGCGATGGCTGGGTGCGCATCACTGGCCGTCGGCGCTAGAATGAGCGCCTGCATAAACCGGATGGCCGCATGACTGACAGTTTCGTCACCCAGTGCCCGCATTGCCAAGCCCGCTTTCGCGTCAGCCATGCCCAATTGAGCGTGGCCCGTGGAGTGGTTCGTTGCGGCTCGTGCTTGCAGGTGTTCAACGCCGCCAAGCAGCTGCTTGAGCAACGGGCCGACAAGGAAGCGGTCAAACCGGTCGCCCCCGCCATTGTCGAACCGCCGGCACAGCGCGCCATCAGCCAAAAGCAATGGTCCGCCGCCGAATTGGATCTGGACAGCCTGGACCTGGACGAAGAACTCGCCCGGCTCGAACAGCGGGAAATCCAGCCCACCACGGAATTCGGCCGGCACCACGAAAACGGCCTCAGTGCTCGCCGCGACTCTGTCGAGCACGACGATGAACCCTGGTCCGACAGCCTCTTCAGCGAATCGGCAACCGATCGCGCCCAGGCGATCGAAGCCGACCAACGGGAAACGCAGACCGAACCGGGCAAGCACTCGCGCACGGAACCTTCGTTCTCGCTGGAACCGGTTGATCTGGACGACGAGCCCAAGGTGCCACAACTGCGCCTGAATGATCCGCTCGACATGCCCCTGCACCATGATCGCCTGTCGGCAACCGATGCACCTGACGACGACCTGCCCCCGATTGCCCCTCTGCGCAAGCGGCACGAACGCAGCGAGTCGACCGAACGGGCCGACGCCTTGCAGGACCTGACCGACGACCCGCTGCAACTGGATTGGCAACAACGTCGCTCCCCCTGGGGCCGACGGCTTTTCTGGCTGCTGCTGGTCCTGCTCGGTGCCGGCGCTCTCGCCGGCCAATACATCGCTTACCATTTCGACGAACTGGCGCGCCAGGATCAGTACCGTCCGTGGTTCCAGCAACTGTGCCCGCAAGTCGGCTGCACGGTGCCATCGAAAGTTGATATCGCGAAAATCAAAAGCAGCAACCTGGTGGTCCGCAGTCACCCTGAATTCAACGGTGCGCTGGTGGTCGATGCGATCATCTACAACCGCGCGCCCTTCTCCCAGCCCTTCCCGCTGCTGGAACTGCGCTTCGCCGACCTTAACGGCCACCTGATCGCCAGCCGGCGCTTCAAGCCCGGCGAGTACCTCAACGGCGACCTCGAAGGCCTGGCAGAGATGCCGCCGCAAACGCCGATCCACATCGCACTGGATATCCTCGATCCAGGCTCCAAAGCGGTGAATTACAGCCTGAGCTTCCATTCGCCCGAGTGAAACGCTTCAGTGTTACGGCATTGACGGCATATTTCTGACTTTGACCGCTCTTACCAAACCACTGGCGATAAAGAAATAACTGTTCAGATTTTATCCAATTCAGCCTTTATCCAGTCATCGAGAGCGGGTATCATGCCAACCCTTTTTCGAACTCTAATGATCCGGCCCCACAACAGGGAAGTCCTATGTCGGCGGTACGCATCGGCCCATACACATTGCCAAACGGTTTGATTCTCGCCCCGATGGCGGGCGTCACCGACCAGCCCTTTCGTCAGCTGTGCAAGCGTTTGGGCGCGGGTCTAGTAGTCTCTGAAATGGTCACCAGCGACATGAGCCTGTGGAACACCCGCAAATCGCGGATGCGCATGATCCACGAAGGTGATCCCGAGCCCCGCTCGGTACAGATCGCCGGTGGTGATGCACAAATGCTGGCGGATGCAGCACGGGCCAACGTCGAACTGGGCGCACAGATTATTGACATCAACATGGGCTGNCCGGCCAAGAAGGTCTGCAACAAGGCCGCCGGTTCCGCGCTGTTGAAAGATGAGCAATTGGTCGCCGAGATCCTGCAGGCCGTTGTCGCCGCAGTGGATGTGCCGGTCACCCTGAAGATTCGTACCGGTTGGGACCGGGACAACAAGAACGGCCTGACGGTGGCGAAGATCGCCGAACAGGCAGGCATTACAGCGTTGGCGGTGCACGGCCGCACCCGCGCCGACCTTTACACCGGTGAAGCCGAGTACGACACCATTGCCGCGATCAAGCAGGCGGTGTCGATGCCGGTGTTTGCCAATGGCGATATCGACTCAGCCGAGAAAGCCCGGCGCGTGCTGCACGCAACCGGTGCCGATGGCTTGTTGATTGGCCGGGCCGCCCAGGGGCGGCCATGGATTTTTCGTGAGATCGAGCATTTTCTGCGTACCGGCGAAGTGTTGCCGGCACCGGAGCTGATCGAGGTGGAACGTATTCTGCTAGAGCATCTGGCCGCCCTGCACGCCTTCTATGGAGACGTGATGGGAGTACGCATTGCTCGCAAGCATGTCGGCTGGTATCTCGCAACCTTGCCGGGCGCCAGGGAGTTTCGCGCCCACTTCAATCGTTTGGATGATACGGAAGCACAGTGCGCCAACGTTCGTGAGTTTTTCAGCGAACGTTACAAGAGCCTGGGGACAGGGGACGGAGAGGGGGTGGCCGCATGACGATGATGACCGAGACTTTAGTGAGTGGAACAACACCCGTGAGCGACAACGTCAATTTGAAACAGCACCTGAACACGCCGAGCGAAGAAGGCCAGACCCTTCGCGGGAGTGTCGAGAAGGCGTTGCACAATTATTTCGCCCACCTTGAGGGCGCTTCCGTCACGGACGTGTACAACCTGGTGCTCTCCGAAGTCGAAGCGCCCTTGCTTGAAAGCGTGATGAACTACGTCAAGGGCAACCAGACCAAAGCCAGTGAGCTGCTGGGCCTCAATCGTGGCACCTTGCGCAAAAAGCTCAAGCAGTACGATTTGCTGTAAGCATTCAATCAAACCAGAAAGGCGCCCGCGTAAAAACGGACGCCTTTTTTGCTGACTCCTTTGCTTTTGATGGAAATTGAAATGACCGACCAGACTACCCGCCTGCCGATCCGCCGTGCCTTGATCAGCGTCTCCGACAAGACCGGGATCCTCGAATTTGCCCGGGAGCTGGAAGCCCTGGGCGTGGAAATCCTCTCCACGGGCGGGACCTTCAAACTGCTGCAGGACAACGGCGTGGCCGCAGTAGAAGTCGCGGACTACACCGGTTTCGCAGAAATGATGGACGGTCGGGTCAAGACCCTGCACCCGAAAATCCACGGCGGGATCCTCGGTCGTCGCGGTATCGACGACGCCATCATGACCGAACACGGCATCAAGCCGATCGACCTGGTGGCCGTTAACCTTTACCCGTTCGAAGCCACCATCAACAAGCCAGGCTGCGACCTGCCGACCGCCATCGAAAACATCGATATCGGCGGCCCGACCATGGTTCGCTCCGCGGCCAAGAACCACAAAGACGTGGCCATCGTGGTTAACGCCAGCGACTACGCCAACGTGCTCGAAAGCCTGAAAGCCGGCGGCCTGACCTACGCCCAGCGTTTCGACCTGATGCTCAAGGCGTTCGAACACACTGCCGCCTACGACGGCATGATCGCCAACTACATGGGCACCGTGAACCAGGCCGCCGACACCCTCAGCACAGAAGGCCGCAGCCAGTTCCCGCGCACCTTCAACAGCCAGTTCATCAAGGCCCAGGAAATGCGCTACGGCGAGAACCCGCACCAGAGCGCGGCGTTCTACGTGGAAGCCAAACCGGCCGAAGTCGGCATCGCCACCGCGACCCAACTGCAAGGCAAAGAGCTGTCCTACAACAACGTGGCCGACACCGACGCCGCGCTGGAATGTGTGAAGAGCTTCGTCAAGCCGGCCTGCGTGATCGTCAAGCACGCCAACCCATGTGGCGTGGCCGTGAGCCCGGACGCTGAAGGCGGTATCCGCCAGGCGTACGAACTGGCCTACGCCACCGACACCGAATCCGCCTTCGGCGGCATCATCGCCTTCAACCGCGAGCTGGATGCAGAAACCGCCAAAGCCATCGTCGAGCGTCAGTTCGTCGAAGTGATCATCGCCCCTTCCGTAAGTGAAGAAGCCCGCGCCATTGTGGCCGCCAAAGCCAACGTGCGCCTGCTGGCCTGTGGCGAGTGGTCGGCTGAACGCGCTGCTGCCTGGGACTACAAGCGCGTCAACGGCGGCTTGCTGGTACAGAGCCGCGACATCGGCATGATCGGCAGCGAAGACCTCAAAGTCGTCACCCAACGCGCCCCGACCGAGCAAGAGATCCACGACCTGATCTTCGCCTGGAAAGTCGCCAAGTACGTTAAGTCCAACGCCATCGTCTACGCCAAGAACCGCCAGACCATCGGTGTCGGCGCCGGCCAGATGAGCCGTGTGAACTCGGCACGTATCGCCGCGATCAAGGCTGAGCACGCGGGTTTGCAAGTCGCCGGTTCGGTGATGGCTTCCGACGCGTTTTTCCCGTTCCGCGACGGCCTGGACAATGCTGCGAAAGCCGGTGTTACCGCCGTGATCCAACCGGGCGGTTCGATGCGTGATGCAGAAGTGATTGCCGCAGCCGATGAAGCCGGTATCGCCATGGTGTTCACCGGCATGCGCCACTTCCGTCACTAATCAGACAACGGCCGCACTGAAGCCGGCATCTGCTGCGTTGGAGGCTACCTTGATGATGCTCATTGCCAAAAGCAACTCCGCTCATCAAGGTAGCCTCCGCCTTGCATCTACCGACTTCATTGCGACCTCCTTCAGCGTAAAGCGCTTTAGGTTCTAAAACAGAATTAGCGTCATCCGAGGTTTTTGAAATGAATGTTTTGATCATTGGCAGCGGTGGCCGTGAACACGCACTGGCCTGGAAAGTTGCCCAGGACCCGCGGGTCCAGAAAGTTTTCGTCGCACCCGGCAACGCCGGCACCGCCATTGAAGCCAAGTGTGAAAACGTCGCCATCGACGTGCTGGCCCTTGAGCAGCTTGCTGATTTTGCCGAGAAAAACGTTTCCCTGACCATCGTCGGTCCGGAAGTGCCGTTGGTTGCCGGCGTCGTGGACCTGTTCCGCAGCCGTGGCCTGGATTGCTTCGGCCCTACCGCTGGCGCTGCACAGCTGGAAGGTTCCAAGGCGTTCACCAAGGATTTCCTGGCACGCCACAAGATCCCGACTGCCGACTACCAGAACTTCACCGAGATCGAGCCGGCCCTGGCTTACCTGCGTGAAAAAGGCGCACCGATCGTGATCAAGGCCGACGGCCTGGCCGCCGGTAAAGGCGTGATCGTTGCGATGACCCTGCAGGAAGCCGAAGACGCCGTGCGCGACATGCTCGCCGGTAACGCTTTCGGTGAAGCCGGTTCCCGCGTCGTCATCGAAGAGTTCCTCGACGGCGAAGAAGCCAGCTTTATCGTAATGGTCGACGGCAAAAACGTTCTGCCGATGGCCACCAGCCAGGACCACAAACGCGTCGGCGACGGCGACACTGGCCCGAACACCGGCGGCATGGGTGCTTACTCCCCTGCCCCAGTGGTCACCGCCGAAGTACACAAGCGTGTGATGGACCTGGTGATCTGGCCGACCGTGCGCGGCATGGCCGACGAAGGCAACGTGTACACCGGCTTCCTGTACGCCGGCCTGATGATCGACAAAGCCGGTAACCCGAAAGTCATCGAGTTCAACTGCCGTTTCGGCGACCCGGAAACCCAACCGGTGATGCTGCGCTTGCAGTCGAGCCTGGTGCTGCTGGTGGAAGCGGCCCTGGCCCAGGCGCTGGACAAGGTTGAAGCACAGTGGGACCCACGTCCGAGCGTCGGCATTGTGCTGGCGGCCGGTGGTTACCCTGGCGACTACGCTAAAGGCGTCGCCATCAACGGTCTGGATGCAGCCGCCGCACTGGAAGGCAAAGTCTTCCACGCCGGCACTGCGCTCAAGGACGGTCAAGTCGTGACCGCCGGTGGCCGCGTGCTTTGCGCTACCGCCATGGGCGCCAGCGTTGATGCTGCCCAGCAACAGGCTTACAAACTGGCGGCAAAAATTGATTGGGAAGGCTGTTTCTATCGCAAGGACATTGGCTACCGTGCCATTGCCCGCGAACGTGGCGAAAATCAGGAATAAGCGATCCGTTCGGCAGGGCTTGTGCTTCAGGCCCTTGCCGGACTGTTCCGGCGCCGCGCATAGTTATAATCTGGCATCAACCTACGAAGGGATTTCGCCGTGCGCTGGCTCAGGATCGCCATAGGTTTCACAGTCAGGCTGCTGACCTTGCTCTGCATGCTTCCGGCCCAGGCCGCGCAAGGCAGTGGCTGGGCGGTATTGCTTGACGAACAGGGCGACCTGCAGCTGAGCGACATTCGCTCCGCCCGCTACACCAATCAATTCAGCCCCATCGAACTGGACCGGATTACCGCCGCGGAGCCGGACGGTGCGTTGTGGGTACGCTTCAAGCTGCAACCCGGCAAGCACGAGCAANTGCTGCGAGTATTTGCCCCCGACCTGTCGCACCTCAATCTGTACGTGCTCGACGGCGACACGCTGATCGATCAATTGAACACCGGCACCGAGCAGCCCCAGGCTGACCGTCCCCTGCCCAGCAGCGAATTCATGCTGCCGCTGCCGCAAAGCGACAAACCCCTCGACGTCTACCTGCGGCTGGTGTCCGAACACCAGTTGCGGCCGTATATCACCCTGCAATCGGCGATCATGACCGCGGCCAATCAGAACCAGATGCTGATTTACGGCCTTCTGTTTGGTTGCCTCGGGATGCTCATCCTGCACAGCCTCGTCCGCTACGCCTATACCCGCTCGCGCAGCAGTCTCTGGCTGGCCGGATGCGAAGCACTGTTGATGCTTAGCCTGTTGCTGTTGCTGAATCTGGCGGGGCCCTGGTTGCCAAACTGGCACGCGGTGCAGACACCCGGCGCCTACCTCGCCCTGCTGCTGACGGCGCCGTGCGGCCTGATGTTCGCCTACCGATTCTTCATGCCTTTGGGCCCGCACCCGCTGAACAAGCTGTTGATGGCCGACATCCTGCTNATCGTGATGTGCGGCTTGCTGCTGCTGTTCGTCAATACGCTGCCGCTGAACATCATGACCTACGCCCTGGTCGCCCTGGCAGGTCTGAGCATGTTGTTCGTCAGTGCCTATCACTGGCAAAAAGGTTATCGCCCGGCGCGCCTGTTCGTCGCGGCGATGATCGTGTTCAACATTGGCACGCTGATCATGTTGCCGGCCCTGCTGGGGCTGACGCTGGTCGCGCCGCAGGGCTTGATCATGACGCTGCTGGGGTTGATCTGCATCAGCGGCGTGTTGATGAGCATTGCACTGAGCGAACGTCAGCGCAGCATCACCGAAGATCGCTTCAGCGTCAGTCGCGACCTGGCGGCCAGCAACGCCGAGATCAACGCCAAGGCCGAGTTCCTGGCGAAGATCAGCCACGAAATCCGCACGCCCATGAACGGTGTGCTGGGCATGACCGAACTGCTGCTGGGCACACCGCTGTCGGTCAAGCAGCGTGACTATGTGCAGACGATCCACAGCGCCGGCAACGAACTGCTGACCCTGATCAACGAGATTCTCGACATCTCCAAGCTCGAGTCCGGGCAGATCGAACTGGACGACGTTCAATTCGATCTCAATGCCTTGATCGAAGACTGCCTGAGTATCTTCCGCGCCAAGGCCGAGCAGCAGAACGTCGAACTGATCAGCTTCATCCAGCCCCAAGTGCCGCGNGTGATCAGCGGCGACCCGACGCGCCTGCGCCAGGCACTGTTAAGCCTGCTGGAAAACGCCCTGCAAAAAACCGATGAAGGTGAAGTGCTGATCGTCGTCGCCCTCGACGAACGCAGCACCAAGCCGCGCCTGCGCATTGCCGTGCAGGACAGCGGCCTGCCGATGGAGGCCGAAGAACGCGAGGCACTGATGCACGCCGAGCTGCATAGCAAGCACTTCCTTTCGGCAACCAGCCTGGGCGGCAACCTGGGACTGGTGATTGCCCGTCAGTTGATCCGCCTTATGCANGGCGAGTTCGGCATCAAGAGTGGCNNCNACCAAGGCAGCACGTTGTGGCTGACCCTGCCGCTGGACCCTGATCGNCTGGAGCATCCGACGTCCGACCTCGACGGCCCGCTCAAAGGCGCCCGGGTGTTGGTGGTGGACGACAACGACACCTGTCGCAAGGTGCTGGTGCAGCAATGCACGGCCTGGGGCCTGAACGTCAGCGCCGTGCCGTCCGGCAAAGAGGCCCTGGCGCTGCTGCGCACCAAAGCTCACCTGCGCGATTACTTCGACGTGGTGCTGCTGGACCAGAACATGCCCGGCATGACCGGTATGCAACTGGCGGCAAAGATCAAGGAAGACCCGAGCCTTAACCACGACATCCTGCTGATCATGCTCACCGGCATCAGCAATGCACCGAGCAAGATCATCGCGCGCAACTGCGGCATCAAGCGCATCCTCGCCAAACCGGTGGCTGGCTACACGCTCAAGACCACTCTGGCGGACGAGCTGAATCAGCGCAACAAGGGCCCGGCCGTCTCGCCGCACCTGCCCTCCGGTCCGACGCTTCCAGTCAAGGTCCCGAGTGATTTCCGCATCCTGGTGGCCGAAGACAACAACATCTCGACCAAGGTGATTCGCGGCATGCTCGGCAAGCTCAACCTGCAACCGGACACCGCCAGCAATGGCGAAGAAGCCTTGCAGGCAATGAAAGCCCAGCGCTATGACCTGGTCCTGATGGACTGCGAAATGCCGATCCTCGATGGCTTCTCCGCCACTCAGCAACTGCGGGCGTGGGAAGTCGGCAACCAGCGNATTCGCACNCCGGTGGTNGCNCTCACCGCACACATCCTTGCCGAGCATAAAGAGCGCGCGCGCCAGGCCGGGATGGATGGGCATATGGCCAAACCGGTCGAGTTGTCGCAACTGCGCGATCTGATCGAGCATTGGGTTGCCCAGCGTGATCAGCAGAATCGCACGGCCTCAACGCTCCAGGCAGGTGTGTAGGGCAATCAGCTCCGGCATGACTCAATCTGCTGCGCAGATCTCCATGGTCGAAGCATCATCGGTCAGCGTCAACATCGCTACGTTGTCCTGATACTTGTCCCTGACCTTCAAGGCAATGGCGTCGCGCACGGGGCCGTAGAGGATTCCGGACAAGTCAGCACTGGCGTAGCGCATGCAAACGCTGCCTTGTACATCCTCGGCCAGATGTCGCTGGGCCAGCGGATTGGCACTGATGATCTGGCGGGTCTTAAGCTCGATGTACACGCTTGTGAGCGATGTCGGCGTTTGAGCTGTAACCACCAGCAAACGCACAGCCTTTGCGGGCGCAAGAACATCACCCGACTCGTCCGTGGATATTTTCTGCATGTGACCGCGCAGCAAACCCATTGCGGGCTCGTTGCCGGACAACCTTGCCAGCCGCTGCAATGTTGCCGCCGTAGCGCCTCCTTTATCCCCAGCATCTTGTGAAATCGCTGCAATGACCCAGTCGCTGACAGATTCGACACTGCCTTGGGCAATCGGCCATTCCTGTCGCATTCTTGTACGTCGCAGCCAGTAGTCATCCAGAAATTCTACATAAGCGTTGTACCAGTCGATATCCGGAGCTTTTTCGATCTTCTTATTGGCAATCAATTGCGCCAGCAACACGGAGTCGACCAGATCCTTATAGTGGGCTGCTCCATCCGCGGCCGGAATAATCACGACACAAGCTCCAACGATCAATACAGAATATTCGCAACTCATATCAACTTCCTCGACAATAAAAAAAGGCAGCCGATAACCGGCTGCCGATTTAGATCAATTAGATATCAATGTCCAGGATCTGGTCTTTATGCGGGACAAGTTTGCTCTTGATGGACTCACGAACTGCGTCAGCGACCAATGTATTTTTGGCAAATACCGTTTCGCCGCGATACAGGTTCACATTGCGGATATCCACATCAACGAACATTACTTTGGTGGAGCTGTTCTTTCGAAGAAAACGCACTGCACCCACGGCCATGATTGCCTCGCCCTCGACTTCGACACACGCACCTGCCGAGATTCCCCCGACGCCGTTTTGCAGCAGATTTCGCTCATAAACAGTCAGGGCAGCCGTGTCCCGCTTTTGCAGGGCCGCGATCGCATCACCCGCGACCTTGAGCATCAACGCAGTCGCTGGACCAGGCAATGCAACGCCGGCAACCACCGAACCGAGAATCTCCAACACCAGTTTGTCCATACGGACGCTGGTGCCGCTGACTTCCAGATCACTGTAGTACTTGCTGACAGGCGTCCAGCCTGCGAGGGTCATGACTTCCCGGAACCTCAAGTACCACTCTTTGCCCTGATGTTCTTCAGGGTAAAGTTTGTTTGCTGCACGGGATGCAAAGAGAAAGGCGTTTTGAGCGTCCGACTTGTTTTCGGCACTGAGCTTGCCAGAAAAGCCCAACGTGCCTTCACCCACAATGGAGCCTTTCGACGGTGCTTCGATCTGGTCGCCCACAACCATCAGGCCACGAGGACGAATAATGACCTGCTCGTCGATCTCACACTCTTCAATCGCTTCAATACAGGCAGCAACATAACTTTCACGAATAGCTTGATTATACACAATGAATTCCTTATAAAAATATCAAACAAGTTCATCATGAACTTGCAATAGAACAATAACCAAACAAACGAACAACCACAAACTTAAACCTGTAACATCATATCCACCCACTAAATATAAGTTACAACAACACCCAGGCAACTAATAAAAAACACCCAACAGGAAAATTAACTGACGCACCTGTCACAACTCACACCCACAAGCAATTAACTGACTGATAGACTCCTCGTCATCCTCTCTCCTGATGCGAGCCGAAACCATGCTCCATGTGTTATTCAGCGTTTACCTGAAGATGCTGGTGCTCTACAGCCCGTTCTTTGTGCTGTCCTGCTTCATCAGCCTGACCCGCGGTTATTCACGCAAGGAACAGCGTCGGCTGGCCTGGAAAGTGGCCACCGCCACACTGGTGTCCAGCGTCTTGCTGTACTTGTTCGGACGGGTGATTTTCAGTGTGTTCGGCATCACCGTGGACGCCTTTCGCATCGGTGCCGGCAGCGTGCTGTTTATCTCGGCTCTGGGCATGGCCCAGGGCAAATCAGCGGTGCAGACCGACAATGTGCAGCAGGACGTGACCATCGTGCCGCTGACCATCCCCCTCACCGTTGGCCCCGGCACCATCGGTGCGCTGCTGGTGATGGGCGTCAGCCAGCCGCATTGGGACGACAAACTCACGGCCATTCTCAGCATTGCCCTGGCCAGCTTTACGGTCGGCGTGGTCCTTTATTTGTCCAACCGCATCGAACGCATTCTCGGCGACCAGGGCTTGCAGATTGTCAGCCGGTTGATGGGGTTGTTCGTGTGCGCGCTGGCGGCACAGATTATCTTCACGGGCGTGAAAGGTTACCTGGTGCCCTGATCAGCCGGGGAGCGCAACGTCCCGAATTGCCAATTCTGCGACCTGAGAATCCGACATCAACTCCGCTAATGTTGCGCTGCCGGAAACGCCCTTTCGCCTCAACAACTCGGTCACGATGTGCGAAACCGCCTGTGACCGATAGCCATTGAGCGAAAGAAACACCGTCAAGGGTATTGCCAAGAACTTGCACACTCAGGTTCAGCGACTGGGCCAATGCCCACTCCTCAGATTGTGCCGAACGAAAAACCAGGCTGCTGCCGTTGTCGGGGTCGGTGAGCAGCAGATGGTTGTCTGCCCGATCGACACGCCAGTCATCCTGCGCTCCGGTCGCCAGAATCAGCCGCGAGGGTATGGCGTCAATGTCCGGCCAGTCAGTGCAATCGACCACGATGCAATCGAGGTGCTGCCAGGCGGTCTCCGACACGTGGTAAATCGACCCCGTTTCAGCGCCTCCCAGAATCAATGAACTGACACCGTCGGGCACCAGAGCCAGCAGGTCTTTTACCTCTCCCGCGATCTCCAGCGTCATGACATCCCCCTCTCGACTGGCCTTGTTCGCCGCCACCCACACAACCTCTTTTGTATTGCGGTTGAAGATCACGCCGTCCACCGGATCAAACAACAGCGGAACACTCCCTTGTTTCGTCCCGAGGAAGTTTGCCCACTGCCCATCCGCTCTGCCGTTAACCTCAAAGACACGATTGAGTTCGGGTACGTAATAAGCGTAACGGTTGGTCGAGTGGCCAATCGGCAAAAAAGGCGCATGAGCCTGACCGGACACTAAATCGTTCAGGCGTTTTGTCAGCGCTTCAGGCGACTCCCTGTAACGATAAGACCAGGCGTTCTCGACACTGATGATGCGGGCCGGCTCACCTTCAATCAGTTCGAAATTGACCCCGTCCCGAGTGCGGCCCCGCAAACCGGTGCCGTAAGGCAGCACTTCAGAAAATGCCCAGGTTCCCCAGACCTTTTCTGGTCGTGGCAGCGCGTCGGCATTGATCAGCCGCCTGCCACTGCCGAACGCGCGGCTCAGCTGCTCAGGCTCGATAAACGCCTGACGATAAAGGTGGCCGCTGCTCAGGCCAAGTAACCAGGCGTGCTTGCCATCACGAGTGACGGACAACAGACGGCAACCTTTTTCAGCCATCAGGTCGGTTACCAACAGCTTGTTGTTCAGGTAGCGCGCGTAGACAGGCACCTGGCCGGTGACGTCCGATAATCCGGAAAGCGAAATCAGCGAAACCGCATGCTCCTTGCCAAGGGCCTCCAGATCGCTCATCCACAATGGATGGGCATCCAGCCAATCCCCCGTCACGCCGCTAAGGAAAAAGCTCGCGTCCTGACGAACGTCAAACATCAGCCCGGACTCATTGACGACCAGGTACCCGCCGTCGCTGACCATGAGCTTGACGCTGCCTGGCAATGGCACCCGTTGTGCCTCATCGCCGGTAAAGGGTTGGTGATAGAGGTTTTGACTGTTTGCGTCGTGAAACAGGAACGCTGCAGCATCAGGATCATTCGGTGGCAGCAAGCTTATCTGGGGCAGCGCCGAGGCGGTTTCGCTGACGGGCAAGTGCGGGGTCAGGAGCTGGTGGCTCTGCCCGTTGATCCATCTCGACAGCGACGGCTTGTCGAGGTCGCCGGACGTTACCGTCACAAAGGACGCAGGTCTCCAGGACGTTTGCCGTTCGGCGTAGGTGCCTTCAGCAACAACCGCAATATCAACCTGCTGTAACAGGGCAATGACGTCCTTCAAGGTATCGAAATAGTCAGGTGGTTCGCTCGATACCGAAACCAACGAGATTTCCTCGCCGTGAATCAGATAAATCACCACGTAACGCTGGGTCTTGTTCAGGCGTACCCGCTGAGTGACTTGAACAACGCCAGCGCCCCGGTCAAGGCAGCCAATGATCTGCGCCTCTTCACTTCCACGATTGAAAACGCTGTAGCGCCAGGTGGTCAAACCCGTGACGGCATTGACGCGCCATATCAGGGGTTGATCCGGGTGATAGAAGTAAGCGTGATCGTCTTGCACTGCCGCCAGTTGAAGTTTCTCGCTGACCGGACCCAGGAATTGACGGCCATAAACGAACCGTTCCTTTGCCACTTCGTACCAACCGGCGGTGTATTGCGGCTTTTCTGGATTGCCAAAAGGCAGCAGAAACTTGCCCGCAGGAATTAAGGCATTGCCCATGCGCTGCTGCCGGTGAAGCACCTTCAAACGGTCAAGCTCCGCCTGCGAGTAATGTCCGTCGGCCGCTTGAAGTGACGCCAGGTACAGTTGCCGATGTTCGCGGTCAACACGGTAGGTTTCGAGGTTCTTTGTTCGAACATATACGTCGATGTCGGCCTCGATGCTCAGCTCGATACCGTCGATGTTCAACCCCGCCGCGCCGACACTGATGTGTTGTGGCGTGATCCAGTCGGCGATCAACACCCAGCTCACGCTTCCGTCACCGGGAAGTGCGCTGAGATGGACCGACACGAGTCCTGGTTTAAGTGCGAGGGAGTAAGCCCCCCTCAGCGTGTCGATGCGGTAAGAAACCCTGCCCCGCATCTCTCGCGGTAATTCAGGAACGTACAGCGCCCGGGTTTCATTTCCAACGCGCACGGTAATGGTCGTGGGCTCATAGACAGGGTTGAGTTTGTACAGGATGTGCGGGAAAGGTCTGGCGTGGGTAAAGAAAAAACCTTCTTCCCTGGCTTCAAGTTCACGCAACACGTCATATTGCGGATACATCTTACGAGGCAGGACGCTCGAGCCGCCGACAACGTTCAGGAGCAGGTTGCTCCACTCAAAGACCTGCGGATCGGAACCCAGTTGATACTCGTAACCGTAATAACACTTTGGAGTACCCGGAAGCAGCAAGGCCGATTCTGCCGGCACAGCGTTAAATCGACCATGAACACGCGGGCCAGGAATCGCGACCTGTTTTGGCAGCCCCATGCTTTCTCGAACGACAATAGCGTTCTGTTTGTTCCCATCGGGCCGTGGGAGCCCCGAGCCACCCAGCGAGCGAAAGAGCCCCTGGCTGCCGAACACGATGACCCCTTCGCGAAGATCAAGCGTGTCCACCACCGACTCGGGCATGATCGATACGACCCCTTGCTTGACCGAGAAAGCCTGCGGGCTGTACGCCGTTTTGAACCGGGTAAACAATTCGGCAACTTTCTCTGCCTTGTCCATGATTTGCCCGAGATTGCCGGCAATCGCCGTGACGCCGATTCCGATGCCAAGCAATGGTACCGACAGAAAACCTGCGACCGCACCCGCCGTCCCGCCGACTACCAGCGCAACGCCGTCGAGCACAAGCGCACTGACATCGAACAGCAGTTGAGTGCCGAAACGCGCTTGCTGCTCGTGGTTTTCGGCGTTGTAGAACTCGTAAATATCAAAACCGATATTGACCACGCCCAATACCTGCCCCAACCCCGGGCCAGCGATTCGCGCCAGGAGTCGCCCGCCCGCCGAAGCGGTCCTGACCGCTATCGCTCGCTCGGCGTTCACCAGCTGTCGAACCAGGTTCGCCATTTGCAGCGTGTCGAGGCCGATACCGTGGACTAACTGTGCATGGCCCAGGTAGCCATGAAGGCGAACGGCGACGGCCAGGTTCGATTCTGTTCCAGGCTGCGCCAGTTGATCGCGGTTTCGAAGTTCGGTGATCAACGCCTGGAAACCAAACGCAAAACTCAGCCGGCTCCCCTCGGAAACATCCGTTGGATCAACAGGTTTATGTCCATCGTTGCTGCCGGCCAGGTACTCGATACTCGTGTCCAGGAACGACTTGATTCGCCCGAGAAACGGTTCGTTGGTTTTCACCACGCGGATCTGTTGCGTTTTGATGTCCATGAACGACAGTGCGTAACCGTCATCCGGTTGAGCCTGCAGGGTTGCGAACACGGGGACGTACTCGCTCCCGAGTCCGTTCGCCGATCTCACCCGGTTTGTCACCTGATCGATTTTGCTCGCCCAGACGCTGGCATCCCGTTCGGAAAGACCCCGTCCCAATCGCGCATTTTCAGACAGCGCGCGTGAGCGTAATTGGGCGTGATGGGACCAGGGTGCGATGCTTTTTCCTGAGCTCAAGGATTCATTGCCCAACAGCTTCGACACTGGCAGTTCCGAGGGTAAGTGCTTGCTGGCGAGGCGAGCGCCGTCCAGCTCGATCACATTGAAGGGCGAGCGATCCGTCGACTCGATCGCATACTGCCTGGCCAGGTCGGACGTGTTGAACAGGGCCTTCATCCCAAGCTTGAGGTGGTCTATCCGATCGAAACCAAAGACACCGAAATTGGGGTCGTAGAAAGACCAGCTACTGTGTTCGGCCGTCCCGGTCCTGGCCACCATCATTGAATGGTTTTCGGTATTGAGCATCAACGTGCAAGGTGCAGGTTTAGCCGCCAACACCTCAAAGATGCCATCGAAACTCAACGGGCCGAGCTTGTCGCCAAAATCAGCCTGGGGTATGGCGCGCAATTCGTCGAGCGCCTGAAGAAATGCATGGGTATCACTTTCACCGGGCGAGAAATGCGCATTGGCCAGTCTGCCGCTGAGTGCCTGTACCGCATCGCGGCCCTGATGAGTCGCCGCCGCCATCAGCAGCGCCAGTGGATAACAGCGTCTTCCGGGGTCGCCATCGCCCCTGACCAGCAACCCCTGAGGCATTAACTTGGCCATTGACGCGCCCGCCTCCAGGAGCGTTTTACGCACCGAGGCACTGCGCTGGAGAATGTATCGGCGTAGCTCGTAGTCCGTCTGGTGCCTGATGCGAGCCACGCTCTCGCCCCATTGACGAAGCGTCAACGAATTCTCGAATGAAAGAATCTTGAGTACCTGAGCGCTCTCCGTGGAGGGGTCAACTGGCGTTTTGACGGCGGCAAACGCCGTTTCGAACTCGGGACTTTTGAGCGAAAGCAACACCTGCTCGATAGACATGTACCGCTCGGATATACCCCGGTCGGCCGTACTTTCCGCGAGCGCGCCGAGCTGCTGCCAGGCGTCGGCGAAACCGGTTTCGTCCAGCGTCGATGCGCCGAAAAGGCCACCGAGCACCACCCGATGTACCGGACTCAACTGATCGAGCGGCAGAGTCCCATGACCGATGCGAACGATCATTTCATTCAGATTGCCAATCGGATAGAAACCATGGGAAACCGGTAGCTCGGCTACAGGCTGGTTCAGAATCCTTTGCCGGTCATCAAAGTCCAGGGAAAAAGGTTTAGCGAAATTCAACTCACCGCTGAGCTTTTCGTTCATCGCACGGATGAAGGGCTCCCCCAACTCATCCATCCAGCGCTGCAGGATGGCGGTCAACAAAACCGGGCGCCCTTCCATGATCGGCCAGCCTTTTTCGAAGCTGATGGTGCGCCCTTTCAACAGCTCGGAAAAAGTCCCCTGATAGCGTGTTTGTAATTTGCCGTCGGCCCAGTTTGCTTGTTCTTTTTGCAGCCATTCTTGCGGTGTAGCGTTGATCGTCCAGCCAGAAACCTTCTCTTCTTCGGTGGCCACGTTGTAGCCATCCGACAATTTCAATCGGTCTCGTATTTCGTTTTTCCCATCAATCAGGAGATGCTTTTCCACATACTCCTCAAGCCCTGTAATCGCCGCTCCAGGCCCGGTCAAATCAATGGTCCCACGGGATTCATAACGAATACCGTCACTGTAGTAAGCGCCAATGGCGCTAACCAGCTTGCCTAAATACCCTCGGCGCGTTTTCGACAGTCCAGGCACCTCGGCAATCTTTTCATTCACCATCGCCACGAGAATATCTTGTACGGCTGCACTGTCGCTCCAGTCCACAGCCGTCGCGTTCAATCGAGACTCAAACTCTGACAGGAAGTCGTAGTTGAACCTGATCAACTCGATAATCGCCTGGGTCGAGCCAGCGCCGGCATGCGCAACGATATGAGAGTTCATTTCACTGTTGATCTGGATGGCCATGCGAATACCGTCCGTGGGCGTTTGACTATTGCCCGGCGCAGAAAATATGTCGGAGGGCCCCGGACGCTGCAGTGCAAACTCGTTTAATGCTGTCCTGTGCTGTTCAGGAATACTCATTGTGCGGTCAGGGTATCGACTGGGGTCGCGCCCTGGCATCAGCGATTCGTTGTTATTGAGCAGGAGTTGTAATACGCCAATTCGCGCACTTTCATCGAACGCCGTAATATCGACTCCGCCCAATACGTTTTTCAGTTGCGGCAAGTAATCCACATCACTGTAGCGACCGCCCTCCAGTGCTTCGACCTGCAGGCGAACCACATCGCTGGCCGCAGCAAAGTTGCCTCGCCCTGCCACTTCGCGCTCATAGACATCCCATAACAAGTGTTCTTTGAAGACCTCACGCACGTCGCGTAACCGCAGATGTTGATCAACCATGGCCAAGTGGCTGTCCAGGCATTTTTGTCTGAACGCAATGAGGGTGGCTTCGTCCTTGCCATAGGCGCGAACCATCAGATCAATACGCGCTTCATCCGCCTTTCCGGCCCAGCGCTCCTGCCTGAGGTGAGCCGACATTTGCATTTTCAGCACCCGGGCTCGATGTTCGATCATCCGGGCCAGCTCCACAGGCGTGGCGATAGTGGCTCCCCCTGACTCCATGGCATGCGCCCTGGCACTTTCCAGGATCACTCGATTCATCTCGAAGGCCAGTACTGCATCACTGTCGTACCAGAGGTTGAACGTATGGCCTTCCTTGACCATGACCGCCTTCCATATATTGATGTAGTCTCGCTGAATAGCGCCAACCGCGCTCCCGCCGACCCAAACGAAGTGCATTATTTTCGGCACTTCGGGCGCAACCGGATTCAACATTCGCACGGTCTGGACCAGCCGGTTTGTATAGTTTTCAAGCCGCGCAGAGAGGTCGGCCAACGCGGCGGAAATCGGTCCGGCGTGCTGGCCAATCAGTGAGTCGAGCGTCTCTTTGAGCAATAACAATGGCGCCATCTGGTCAGCCCATGGCTGATCTTTTGCGCACGCTGAGTAATAGCCAACCAGCGCTTCATACTCCGGCGCGGCGCGAAACTCGTTCGAGAGTGCTTGAATATCATCGAGTCTGAAATACTGAAGAAACGACTTACCCGCCGTGTTTGATCCCTGATATTGATTCATCACATCCATGCCCTTATAACAAACTTGAAATACACGTAGCCCACAGCGTCGCGCACACGCCATCCGTCGATGTTTGCGAACCTGAACTGATATTTAAAACCAGCGCCGAAAGCACTGGCATTGCTAATACGCCAACCACAGAAACAGCAGGCAAAAAACACTGTCCAAGCTGCCCACCCAAAAAATACTATGCGATAAAAATAACAACCTCAATCCAACAACAGCGCAATTAATTAATTACACTTAAACCGGACAAACAAGTGTAACTTTTATCTTTATCGGAAACGGTTACTAACACACTGCGCACAGCCGCGAATCAAACGGCCTGCGTCGGTTGTATCAGAACATGAAACGCGGATATTGAATTGTCTGATCAATAAATTCGGCAGTTACCTTACACTTGAGTAAAACATCGACTTACATCAAAACATCGAACGGCCTGCCGCATTTACGTCCTGTTCATTCACGGCAGAACATTATAAAAGCGGCCTCAGAACGAGGCCGCCGACACTCACGAAGAGGGCTTGTCGCCGTACCACCGAGGCGTATACACCCACTGGCCTCCCTCGGCACGCGGGAACACGCAGGTGGTGGAAGAGCCGACCAGCACCATGGTGCGCATGTCGACCTGATCCGGGGTCAGATCACCCAGCGTGGTGACACGCAATGTCTGGCCCGGACGGCCGATGTCTCGCCCCAACACCACCGGCGTTTCAGCGGTGCGGTGCTGCGCGACAATCTCCAGTGCCCGACCCAGTTGCCAAGGACGCGACCGCGAAATCGGGTTGTAGAACGCCAGCGCCAGGTCGGCCTGAGATGCAAGGTCCAAGCGCTTTTCGATGATCGACCAAGGCTTGAGGTTGTCCGACAGCGACATCACGCAGAAGTCATGCCCCAGCGGCGCACCCGCTTGAGCGGCGGTGGCCAGCGACGCGGAGACGCCTGGAAGAATCTCCAGATCGACGTTGTGCCAGCCCGGCTCACTCGACTCGTGCAGCGCTTCGAGCACGGCGGCCGCCATGGCGAATACGCCCGGATCCCCCGACGAAACCACCACCACCGACCGCCCTTGCGCGGCCAGCTCAAAGGCATGACGCGCGCGCTGCATTTCTTCGCGGTTATCGGTGCAATGCTGCACCTGGTCATTGCGGAACGGCCCGGCCATGCGCACGTAGGTTTCGTAGCCCAGCACATCGGTGCAGCGCGCCAGTTCGGTCTTCACCGCTGGCACCATCAGTTCGGCAGCGCCAGGGCCCAGGCCGATCACGGCCAGACGACCGCGTGCACGCCCGATCTGCGCAAGCTCCAGTGGCTGACTGGCCACCGCGATCGCGATGCCGGTATCCGCCGCCACGACGGTAGCGTTCGGCACGGTGTGGCGGGCCAGCTCGCTGACGCCGCCGCTGACCGAGGCAAACCGCAGCGGCACGCCCAGCTCAAGCGCCGCTTCACGCAATGCCGGATTGGCCATGTGCAGATCGCTGGCCAGCAAGCACGCCAGCGATTGCACGGCGATGTTTGCCTGATGCAGCGCCGCGCGAATCGCGTTCGGCAGATTCACCACCTCGGCGCTCACTGCCACCAGCACGCTGCGCGGGTAGATCAGCAATTCATTGGCCGCCGGCGTGCGCTCGGCACTGCCGACATGAATCGACAACGGCGCCTGTGGATCTTCCGGCAGCTGCGCTTGCGCCAGCCACGGCGCGGTGCCTTCGATGCGCACACTTTGGCCAGCGAGCAGATCCGAGACAAAACGTTTGCCCAGTTCCAGATCGCCGAGGGCGTAGCCGCTGGGTGGATTGAGCAGACAAGTGCCAAAGCGCAGTTCACCGCTGGTGGTGATCGCCGCCGCCACTTCGAGACCGTCAGCAATCTCCCGGGCCATGACGTTCACACCGCCCAGGCCACCGAGCAACGGCACCACGGCACTGCCATCTTCAGCGACGGCCAGCACGGGCGGCTCGGCGCCCTTCTCAAGCAGCAACGGCGCCAAGGTGCGGATCACAATCCCGGCCGCGCACAAGGCAATGATCGGCGTGTCCTGCTGATAGAACTCGCGCACGGTCGCGCCGAACTCGTGATAGACANGGTCCGCACCTTCAACCCGTCCGGCCAGGCCATGNATCAAGGCGCCGGGGTAGACCTGCTGGATCTTGCGTGCGGTCGCGAGGCTGCCATTGCCAAGAATGACAATCGCCGGAACTGGACGGGCCATCAGCCTTGCCACCGTTCGCCGGGAACGATGATCAACGAGAAGTACGGCGAGGACATCGGCTCGACCTGATCCAGCGGCACGATCTTCTGATTGGCCATGGTCGCGCGCTCGACGTACAACGCCCGCTCTGCCAGCCCCAGTTCTTCCAGCACCTGGCGCACCTTGGGGAAGTTGCGGCCCAGCTTCATGATCACCGCCGCATCGGCATCCGCCAGGCGCCGCTTGAGGTCGTCAGCGGGCAACACACCGGAGAGCACCGACAGACTCTGATTGCGATACACCAACGGTGCGCCGAGCACCGAGGCGCCGCCGAGCATGGAGCACACGCCAGGGATAACTTGCGCGTCATAACGCTCGGCCAGACGGTCGTGCAGGTACATGTAGGAACCGTAGAAGAACGGGTCGCCTTCACAGATCACCGCCACGTCACGACCGGCATCCAGATGCGCGGCGAGTTCTTCGCCGGCCGCATCGTAGAAATCGCTGATCACTTGCTCATACGACAGCGGTGCCGGCAGCGCTTCGGTGGTCACCGGATACACCAGCGGCAGCAGCGTTTGTGCGTCCTGCAAATGCGCTTCGATGATGCCGAAGGCGTTGCCCTTTTTACCCTTGGCCGCGAAGTACGCCACCACCGGCGATTCGCGTAGCAGGCGCAGGGCCTTGAGGGTAATCAGCTCCGGGTCGCCGGGGCCCACGCCCAGGCCAATCAAGCGTCCAGGCTGCTGCATCATTCGATCTCCGTGGCGAGGGCATTGACGGCGGCGGCGGCCATGGCGCTACCGCCCAGCCGGCCTTGCATGATCACGAACGGTACGCCACGGCTGTCGGCCGCCAGCATCGCCTTGGATTCGGCGGCGCCGACAAACCCCACCGGGAAACCCAGGATCAATGCCGGTTTCGGCGCGCCGGCATCGAGCATTTCCAGCAGGTAGAACAAGGCGGTCGGCGCGTTGCCGATCACCACCACGCTGCCTTCCAGGTGCGGGCGCCACAGCTCCAGCGCGGCGGCGGAACGGGTGTTGCCCAATTCCCGCGCCAAGTCCGGCACGCTGTCGTCGCGCAAGGTGCAGATCACTTCATTGTTGGCTGGCAGGCGCGCGCGGGTCACGCCTTCGGAGACCATTCGCGCATCACACAGGATGGGTGCACCGGCGGCGAGCGCCTCACGCCCGGCCTTGCCCGCGCCTTGCGAAAATTGCAGGCCGTCGATGGCGTCGACCATGCCGCACGCATGAATCACCCGCACCGCGAGTTTTTCCAGGTCGGCCGGGATGCGGTCCAACTTGGCCTCGGCACGAATAATGGCGAAGGAGTTGCGATAGATCTCCTGACCGTCGCGGATGTAATCAAGCATCTAAAGGGCTCCGTGAGCGGGCGTCGAGCAAGGTCGCGACCGCTTCAATAGTAAGATTGCGAGCGTGCAGCGCGCCGAAACCCGGCTGCGCTGCATCGCGAAAATAGAGGTCGTAATGACCGGAAGAAACCGCCAGCAACGTGCCCGGCGCGATGTGCGCCGCCGCGCAGGAACGCGGGCAGCCGGACAGGTGCACGTTCAGCGTCTGGCCGTGACGTTGCAACAGCGCCGCCAGTTGTCGGGCATCGCCCTTGGTGTCAGCCAGGCCTTTACTGCAGCCGGTCGAGCCAGTACAGGCGATGAGATGCGCCAGGGCATCGTCGGCTGAGCAGCGCAGGCCGAGGTGTTCAAGGCTGTGGATAACGTGAGGCGCCTGGTTATCATGGACCCCGGGCACCAAGAGGCTTTGCCAAGGCGTGAAACGCAGCGTGCCGTTGCCCTGTTCGCGGGCCAGTTGTGCGGCGCCTCTGAGCATCGCCGGGTTCAGGCGGCCCAGCGGCGGCACTGCGCCGATGTACACACGGCCGCTGTCACGCTGAGGATGAGCGCCGATGTGCAGGGCACTTGGCGTTGCCTCGCGCTGCCACCCCTCGATGGGCATCAACGGCACACGCTCGGCGAGACGCGCGAGAAACCTTTCTAGCGAACATTCGGCAAGCAGGTGCCGCATGCGGGTCTGGTCGGGCCGCGCGAGTTCCAGAAACAATTCCAGCACCGCGACCACCAGCGCATGGCCCTGTTCCAGCGACACCGCGCCTGCGGGCAGGTCGACAAGGCAACCCGCCAGGCCGAAGACAAACACTCGCTCACCGTGTCGCTCAGCAGCGGACAACCAAAGATCATGAGGGTGTTCAAGCATTGCCAGCCCTTCGCCGCCATCCAGTTGCACCGCAAACTTGGCGCTGAGGTCGTGAAAGCGTTCATCGCTTTGCAGCGTGGCGAGGATCTGTTCGGCCAGCGGGCGCGTATCGATCAGCATCTGCCGATCAATGCCGGCGCCGGGGCTAAGCATCAGATTGCGCACGTCATCGCCCGCCGCGCTGGTCGGGCCGAGTCCGGCCGCCATCAGGCTGTCGATCAAAGCGGCGTGCTCACTGCCGATCCCGCGAATCTGCAGGTTGGCGCGGTTGGTTGCCTCGATCACCCCGCCGGCGAAATGCTCGGCCGCATCCGCCACCGCTTCGGCCTGAGCCGCGCTGATCGAGCCGCCAGTCAACTTGATCCGGCAGATGCCGCCATCCAGTGCCTGGACAATACGCAGCAACCCCGGGCAGGCCGAGGGGCGTAAGGCTGAGGACTTCGGGTGTTCGTTCAATGAGTGACCGGCTGACTGGATGCACGTGAAGGGCGAAGGGCTGCCATTATGCCTGCTTTGCCCGAGCGCATGAAAAGTCTGCCGGTCGGAAACGCTGCCGAAGTATCCATCAGCAAAAAAGAACGCTTCGACTTGTGTGGATTAAAGCTCGTACTCGCTGAACTTGAGTGCCAGGGCTCGAGTGGCGTCTTCCACGCTTTGTCGAACGGCGTCCATCTCCCGCCGTGAGATCACTACCTTTCGAGCCAGGACATCCAGCTGATTCATGACTTGCGATATATCCCAAAAAAGGTATTCGGTATTCATGCTTGACTTGATGAACCTGATATTACTGACCACTAACTCCATATCCCCATTTGCGTTGTAGCTAATCGGCATTATCTTAAAGTCGAAGGCCTTTCCACTTACCCCCTTGACCTTCTTTAACAGTTCAACGTCTTTTTCCAGTGCAGCAAGTCCCAGATTCACCCCTTCCACCTGGTCCCGGCTGAGAATAGGAGAAGCCAGCTTCGACCAGACCTGCCGCACACTTCCATAAAACTGCGTTTGAACATGCTCAATCGGCGGATGATCACGATTCCAGCCATGCGACCACAGTACATCGGCGTAATAATCGATCCAGCGTCCGGGCCGGATTGCGCTGTTGTAAGTATTGTCCGCTTGCCGCTGTGCCAGATAAGTACAATTCAATGCGAAACGATAATCCTCGCGCGACTGTCCTTGAACACCGGTCAGCAAGATATCCCCCACCAGGGCTGCATTATGTTTCATATCATCCGTTATCACAGTCATATCCATATCCATTAACGCCATAAAGGCGACTATCCATCCAACTTAAAAAGTAGTTACTCGAAAACAAATCAAGCATGCCTTACAGCAAACTTTAAACTTGACCCAAAAACAAAAATAACAAAACCAACCCAACACCCAACAAGTTTTCAACCACATAAGTGGGTTCACGGGGCTACCGGTTGACGGGTAAAGGCGCGGTATTATGCCTGCTTTGTCCGGCGGCATGAAAAGCCTGCCCGTCGGATGTCGTTCAAGGAATTCATATGTCGCCCTGGCTGACGGTAGTAGGCATCGGTGAAGACGGCTTCAAGGGGCTGGGCAGAAATGCCCGGCATGCCTTGTTGCGCGCTTCGCGGATCATAGGCGGTCAGCGACAACTGGATTTGCTGCCGGCCTGCATCCGTGGCGAGCGGCAGTTGTGGCCCAGTCCGTTTTCCCTTGAGCCCGTGCTGGCGCTGCGTGGCGAACCGGTCTGCGTGCTGGCCAGCGGTGATCCGATGTTCTTCGGCGTAGGCGCCAGCCTGGCCCGGCAAGTGCCTGACGCTGAAATGCGGATCCTGCCCGCGCCCTCCTCCTGCTCGCTCGCGGCGGCGCGAATGGGCTGGCCATTGCAGGAGGTAGTGACGCTTTCGGTGGTGGCCCGGCCCCTCGCCGCACTGAACGCGCAGTTGTTCAGCGGCGTGCGTTTGTTGGTGCTGAGCAACGATGGCCAAAGCCCGGCCGCCATTGCCGCACTGCTGCGTGAACGCGGTTTCGGTCCAAGCCGTCTCACGGTGCTGGAACATTTGGGCGGCGCAGACGAACGGCGCATCGATGGGGTGGCCAATGACTGGAACGCTCCAGCTTTCGCCAATCTGAACCTGATCGCCATCGAGTGCATCGCCGCGCCGGACACCCCGAGGCTCTCGCGACTGGCCGGCCTGCCAGACTCGGCCTTCCAGCACGACGGTCAACTGACCAAACGCGACGTCCGCGCGATCACCCTTGCGCGCCTCGCCCCAGTGCCCGGCGAACTGCTGTGGGATGTCGGCGCCGGCAGCGGCTCGATCGGCATCGAATGGATGCGCGCGCACCCCAGTTGCCGTGCGCTGGCCATCGAAGCCGACGAAGGCCGCCAAGGCCTGATCGAACACAACCGCGACGCCCTCGGCGTACCCGGTTTGCAACTGATTCGCGGCAGTGCGCCGCAGGCCCTGGCCGGTCTTGAACCCCCGGATGCGATCTTCATCGGCGGCGGCGTCACCCGCGACGGCGTGCTCGACACCTGCTGGCAACACCTGCGCCCCGGCGGGCGTCTGGTCGCCAATGCCGTGACCCTGCAAAGCGAAATGACCCTGATGGCCTGGCGCGAACGCCATGGCGGTGAGCTGACCCGCATTCACGTTGCCCAGGCCCAGCCGCTGGGGGAGTTCGACACCTGGCGTCAGGCGCTGCCTATTACCTTGCTGGACGTGACGAAGCCCCTCGATGCGTGACGAAACCGCCGAACAACCCGCCCCGCTGCGCAGCGGCCTGACCACCGGCAGCTGCGCCACCGCGACCAGCCTGGCAGCGGCCCGTTTGTTATTGGGCGGGATGAGCGCTGATGCCGTGGAGATCGTGCTGCCCAAGGGCAAGCAGGTACAGATGCGCCTGGAGTTCTGCCGACTGATCGACGATGGCGCCGAAGCCGGGACAATCAAGGATGCTGGGGATGACCCCGACGTGACCCATGGCGCGTTGCTGTATTCCCAGGTGCGACTGAGCGGCGAGCCGGGTATCCGTTTCAGCGCCGGACGTGGCGTCGGCACGGTCACCCGGCCGGGGCTGGTGCTGGGCGTCGGCGAGCCGGCGATCAACCCGGTGCCGCGCAAAATGATCACCGAGCACCTGACGTTGTTGGCCGAAGAACTCGGGTACGCCGGCGGCTTCGAGGTCACGGTCAACGTCGAGGACGGCGAGGCGCTGGCCTTGAAAACCATGAACCCGCGACTGGGCATTCTGGGTGGGCTGTCGATCCTCGGCACCAGCGGCATCGTCCGGCCGTTTTCCTGCGCGGCCTACATTGCCTCGATCCACCAGGGCATCGACGTCGCCAAAACCAACGGTTTCCTGCACATCGCCGCGTGTACCGGCAACGCCAGCGAAGACACCATGCGCCGCGTCTACGACCTGCCGGAAATCGCCTTGATCGAAATGGGCGACTTCGTCGGCGCCGTCCTCAAACACGTGCGCAAAGTGCCTGTGGATAAACTCAGCCTGTGCGGTGGCTTCGGCAAGATCAGCAAACTGGCGGCCGGGCACATGGATTTGCACAGCCGGCATTCCAGCATCGACCTGCCGCAACTGGCCGAATGGGCCGCCGCGATTGGCGCCGACGAGGCGTTGCAGCAAGGCATTCGCGAAGCCAATACCAGTCAGCAAGCGCTGGCGATGGCCAGCGCGGCGGGCATCGCACTCGGTGATGCGGTGTGTCAGCACGCGTTGGATTTCGCCCGCAGCGTGGTGCCGGCGCAGGTTCAGGTTGAAGTGTTCGCCATCGATCGCCAGGGCGGGATTGTCGGCCATGCGGGCGCTTTTCAATGAAACGTATTTTACTGCTGGGCGGCGTCACCGAAGCCTTGGCCATCGCCCGCACCTTGGGACCGGAACACATCTACAGCCTGGCCGGCGTCGGTCGCGTGCCGACGGACCTGACCTGCCAGGTGCGCGTCGGCGGTTACGGCGGCGCCGAAGGCCTGGCGCAATTCATTCGCGATGAAGGCATCGACCTGCTGCTGGACACGACCCATCCCTACGCCGCACAAATCAGCCACAACGCCACGACCGCCGCGCAGCTGAGCGGCATTGCATGCTGGGCGTTACGCCGTCCTGCCTGGCAACCACAGGCTGGGGATGACTGGCGGGACGTCAGCGATTGGGCCGACCTGATCGAAGCCCTGAAACCCTTCCGCCGACCGCTGTTCACCCTCGGCCGCGAACCGTTGCAGCACCTGCACGAAATCCCGCCGGAGCAATTCTGGACCTTGCGCGCCCTGGACGTTTACCCCGGTAACGAACGCTGCGAAGTCATCGGCGCGCGTGGGCCGTTTCTGATCGAGGACGAGCGCGCATTGTTTGAGCGGCGTGGGATTGATGTGCTGATCAGCAAGAACAGTGGCAGTGCGGCCACTGAGCCGAAGCTGGAAGTGGCGCGGGAGCGTGGGGTGCCGGTGATTGTGTTGCAGCGGCCGGTGTTGCCGGGGGTGGATCGGGAGTTTGGGTCGGTGGGTGAAGTGCTGAAAGCCCTGTCGGTGTCAGACGAATCCTGATTTCTGCCTAACCCTGCGAATC
>NZ_NMOJ01000095.1 GCF_002251635.1 Pseudomonas mandelii
CTGGCAATCCGGAATTCGCGACTATCATGAAGGTTATGAAAGCCTTGGGCCTGCGCTTGCATGCCACGGCTCTCTGATCGCACTGCGACACCACACCGCACGCCGCTTTTTTACTTATCGGCCCTGATCAGGCTAAATAGCCGCGCCTGATCGCCCACCCAACGGATTTTGTCCCATGTCCCGACAACGGCTCGCAATTGCCTGGATCGCCTGCTTCGCAGTGCTGTTCAACATGCTCGCCATGCCGATGACCGGAGCCATGGTGCAGTCGGCGAAATCACCCGCCGAGCAATTGTTGTGGGGCAGTTTCTGTACGTCCAGCGGCACGAAGATGGTGGCGATTTCCCTGGGCGACCTTGAGCAGAAAGCCCCGCAGAACGACGACCATTCCAACATGCAGCATTGCTGGTGCTGTTCAGGTTCCGCGCCATTGGTGGCGCTGCCGGGGCATGTGCCGCAGCTGTATTTCGCTCGCTTCGAGGCCAATCGAAGCGTGCCTGCCAGCACTCTCGACACCCCCACCCCGCGCCAGCAATGGCCGAGCCTCAACCCCCGCGCATCCCCTCTGGTGTGATTCCTTCTCGCAATTGACCTGCGTCTTGAATCGCTCTGGAGAACTGCCATGTTGAACAAACTCATCGTTCTGGTTGCGTTGCTGCTGCCTGCCTGCTTTGCCAATGCCCACGAATACAAAGCCGGCGAACTGGAGATCGCTCACCCGTGGTCGCAGGAGTTGCCGCCCAACGCGCCAACCGTAGCGGCCTACTTTGTCATTCAGAACCCAGGTAAAACCACCGACCGCCTGCTTAGCGTCGACTCGCCGATTGCCGGTGAAGCGCAATTGCATGAGCACATCATGCAAAACGACCTGATGAAAATGCAGCAGGTACCGAGCGTCGAGATTCCTGCCGGTGGCAACGTCACGTTTGCGCCGATGGCCTATCACGTGATGCTCGTGAACCTGAAAGACCGCAGCCTGCTGAGCGACGGCAAGCGTTTCCCGTTGACGATGCATTTCGAAAAGGCCGGTGATGTCACCGTCGAAGTCTCGGTGCAGAAGAAGCCGCCGGAAGACATGCAGATGCACGCCCACGCCCAGTAATCGACTGAGCTGAACACGCCCATGCGCCCGCTTAGCGCCAGGTCATCCGCACACCGTCGTCAGTCGTCAAGCCTGATGCGCGGCAGCTGGATCAGCCTGTTCGCCATGCTGATGATCTTTATCGGTCCGCTGATTTCCCAAGCGATGCCGATGGATCAGCGCGCCTCGTCGATGTCGATGAGCATGTCGATGGACATGAGCATGGACATGTCGGCCATGGAGCACGCCGACCACAGCGCACAAGCCGCCGCCGAACATTGCCCACCCGAAGCCTCGCATCATGCGCTCTGGGAAAAATGTGGCTATTGCAGCCTGCTGTTCAATTGCCCGGCCCTGACCGGCGGCCAGACCTTCGTCACGTTCGACACGCCAACAGCCACCACCTTCACCGCTCCCTCCCCTCGCCTGGGCCATGCCCGGCACACCGTCTTCCCCGGCGCCCGAACCCGCGCCCCGCCCATCGTCGCGTAAACACGCACCTCTGATTTCACACGGTTTTGCAGACAGCCACAGGCTGTCGGCCGTGTCGTTTACGACTGTTCGATGGAAATTGTCATGTCCAGGTTTTCTGCTGACACACGCTTGAGCCCTGCCCAAGCTTCTTTTGCCCCGAACGAATCGAGTATTCGTTTCAGGCACGCCACCGCCGTCCTTTGCGGCGCATTGCTGACACCCACGGTGCTGGCCAACGAACACGCGGGCCACAGTGAAGAACTGAGCCCGACGGTCATCACCGCCATCGCGCCAAGTTCGCCGCTGACCATCGTCACCAACCCCAAGGACCCGCGCCAACCCGTTCCGGCCAGTGACGGTGGCGACTACCTGAAAACCATCCCCGGCTTCGCCCTGGTACGCAACGGCGGTACTAACGGCGACCCGGTGCTGCGCGGCATGTTCGGCTCGCGCCTGAATATCCTCACCAACGGCGGCGTGATGCTCGGCGCCTGCCCGGGCCGAATGGATGCGCCCACCTCGTATATCTCGCCGGAAACCTACGACAAGCTCACCGTGATCAAAGGCCCGCAAACCGTACTGTGGGGACCGGGCGCATCGGCCGGCACCATCCTCTTCGAGCGTGAGCCGGAAAGTTTCGGCGAACTCGGTACCCGTGTGAACGCCAGCGTATTGGCCGGCTCCAACGGGCGCTTTGACAAAGTGGTGGACGCCGCTGCCGGCGGGCCGCTGGGCTACGTGCGCGTGATCGGCAACACCGCGCACGCCGACGATTACAAAGACGGCAATAACCACAGCGTCGCCTCGCGCTACGACAAGTGGAACGGCGACGTCGCCGTCGGTTTCACCCCTGACGCCGACACCCTGCTGGAACTCACCGCCGGGCGTGGCGATGGCGAAGCACGTTACGCCGGGCGCGGCATGGACGGCTCGCAGTTCAAGCGTGAAAGCCTGGGCCTGCGCTTCGAAAAATCCAACATCGGCGAGGTGCTGGACAAGGTCGAAGCGCAGGTTTACTACAACTACGCCGACCACGTGATGGACAACTACAGCCTGCGCACACCGTCGGGCACCGGGATGATGGCTGGCCCCATGGCCTCCAACGTCGACCGGCGCACCTTGGGTGCGCGGATCAAGGCAACCTGGCGCTGGGCCGATGTGCAACTGATCGGCGGCCTGGATGCGCAGACAGACGAACACCGCAAACGCATGGGCATGGGCATCGATACCTATAAGGATGTGCCGNACANCAAGGACGCCAATTTCCATAACTACGGTGTGTTTGGCGAACTGACCTGGTACGCCGCGGACCGCGACCGCCTGATCACCGGCGCGCGCCTGGACCGCGCCTCGGCCAAGGACTTCCGGCAAACCACCGGCTCGGGAACGATGGCCCGGCCCAACCCGACCGCCGACGACACACGCGCCGACACCTTGCCAAGCGGCTTCGTGCGCTACGAGCATGACCTCGCCGACAGCCCGACCACGCTCTACGCCGGCCTCGGTCACACCCAGCGTTTTCCGGATTACTGGGAACTGTTTTCACCCAAGTCCGGCCCCGCCGGATCGGTAAATGCCTTCGATTCGATCAAGCCTGAAAAAACCACCCAGCTCGATTTCGGCGCCCAATACAAAACCGCCGACCTCGAAGCCTGGGCCTCGGGTTATGTCGGCCAGGTGCGCGATTTCATCCTGTTCGACTACAAGCCCGGAATGATGGGCACCACCTCCCAGGCTCGCAATGTCGACGCGCGGATCATGGGCGGCGAACTCGGTACGGCCTACCAACTGACTTCAAACTGGAAAGCCGACGCGACCCTGGCCTACGCCTGGGGCAAGAACAGCAGCGATGGCAACGCGTTGCCGCAAATGCCACCGCTGGACGCGCGTTTCGGCCTGACTTACAGCCAGGATGACTGGAGCGCCGGCGCCTTGTGGCGAGTGGTCGCGGCGCAAAACCGCATCGACCAGAACAAAGGCAACGTGGTCGGCAAGGACTTCGATAAAAGCGCCGGCTTTGGCGTGTTCTCGCTCAATGGTGCGTACCGGATTAACAAAAACTGGAAGGTCAGCAGTGGCGTCGACAACCTGTTCGGCAAGGCGTACGCCGAGCATTTGAACCTGGCCGGCAACGCCGGTTTTGGCTACCCGGCCAATGACCCGCAGGCCATTAAAGAACCGGGACGAACGCTCTGGACCAAGGTGGACATGAGCTTCTAAGCGCTTCGCGAGCAAGCTCGCTCCCACAGGTTCAACGCCGCCCATGTGGGAGCGGGCTTGCCCGCGATCGGTTGCGCAGCAACCGCAAAAACAAACAACTAAAAGATCCAAGCCAAAGCGGAGCACACGTGATGAAACAGCCCAAAGTAAATTTCTACAACCTGGCCTGGCGCTGGCATTTCTATGCCGGTCTGTTCGTCGCGCCCTTCATGGTGATGTTGGCCTTGACCGGCGTCATTTACCTGTTCAAGCCGCAACTCGATCCGTTGATGTACGGCAGCCTGATGAACGTACCGGCCGGGCATCACAGCGTCCCGGCCGACGATCTGCTCAAACGGGTGAAACAGGCGTATCCACAAGCCACGATCAAACAGTACCTGCCACCGGTGAACGCCGAGCGCAGCGCTCAGTTTGTCGTGATCAATGGCGGCACCGAGCTCAACGTATTCATTGATCCCTACCAGGGCGACATCCTCGGCGAGCAAGACGCCAAGATGAATCTGCAAGCGGTGGCGCGAGCGATTCACGGCGAATTGATGATAGGCACCGTCGGTGATCGATTGGTCGAACTGGCCGCCGGCTGGGGCGTGGTGCTGGTGGTTTCCGGCGTGTTCCTGTGGTGGCCGCGTGGCCAGGCGGCCGGTATTTTGTGGCCCCGCCTGACCAGTCGCGGTCGGGTGCTGTGGCGTGATTTGCATGCCGTGACCGGTTTCTGGGGCGCANCGTTTTTGCTGGTGATGCTGCTCAGCGGCATGACTTGGACCGGCTTCTGGGGNNAGNAATATGCGCAAGTATGGAACGTGTTTCCGGCGGCGATGTGGGACAACGTGCCGAAGTCTGACGTTGAGGCCCGCAGCCTGAATACCGCCACACGCCAGACTGTACCTTGGGCGATGGAAAACACCCCGATGCCAACGTCCGGCGATCACGCCGAACACATGGCCCACGAAGGTGCGCAAGCCGCCACCGCCGCGCCGACTATCAGCCTGCAAGACGTGCAGAACATCGCCGTGCAACGCAAGGTCGAACCGGGTTACAGCATCACCTTCCCGAAAAGTGCGACCGGCGTATTCACGNTCGCNGTATTTGCCAACGACCCGCGCAACGACGCCACCCTGCACGTGGACCAGTACACCGGCGACGTACTNGCCGACGTGCGTTGGGAACATTACAACACGGTTGCCCGCGCCACCGAGACGGGCGTGATGCTGCACGAAGGCAAGATGTTCGGCTGGGTGAACCAGCTGATCGTGCTGCTGATTTGCCTGATGATTTTGCTCAGTGCGGTCAGTGGCGTAGTGATCTGGTGGAAGCGTCGTCCACAAGGCAAGTTCGGTGTTCCACCGCTGCGCCACGACCTGCCGAAATGGAAAACCGCGATGGTCATCATGTTCGCCCTGGCCGTGGCGTTTCCGTTGGTGGGCGCCTCGCTGGTGGTGGTGTGGGTGCTGGATCGCGTGCTGTTTTCGCGATTCACCCGGCAAACTGAATCGGCCTCATCTTCATCATGAAGCAGGCGAGATGCGCGGTTTAGAGGGATCTGTAGACTTTCCGCGCTTAGCTGCCGGTGAATTTTAGTGTTACTGCATAACTCTAAATGCACCGCCTGACCCGCAGCCCTGCTNCCACAGGTTTTGCACAGTCCCTGTGGGAGCGAGCTTTCTCGCGATGACATCATCAGCAATACCGAACATTTCAGAGTAGATGCATGACCTCGCTGAACCTCACAAACCTCGCCTGGACGCCCTTGGGCCACGGCCACTGCCATCACCAGTTCCAGCTGCGTGATGCGTCCCTGCAGGTGGCCGCCGGTGAGTTCGTCGGGTTGATCGGCCCCAATGGCAGCGGCAAGACCAGCCTGTTGCGCTGTGCTTATCGCTTCAGCAAACCCGAAAACGGCGAGGTCCGACTCGACCACCACAACGTCTGGAAGCAATCCTCGCGCTGGTGCGCGCAACGCATCGCCGTGGTGTTGCAGGAGTTCCCCGACGCCTTCGGCCTGACCGTCGACGAGGTGGTCGCCATGGGCCGCACGCCGCACAAAGGCCTGTTCGACGGCGACACCATTGAAGACCGACATCTGGCGACTCAAGCATTGGCGTCCGTCGGCCTCAGAGGCTTCGAAGACCACGCCTTCGCCACCCTCTCCGGCGGTGAAAAACAACGTGTGATCCTGGCCCGTGCATTGGCGCAGCAACCTCAGTTGTTGATCCTCGACGAGCCGACCAACCACCTCGACCCGCGCTATCANCTGGAACTGTTGCAGCTGGTCAAACGCCTGAAAATCGGCACCCTGGCCAGCATCCACGACCTCAATCTGGCGGCCGCTTTCTGCGATCGTTTGTACGTGATCAATCACGGTCGCATCGTCGCCAGCGGCACACCAAAAGAAGTCCTGACCGCCCCGCTGCTGCGCGACGTGTTCGGCGTCGAAGCGCTGATCGATGAACACCCCTTGCACGGCTACCCACGAATCACCTGGATAACCCAACCATGACATTGCGTTCCCTGCTTTGCTTCACGCTGTTGCTGGGCAGTGCCCACGCGCTGGCCGAGGCCACGAAATACCCGTTGACGATCCAGAGCTGCAACCGCGAAGTGACCTTCACGCAGGCGCCGAAACACGCGGTCAGCCACGACATCAACATGACCCAGATGATGCTCGCCCTGGGCCTCAAATCGAGCATGGCCGGTTACAGCGGCGTCACGGGATGGAAGTCGGTCACGCCCGAAATGCAGACCATCCTCGACGGCTTGCCGGAGCTGGCAGCCAAATACCCATCGGTGGAAACCCTGCTCAACGCCAACGTGGATTTCTTCTTCGCCGGCTGGGACTACGGCATGCGCGTGGGTGGCGACCTCACGCCGCAAACCCTGCAACCGTTGGGCATCAACGTCTACGAGCTGACCGAATCGTGCGCCTTTGTGATGAAGCGCCCGGCCGCGACCCTGGAAGACACCTANAACGACCTGCGCAACCTCGGCAGGATTTTCGACGTGCAAGATCGCGCCAATGCCCTGATCGCACAGATGCAAGCGCAAATCGCTGAGGTGCAAAAGCACCTGCCCGAAGGCAAACCACGGGTGTTTCTCTATGACAGCGGCGAAGACCGCGCCATGACCTCCGGCCGCCTGGGCATGCCCCATGCGCTGATCGCCGCTGCGGGTGGGCGCAATATCCTCGAAGACATTGACGCCAGCTGGACCCGCGTCAACTGGGAGACCGTAGTAGAGCGCAACCCGCAGGTGATCGTGATTGTCGACTACAGCGAAATCACCGCCGAGCAGAAGGAACAGTTCCTGCTCAACAACCCGGCGCTGCAATCGGTGGACGCTATCAAGAACCAACGTTTCATCGTGATTCCTTACGCGCAGGCCACGCCGGGNATCGACAACGTGCTGGCGGTCGAAACCCTGGCCAAAGGTTTCCACGGCAAATGATGGATCGTCGCTATGCCTTGCTGCTGGTGATGCTCGGCGCGCTGTTGCTGGCGTCGTGCGTGGTGTCGCTGGGCTTCGGCCCGGCGCGGGTGCCGGTGGACGTGGTGTGGCGGATCTTGCTGCACAAGATGCTGGGGGTCGGCGGTCAGGACTGGACCGCCGGGCAGGAACACATCGTATGGTTGATCCGTGTGCCGCGCATGCTGTTGGGTGCACTGGTCGGTGCTGGCCTGGCGCTGATCGGCGCGGTGCTGCAAGCGGTGACGCGCAATCCATTGGCCGACCCGCACCTGCTCGGGGTCACTTCCGGCGCGACCCTAGGTGCAGTGATTGTGGTGCTGCACGTCGGTGAAATCGTCGGCCTGCTGACCTTGCCGATCGCGGCGTTTATCGGCGCGCTGTTGAGCATGTTGATTGTGCTGATGATCGCCAATCGCAACGGTCGGCTGGACAGCGACCGGCTTCTGCTATGTGGCGTGGCGGTGTCGTTCGTGATGATGGCGGTAGCCAACTTGCTGCTGTTCATGGGCGACCACCGCGCAGCCTCGGCGGTGATGTTCTGGATGCTCGGCGGGCTCGGGTTGGCGCGCTGGGAGCTGCTGGCGGTGCCAGCCGCCAGTGTGTTGCTGGGATTGCTGCTCTTGCTCGGCATGGCGCGCCCTTTGAATGCGCTGATGGCCGGCGAACAGACCGCCGTCACCCTCGGTTTGAATGCGCGGACCGTGCGCCTGCGGGTGTTTCTGATTGCGTCGCTGATGACCGGCGTGTTGGTGTCGATCAGTGGCTCGATCGGCTTTGTCGGGCTGATGGTGCCGCACATCGCCCGGCGTCTGGTCGGGGCCGAGCACCGGCGATTGCTGCCGGTGTGCGTGCTGCTGGGCAGTGTGTTCCTGGTGTGGGTAGACGTCGCGGCACGCACCCTGATCGCCCCCGAAGACCTGCCCATTGGCGTGGCGACGGCGGCGATTGGCGGATTGTTTTTCATCGGCCTCATGCGACGCCGCTGAGCCGTTCCAGCCCGGAAGGCACGGCTCATCCGGCGATCAGATCAATGAACGCTGCACTTCACAGTTCGTCACGATCGGGCTTCACCGTCGTTTGCACAGGTGGCTGCCAGGTCGCCTTCAATCGCCCGCGACGTTGCCAGTAGCCATCGGTGTCCAGCACCTCAAGCCGGCCGACGCTGGCGAGCGCGGCGAGGTAGGCAGCGACCCCGTCCTTTGCCTCCTCGTTGAACAAGGCCGTTTCCTGCGGCGAGAAGCTGGGGGTGAATTTGAACAGGGCCCCGCCACGACCGGTGAAATAGCAACGCCCCCCGGAGACGCCGCTCTTTTTCACGACGTCTCTGCAGAACCACAGGTCGGCCAGGGCCAGGTTGTCCATCAGTAACCGATCAGACGCATTGGGGTCCTTCACGAACAGATTGAAGCGCTTGTAGAACTGATGAACAGCCGCCCATTTGTAGCCCTGAGGAAAAACCGGCAACGGCAAAGGCCGCGCACCGGGCACCGTGACCGGTGCAATAGGCCCGCCCGGCCCGGAGTAAAACAGCGCACTGGCAGCCCCACTGTTGGCGCCGTCCTCAAGCGGTTCGACGGCCACGAACGAAGAAGACGCCGGGTGTATCAGCACGCCGCCCAGATACGGTTGGCCGACGTACTCGCCCATCAATCGCTGCGCCGAGCGAGCCGCATCATCGGCACGAGCGAAGACGGGGCCGAGCGCAAACCGGTTGTCCAGCGCCCACTTGATCAACTCGATGCCGGTTTTGACACCCCGGGCATCAACCCTGAGCGGCGACCAGAAAGCGCTGCGCACCACGACTTGCAACTCACCGTTGGCGATCACTTTGCGCAGGTAGTCGATCAGCGATTCCCGGCCTGATTGCACTACTTTCTCGTAAGCCACCGTGGCATGAAACAGCGTCCATTCCGGCGCCTTGGCCCTGGGGGCGTAGCGCAACAAGGCGCCGTCGGCGCAGGAGATGTAGACGTTGAGGTACGTGGATCCTTCAGCCGTGCGCACACCGACAGCGTCCAGCCCGTAAGACAGATCCCGAGGCGATATGAAGCTGTGCGCAATGTCGCGAGGCAATCGTCCCGGACGTGTCGACGGACACAAATAAATGCCCTCGACTCGATACCCCGACGGTAATAACCCTTTGGGAAATACCCGCTCGACCGTGAGATGCCCTTGCCGCCCGTCGATCGGCAGCGTCGTCACGTACCGATCACCGTTCAGCGCCTTGAGCACAAAACCGAACATCAGGCTGGCACGGGCGCCCACCGTGCGATGGACATGGCGCAGGGCATCGTCCATCTGCGTGAAGACCGGGCTGAGCGCCGGCTCGGCAATGGCAAATCGATGCACGTCCGTCGAGATAATCCCCGGATAAGCACTCCAGTGTGACAGTTGCCTGGCCTCGCCCCACAGTCGGCTCCCCTGAATCACTTGCAACCGGCCGGCGCTTGCCACCTGATTGACGTACTCACTCGGCGTTTGCGTGCCGTTGCGCATTTTCAGCTCTATCGGGGTGTGCCGGCGCTGCAACTGGCTGGGTGGCACCAATGCCCGGGCGAGTTGCTTTTCGCTGGCGCTTGCACTGAGGGTGTAGCTGATCAGACTGCCATCGAGCCCCATCAGGTATTCCTTGCCAGGCGACAGAGACGGGGAACGCCCGGAACCGCTCAGGATCTCCGCCATAAAATCCGTGGAAAACATCGCGAGGTATACATCCCGCTCGCGGTTCGACAGCGCGAAAATCGGTTCGACCGGCATTCGGGAATGGTACCGGGCGACGACTGTACTCCCCGCCAGAAACAAACCCTGTTCAGGCAATTCATCCAGACGAATCCAGTTGGCAGGGAAGTTCTCGACCTCGACGGGCACCGGCAGCGTTGCGACAAACAAGCCATCGGCGCGACGCAACACCAGACCGCCGTAGACCCGCTCACGCCGTGAGCCTAACTGCGCCAGCGCATGGCACGCGGCATCGTCCTGCGACACAAAGACCGGACTGAGGGCTCGCCGCTGGATCTGCACGAAAGGTGCCCAGTCTGGGCCGACACTGCCCGGCTCATCCCACAGCTCACTGGTGCGCAGCACCTTTAGTTCTCCGGCCTTGGCAAGCATTTGAATGACGTTGGCATAGGGCGGTGTGTCCTCGCCCTGGACCGACATCAGTTGCGGCAATCCCTGATTGTCGAATTGTGTTGAGGAGGCCGAGTACTGGTAAAGCAACAATGCCCCGTCCAGCGTCGCGATGAAAATGTTCAAGTCCTGAAAATGCGTCAGACGTTGCGTGCCCTTTTCGTCGTAGATCGCTGCGGCCAGATCGCGGATGGACGCAAAATGCCGGGCAAACCAGGCCTCCGCGGTCGATAAATCTTTGGGCATCCAGCTTGCCGCGTGATAAAGCCCGAAGGACCTGAACTCGTCGATCAATACGGGAGCGCCAAAGTCGCTCGCCTGGTTCAATGCCCCCAGGCGCCTGGGCGTAACCATTTCGGTCGCCACGTACTCCTCGCGTTCCTTGTGCTTGAGGATAAATCCCCAACCCGCCGCAGCTGCTCGGTAGTCGAGCCTGGCGCGATGGCGGGCGTTCAGCACCGCGTCTTCGGCGCTGGTAAAAATAGCCCCCAGCACCGGAGCGGTAATGTCTGTGCGGGCGACCTCGTTATTTGACTCATCCCCCGGCACCGTTCCCCGCGGCCCCCACACATCGCTGCCGACCACCACGCGTAATCTGCCCGTGCCGGCCAGTTCGTCGACCACTGCACCGGGCTCAAGTGCGCCGGCCGCCAGCTCCTGGTCTATCTGCGTTTTGCCATCGACGAGTACGGACACCCGCTTTTGCAGACGGTTGCGAGCCGCCACTTTCGATACGTCGGGGCTATAAACCAACAGGGAGTCGGCTGAGCCGGACAGGTAGAAATCGACAACATGCGCACTCTTCTCGAACACCGAGCGAATGTCTTCGGTGGTGAACATTTGTGCGTGGGTCAGTTGCTCTTGCAAGTCAGTACGCACAATGGCTCCGGCATCCGCATGCCAGCGCGAAGCGTACAGCCCATGAAAAGAGTGACCCTCGACCAACATGATCGGTGCGCCAGTGGCATCGAGGGGGCAGAGTCTGTCCAGTGCAAACCGTTTGGCGGCAAACACCGGCTCGGTGGCGACGAAGCGTTGGTTGCGATCCCGCAAAATCATCCCGACAAAACCCTGCTCACGCCGGCTGCCGATATGTTCATGAGCGAAACGTGCAGCATCGTCCGCCATGAGGAAAGCGGGACTCAAACGTCGCGACCTGGCATAGGGTCGCCAATCAGGGCCAACGATCCCGACAACATCCCACAACGCGCTATCTTTCAATACCGCCAACTCGCCAGCCGTTGCCACCTGCCGGATGTAATCCGAAGGCTTGAGCGTGCCTGCCTTCAGCCGGACGTTGAAATCCGCGCTGTCCTTCAGCGGTACTTCACGAAGGTGCGCCGAAGGGCGGTATTGCAACACGGCGCCGTCCCGGGTCCGGGCGTAGACCTTCAGGTAGTCCGGGTACGCCTGCCGATGGACATCCCCTAGCGAAAACCTGATGCCCGTAGCCAACTCCTGCGGTGAAAAAAAACGCTCATAAAGCCAAGGTTCGCTAGCGCTGTGAGTCGCATCGCCCTGCGGCATGAAGTAGACGCCGTTCAGGTCGAAATCGAGCAGGCGCTCCAGCGTGCGATCAGCATTCAACGGGAATGTCTTGAGCAGTTCGGCTGCGGGCTCGCTGGAAAGTACCGGATAGGTCGCCATGCACTCCGCGCTGCCGGCAGAGGTCACGACAAACCCCAGATACACGCTGCCGGTGGACGCGGTTACCGTCGCGGCGGCGGCTTCGATGGCCTTGTCCACCTGGTCGAACACCGCACAAAAAAACGGCTGTACCGACGTCGAACTTCGCACCGCAGCCGTACCGAGCGTCCAGTTCGCCGGCACGTTTCCTCGGACGCCGCCCCACGATTCATTGGCCACCAGTACGCTCAGCGTGCCGGTCCGGGCGACTTTCTGAATCAGCTGCTCAACGTCGGAGAACGGCCCGAAAGCCTCGAAGCCCAGCTCAAAGAGATTTTTCTCTTCTGCAGGCTGAGTTGACTCGTACTTGATCAACGAGCCATCCGGCCCCGACAAATAATGACGCTGGCCATAGGCGCCCGGGTCCTGCATGTGACTCAGGAGATGTGCTCTGGAAAAAAAACCGAGGCTCAACGTGACCTGCTCAGTCGTCCAGCCCGGATGAACCCGCAGGACGTCGGCGTGACTGGCCGAATGAGACAGGTAATACGCCGCGCCACTGTAACCCGGTGGGGCAAACAACTCATTGGGGGTACCGGGAGTCAGCAGAAAGTCGAAATCGAAATGCCCCATCCGACCCGCCACCGGCAATGTAGGCTGAAATTTTCCGTCGCCACGCTGCACGATCACGCCGCCGTAGGCTTTGTCACGGCTCGCGCCGATGTGCCGGTGAACCCAATAGGCCGCGTCATCCGCACTGATGAAGGTCGGTCCAAAAGCAGGAAATGTTGTTGTCTTCCGGGGGGCTGAAGGGGGACTGGTAGAGGTGCCGTTCATACGCTGCTCACTCGATTGAGAAGCCACGATGATCAAGATCCCGGAGCGCAGCGGGTGGTACATATGTATCGCCCTCCGGTTTTTTACTTTTGACGCAGCCAGCACCGATGCTGCGCACGCCGATGCACCGAAAATAAATCTTCGTCCCTTCATGGTGCGCCGCCACCGCGCGCGACCGCTCTAAAACGACATTTCCCTGCCTTTTGCCGACCGGGCACAGCCTTTGCAAAACACCCTTCAGTAGTCCGCATCTGCCAACCCAGAAAAAATTCTAATGTTCATGGAGATCGCACAATGAAGCGTCGTAGCTTGATCAAGGCTTTCACACTCACGGCAAGCATTGCCGCGATGGGGTTGACCTGGACCGTACAGGCCGCCGAGACCATCAAGGTCGGCATCCTGCACTCGCTGTCCGGGACCATGGCGATCTCCGAAACCTCGCTCAAAGACATGGCGTTGATGACCATCGACGAGATCAACGCCAAGGGCGGCGTGAACGGCAAGATGCTGGAAGCGGTGGTCGTGGACCCCGCGTCGAACTGGCCGCTGTTCGCCGAGAAAGGCCGCCAGTTGCTGACCCAGGACAAGGTTGCCGTGGTGTTCGGCTGCTGGACGTCGGTGTCGCGTAAATCGGTGTTGCCGGTGTTCGAAGAACTCAACGGCTTGCTGTTCTACCCGGTGCAGTACGAAGGCGAAGAAATGTCGCCAAACGTGTTCTATACCGGTGCGGCGCCGAACCAGCAGGCGATCCCGGCGGTGGAATACTTGATGAGCGAAGAAGGCGGCGGCGCCAAGCGTTTCTTCCTGCTCGGCACCGACTACGTGTACCCGCGCACCACCAACAAAATCCTGCGTTCATTCCTGCACTCAAAAGGCGTCGCGGATAAAGACATCGAAGAGGTCTACACCCCGTTCGGCCACGCCGATTACCAGACCATTGTTGCCAACATCAAAAAATTCTCCGCCGGCGGCAAGACCGCCGTGATCTCAACCGTGAACGGCGACTCCAACGTGCCGTTCTACAAAGAGCTGGCCAACCAGGGCTTGAAGGCCACCGACGTGCCGGTGGTAGCGTTCTCGGTGGGTGAAGAAGAGCTGCGCGGCATCGACACCAAGCCGCTGGTGGGCAACCTTGCGGCCTGGAACTACTTCCAGTCGGTGGAGAACCCGGTAAACAAGAAATTCGTCGCCGACTGGAAGGCTTACGCCAAGGCGCACAACCTGCCAGGCGCGGATAAAGCCGTGACCAACGACCCGATGGAAGCCACCTATGTAGGCATCCACATGTGGGCGCAAGCGGTTGAGAAAGCCAAGTCCACCGACGTCGACAAGGTGCGCGAAGCCATGGCCGGCCAGACCTTTGCCGCGCCGTCGGGTTACACACTGACCATGGATAAAACCAACCACCACCTGCACAAGCCGGTGATGATCGGCGAGATCCAGGCCGACGGTCAGTTCAACGTCGTGTGGCAGACCGAAGGGCCAATCCGTGCCCAGCCGTGGAGCCCGTTCATTTCGGGTAACGACAAGAAGCCGGACTATGCGGTGAAGAGCAACTAAGCCACTGGGTGTCGGGCCTGAACACACAGTTAAGGCCAGACNCAAANCNNTGTGGGAGCTGGCTTGCCTGCGATGGCATCACCTCGGTGTANCTGATACACCGAGGTGNCTGCATCGCAGGCAAGCCAGCTCCCACATNGNCCGTGCNNGNCGACTAACTATGCCCTCCGCCCTTTACCGTCTTATTCTCGCCATCGCGCTTTTACTGCCGATGGCCGCGCAGGCCGGCGACGCCGAAGACTTCGTCGCCGCCAATCCCGTGCAGCAAGCCAAGCTTCTCGAATCCTGGGCTGCGCAGCCCGATCCGGCTCGTATCGAATTGATCAACGCCCTGCAACAAGGCGAGTTGACCGTCGACGGCCAAGCCAAAACCCTGCGCCTGAACAATCGCCTGCGGGGTCTGATCGACACCGCGCTGGCCAGCCACCAATTGCTCGCCGCCGACGCCAAAATCCGTCTGGCCGCCGCGCAGCAATTGCAGAAAAGTGCCAAACCGGCCCAGCTGAAATTCCTCGACCAACAACTGGCGGGCGAAAAAGATGAAAGCGTCCACGCGGCCCTGAGCCTGGCGCTGGCCAACCTGCAACTGGTCGACACCGACCCCGTCGTGCGCCTCGCCGCGGTGCGTCTGCTTGGCGAAACTGGCGATCCGCTCGCGCGCACCCGCCTCGAAAGCCTGCTGGAGCCGGGCATCGAAGCAGACGCCAACGTGCGCACCGCCGCCGAAACCAGCCTGGCCCAGGTCAAACGCAAATTGCTGATCGGCGAGATCCTCGGCCAGGCCTTCAGCGGCATGTCCCTGGGCTCGATCCTGTTGCTTGCCGCCTTGGGCCTGGCGATTACGTTCGGCCTGCTTGGCGTGATTAACATGGCCCACGGAGAGATGCTGATGCTCGGCGCGTATTCGACTTACGTGGTGCAACTGATGATGCAGCGCTACGTGCCTGCGGCCATCGAGTTCTACCCGTTGATCGCGCTGCCAGTGGCGTTTTTTGTCACCGCCGCCATCGGCATGGCCCTGGAGCGTACGGTGATTCGCCACCTCTACGGCCGCCCGCTGGAAACCCTGCTCGCGACCTGGGGCATCAGCCTCATGCTGATTCAATTGGTGCGTCTGGTGTTCGGTGCGCAGAACGTCGAAGTGTCCAATCCCGAATGGCTGTCCGGTGGCATTCAAGTGCTGCCCAACCTGGTGCTGCCATACAACCGCATTGTGATCATCGCCTTCGCGCTGTGCGTGGTGGTGCTGACCTGGCTGCTGCTGAACAAGACCCGCCTGGGTCTCAACGTGCGCGCCGTCACCCAGAACCGCAACATGGCCGCCTGCTGCGGCGTACCCACCGGGCGCGTGGACATGCTCGCGTTTGGCCTGGGCTCCGGTATCGCAGGTTTGGGCGGCGTTGCGCTGAGCCAGATCGGCAACGTCGGCCCGGACCTGGGCCAGAGCTACATCATCGACTCATTCCTGGTGGTGGTGCTCGGCGGTGTCGGCCAGTTGGCCGGCAGCGTCATGGCCGCCTTTGGCCTGGGCATCGCCAACAAGATTCTGGAGCCACAGATCGGCGCCGTACTCGGCAAGATCCTGATCCTCGCGCTGATCATTCTGTTTATCCAGAAACGCCCGCAAGGACTCTTCGCACTGAAAGGACGGGTGATCGACTGATGAACCAGCCATTGATGCTTACGGCCACGCAAAAGGCCGGCCCCAAGGTCACGATTGCCGTTGGCGCGGTGATCCTCGTTCTGTTGCTGGCGTTGCCGCTGCTCTCGCTGTTATCTCCGGTCAGCGTTTTTCACGTCTCGGCCTACACCCTGACGCTGGTGGGCAAGATTCTGTGCTACGCCATCGTCGCCCTGGCCCTGGACCTGGTGTGGGGTTACGCAGGGATGTTGTCCCTCGGCCACGGCCTGTTCTTTGCCCTGGGCGGTTACGCGATGGGCATGTACCTGATGCGTCAGGCGTCCGGGGACGAGCTACCGGCGTTCATGACGTTCCTGTCGTGGACCGAGTTGCCGTGGTACTGGACCGGCACCAGCAGCTTCCTCTGGTCGATGTGTCTGGTGGTGCTCGCGCCGGGTTTGCTGGCGCTGGTCTTCGGGTTTTTCGCCTTCCGTTCGCGGATCAAGGGCGTGTATTTCTCGATCATGACCCAGGCCCTGACCTTTGCCGGGATGCTGCTTTTTTTCCGCAACGAGACCGGGTTTGGCGGCAACAACGGCTTCACCAATTTTCGCAGCATCCTGGGCTTTGGCATTACCGAGCCAGGCACGCGAGCGGTGTTGTTTTTTGCCACGGTGGTGTTGCTGGTCGCCAGCTTGTACACCGGCTGGCGCCTGGCGCAGAGCAAGTTCGGCCGGGTACTGACGGCATTGCGCGACGCGGAAAACCGTCTGATGTTCTGCGGCTACGACCCGCGGGGTTTCAAGCTGTTTGTCTGGGTCTTGAGCGCGGTGCTGTGTGGTCTGGCCGGTGCGCTGTACGTGCCGCAGGTCGGGATCATCAACCCCAGCGAAATGTCGCCGACCAACTCCATCGAAGCCGCTGTGTGGGTGGCCTTGGGTGGGCGCGGCACACTGATCGGCCCGCTGCTGGGCGCCGGCGTGGTGAACGGCATGAAGAGCTGGTTCACCGTGGCGTTCCCCGAATACTGGCTGTTCTTCCTCGGTGCGCTGTTCATCATCGTCACCCTGTANCTGCCCAAAGGCGTGATCGGCCTGCTGAAAAAGAGAGGTGAGCAATGAGAGTCACTGCGACGGCTGAATTCATGCTCGAACCGGCATTTTTTCCTGTGGAGCCCAACAAGGACGCCGGCAGCAGCCGCGACGCCATCGGCCTCGGGCAGGCCGCAGGCAAGGGTCTCAACACCCGCCACGGCACCATCCTGACCCTGGAAGACATCAGTGTCAGCTTCGACGGTTTCAAGGCGCTCAATGACCTGAACCTGTACATCGGCGTCGGCGAACTGCGCTGCATCATCGGCCCCAACGGCGCGGGCAAAACCACGCTGATGGACGTGATCACCGGCAAGACCCGCCCCAGCCACGGCAANGCCTGGTTTGGCGAAACCCTCGACCTGACCAGCATGAGCGAAGTGCAGATCGCCCAGGCCGGCATCGGCCGCAAGTTCCAGAAACCCACGGTATTCGAAGCCCTGAGCGTGTTCGAAAACCTGGAACTGGCGCAGAAAACCGACAAGTCCGTGTGGGCCAGCCTGCGCGCACGCTTGAGCGGCGAGCAGAAAGACCGTATCGATGAAGTGCTCGAGACTATCCGCCTGACCGCTTCGGTACAGCGCCCGGCCGGGCTGCTGTCCCACGGCCAGAAGCAGTTNCTGGAGATCGGCATGCTGCTGATGCAAGACCCGCAGCTGCTGCTGCTNGACGAACCGGTGGCGGGCATGACCGACGCCGAAACCGAATTCACCGCCGAACTGTTCAAGCGCCTCGCGGGCAAGCACTCGCTGATGGTGGTGGAGCACGACATGGGCTTCGTCGGCTCGATTGCCGACCACGTGACGGTGTTGCACCAGGGCAGCGTGCTGGCCGAAGGGTCGCTGGAACAGGTGCAGGAAAATGAGCGGGTGATCGAGGTTTATCTCGGTCGCTGATGCTGACGTGAACTGCTTTATGTGGGCGCTGGCTTGCGATATTGGCCGATACGCCGCCATCGCCAGCAAGCCGGCTCCTACAGGGGGTGAGGAGAATTCCAGAATGCTGCAAGTCGACAAGCTGCATCAGTACTACGGCGGTAGCCACATCCTGCGCGGGCTGTCATTTGACGTAAAAATCGGCGAAGTCACCTGCCTGCTCGGCCGTAATGGCGTGGGCAAGACCACCCTGCTCAAATGCCTGATGGGTTTGCTGCCGGCCAAAGAGGGCGCGGTGAACTGGGAAGGCAAGGCCATTACCGGGTTCAAGCCGCACCAGCGCGTGCATGCTGGCATTGCCTACGTGCCTCAGGGCCGGGAGATTTTTGGGCGCCTGACCGTGGAAGAAAACCTGTTGATGGGCCTCTCACGTTTTCCTGGTTCTGAGGCCAAGGAAGTCCCGACCTTCATCTACGAGCTGTTCCCGGTTTTGCTGCAAATGAAGCAACGGTGCGGCGGTGACTTGTCCGGCGGCCAACAGCAGCAATTGGCGATTGGTCGCGCACTGGCCAGCCGTCCACGGCTGTTGATTCTCGATGAGCCCACCGAAGGCATCCAGCCGTCGGTGATCAAGGAAATTGGCATGGTGATCAAGAAGCTCGCGGCACGCGGCGACATGGCAATCCTGTTGGTGGAGCAGTTCTACGACTTCGCCGCCGAGCTGGCCGACCAGTACCTGGTGATGTCACGCGGTGAAATCGTCCAGCAAGGCCGAGGCGAAAATATGGAAGCCGAGGGTGTACGCGGTCTGGTTACGATCTAATCTGAAGCGTCCTGACGATAACTAGAAGACATGAACTTACCTCTCCCCACTGCCCTGTTTACCCCGAGCTGGCATGCCGAGCTGGAATTGGGCTACGCCCGGTTCGGCGACAGCACGCGCCCGGTCCAGCGCCGGCACAAAGGCCCGCTGCGGGTGCAGAAGCACCTGTACGCCGAAGGCCCCGAGGTGTGCCAGCACATCATCGTGCATCCGCCCGGCGGGATTGCCGGCGGTGATCGCCTGGACATCTCGGCCAGCGTCGGCCCGGATGCCTGGGCGCAAATCACCAGCCCGGGCGCTGCCAAATGGTATCGCGCGGCGGGGCCTGCCTATCAGCAGCTGACATTGAAGGTGGCGTGCGGTGCGACACTGGAATGGCTGCCACAAGAGACGATCATCTTCAGCGACGCTCAAGCCGAACTCAGCACCTCGATTGATCTGGAGGGCGACGCCCGGCTGTTCTACTGGGACGTGGTCGCCCTCGGCCGCCCGGCCAGTGGCGAGCGTTTCGACCTCGGCCACTTCCAATCGCACCTGGACATTCGCCGCGACGGCCAGTTGCTCTGGCATGAGCGCCAGCGCATTGTAGGCGCNGACGGTTTGCTTGATTCGCCGATTGGCCTGGATGGACAACCGGTGTTTGCGACGTTGCTGGTGACCGGGGAGATTGATAGCGAACTGCTGGAAACCTGTCGCTCGCTGCCCACTGAAGTACGCGGGGATCTGACGCAATTGCCCGGGCTTCTGGTGGCTCGTTGCCTGGCCAGTGAAGCGCTGTTGGCGCGGGGCTGGTTGATTGAATTGTGGCGCTTGCTCCGGCCGGCGTTACTCGGCCGCGAAGCCCTGCCCCCAAGAATATGGAGCACCTGAACACCGATATCCTTGTAGGAGCCGGCTTGCTGGCGATGGCGATGGCGATGGCGCCAGTCAGTACGCCATCGCCAGCAAGCCGGCTCCTACAAGTTGTGTGTTTACAGATCCGATTACTTTTTATCTGCCCAGATGGATTCCAAACGATGGACCTGACCCCACGCGAAAAAGACAAGCTGCTGATCTTCACCGCCGGCCTCGTGGCCGAGCGGCGTTTGGCGCGCGGCGTGAAACTCAATTACCCGGAAGCCATGGCCTACATCTCCGCTGCGCTGCTCGAAGGCGCGCGTGACGGCCAGACCGTCGCCGACCTGATGCACTACGGCACCACCCTGCTCAGCCGCGAGCAAGTGATGGAAGGCATCCCGGAAATGATCCCGGATATCCAGGTCGAAGCGACGTTCCCCGACGGCACCAAACTGGTCACCGTTCACCAGCCTATCGCCTGAGGACGCGTCATGACCTATCAAATTCGCGATGCGCTGCACGCCGACCTGCCGGCGATCCGCGACATCTACAACGACGCCGTGCTCAACACCACGGCGATCTGGAACGAACAACCGGTCGACCTGGCTAACCGTCAGGCGTGGTTCCGCGCCCGGCAAGCCCAGGGTTATCCGATCCTGGTGATCGTCGACGGCGATAACAGCGTGCTGGGCTACGCTTCATTTGGTGACTGGCGGCCATTCGACGGTTTCCGCCACACCGTCGAGCACTCGGTCTACGTGCGCAGCGACCAGCGTGGCAACGGTCTCGGCCCGCAATTGATGACGGTGCTGATCGAGCGCGCCAAAGGCTGCGACAAACATGTGATGGTCGCTGCCATCGAAAGCGGCAATGCCGCTTCTATCCGATTGCATGAACGGGCCGGTTTCGTCACGACCGGGCAAATGCCACAAGTGGGCANCAAGTTCGGCCGCTGGCTGGACCTGACCTTCATGCAACTGACCCTCAATCCTGGCGCGGAGCCGCCACCCGCCAACAAGGAGTAATTGCCGATGAACGCTGCCCAACTGCGCCGCGTCAATGTTGAAAGCTTTGCGCACTATCGTCAGGGTTTGATTGATTTGCTGCTCGACGCCGTCGGCTATGGCGCCAGTGTCGGGTTCATGGCCAATCTGGATGCCACTCAGGCCCGTGCCTATTTCGATGACGTTCAGGACAACCTGAACAAGGGCAACGTGCTGCTGTGGGTGGTGGTCAAGGACGAGCAGGTGCAGGCCAGCGTGCAGCTGACCTTGTGCCAGAAAGCCAATGGCCTGAACCGTGCCGAGGTGCAGAAACTGCTGGTGCGTGAACATGCGCGCCGCCGTGGCCTGGGCCAACAATTGATGAGCGCGCTGGAACAGGCCGCGCTCCAGCACAAGCGCGGCATGCTCTACCTCGACACCGAAGCCGGCTCCCCCGCCGAGGACTTCTACAAAGCCCTGGGCTACACCAAAGCAGGTGAAATCCCTGATTACGCCTGCGACCCGAGCGGCCAGTACAAACCGACCGCCCTCTACTACAAGATTCTTCAGGGAGCCCATTGATGATTCCCGGTGAATACCAGATCCAGCCCGGCGACATCGAACTCAATGTAGGCCGGCGCACCATCACCCTCAGCGTGGCCAACAGCGGCGACCGGCCGATCCAGGTGGGCTCGCATTATCATTTTTTCGAAACCAACGACGCCCTGACCTTCGACCGCGCGGCCAGTCGCGGCATGCGCCTGAACATCCCCGCCGGCACCGCCGTGCGCTTCGAGCCGGGGCAGAGTCGTGAGGTTGAGCTGGTGGACCTGGCCGGGCATCGCCGGGTGTTCGGGTTTGCCGGCAGGATCATGGGTGACCTTTAAGTCATTCGGCGCCAGTACCGGCCCCATCGCCAGCAAGCCGGCGCCTACAGGATCGCACTCCCCTGTAGGAGCCGGCTTGCTGGCGATTAGCGAGCAGCGCGAGCGGTCTCAAAAACAATTGAATCTCAAGGCATGCGCATGAAAATCTCAAGACAAGCCTACGCCGACATGTTCGGCCCCACCGTCGGAGACAAGGTCCGCCTGGCCGACACCGAGCTGTTCGTCGAAGTGGAGCAGGACTTCACCGTCTACGGCGAAGAAGTGAAATTCGGCGGCGGCAAGGTGATTCGCGACGGTCAGGGCCAAAGCCAGTTGCTCGCCCATGAAGTGGTGGACACGCTGATCACCAACGCGCTGATCATCGACCACTGGGGCATTGTCAAAGCCGACGTCGGCCTGAAGAACGGCCGCATTCACGCGATCGGCAAGGCCGGCAACCCGGATATACAGCCGGGCGTGACCATGGCCATCGGCGCCAGCACCGAAGTGATTGCCGGTGAAGGCATGATCCTCACCGCCGGCGGCATCGACTCCCACGTGCATTTCATCTGCCCGCAGCAGATCGAGGAGGCGCTGACCAGCGGCGTCACAACCATGATCGGCGGCGGCACCGGCCCGGCTACCGGCACCAATGCCACTACCTGCACCTCGGGCCCGTGGCACTTGGCGCGCATGCTCCAGGCCAGCGATTCGTTCCCGATGAACATCGGCTTCACCGGCAAGGGCAACGCCAGTTTGCCGGAGCCGTTGGTCGAGCAGGTCAAGGCCGGCGCCATCGGCTTGAAGCTGCATGAAGACTGGGGCACCACACCGGCCAGCATCGACAACTGCCTGAGCGTTGCCGATGAGTACGACGTGCAGGTGGCGATTCACAGCGACACGCTCAACGAATCCGGATTCGTCGAAACCACCCTCGCCGCGCTCAAGGGCCGCACCATTCACACCTACCACACCGAAGGTGCCGGTGGCGGCCACGCGCCGGACATCATCAAGGCTTGCGGCTTCCCTAACGTGCTGCCCAGCTCCACCAACCCGACCCGGCCGTTCACCCGCAATACCATCGACGAGCACCTGGACATGTTGATGGTCTGCCATCACCTGGACCCGAGCATTGCCGAAGACGTGGCCTTCGCCGAAAGCCGCATCCGCCGCGAAACCATCGCCGCCGAAGACATCCTGCACGACCTGGGCGCGTTTTCGATGATCAGCTCCGACAGCCAGGCCATGGGCCGCGTCGGCGAAGTGATCACGCGCACCTGGCAGACTGCCGACAAGATGAAAAAACAGCGCGGCGCCCTGCCCGGCGACGGCCCAGGCAATGATAATTTCCGCGCCAAACGCTACATCGCCAAGTACACCATCAACCCGGCGATCACCCACGGCATCAGCCATNNNGTCGGCTCGGTCGAAGTGGGTAAATGGGCGGATCTGGTGCTCTGGCGTCCGGCATTTTTTGGGGTCAAGCCGACCTTGATCCTCAAGGGCGGCGCCATCGCAGCCAGCCTGATGGGCGATGCCAATGCTTCCATTCCGACTCCGCAACCGGTGCATTACCGACCGATGTTTGCCAGCTACGGCGGCTCGTTGCACGCCACCAGCCTGACCTTCATCAGCCAGGCCGCGCAGGAGGCGGGCCTGCCCGAAGCCTTGGGGTTGAAGAAGAAAATTGCAGTGGTCAAAGGGTGCCGTGAGGTGCAGAAAACCGACTTGATCCACAACGACTATCTGCCGACCATCGATGTCGACCCACAGACCTATCAGGTCAAGGCCGATGGGGTGTTGCTGTGGTGTGAGCCCGCAGAGGTGNTGCCGATGGCCCAGCGATATTTCCTGTTTTGATCGTTCGGTAGGCCTGACAACCCCGGGGGCCTGGCGTACCAGGCCCCCGGGAAAAACAGGTGCAATCAGCTGTCCGGCTGCACGACAAAGGGCAGTTCTACCCTTTGCAGTTTTGCCCGGTCGATCGCCTGTTGGGTGAAGGTTTTGAGCAACGTCTTTTTGTCTTCATCGATCGCATCTAACTCAGCGGCATAGTCCGCTTCGGTCATGACACGGCCCGGCGAAAAGTCGCTTTGCGGTTTCTTCAGTTCAGCACCGAGCACCGTGAGTTCCTCCTTCAACCGAGCCTTTTGCTCAAGGGAAAGCGTTGTGTCATTCGCACGCTGGTCCAGTGCCATATAGAAGTCTGTCGTGGCATCGATCCGGCGCCTGAACACTTTGAAAGCCCGTCGGTTGACACCCTCGACATAGGATGACCAGAACGGCTGCTCGACCAGCAAATCACCGAGCAACTCCCCTTCCTCAAGGTCCAGCACACGCAGATAAGCATCATCGATCATCTGCGATGTAACACCCGCGACCCCTCTAAACTGCATGTTGCGAGACTGCCAGGGCAGGTCCAGCCTTTCGGCAAGATCGGTCATGAACGCCAGGTGAACTTCCACCTCATCAATCGTACCCGTCACCTCCCCCGTAGCGTTGATACGCCTGAACGCCTCGCCCATCGCCTCGCGCTCGGAGATCGTCTTGCGGGCAATCCTGCTCAGTTCATCCAGACGTGACTTGCCTCGCGCCAGCGACACCAGCTCCCCTTCCACCAGCGCGGGATTGGCCAGTTCATAGGCCTCGTGAATCAGCACTTCCAGGCCCATGGCATTGAACAGTTGCGCACCGGCATCGACGCACGCCGTGGGCACCGTGGTCATGGTGAAGAGTTTTTGCCGAAGCTCGGTGTTTTTGGACATCGCCTCGAGCATGCGCCAGACCTTGGCGGTCATATCGACCCGAAACCCGGGGTCGTTCTTGAAATGCCCCGACTCGGTGAGTTTACGGATCTCGTTGAAAAAACCGACCGATCCGTGCTCATCCTCGACGCTGTTCCAGACCGCTTGCTTCGCCACCCATTCCGGCCGGGTCATGCCCGCCTCCCAGTCGAGACTGTCGCGCACACCGCGGGGCGGATACGGTCGATCCGGGTCCAGGCCGACGGACTCGATGTAGTCCCTGAGCGTCTGCAGATTGGCCTCCGCCAACCACTGCGGATCACGGCTCAGCACCGTGCGTGCCAGCAATTCCGCCTGCACGGAGCCCGAGGGCACCGACGGAATCTGCGTGATTTCGTTGCGCTGCATATCCAGGAAAAAGTGCCGGAAGCGCGGTTGTGCGAACAACCCCTGTGGCCAGGTATGAATGCCGGTGTCAGTCAGAATCAGCGTATGCAACATTCTCATGCTGCCGATATCCGGGGCTTGCCCCAACGGATTGCCAAACAGGTCCAGGGCCTCAAGTCGTGTCAGGTTGCGCAAATCCGCGACGCCTTGGGTATCCAGGACAATACGGTTACCTCGCATGTTGAGTTCCGTCAGCCCGCGCATGCGGCGGATGGCACGTGGAACACCGGTGAGCGCATTGCCGTTGACGTTGAGCGAACGCAAACGGGGAAAATGATCGAGGAAGGAGCTGTGTGAGTCGGTCAATTCGGTCAGGGTCAGATTGAGGTTTGTGACGTGATCGAAATGGCCTTCCAGGGCGGGCATGGTGCGTAGATGACGCCCCAGTGGAATGTTTTCCAGGTCGAGCACAACGCCCTGAAGATGACCGAATGAATCCACATGGCGCAACCCGGTGTGTTGCCAGCATTCTCTGACCGCTTTGTACAAGGCGTTTCTGGATTGCCATTCGGCGACGCCGGCAGGCGTGAAGCTGTACGCTTCGGTCGGCGATTTCAACCAGCGTTGAAAATTGGCGTTGAGCCGATCGAATTCCGCTTCGAGTGCGCTCGCCCTCTGCGCCGGGCTGAGTTCGCTGCCACTCACCTGCAGATAGGCCAAAGCTTCGTCCTCGGTCCATCCGGGACGCACGACACGCACCCGCTCTTGCGGCGTGATGGGCTCGTTGACTCTGTGCAGCCCATGAGCAATCCCACGCATGCCGCCCCGCAGACGCATTGTGGCTGGGTCATACGCCGGTTTGCGCACAGGGTTATCCGCCAGCAGCGCGCTGAACGTGTCCCGTGGCAGCGGCGCGTTTTGAACGGCGAGCTTGAGCGTGGCGCCTTGATTGACGTGATACCCCAGCGCGTTTCGTTCGGCGTCAGGCAGGGCGTGCAACACCGAAGCATAAAGATCATCGGCCCCGTGCAACTGCAGATCATCGGCATCACGTGCCTGGTACTGGCCGTCCTCGCTGACCAGGATTCTGCGGTGGGTGGCATCCGTCGGGCCGACGCTGTCGCGCAACGGTCCGTCGAAAGAAAACGCACGGATTTCAATCCTGAGGTTCGCGGGCCAGTCGGGTAGCGCCTGCAACGAATGCAAGGCCAGCCGCTCGGTGTCCACACCGTAGGGCGCATCGAGGAAGAGCCCTTCATAAGCGCGCGCGGTTCGTATCGCCTTCAAGGTGACGCTCACCCGTTCCTTGAGTTGCAAGGGGATGCGCGACGGCTCGGTGATGTTGAGCAGGTCTTGCGGCTCAATGTCAGCGAGCAACTCCCGGGCTACCGCAGTGGGGAGCCCATTGAACGCGTCCTGAAGCACCCGAACCTGCGGGTTGTCGGTCAGCTGCAAACGACGATTCAGCGCGTCAAACAGAGGTCCGCGACGACTGCCTGCTCGCCCGGCCAGCAGGTTTTTCAAGGCGTTGATGCGGACTCGCTCGTCCGTTGAAATGCCCTGCCCGAGCATCGCGTGAATGTCGCTCTCGTTGGCAAACTTCACGGCACGCTCCGGCAGTTTTCCTACGCTGACCTCGGCACGGTTGATCTTCAGCGTGTCAGCCGGCAGTGCATCGGCGTTGCCAAATTTGATCGAGCGCCCGCCGTGCCCAGGGCCGTCAAACAACTCGATGCTTTTTTGCTCCGGCCATCTCGGCAATTCAACCAGCAACTGCGGCACTTGCTCGACGAACGCTGGCGGAACCTCGTTGAGCCTTATCTGCCCGGGTAGCTTTTGCACCTCGGCCCAGGCCTGGAAGCGTTCGATCGTGTCGTTCAGCAACGCGGGCGGCGGGTCGCTGACGACATGCAACCGACGCAATTCGTCCTCCCCCATGCCGCTGACGAGACGAATCTGTTCCAGGGTGTTATCAGAGAAGCCCTCGACCGTCGGGCCCAGGCGCCGCATGAGGGTGGTTTTGTCCCACTCGATGGGGCGGTCGAGTTCGGTCTTCCACGCGCCGCAACCGTTGTGCTCCAGTGTTGGCTGATAAGCCTTTGGCCGAGTCGGATGTTGCAGGCGTGGCTGGCCGGTGCGTGGATCGGTTATGACTTCGAAGTGTTGGTTTTCATGCTTGAGGATGTCCTTTTCGCTTTGCCGGTACAGGCCCTGCTCGCTTGGCTTTGCCTCTGCGGGCAACACCCTGTCATGGGCGTAGGGCGAAAGGTCCGGGTTCCAGAGGCGCGTCTTGCCGTCCGCCAGCTCAATCTTTTTCAACCGGTCGATAAATGCCGAGGGTTTGACGGCCGCCGCCGCGCCGGACGGCAAGACATGCCCGGCGCCCATAATCGCCAACTGTGCGAAATTGATCATGACGCTGGTGAGATGGGACGCTGCTTCTTCCTTGTCCCCTTTGCTCCAGTCCTCGAAGCCTTCCAGGGTTTCCAAAACCATCTGCCCGGCCATGACGGCCAGCATCGCTTCGCCCAGACCGGGAACCAACATGGCGCCGAAGTTGAACACGTTCCAGCCGATGTTCAGATAGCTGTTCAACCGGTTCCAGCGGGTGGTGGCATCTTCATCGCCAGTCGGCACGGCGATTTGCCGCGCATCTGCAATCGCCTTCTCCCTGCGCCACAGACTTGTTTGCGTCCAGAGATCGCCTGAAATGAGATGGGTGACAGGCTCTGCGTTGGCGTTTTCAACTGCGGTTTCCCGCCACCACGGCCCCATGTCCAGCGGCTCGCGCTGTTTCCAGGTGTATATCGAGAGACGCTCGCGAACCCGGGCAAAAAACTTGCCCTGGTCTTTTTGCGCCACGAAACGGCTGAAAAACTGCTGGTAGCCTGGCGAGCGCAACTGGCTCGTCAGTTCCTTCATGAAATCAGTGAAGGACTGATATTCCTTGAGGGGGTGGTCGGGATCATCGGGAACATACGCAAGCAGCGTCCCCTCCAGACGACTTTGTTGATAAGCATCATCCCGTTGCAACATGGCCTCAACGAGACCAGTGGGGCCATTGGCGAAAAACGCCTGGAGCAGCTTGAACTGTTCAAACTCCTGCCCCGGGAGCAGTGCCAGACGTTGCGACCATTCCAGCATCGTTTGTTGATGTTCTGGAATCAGCGCGTCGTAAACCCGTTTGATTTTTGAAGGGTCCGCCACCGCACTGAACAACACAATGCCGGACAGCCTGAAGCCCATGATTGAAAGCCGATGGCTTTGCAGGGGCCGACGCCCGATCAGAATGCCTTGTTCGTTGTCACGGATCTGCCGAAGTTTCCCGTAGCCATAGAACGTGATGTCTTTCTTCAGATACGCGATCAGCGCCGATTCGTGAAACGCGGCTTTTTCACTGGCCATGCATTCCCGCACGACGGTCGCCCTCGCCGTGACCGCCTCGGGCATCAGTAATGCGTTGATGTGACGTTGATATTGCGTACCGATATCGAGCGTCCGGCACAGGGCGGCAAATCTCTCGACCGTGAGCGTATGTCGCTGAAGTTCGTTTTCGTCGTCCCGGGTGAAGATGCCCGAGCCATCGCGAAACGCGCCCGCCTGCGTTTCGGGGGCCTCAAAATTGTGCAGGGCCGCTTCCAGCAATGATGATTGCCTGAGCCGACTGGCATGGGTATCGATGCCAATGGCCAGATTGGCGGGGACGTACAGCCGAATCAGCGTCGCGTTGACGTCCAGTTCCAGGTTCAAATGCTCTTTCAATGCCTGGACCAGCAAGGGCTCGGCGAAGGCAAGAATGTCCTGCTGCACATTCTTCAGCGTCTCGTCCAATGGCCCCTGCAGGCGCCAGCGCTCGTCGATCAACTCCTTGAGGTACTGGCGATCCATGGCCCTTGAATTCAAATACCATTCCGCAAATTCCGGTTTCGAATGGGCAAAGGCAACCAGGCGCGAAGCGGGGGCGTCTTTTACCGGCGGGGGCAGTTTGCCCAGCAGATAATCACGATAAACATTGCGCTCCACGTCTCTTGCCTGCCCGGCAATGACGGGTCGATCTGGCGTATCCGAACGTTCGCTCATTTCGCAAATCCTTATGCGATGAATTGAACCACCAGATTATTGAGAGGCGACGAAAACAAAAGATCAAAAAACAGCGCCGAAATCACGAATGCATCAACGTCGCATCTGATTTAAGAATCTAAAAAACAATTAATTACCACCCGCTCCCCGCGCAAAGGAGCGTCCCCGCGTAATGGTAGTTTTTAGCGAGCGTCAAAGGGGCTAAGATGCGCCAGACTTCCCATCAGGAAACCGGACATGCGTCTACCCGACTTCATCAGGCTACACGTGGACCGTATCGTCGATGAATGGGAGCAGTTCGCCAGCACCATTACCCCGGCGGCCGAGCACATGGACAGGGTCGCCCTGCGCGATCACGCCAAGGCCATTTTGCTGGCCGCCGCGCGTGACATGACCACCGCGCAAACCACCCGCGAACAGATGGCCAAGGCCAAGGGCGAAGGCCCGGAAAAAACCCCGAGCCTCGACGAAGCCGGCGCCAGCCATGGCGAACTGCGGCATACCGTGGGGTTTGATCTGGTGCAAATGACGTCGGAGTTCCGCCATTTGCGTGCGTGCGTCATCCGTATGTGGGTCGACAGCCTGGCGTCACCGGACCTGGCCTATTTCCAGGACATGATCCGTTTCAACGAAGCCATTGACGAGGCACTCGCCGAATCCACCGCGGCCTACGCCGAGCAGGTCAATCATTCGCGGGATATCTTTCTGGCGATCCTGGGGCATGACCTGCGGGCACCCTTGCAAGCGGTGAGCATGTCCACCGAATTGCTGATGCGCAAAACCACACTTGAAGGCGATGCCCTGGCCTGCGCGGTCAACATCAAGCACGGCGCGCGGCACATGGCGGCGATGGTCAGCGATTTGCTGGAGCTGGTGCGCAGTCGCCTGGGTAAAAGCCTGCCGATCGAACCGGCGCCCATGGACCTGGCCGATGCCGCCCATGCGGCGATTGCCCAAGCCTGCGCCGGTAACCCGGAGTGCGATCCGACGGTCCACGTAAAGGGTGATACCCGAGGTGCCTGGGATGCCGGACGAGTGAGTCAGCTGTTGCAGAACCTGATCGGCAACGCCTTGCAGCATGGGTTGAACAAGCGTGACGTGACGCTGACCCTGACAGGCGAGCCGGACACGGTCCGCCTCACGGTGCATAACTACGGCGCTCCGATCCCCGAGGAAGCGATCGGCACGATTTTCGATCCGCTGGTGCGCAGCGCTGACGAGGAACTTGGCCAACCCTCTACCAGCCTTGGCCTGGGGTTGTTTATTGTCAAGGAAGTGGTCGATGCACACGGCGGGACGATAGAAGTCAGTTCCAGTGAGGCGGATGGCACGATGTTTACGGTGGTGTTGCCGCGCAAGTTCTGACGGCGTGAGACCGCGTCATCGTTCATCGCGGGCAAGCCCGCTCCCACAGTTTTTCTGTGAATGCAGAACGCGTGAACGACAGAGATCCCTGTGGGAGACGCAGTACAGACTGTGGGAGATTTCGCCCCTCCTCCTTTCACCCAAGCGCCGATAAAGAATGCATCTGGCTAGACCGACGATAGGAACAAGCCTGCGCCTCTGAGTGAGCCCTTCAAGTGCTCAAACCTTATCTCGGAGGAAATCCTATGGCAATGCCGGTCTCTCTATCAAAACCGATCGTGGGCGTGGATGTCGCCAAGAATGAACTGGTGATTTATCAGGCTGATAACGATTTGCTTAAAGAGATTCCCAACACTAAAACATCCATCAAGCAGTGGCTGAATACGTTGCCGGGGACGGTGGCTATTGCCATTGAGGCGACCAACATCTATCACCTGGACTTTGCTGATCTGGCCTATGAGGCCGGATGTGCGATTTACATGGTGGGAGGCTATGAACTCAAACATTATCGCGAAGGCGTGAAAATCCGCGCCAAAACCGACGCGCTGGACGCCAAGTTGCTGGCCCGTTACCTGAAGAACGAAGCCGAGGAGTTGCGCCCCTGGACCCCTCCATCACCGCTGTACCGCCAGCTCCTGAGCCTCTTCCGCCGCCGGGCTGCCTTGGTCCAGGCTAGGGTTGGCCTGGTGCAGAGTTGGTCGAATGAGCCGCTGCTGAAAGCGGCTTTTGCAGAACAAGTGAAGTCCATGCAGCAGCTTGAAACGCTGATCGAAAAGACGATCAACGATCAGCTCAAAGAAGCCGGTTTACTCGGTCAACTGAAACGTTGCCTGAAAGTTGAAGGCATTGGATTTTTGACTGGGGCTCGCTTGATAACTGCATTTCAGCGCGGGGATTTTAGAAACGCGGATGCGTTTATCGCCTTCCTGGGCATGGATTTACGGGTGTCTAAATCAGGACAGAAGGACGGTCGCCGCAGTTTGACCAAGCGCGGTGACCCCGAGGCCCGCCGGCTTCTGCACAATGCAGCGATGTCGGCTAGCCGTACGAAAGCCTGGAAAGGGTTTTACGAAGCCCAAAGAGCCCGGGGCTTCAGCACTACTGAGGCGCTGGTGATGCTGGCTCGCAAGCTTGCGCGGGTGGCATTCGCTTTGCTGAAAGGGCAAAGCGAATATCAGTCATGAGACCGCGTCATCGTTCATCGCGGGCAAGCCCGCTCCCACAGTTTTTCTGTGAATGCAGAACGCGTGAACGACAGAGATCCCTGTGGGAGCGAGCTTGCTCGCGAAGAGGCCATATCAGGCAACACAAAAACATCAGGTCAGCTACTCGACCACCAACCGCCCCAACCGCTGCTTGAGCATGCGATTCTCGGCCCGCAGCTGCTGGACCTCTTCAAGCAGGTCCAGCGCCAGGGCGACGCCTTCCCACTCCAGTTCCAGATCGCGCCGCAGCTTGGCGGCGCGCTTGGCCAGTGCCAGCTCATAATCGTTGAAAACCCAATCCTTGGGCTGCTTGCCCTGAGGTTCGAGGATGCCGTGCTCGACGATTTCGATCACGTAGACGTCCGACAGGTCGGTCGCCTCACAGAATTCTGCCATGTCCAGTTGAACGATCAGGGGGTTGCTCATGATGGGCTACTCCGTCTCTTGGATCAGAAATTTTCTCTCGGGTCGAAAGCGGCTTTTTTCGCCAGTTCCTGCCACAGCGCCTTGACCTCATCGCTCGAGGTCTTGGGCATGACCGCCTTCAATTGCACGAACAGGTAGCCACGCTGCCCGGCTTTGTTGAGTAAGCCATGGCCCTTAGCGCGCATACGCTGGCCGTTCTGGCTGCCGGCCGGCACCTTGAGGTTGATCTTGCCGGTGAGNGTAGGCACTGCCACTTCGGCACCCAACGCCAACTCCCAGGGAGCCAGCGGCAAGGTAATGATCAGGTTCTCGCCTTCGACGTCGAATTTCGGGTGCGGCGCAAAGCGAATGATCAGGAACAAGTCGCCATTGGCGCCGCCACCGATGCCTGGAGCGCCCTGGCCCTTGAGGCGGATGCGCTCGCCGTCGGTCACGCCGGCCGGGATTTTCACGTTCAGGCTTTTGCTGGTGTTGCTGACATGCTGGCCGGCAGCGTTGTATTGCGGCACCTGGAAGGTGACCTTCTTCGACTCGTTCGAAAGGGTTTCTTCCAGGAAAATCCCAAGTTCCATTTCCACGTCTTGCCCCCGACGTCCGGCACTGCGACGCGACTCTCCACCGCCAAAACCAGGACCACGGTTGCCGAAGATCGAACTGAAGAAGTCCGAAAAATCGCCCGTGTCCTGACCACCACCAAAACCACCGCCGCCACGACCCTGCCAGCCCGGCGGGCCCTGGAACGGCTGGCCATGCTGGCCGTATTTGCGCAGTTCGTCGTATTCGGCGCGCTTATCGGCGCTTTTCAGCGCCTCATAGGCTTCCGAGGCGTCCTTGAACTTGGCCTCGGCGTCCTTTTCCTTGCTGACATCGGGGTGGTATTTGCGCGCCAGTTTCCGATAAGCCGCCTTGATGGTCTTATCGTCCGCGGTCGGTTCCACACCGAGAATCTTGTAATAGTCTTTGAAGTCCATCGAGGGAATCACCATCCGTTATCGAAATCGCGCCGTCACCGGCAGTCTGCGCGTATTTCCAGTCGCCGGGTTGACCGATCTCAAGTTTGTGACCGGGTAGCGCGTCAGAAGTTTATCGGCAGCGGTGGGCGGTTCTTGCGACCGTCCGATGGCTGCCAGGCTCAATGCAGACAAGTTTGGGGCATCCGGCCATCTTATCAAGGCGTCATTGGTGTATTTAGCGGATAGTCGGCCTTCGAATCTGCGCCGCACTGACATACACTGCGCGGCCGTTTTTTAACCGGAACCCGATAGACATGAAAAACCCATCCCCAGCCCGTGCCTGCGGCATCGACTTTGGCACGTCCAACTCCACCGTCGGCTGGATCCGCCCCGGCGAGGANACGCTTATCGCGCTGGAGGACGACAAGATCACGTTGCCGTCGGTGGTGTTCTTCAACTTCGAGGAGCGCCGCCCGGTGTACGGTCGACTGGCGCTGCACGAATACCTGGAAAACTACGAAGGCCGGCTGATGCGCTCGCTCAAGAGCCTGCTCGGTTCCAAGTTGATCAAGCACGACACCAGCGTGCTCGGCACGGCAATGCCCTTCACCGACCTGCTGGCGCTGTTTATCGGCCAGCTCAAAAGCCGCGCTGAAACCACCGCCGGCCGCGAGTTCGAAGAAGTGGTGCTGGGCCGCCCGGTGTTCTTCGTCGATGACGACCCGATGGCCGACCAGGAAGCTGAAAATACCCTGGTGGATGTAGCCCGCGCCATTGGCTTCAAGGATGTGTCGTTCCAGTACGAACCGATTGCGGCGGCATTCGACTACGAGTCGACCATCGAAAAAGAAGAGCTGGTACTGATCGTCGACATCGGCGGTGGTACGTCCGACTTCTCGCTGGTGCGCCTGTCCCCGGACCGCCGCCACAACGACAACCGCCACGACGACATCCTCGCCACCGGCGGCGTGCACATCGGCGGTACCGACTTCGACAAACAACTCTCGCTGGCCGGCATGATGCCGCTGTTCGGCTACGGCAGCCGCATGAAAAGCGGTGCCTATATGCCGACCAGCCACCACATGAACCTGGCCACCTGGCACACCATCAACTCGGTGTACTCGCAAAAATCCCAGCTGGCCCTGGGCAGCATGCGCTACGACATCGAAGACACCGGCGGCATCGACCGCCTGTTCAAGCTGATCGAACAGCGCGCCGGGCACTGGCTGGCAATGGAAGTGGAAGAAACCAAGATCCAGCTGACCCACGAAGACAGCCGCCATGTGCCGCTGGACCGTATCGAGCCGGGCTTGAGCGTAGAGCTGAGCCGCGCGCTGTTTGAGTCGGCCATCGACAACCTGCTGGAGCGCGTGCGCAACAGCGTGACCCAACTGCTGAACGACGCCAACGTGCGGGTCGATCAGGTCGACACGGTGTTCTTCACGGGCGGTTCGAGCGGGATTCCGGCGCTGCGCAACAGCGTGTCGGCGATGTTGCCGAATGCGCGGCATGTGGAAGGGAACATCTTCGGCAGCATCGGCAGCGGGTTGGCGATCGAGGCGATGAAGCGTTACGGCACGATGGATTGATCCAAGACCGAGGCGCCCCCATCGCGGGCGTCAGATCAGGCGATGCATATCGACCTGATCAAACCATCCCCACCTGCTTCAACTCGCTCTTCAGGTACGCGTAATAAATCGGCCCCGCCACCACCCCCGGCAGGCCGAACGCGGCCTCAAACACCAGCATCGCCAGCAACAATTCCCACGATTTGGCACTGATCTGCCCGCCCACGATGCGCGCGTTGAGGAAGTACTCGACCTTGTGAATCACGATCAAATACCCCAACGCCGCCACTGCCACCCAGATCGACAGCGACAACGCGACGATGGTGATCAGTGTATTGGACATCAGGTTGCCGATTACCGGCAGCAGGCCGAGCAGGAAGGTCAGCACGATCAGGGTTTTGGTCAGCGGCAGGTGAATCCCGCACAACGGCAGCACCACCGCGAGGAAAATCGCCGTGAACATGGTGTTGAGCGCGGCAATCTTGATCTGGGCGAAGACGATGTTGCGAAACGCCTGGACCAGCAGGTGCAGGCGGTCGAACAACGCAGCAGCCAGCGGCTTGCGCTTGGTCACATCCGGGATGCGCTGCAAGGCGATGATCGCCCCGAGCACCATGCCGATCAGCAGCGTGACGAACATGTGGGCGGCGTCTTTGCCGACCAGTTGCAGCTCGCTCAGGTGCTTGCTCAGCCAGTCGCCGATGGCCACGCGAAACTCGGCGGCGCTGGCAGGCAGGTAGGCGTCGAGGAACGGCGGCAGTTGCCCGCGCGCGCGGTCAACCACGTGCATGAACTTGTCGAGGGACGCGCCGGGGTTTTCCGCCTCGTGCAGCAAAAAGCTGATGGCGCCGGCAAAAATCAGGGTCAACACGCTGACCACTAACGTCCCCAACAACGCCACCGCCAGCCANCGCGCGCGCCGGCCTTCGATCAGCCGTTGCAACTGCGGGGTGAGCATATTGACCAGCTCATACACCAGCAAGCCGGCCAGCAGGCTGGGCAGCAGCTTGAGCGGCAGAACCAGCAACAACCCACCGAAAATGATGACGCAACTGACCAGCAATAACACGTGACGCTGAGAAAACGTTGGCATACAGCCTCAAAACGAACGACGTAAAAGGATTGGCAGTCTGCCAGCGTTCGCAGGCCAGCACTAGGGATTGTGTAGGGCGACTTTAGTGGGGCTTTCCGTGTCCTTTCTGGCCTCATCGCGGGCAAGCCCGCTCCCACATTAGTCCTGCGAACACAGGGCAAAATGTGGGAGCGGGCTTGCTCGCGAAGAGGCCGGATCAACCAANGCTCACCGCAAGTAGCCGCCCCAATCAAAGTTTTATTTTTTCTTCAGGCAATCGCTCATGAAAGCTTTACGTGCATCACCTTTCAAAGCCTGGGTGGCAGCGGTGGCGTTGCAGGTTTTCATTTTCTCCTGCTGTGGGGTCAGGGTCTTGGCGTCGTTGGCGGCAGGCGCCGACAGGCAGGTCTTCATGAAGGCTTTGCGCTCGTCGCCCTTGAGGCTTTTCGCGGTAGCGTCAGCGTTGCAGGTGGTCATCTTGTTCTGTTGCGCAGTGGCGGCGAAACCCTGGGCACTAAGCAGCAAACCGATCATCAACAATGGGACACGCAACATCTTCATGGAGTTTTCTCCTTGTTGCCGCACCGAGGGGTGCGGCCTCAATCTGGAGTGTAGACAAGCCCTGTTACACCTTCATCCGCCGATGCAACAGATGGCCCTCAATCAACCACCGGATCCAGAAGATCCTTGAAGGCTTCCCGGTATCGCTGATAGGCATCAACCCGCTTATCAATGACCGATGCGGGCATCCGCTCGAACAAGATCGGCGTGCCCCCTTCGACAGCATAAGTCTGTCCAAGCTCACGTAACGACGTCCATTGAGCGTATGCCGCGCCCTCCTCATAGAGCTTGTTGATTTTTATCTGCCGGAACGTGTTCGCCTCGGAAATCGCAGGTAATGCCGCAGGCCCTGTCGGTGCTTCATTGATAAAGTTGTATTCAGCCACGGCCGGTCCGGGGGCTAGTGTGGTCACTGGCGGCATTTCAAAATCGAAGTGTGCATTGCTGGCCACGTGCGCTGCGGGAAATTCCGGCCAGGAGTCAGCGACGACCAATGCATCGAGATTGCTCAGATCATCCCCTATCACTACATATTGATGGTCAAAAAGGGTGGCCCTGACAATGTGAACACTGGACGTCCGGGGCTGGCTCGCCAGAATCGAAAACGTGACCTTCGAATTCTCCGAACAATTGCCCCCTTTGATCTCGATGGCTTTGCGAGCGGCTTCGGCGGTGGTCAGTTTGGCGGAGAATCCGCCCTCCTCAAGGTCCATCCCTCGCAGGCCTTTGATTTTGGCAATCGCCGAACCGCCGTTTTCCCACATGCTCGGCAACTGATTACCGGACAACGGCAGAAGCTCCTTGGCTCGATAGATCGCTTCCTGCGCCATTTTCAAGTTGGCCATGGTTTGAGCCGACACCTGAATCGGTTCCCCGGGCGTGGCTACGTCTGCGGACAGCAGCTCTCCATATTCACTTAAATCCCTTAGCTCCGGACTTGGCGTTAAACCGTTCTCCCGGACTGAACCTAATAACGCCTGGTAGGCTTTGGCCCGCCCGGTCTGTTCCAGATTGCGCGCATTCAAACCCAGGTTTCGTTCCAGTTCCGAGAGCGGTACCAACCCCTCTACGGTAAACAGGCGCCCGGTCAACGCGTTGAACTGCTCTGGCAGCATCAGCTTCTGCAGATCGGGCAACGCCTCGATGCTTTGAACGATGTCCAGGCCTGGCCCGGCCTCGCCAGTCGCATTGGCGGCGTTCAGGGCCTCGAACAGATCAAAGAGGTAATCCTGTGGAAAGCTGTCGTGAATCAGTTTCAGGCCACGCAGATAATCGAATTGCTTGAACGCTGCAACAGAAGGATGGAACGCTACCGTGACCAGGTCGCTGTATTGCACACCGATGTCTTCCAGAGCTGCACGTTCGCCGCCAGCAGCCGGCGCGCCGCCACGCAGGCGCATCCATTGAGGATCGTAAGTGAGCGGGTCAAGAACCGGCAGACCGTCCAGCACCTTCAGCAACTGATAGGGCTTCAACGCGTTGTCGCGCAGGGCCAGCTTCAGTTTGGGTCCCTGGCCGATATGGATGTTCAGCGCGTTACGCTCGGCATCCGGCAACGCCTGCAAAATAGCGGAAAACAAATCCATGCCCGAATGCAGGGCGTTACCGTCTTCGTCATAAGCGACGAATGTCGAGTCGTGAAGCTCGACGAGCGTGCGGCGAATCCCCGCGTCGTCCTGGCCAATACTGTCGAGCAGGTGACCGTTGTACTCGAACCGCCGGACTTCAATGCGCACATCGGGATTCCAGCCGCGAAGATGCTCAAGGGAGTGCAGCGCCAGTCTGTCCAGGTCAGCACTCTCGACCGAGGCCAGGTAAAAACCTTCATAAGCACGGCTCATGCGCACGTCTCGAAGCGCCCAACGCGCGAGGTTTTCCAGCCTTGCGGGCAACTGTCCGCGCTCAATCGCCTGGACTTCGGAGGACCTGGCGATGGACAGCAACTCGCGGACAACAGTGCCGGGAAGGCCCGGCACTTTGGCCTGGATGGTTTTGGCGCTGTCACTCGTGGCGGCTTCGATACGCCGATAACGCGCGTCGAATAGCGACGTGCGCTTGCTCTTGGCCCGTTTCGCCAACTCGGCCCGCAGATTTTTGGCGTTCATTTCCTGCGTGCTGGGCGCAATACGAAACTCGACGTTCAACAAGGTGTTCAGCTGTGCGTCATCCAGGTGCGATAACAGCCGCTTGACCAGATCAACGTCAGACAGACGATTGCTGTTTATCCGGACACGCGGCCCATCCACGCGACCAATGACCCGAAGCACTTCGCCACGGGCGTCTACCAGTTCAATCGCATTGCCCGGCCACAGACCATCGAGCAACTGAAATTGCATCTCGGGATCGGCGCTCAAGTAATCTTGCGCACGTTCGCTGCCCATCTGCTCGATGAAGGCCTGAATGTCGCGATCGATACGGAACCGGGTCACGGTATCGCTGAGCAAGGGCGACGGCCGCTGATTGTCGGCATACATTCGGCGGATCGCGCTGGCGTCGGTCTGGCTGACCATGCGGATGTCGCCGTAGGATTCGGCCAACTCACCCATGTCTGGCCCGAGTCGCGCCATCAAAGTCGAGTCATCCCAGGTGTGGGGCTGCTCGCCTTCAATCACGAAGGCACCTTCGCCGTTGCTGTCCACCACGGGTTGATAGGCATCGGAGCGGGTCGGATGTTTAACCCGGTGTTTGCTGCTCTGTGGATCTTTCGTCAGTTCGAAGTGCCGGGTGTCCAGCTTGAGAATCGGCTTGCCCTCATGCCGGTGCAGCCAGGTTTCATCAGGCTTTGAATCCGCAGCCAGGGTCAGGTTTTTTTTCTGATAGGGTTCCAGGTCGCGGCTCCATAGGCGTTTGGCGCCGTTGGCAAGCGTGACCGGTGTTGTCGACTCGATGAACGATGACAACCTGGGCAGTACAACCTCCCTGCCGATTTTCATGCCGCCGGCGAAGGCCGCTAACTGGATCACGCTTTCGACAAACCCAATGATGTGCTCGGCCCCCTCCAGATAGAGACCTTCAGCCAGATCCACAAGGCCTTCGACGACCTCGCTGACCAACTGATAAACCATGTAACCCATCATTACCTCGCCCACAAAGGGTATGAAAGGCCCCACCACCATCAACGCAGCATTGAAGATGTCGGAAAGCATTTTTTCCAGGTTGTCGAACCACGCCCAGCGCTCCATTCGATCGGCATCTTGCGTCGAGATCACCATTTCCCGGGCATCGTTCAGGATTTTGTTTTGCTGTTGCTGGTAGAGATAGCGCCAAGGGTCGCCACTAAACAATGTATGGGTGTCGTTCTCGAACCGAACGTGGTCAAAATGCAGGCGCGGATTCTCGATGGGCGTTTCGCGCCACACCGGCTGATCGACGCCCGGGACTTTGTCGTGCTGGGTGATTTCCACCAGCGCGGCGTTGAGTGCTGCGAAGAAGCGCCCCCGTTGTTGATGGTCGACAAAACGGCTGAAGAACTGCTGATAGCTGTTTGTCGAATCCTTTGGGGAGTCACGCAATTGACGAGTGAGCTCACGGGCGAACTCGGCCTTCGAGGCGTACTCTTTCAGTGGATGTTCCGGATCGTGCGGCACATAGGCAATGACTCGCCGGGCGGCGCTGTCGTGGAGATGCAGATCAGGCGCGATCAGCACGATGCCTCTCAACTGTACATCGAGCATTTTCAGCTGATAGTAATGAACGGGAAGACCGTCCATCTTCCACGCTTTAACATCTTTGAGCAGACTTTGTACGGCCAGATAGCCACTTCCCGAGATGTCATTTTTGAGGCTGGCCAGATACAGGGCTGCTTTTAACGCAGCCTTTTGGCTTTTACTGATTTTTTGCTGCACCACAGCACGCGCCAGTCCATCGACCGGGCGCACATAGTCTTCGAGATGCACTTTATATTTAGCACCGATATCCAGACGTCGGCACAGCGTCTTGAATTGATCGATACTCATGTTGTTGCGAATACCGGTGATGTCGAATCGATTCGACTTGTCGGGCCGGGTAATAAACTGCGAATCAGAGGTTAATACTTCTTTATCCGAAAAATTATGCAATGCCGCATCCAGCAGCGAAACAATGCGCGATTCCACGCCGTTATTGAAATTATTGGCCCATGGCGATAAGTGAGGCGGAGAAAACAACTGCAAAAACGTTTCCTTCACATCGACGTCCACACCGTATTGGTCTTTCAACGCCTGACGAAGCAGCGGTTCAGCAAAGGCGTAGACGTCTTGCGCCTCGCTCAACATCCGGTCGACATCGTTCTGCGCGCGCCAGCTTTCCTCCGACGCACGCTGCAGGGCGGCGCGCTGCATCGGTGAAGCGGAGATGATCCATTCTGGAAGAGGGGCTATCGCGCTTTTTAACGCGCTGATCCTATGGGGTGAAGTCTGGCGTATCCATTCGGGGATAGCTTTTTTTATAAGTTCGTGGTGAATGCTTTTTTGTTGTGTAGCGGTTACTGATGTTTCATCGATTCGGGTTGAAGTGGTCACATTGATACTCTGCATAAGTAAGCTGAAGAAGAACGGCTTATGCAACTAGCGTACAACGTTAAACACTTGATCAAATGAAGTGCAATTCCGATTAGCCTGTAAGAAACTTCACCACTTAAACCTTCTAACACAAACTTACTTCCTTACCTCAGACAACCCGTTGCCGCCGATATTGCTCAGGCGTACACCCGGCCTGACGTTGAAACATCGCAATAAATGCCGACCCCGTGCTGTAACCCATGTCAAAGGCAATGTTCTGAACACTGCGTTGACTGTCCAGCGCTTCGATCGCCGCGAGAAAGCGCAAGCGTTGCCGCCACTCGCCGAAACTCATGCCCAGCTCACGGACAAACTGCCGCGCCAAGGTGCGTTCGCTGACGTGGACCTGCGCGGCCCAGTGTGCCAATGGCCGATTGTCCCCGGGTTCGGCTTGCAGGGCTTCAAGTATTACGAGCAGTCCCGAACTGCTGGCGTAAGGCAAATAACACTCTTGGATGGGCACCTGTTGCAACTGGTCCACCAACACCTGCGCCAGACGTTTGTCCGCGTCGTGTTCGGGAATTTTCACGTCACGGGCGGCGAAGTCCTTGAGGATCGCCTTGAGAATGTCGCTGATCGCCAGCGTGCATGCTTGCTGCGGCAACGCGCGGCACAACGCCGGCGCCAGGCAGACCGCACGATAGTTGATCGGTTGATTGCTATAGAAACTGTGCTCGGTCTCAGGCGGCACCCACACGGCGTATTGCGGCGGCGACATGAAACGGCGGCTGCCGATTTCCATGTGCAACACACCGTTGGCCGAATACTCGAGGGTGCCCCACGGGTGACGGTGGGCCGAGGCATATTCGTGGGTGTCGAAATCGGCATAACGGAAATAGACCGGGGACGGCAATTCTGCGAAGTCGAGCAGGTCGATGTGTTTACTGGTCATGCTGTCCGTCATTCGGGGCAGGTTGTCTGGATCGAAGTATAGGCTTGCATCCAGACAAGCGGATAATCGCTCCTCACTAACGTTGATGGTTTTTCTGATGCAATACGCTTATCCCCTGCTGGCCATTTTTATTTGGGCCGGCAATACCGTGATCACCAAGATGTCAGCCGGGGTGATCTACCCCGCGGAAATCGGCTTCTATCGCTGGCTGCTGGCCGGGATTCTGTTCACGCCGTTCATGCTCAAGCCGGTGATTGCCCATTGGCCGATGATTCGCCCGAACCTGGGCAAGATCTTCATCCTCGGCGTGCTCGGCATGGCCGTGTATCANAGCCTGGCGTACTTCGCCGCAACGCTGACTACCGCCACCAACATGGGGATCATCCTGTCGCTGATGCCCTTGATGTCGCTGGCCATGGCCATCGTCAGCCTCGGTCAGCGCCTGACGGCGGGCGCATTGGCCGGCGCGGTGTTGTCGTTCGCCGGGGTGTTGGTGGTGGTGTCGTCCGGCAGCCTGGGCGCGCTGTTGGAGCATGGCGTGAACCTGGGTGACGCGATGATGCTGATCGCCACGCTGGCCTATGCGATCTACAGCACGCTGCTGAAAAAATGGCAGCTGCGCTTGCCGCCGCTGGTGTTGTTGTATTTGCAGGTGCTGGTGGCGGTGGTGGTGCTGTTTCCGCTGTTTGTTGCTTCACCGAAGGTCGGACCGACCTTGCAGAATATTCCGCTGGTGCTTTATGCCTGCTTGCTGGCTTCGATGCTGGCGCCGTTGGCGTGGATGCAAGCCGTGGTGCGTCTGGGACCGAGCCGGACCACGCTGTTCTTCAATTTGCTGCCGTTGATTACGGCGTTGATTGCGGCGGTAGTGCTGCATGAACAGCTGGCGCTGTATCACCTGGTGGGTGGGGTGTTGACGCTGGGTGGGGTGGTGCTTTCGGAGCGTTGGACCACCGTGTTGGCCCGCAAGGTTAGCGTCGCCTGACCNAACGATAACGCGGTCCAACTGACGTTTACACGCCAGCCGCTTTCAACCGGGCCGCATGCTCGACAAACAACCGCACCGGATCCGCCCCTTTCCCCACCAGCCCCAGCGACTGATTGACGATGTCGAAGTGATCCATCGGATATTCATCGCCAATCACCGTCCCCAGGTGCGAGCTGTAACGCCCGACCATCCCGTCGCAATGGCCCTTTTCGCGCACAAAACTGCGGGCGAACAGCCGGCAACTGCGGTTCGTGCCGTCCAGCAGGTTGCGCCCGCGATCAGTCTTGCCCGGCTGCAAGGTGCCGGACCATGAGTAATAGCGCACACCGTTGGCCACTTCGGCGCCCTGCCCGCCCCACGTTTCAGGCAAGCCCTGTGGATAACGTTGATTGAACGCCGCCACGCCTGCACTCGTCAGGGACTCGTGGGAGGCGTGGATATCCACCGGTAATTTCGGCCCGCGATAACCAGTTTCCAACAGACTCATCAACGCGCCGATAAACCGCAGCAATACCGCCAGCAGCCGACCTTTGGCGGTGTCCGCCGGGTAATGTTTTTCCAGATAATCCGCCAGCTCCGAGCCATGATTCGGCCCTGCGACCGACGTGACGGACGCCACGCGATCCGGGCGTTTGGCGGCCGCATAACGGGCCGTGAGCGAACCTTGGCTATGACCGATCAGGTTGACCTTCTCGGCCCCCGTTTCCCGCAGAATCTCTTCAATCTGTGCCAGCAACTGCTCACCGCGCACCTCGCTGGAATCCAGCGGCGNCACCTGCACCGCAAACACCGTCGCCCCGCCCCGGCGCAACGCCGAAATGATCCCGTACCAGTACGGATACAGCACCAGACGGATAAACCCGAGCATTCCCGGGACCAGCACCAACGGATAACGCGTGGCAGAACCTTGCGACATGGGCGGACATCCTTGTGATCGGTGAGATGAAGCAAGGCGCGATGCAAGACATTAGCCAAGCATCGTCACCCAAGATGACAACTCGACGACCAGTCTATGACATCCACCCTACTTCAGCCCCACCACGCCCACCACGATCAGCCCCACCGACACCAGTTTGATCGCCGTGAGGCTTTCGCCCAACAGCGCAAAGCCGAGAAACACCGTGCCCAGTGAACCGATGGCGGTCCAGATCGGGTAGGCGATGCTCACCGGCAACTCGCGCATGGCCAGGGTCAGGAAGTAAATCCCGCCGACGGCGGCCACCACCGTGATCAGCGATGGCCAGAGCCGGGTAAAGCCTTCGGCGTACTTCATGCCCATGGCGAAGGTGACTTCGAACCCGGCGGCGATCAGCAGAAACAGCCAGGCCATCAGAACGCCCGGGCCAGCGCCAGCAAACGCTGCTCGGCCTCGGCCAGCGAAATCGCGAATGTGCGCTCGGCCGACTCTTCGCCTTCGGCGGCCACCACGGTGATGTCGGTGATGCCTATGAACCCCAGCGCGGTGCGCAGCAACGGATCGGCATGGTTCATTGCCTCCAGTTCGCCGCCGGGCCCGAAACCGAAGCCGCCGCGACTGGTGACGATCAGCGCTTTTTTGCCGTGCACCAGCGGCTCGTACTGCGCCACGCCATTGTCCAGAGTGTGATTGAACGTCAGCCCGAGCCGCACAATCTGATCGATCCACGCCTTGAGGCCACTGGGTACGCTGAAGTTGTACATCGGCGTGGAAATTACCAGCAAATCGTGACCGAGCAACTCGCCGACCAGTTCATCGCTGAACGCCAGGTCGGCCTGCATCGACAAGGGACGTGCGTGGGGCTCGGGGTAAAACGCCGCAGCCACAAAGGCTTCGTTGACCGGCGGTATCAATGCCCGACCGATTTCCCGGCGAGTCAGCTGCGACTGCGGATGTCGCGCCTGCCAGGCAGAAAGAAACACTTCCGCCAGACGCCGGGAGTGGGAACGCTCGCCACGAGGGCTGGCATGGATCGCAAGAATCTTGCTCATCTGAATCTCCTTAAGGGCTAAACTGCCTGTGGCCTGCAGATTGATGCTCGCAGCCGCCCTTCTTCAACTGAGCAGAAATCAGTCTGGATGAGTTTATTTCATCCATGGAGTATTTAAATGTTCGCCTCGCTGCCGCTGACCGCCCTGCGCGCCTTCGAATCTGCCTCGCGCCTGCTGAGTTTCAAGGCGGCCGCCGAAGAACTCTCAGTGACACCGACAGCGGTGTCCCACCAGATCCGCTCGCTGGAGAGTTGGCTCGGTGTGCAGCTGTTCGAGCGGCTGCCACGGCAAGTACGCCTCACCGACGGCGGCGAACGGTTGTATCGCAGCCTGCACGGCGCGTTGCTGGAAGTGGCGCAAAGCGTCGACACCTTGCGCCCGCAACGCAGCAGCGCGAGCCTGACGATTTCCACCACGGCCGCCTTCGCAGCGCTGTGGCTGGTACCGCGGTTGGGTCGGTTCTACGCCCGCCATCCGAATATCAGCCTGCGCCTGGACACCCATTGCGAGGTCATCGATCTGCATCAGGACGCCAGCGTCGACCTGGTGGTGCGCTACAGCCTGGGTGATTACCCAAACCTGTATGGACTGTGCCTGTTCGACGAATCGTTCGGTGTCTATGGCTCGCCCGAGCAAGTGGCGCTGGCGGCCGACCGGGCGCCCACGCTGATCAGCGTGCGCTGGCACAACTCCAAACTGTACGCCCACGGCTGGGCGGCCTGGTGCGCGCAGTCCGGCGAGACCTGGCTGACCGGGCAACCGGCGGTCCGTGAATACGACGAGGAGCATTACGCCCTGCAAGCGGCGATCGCCGGGCAAGGCCTGGTGCTGGCGAGCAATATCCTGGTGTCGGAAAGCGTGGCCAGCTGTTTGCTGGTCGCCTACCGGGGCGACGTTCAGGTGGATGGCGCCGGCTACAGCGCGCTTTGCGTACCTGGGCGCGAACGACATCCGCCGGTGCGGGCGTTCTTTGCGTGGTTGCGCGAGGAGGCGTTGCTGTCCGGGCATGCGCTGGCTTGATGGCTGACATTCTGAAAGACCTTTAGCGCCTTTCAGATNNTTTTTGCCCCGCCCAAGACTCACAACTTGGAGCGATCACGCCGGCAGAGCGTGGCGCAAAACCGGATTAGCACCAGGAGATTGAGATGACTGAAGCACATTTGACTGACGTTGCGACCCTGCGCTCACGCGCCCGCCAGAACGTCGAAAACGGCGCCGTGACGGAAGGCTATGACGCCGACCGCGAGGAAATCATCCGCCTGCTCAACGCATCGCTGGCCACTGAGCTGGTCTGCGTGTTGCGTTACAAGCGCCACTACTTCATGGCCAACGGCCTAAAAGCCAGCGTCGCCGCCGATGAATTCCTCGAGCACGCGACCCAGGAAGCCGAGCATGCCGACAAACTGGCCGAGCGCATCGTGCAACTGGGCGGCGAGCCGGAGTTCAACCCCGACCTGCTGTCGAAGAACTCCCACGCGCAATACGTGGCGGGCAAGAACTTGAAGGAAATGGTCTACGAAGACCTGGTGGCCGAGCGGATCGCGGTGGACAGCTATCGCGAAATCATCCAATACATCGGCGACAAAGACCCGACCACGCGTCGCATCTTCGAAGAAATCCTGGCCCAGGAAGAAGAACACGCCGACGACATGGCGGATATTCTGAAAGACCTTTAGCGCCTTTCAGATCGCCTTCGCGGGCAAGCCTCGCTTCTACAGGTTCAGTATTCCCCTGCAGGAGCGAGGCTTGCCCGCGAAGGCGCCCACACTATTTTGTGGGCTTGACGGTCACCGGCGCCTTCCCCGCCTTCATCTGCTCCAACAACGGCGCACACTGATTTGGCTCACCCCCGCTCGGTGCCACCAACGCCAGCAGCCCCGCCGCCGGCGCTGCAATCACGCCCAGCGCAACCATCCCCGCGCCACGCAAAATCAGCGGCACCGCCTTCACGCCCGCATCCGGCTTGATGAACTTGCCCCGCACATACAGCGGCGACCGCAACGAAATCAACCGCCAGCCTTTGGATTCCGGGGTAATCGTCAGGTCNAGCTGTTCGGTCGCCATGTTTGCGGTGCCATCGATGTAGATGATCGCGTTCTCGGTATCGAACACAAACAGGCGAGTGGTCGCAAGGCCGGTCTTGATGCCGAAGTCCGCGGCCGCGCAGTTGATCTTCACTTCTTTGTCGCCGAACAGGCGGCCCACCACATAGTTGCCCACGTTGAGCCCGGCGATTTCCATCAGGCCACGGCTGATCGCGCCGTCGTTAATCAGCATTTTCAAGTTGCCATTGGCGCTGCCCAACAGCTTGGCCACCGAGTTGCCGCGCCCGGAAACATCGGCATCGCCGTTGAGTTCACCAAAGCTGGTTTTCATCGGTTCAAACGTTGGGAACAGCTGCTTGAGCTTGAAGTTACGCGCGGTGAGTTTTGCGCGGCCTTCCATCGGTGTGATGCGGCCGTTCAGGCGAATCTGTGCATCCAGCTTGCCNCCCGCCACGCCGAAACGCAGGGGTTCAAGACTCAGGACGCCGTCTGTCAGTACCAGATGCGTGTAGAGGTCCTTGAACGGCAGTTTTTCGCTGTGGACGATGCGCTTGCCGGTGAATTCGACATCGGCATCCATGTCGCGCCAGCGCTCGGTGCGGAACTCTTCCACCGGCAGCACCTTGGTCGCCGGTTGTTTGCTTTCGCCGCCACGGGCTTTCTGCTTGGCATTGGAGTCGGCACCGATCAACGGGGCAAGGTCGGTCATCAGCAGTTGGTTGGACACCAGTTTGCCGCTGAGTTTGGGCCGAGGCTGACTGGCGACATAGCTCAGGTCGCCGTGGATATCACTGTTGCCGATCTTGCCGTTGAAGTTTTCATAGCGGAACACCGCGCCACCGGGCTCATGCAGTTTGGCGATCAGATGCCCGTCGGTCTCGTAGGGCGGCGTATCCGGCAGGGTCACACCGGTCAGCGGATAGAGATTACCCAGGCTGGTGCCGGCCAGCTTCAGGCGCAGGTCCAGGGCGCCGAGGTTCAGCGGATCGGTCAGCGTACCGGCCAGTTCGACGCGGGTATCGGCGATTTTCACTTGTGCCTGGAGCGGGAACGGCCGGGCCGCGTCCTGCAACGCCAGCAACCCGCCGATCTTGCCTTCGCCCGCGAGTTTCTGGTCGTGGTATTGGCCTTTGACCTTCAGCGCGAACGCGTAATCCTGGGGAGCCGCGCCTTTCTCCTGCGCCGTTTTTGCGGCTTTGTCGCCGACGATATCGCTGAACGGAATCGGTTTGCCCAGCGGATCAATCAGCACATCGAGCTGAGTCTTGAGGTTCTGGTCGTCGAGGGTGACGTGGCCCTTGTCGAAGCCGATGGCACCGATGTCCACCACCCAACTGGACGGTTCAGCGTTGGGGTCTTTGGGGTCGAACTTGAAAGTCCAGTTGGCGCGACCATCGGCCAGGCGCTGCAAGTCGGCACTCGGCTCGGTCAGATCAATACGCGGGATCACCACCCGCTGCGCCAGCAAAGCCAGGGGTGAAATACGCAGTTCGACGCGTTTGAGCGTGACCATCTGTGGTTTTTTCGACCAATCCGGGTTGCCCAGGCTCAGGTCNTCGGCCACCACGTGCGGCCACGGCACCCAGGCCCGCCAACCGCCCTCGTCGGGCTCGCGCTGCCAGACCACCGCGAGGTTGCCATTAATGGCGAACGGACGATGCAGCTCTTCAGAAACTTTGGCGTTAAGGGGCGGTTTGATCCGGTTCCAATCGAAGAACACGATGATCAGAACCAATACCGCCAGCAAGACAATCAGGCTGGCGAAGGTCCAGGTAACAATTTTACGAGTGCGCGTCATTGCACAGGGCTCCTGATACGACTGAGCGTCCTGACTGCGACGCACGTGTGAAACGTCAGGCCAGAACCGGCCTGCCATGGAAACTACGACTGGAAAACGGCCCACAGGTTTAAACCAAACACCGATTAATCCTCAAATAATCGACCGGGGAGAGACTGCCCCCGAATCCGGCGTTACCGCCCCCGCACTTTTGTGCGGCACGAGTGGGTCGAAAATACCCATCGCAGGGCAAAAATGATCGCCGGAGACGCCCGTTCTAGAGCGCTTCGACGGAACAATCAATTCCGTTGATTATTACCATTGTGTTTATGAACTTTTATATCGACTTATCGAGAGTAGCATTAGCCCTGTACCCACTTTATCGCCCTCCCAAGGAGCAACCCATCATGAAACGCCAATTACTGCTTAGCCTTACCCTCTCAATGCTGGCCAGCACCGCTTTCGCTCTGCCTGCTGCTGACCAAGCCACTCCACAAGTCAAAGACAGCCGCTCGGTGTTCAGCCAAACCGTCGCTGCCGATGGTTCCGACCGCACTCCACAGGGCCAGACCCTTGCCGAAGGTGGCAATGATCGCCTGAAAGAAAAAGGCCTGATCACTCAGGATGGCTCGGACCGCACTCCACAAGGCCAAACCCTGGCTGCTGATGGTTCCGACCGCACTCCACAAGGCCAGACCCTGGCTGCTGACGGTTCCGATCGCACTCCACAAGGCCAGACCCTGGCTGCTGACGGTTCCGACCGCACTCCACAAGGCCAGACCCTGGCTGCTGATGGTTCCGACCGCACTCCACAAGGTCAAACCCTGGCCGAAGGCGGTTCCGACCGCACTCCACAAGGCCAGACCCTGGCTGCTGATGGTTCCGACCGCACTCCACAAGGTCAAACCCTGGCCGAAGGTGGTGGTGACCGTGTAATCAAACGCAACAGCGCTTTGAGCTGAGCCCATGGCGGCCCTGAAAAAAAGCCCAATCCCCGGATTGGGCTTTTGACTTTATAGGGTTTGGCCTTGTTGGAAGTTGCATATCCCCGCTTGATCCCCCGATTAGTCGTTCGACGCCAGCGAAGCCGATTTGCTAGAGTGCGCCGCTGTCCCTGTCCAGAAAAACACCCTTGCGATGCTGCCCCGCGCCGAACAGAAACAACAAACCCGCAACGCCCTGATGGACGCTGCCCGNCACCTGATGGAGTGTGGCCGTGGGTTTGGCAGCCTGAGCCTGCGCGAAGTGGCCAAGACCGCCGGGATCGTGCCGACCGGGTTCTATCGTCATTTTGACGACATGGACCAGCTTGGGCTCGTGTTGGTGAGCGAAGTCGGCCAGACCTTCCGCGCCACCATCCGCCTGGTGCGCCACAATGAGTTCGTCATGGGCGGCATCATCGATGCGTCCGTGCGGATCTTCCTCGATGTGGTCTCGGCCAATCGCTCGCAATTCCTGTTCCTGGCCCGCGAGCAGTACGGTGGATCGCTGCCCGTGCGCCAGGCCATTGGCCGCCTGCGTGAAGACATCAGCTCGGACCTCGCGGCCGACCTGTCCTTGATGCCGAAATTGCAGCATCTGGACATCGCCGGCCTGAGCGTCATGGCGGACCTGATCGTCAAAAGCGTGTTCGCGACCTTGCCGGACATTATCGATCCGCCGCCCGAGGCGCTACCCGAGCACCTGACACCACAGGCAAAAATCACTCAACAACTGCGCTTCATCTTCATCGGCCTCAAACACTGGCAAGGCCTGGGCAGCACCGAATAAATCCTGCTCGCGATAGCGGAATGTCGGCCACATCAATGTTGATTGTGCCGACGCTTTCGTGAGCACGTCGAATCGTCGCACCGCCGCTCCCACAAAAACCAGTCAAGGCATCAATTTGGTGCCGCCGAAAAATCCTCGCACCATTGCAGGTCAGAATCCTGCAGCCTCCTGAAGCACCCACTCCGCTCCGACAGGTATTTCCTACGTATCGCCCGATTGGCAAGCCCCTTGCTCTAGCCTGAACATTGTCCAATGCTGGAAGCCTCCCGATGCTGGTGATTCATCGCAGAATCGACCCTCAACCCGTCTGGGCCGCCGAGTTGCACCTGACCTTCGAGGCCCGGAGCAAAAGCCGTTTGCGCTGTTTCAGTGCCGAAGGTGANGACGTCGGNTTGTTTTTGGAGCGCGGTCAGCCGCCACTGTATGACGGCGAGTGCCTGCAAGCCGAAGACGGGCGCATCGTCCGTGTCTGCGCCCGCCCCGAGCAACTGATGCATGTCACTTGCGCCAACGCGTTCGAACTGACTCGCGCGGCTTATCACCTGGGCAATCGCCACGTCGCCCTGCAAGTCGGTGATGGCTGGTTGCGCCTGCTCGATGATTACGTGCTCAAGGCCATGCTCGAACAATTGGGCGCCCACACCGAAACCATTGAAGCACCGTTCCAACCGGAACACGGCGCCTATGGCGGTGGCCATCATCATTCACGCCACGGCGACGAGGACTTCAACTACCCGCCGAAACTGCACCAGTTCGGCGTCCGGTTATGAACCCGGCCTGGGCGCTGCTGCGCCTGGCCAGTCCGCAACTGCCGATTGGCGGCTATAGCTATTCACAGGGCCTGGAAATGGCCGTGGAAAATGCGCGCGTCAATGACGCCGCCAGTGCGCGACGCTGGATCAGCGATCANTTGCTGCTGAACCTGGCACGCTTCGAAGCGCCGCTGCTACTCGCCCATTGCACCGCCGCCACCGAAGAAAACTGGACTGAGTTGCTGCAACGCTGCGAAGAACATCGCGCCAGCCGGGAAACCCGCGAGTTGCACCAGGAAAGCCGGCAGATGGGCTATTCGTTGCAACAACTGCTCAACGGCTTGCCGGAACTCGATGCGCCGGCCCGCGCCTTTCTCCAGCAGCGTCCTGAGCCACATTTGGCCCTCGGCTGGGCGCTTGCCGCTCGCGCCTGGCAGATCAGCCCGCAAGATGCGCTGGCGGCGTGGCTATGGAGCTGGCTGGAAAACCAACTCGCCGTATTGATGAAGACGCTGCCCCTGGGCCAGCAAGCCGCCCAGCGCCTGACCAGCGAACTGCTGCCGCTGCTGCAACAAGCCCAGCAGGACGCCGGCCGACTCGCCCCCNAACATTTCGGCAGCGCCGCGTTCGGCCTGTCCCTGGCGTGCATGGCCCACGAGCGCCAGTACAGCCGACTGTTCCGTTCCTAAGNCCTTTTTACTTGGAGAAGCACATGAATACACAACCCTTGCGTGTCGGCATCGGCGGCCCGGTGGGTTCCGGCAAGACCGCCCTGACGCTGGCGCTGTGCCTGGCCCTGCGCGATCGCTATAACCTGGCCGTGGTGACCAACGACATCTACACCCGCGAAGACGCCGATTTCCTGGTNCGCAACGAAGCCCTGGCGCCTGAGCGCATCATCGGCGTGGAAACCGGCGGCTGCCCGCACACGGCNATNCGTGAAGACGCCTCGATCAACCTCGAAGCGGTGGATCAACTGAACCGTCGCTTTCCGGGGCTGGATCTGATTCTGGTGGAGTCCGGCGGCGACAACCTGTCGGCGACCTTCAGCCCGGAACTGTCCGACCTGACCATTTACGTGATTGACGTNTCTGCCGGCGACAAGCTGCCGCGCAAGGGTGGGCCGGGGATCTGCAAGTCCGACTTGCTGGTGATCAACAAGGTCGACCTCGCGCCGCTGGTGGGCGCGTCGCTGGAAATGATGGACAGCGACACCACGCGCATGCGCAACGGCAAGCCGTTTGTCTTCAGCAATCAGAAAACCGGTTTGGGCCTGGAAGCAATCATCGCCTTCATCGAACGCCAAGGCCTGCTGACCGCAGCCTGATCTCGACTTATCAACAAGGAAGCTTATCCATGACACTGAAACGCATCCTGGGCGCCCTGGCCCTGCTGCTGACCCCGGCCATCGCCTTCGCTCACCCGGGCCACGGCGACAACGGTTTGATCGCCGGCATCAGCCACCCGATTGGCGGCCTTGATCACCTGCTGGCGATGTTGGCGGTCGGCTTGTGGGCAGCGCAGCAGAAAGGCGCCGCGCGCTGGGCGCTGCCGTGCACGTTCGTCGGCACCATGTTGATTGGCGGACTGTTGGGTTTTGAAGGACTGAACCTGCCGGCGCTGGAAGGCGGCATTGCGGCGTCGGTGCTGGCGCTGGGCCTGGCAGTGGCACTGGCGGTGCGGCCGCCGTTGAGCGTGGCAGTCGGTGCGACGGCTTTGTTTGCGCTGTTCCATGGTGTGGCCCATGGGTTGGAGTTGCCGGACATGTCGAGCCCTTGGGCGTATGCGGCGGGGTTTGTCGCGGCGACGGCTGCGTTGCATGCCGCGGGTTATGGCGTGGTGCGCGTGTTGCCGCAAGCGGCGGCACCGTTGGTTCGATTGGCCGGTGCGGCTTCGGCGGCGACCGGAGTTTGGTTACTGGCGGGCTGATTCTCTANCGCTTGAACCGGCCTCATCGCGGGCAAGCCCGCTCCCACATTTGATTNGCGNNCACCTGTGGGAGCGGGCTTGCCCGCGATAGCGNCNGNACAGACACCGCCTCTCTCAAGCCTGGCTCTCTGCTAACATGTCGCGCAATCAACCCTGCCGTGACGACGCCAGCCAATGCCGCCTGTTTCCCGCTCCGCCTCCCAGCCTGAATTGACCGCTCTGTTCGCCTCGGTGCAACAGCATTTCCAGGACGTGATCGTGTCGCTCTGGCAAGGCCCCGGCTGGAATGCCGACATGGCGTTGCCTTATGAAGCGCTGGACGCCGGGCATCAACCGCTGCCCCCCCAGCGCTATCGGGCGATGGCCTGCGCGCGACAGCTGTATCTGTTTTCCAGCCTGATCGGCCAGGTGCCGGCCGCCGAGGAACGCGCCGCTGCGCTGTTCCGTTCCTTGCAACAGCATTTTCACGACGCCGAGCACGGCGGCTGGTTCTACAGCATCGACGCCCACGGCAAGCCGCTGGACAAGCGCAAAGACCTCTACACCCACGCCTTCATCATCTTCGCCTGCGCCCACTACTGGGCCAAAGTGCGTGAGCCGCTGGTGGAGTCGGTGCTCGATGCTACACTGGAAGTGCTGGCCCAGCGCTTCGCCACGGGCGACGGCCTGTATGAAGCCAGCCTCGAGCGTGACTGGTCCTCGCTCGACTCTGGCCCCCTGCAAAACCCCCTGATGCACTTGGCCGAAGCTTTCCTCGCGACCCTGTCGGTGCGCGAAGACATCGCCGTACAGCGCGCGCTGGTCGAGTTATGCACAGCCATGCAGAAGCGTTTTATCGACCCGCAACACAGCGTGTTGATGGAGAAGCCGCTGGGCGCTGTGGATAACTGGTTTGAACCGGGGCATCAGTTCGAGTGGTATTTCCTGCTGGAGTCTTCGCCACTGCTGCACGGTTCAAAACTGCATGTTTCGCTGGACCGTGCATTTGTACTCACCGAACAACTGGGCGTTGATCCGAAGACGGGTGCCGTAGCGGCAATGCTTGGTCTCGATGGCTCGGCGAAGGATGCCACCCAGCGCATCTGGGCCCAGGCTGAATACCTGCGCGCCCTGACCCTGCGTCCAAACAGCGAAGGCACGGTGCAACGCCAATTGCAGGCATTGCAGCAACGCTTTTTGCATGCAGGAGGGTGGTATGAATGTCGCGATGAGCAGGGCGAAGTCAGCCGCAAGGACATGCCATCGACCACGCCTTATCACCTGGCTACTTGCTACAGCGGGCTGGTCGATTATCTTCGCTGACTGATCGACCGCCTTCGCGAGCAGGCTCGCTCCTACATTTGATCTCTGTTGTTCACAAATAATGTGGCCAAAGAAAATCTACTGTGGGAGCGAGCCTGCTCGCGATTGGCCGTTACACGGCCTTAAGCCTTGGCATTACGCTCAATCGCAAACCCAGCCCAGGTCTGGCTCACCGGCATCAACTCAAGACGGTTGATGTTGACGTGCGCCGGGGTGTTGAGCACCCAGAAGATGGTGTCGGCGATGTCCTGCGGCTGGATCGGCTCGGCACCGGCGTAGGTGGCGTCGTAGCGCGCCTGGTCACCGCCGAAGCGCACCAGCGAGAACTCGCTCTCGCACAGGCCTGGCTCGATGTTGGTCACACGCACGCCAGTGCCTTGCAGGTCGCAACGCAGGTTCAGCGAAAACTGCTTCACGAACGCTTTGGAGCCGCCATACACGTGGCTGCCGGGGTACGGATAGTTGCCGGCAACGGAGCCGAGGTTGACGATACCGGCACCGCGACCGTGGGCAATCAGGCGTGGCAACAGCAGGCGAGTGGCGTNCAGCAGGCCTTTGATGTTGGTGTCGACCATGGTTTCCCAATCGTCGAGGCTGCATTTGGGCGCAGGGTCAGCGCCCAGTGCCAGGCCAGCGTTGTTGATCAGCCCGCGCAACTTGGCAAAGGACGGCGGCAGATTGGCGATCGCCTCCTCCATGGCCTTGCGATCACGCACGTCGAGCACCAGGCCATGCACCTCGGTCTGCTTCGACAACTCGGCGCACAGGGCATTGAGGCGTTCTTCACGACGGCCTGTCAGCACCAGTTTCCAGCCGGCCTCGGCAAAACGACGGGCACAGGCTTCACCAAAACCGGAGGTCGCGCCGGTAATAAACAGGGTGTTGGACATCGTGTTCTCCTTGCTTCGGCTAATGGACAGCCATTGGAATAGAAAATCAGCTGGCAGCATGCCCGGCCCCGCTCCCACGGGCAACCATCGTGTTTTTGTATAAAAAGTAATCAATCATGGCAACGCCTTGCCGGGCGTGGCCTGCAGCTATGTACGCGCACGTTATCCACAGGCAGGTCCACAATTTCCGGGGGCAAGTGGAAAAGCCGGGAGCCGCTATCCACAAGGCTTTGCGGGCAGATTACAAAGTTTTTCGCTTGACCCTCGAATGCCAGCGGTGTAGCCCATGGCATTTTGCACGATGGACTGGTCAAACCGACGATGGCGCCAAGCCAGTAACTACGGCCTTCAGCCGAGTCTTTCCAGAGTTTAACCACAGACTTATCCACAGGCTGGTCCATCACATTTTCAGCCGATGTGGTCGCCAACAAAAAGGTTGACAAAGCCTGTTCCGGGTCAAGCAAAAACAGCTGATCAAAAAACAACCACATCGCTGCAAGCCACGGATTCAAAGGCTCTCAGACAGCTACTCCCACGTTATTCACAGCCAGCTCCACAGCAAACGGGGACAAGTCAAAAGCGTGACAAAACAACTATTTGCAGCGGCTTTATGTCGCGCTTTGAGAGCTTGTGAATATTGTTTTCCACAATTTCCGGGAAGCACACGGCGGACACCTGTGGGAGCGAGCTTGCTCGCGATGGCGGTGGGTCAGTCACCACAATTGTGACGGTGATGACGCTATCGCGAGCAAGCTCGCTCCCACAGGGATCAGGGGAGTATTGGGGATGTAAAAAAGCCCCGGCGATTGCTCGTCGAGGCTGTGGATATTTCAGCGGAGCATCAATGCCCGCCGAGATAGGCGTTACGCACCTCCTCGTTGACCAGCAGCTCCTTGCCGGTGCCCGTGATGCGGATCTCGCCGTTGACCATCACGTATGCCCGGTCCGACAGCTTCAACGCGTGGTTGGCGTTCTGCTCGACCAGGAAGATGGTCATGCCGGTACTCGCCAGTTCCCGCAGGGTCGCGAAGATCTGTTTCACCACGATCGGCGCCAGCCCCAGGCTCGGCTCATCGAGCAACAACAGCTTGGGCCGACTCATCAACGCACGGGCGATGGCGAGCATCTGCTGTTCACCGCCGGACATGGTCATGGCGCGCTGGTTACGGCGCTCCTTGAGCCGCGGAAACAGCTCGAACATGCGCTGCATGTCCTCGNNGGCGAATTTATCGCCAATCGGGATGGTGCCCATCAGCAGGTTTTCCTCGACGGTCATGTCGGGGAACACCCGCCGCCCTTCCGGCGACTGAGCGATGCCGTTGGACGCGATGTAGTGCGACGACTTGTGGGTGATGTCCACGCCCTGATAAATGATCTGCCCGGACTCGGCCCGTGGCTGGCCGAAGATCGACATCAGCAGCGTGGATTTACCCGCGCCGTTGGAGCCGATCAGGCTGACGGTTTCGCCTTCGTTAATGTGCAGCGAGACTTTTTTCAGGGCCTGGATCGGCCCGTAAAACACATCCAGATCCTTGAGTTCGAGGATGGGTTGACTCATAGCACCACTTCCTCTTCATCAGCGCCCAGATAGGCCGCAATCACTTTCGGGTCGTTGCGAATCGCTTCCGGGCCGCCCTCGGCGATGACGTTGCCGTGGTCGAGCACCACGATGTGGTCGGAAATACTCATTACCATGCCCATGTCGTGTTCGATCAGCACCACCGTGAGATCGTGTTCGTCGCGCAGCAGGCGAATCATCGCGCTGAGCGCTTCGGTTTCCTGCGGGTTGAGGCCCGCTGCCGGTTCGTCCAGGCAAATGATCTGCGGCCGGGTGCACATGGCCCGGGCGATTTCCAGGCGGCGCTGCTGGCCGTAGGAAAGCTCACCGGCCAGGCGGTTGGCGCAGTCCACCAGGTCGACCACTTCCAGCCAGTAGAACGCGTGGTCGAGGGCGTCGCTTTCGGCCTTGCGATAGCCTTTGGTGTTGAGGATGCCCGCAAGCATGTTGCGGTTGACCCACATGTGCTGGGCCACCAGCAGGTTTTCCAGCACCGACATTTCCTTGAACAGGCGAATGTTCTGGAAGGTCCGCGCCAAGCCGGCGCGGTTCACCAGGTGGGTGCCGCCGAACATCTTGTAATACACGCGGCTGAGGAAGCTTTTCGGCGAAACGAAATCCGTGGCTTTGAACGATTCGCCCAGCAGCTGGATGACATCGGTGCGCTCGCCGCGGGTATTGAGTTCGATCTTGCCGCCACTGGCTTTGTAGAAGCCGGTGAGGCAGTTGAACACGGTGGTCTTGCCGGCGCCGTTGGGGCCGATCAGGGCGAAGATCGAGTTGCGTTGAACCTTGAGGCTGACATCGCTCAACGCCTTGATGCCGCCGAAGTGCATCATCAGCTTCTCGACCGAGAGTACGACTTCGCTCATGGCGCTACTCCTTTACGCGGGGTCACACCGGTTCGGCTGATTCGAATCAGGCCGCGCGGTCGCCAGATCATCATCACCACCATCAACACGCCAAACAGCAGCACGCGGTATTCCGCAAAGCCGCGCAGCAGTTCCGGGGCAACGGTCAGCACGAAGGCTGCAATCACCACGCCGATGGTCGAGCCCATGCCGCCGAGGACCACAATGGCCAGGATCAGCGCCGACTCGAAGAAGGTAAACGACGATGGGTTGACGAAGCCCTGGTAGCTGGCGAAGAACACCCCGGCCAGACCGGCCGTGGACGCACCGATGGTGAACGCCGACAGCTTGACCAGTACGTGGTTCAGGCCCATGGAGCGGCAGGCGATTTCATCTTCGCGCAAGGCTTCCCAGGCCCGGCCGACCGGCATGCGGGTCAGGCGATGCTTGATATACAGCACGGCCAGCACCACCAGGAACAACACCGCATAGATGAAGTAATACTTCACGTCCGGGTTATAGGCGATGCCGAAGAATTCATGGAACGGGACGCCCCCCTCCTTCGCGCGCTTGCCGAACTCGAGGCCGAAGAAGGTTGGCAACGGAGCCGCCATGCCATTCGGGCCGCCGGTCAGGGACAGCCAGTTGTTGAGGATCAGGCGAATGATTTCACCGAACCCCAAGGTCACGATGGCCAGGTAGTCACCGTGCATTCGCAGCACCGGGAACCCGAGTATGCACCCCGCCAGCGCCGCACAGATTGCGGCCAAGGGCAGCACCGTCCAAAAGCCCAGGCCGAGGTATTGATAACCCAATGCCAGGCCGTAGGCACCGATGGCGTAGAACGCCACATAACCCAGGTCCAGAAGACCGGCCAGGCCCACCACGATGTTCAGGCCCAGGCCGAGCAACACGTAGATCAGCCCGAGGATAACCACGNNCAGCAGGTAGGAGTTGGAAAAAAACGGAAACACCACGGCAACGAGGATCAACAGCGGGATAATCCAGCGCAAGCGGGATTTGTAATCAGGTGGCAGTACATGAACCCCGGAGCCGGTGCTTTCAAAGCCTTCAAGGATTTTCAGGCCCTTGGGGGTTTGCAGGAACAGGCTCATGGCAAAGCGGCCGACCATCACGATGGCGACCAGGACCGCCACACGGGCCGGTTCCAGATTGAAGCCGTAGCCGTCGAGGACCACGCCGACAATCGGGCCGAACACAATCAGGGCGACAAGGCCGGCAAGAATCGCGTCAACCAGGCTTCTTTTGAGATCAATGGTTTTTTTAGTGGTTGAAGACATCGCTTACACCTTCGACACAAGAGGACGGCCGAGCAGGCCTTGGGGCCGAAAGACCAGAACGAGAACGAGCAGCGAGAAGCTGAAAACGTCTTTGTAGTCAGAGTTGATCAACCCCGAGAACAGCGACTCGGAGATACCCAGGATGATTCCGCCGAGCATGGCCCCAGGCAGGGAACCGATGCCGCCGAGTACCGCTGCGGTAAACGCCTTGATGCCGATGATGAAGCCGGCGTAGAAGTCGAACGTGCCGTAATTCAGGGTAATCAGCACGCCGGCCAGGGCCGCCATCGCTGCACCGATNATGAANACGTAGGANATCACGCGGTCGGTGTTGATCCCCAGGATCGACGCCATCTTGCGGTCTTGCTGGGTGGCACGGCACATGCGGCCGAGCTTGGTGTATTTGATGATGTAGGTCAGCAGCCCCATGCCGAGAAACGCGGCCACCAGGATGAACACCTTGGTGTAGGTCAACTGCACGAACCCGCTGCCGATATCGACACGCCAGGCGCCGGCCAGCAGGGTGGGAATACCTTGTTGTTTCGCGCCCTGAGCAATCTGGGCGTAGTTCTGCAGGATCAGCGAGATACCGATGGCGCTGATCAGCGGTGCCAGTCGGGTGGAGTTGCGCAGCGGTTTGTAGGCGACGCGCTCGATGACCCAGCCATACACCGCCGTAACTACGATGGTGAAGATCAGGGTGCCGAGCATCAACAGCGGGAAGGATTCAATACCGAAGTATGCCAGCAGTGCCAGACTGATCGCCGCGAGGTAAGCGGAAATCATATAAACCTCGCCGTGGGCGAAGTTGATCATGCCAATGATGCCATAGACCATTGTGTAGCCGATGGCGATCAGGCCATAGACCGACCCGAGGGTCAGGCCGTTGACCAGTTGCTGCAGGAAAATACCATCCATAACGCAATCTCACGCATTTGAGAGACTGCACAGAAGCCGGGTGCAACGGACCGGGGTTCAGCCGCCGGGGCAACACGGTTGTGTGCAGCTCTACGAGAAAAGACAGGTACTGCACGGACATGTTCATTGACTGCCCGGCGCACAAGGCACCGGGCAGATCAGCAGGTCATATCACTTCTGTTTTTCCAGCTGGTGGTATTTGCCGTCTTTGTCCCACTGGTAAACCACGTAGTCGGAGATTTTCAGGTCGCCCTTGGCGTCCCAGGTCTTCTCGCCCATAACGGTTTTAACCGGGTGAGCTTTCAGCCACTTGGCTGCATCTTCGCCCTTGTCGGACTTGGCACCGTTGAAGCCGGCTGCCAGGGCCTGGATCGAAGCGTAGGCGTACAGGGTGTAGCCTTCAGGCTCGGTGCCGTTTTTGCGGAACTCTTCCACCACGGTCTTGCTGTCCGGCAGCAGGCGCGGGTCAGCGCCGAAGGTCATGTACACGCCATCGACGTACTGCTTGCCGCCAGCGGTCGCGACCAGTTCGTCGGTCACGATGCCGTCATCGGACATGAACTTGACGTCTTTGAGGCCGGCTTCACGAATCTGGCGAACCAGTGGACCGGCTTCCGGGTGCAGGCCGCCGAAATAAACCACGTCAGCACCGGTGGAGCGGATTTTGGTGACCAGGGCGCTGAAGTCTTTCTCGCCACGGGTCAGGCCTTCTTCCAGCACCGGCTTCACGCCGCGCTTGGTCAACTGGGCAGCGGTAGCGTCAGCCAGGCCTTGACCGTAGGTGTCCTTGTCGTGCAGNACAGCGACCTTCTTGCCCTTGAGCACGTCGACGATGTAGTCGCCGGCGACGATGCCTTGCTGATCGTCACGCCCGCACATACGGAACATGGCGCTCAGGCCGCGTTCGGTCACTGCCGGGTTGGTGGAACCTGGGGTGATTGCAATGATGCCCGCTTCGTCGTAGATCTCGGAGGCCGGGATGGTCGACGAGGAGCAGAAGTGACCGACCACGCCGGCGACTTTCTGGTTGGTCAGGTCCTTGGCGACCGTCACAGCCTGTTTCGGTTCGCAGGCGTCATCGCCCTTCACCAGTACGATTTTTTCCCCGTTAACGCCGCCCGCCGCGTTGACCGCGTCGGCTGCAGCCTGTGCACCCTTCATGTACTGCTCGCCAAATGCCGCGTTGGCGCCCGTCATCGGGCCCGCCACGCCAATCTTCACATCAGCTTGAACAAACGTAGAAACACCCAGCGCCGTTGCAATGGCGAGGGCCAGAAAGCCTTTCTTGTAAAACGTCTGGGACATGAGGTGGTGCTCCAAGTTTTTTTTTAGTTGGCACTGCGACTTCTCTGAATGCTCAGAGCAAGGGCCGTGCCATCGGTTTTTTATTCTGAAAAAAGTCGCTGCTTTATTGTTATTTCGACTGTTTCGATCCCATTTTCATTGGGCGTGCAACCGTCTAAACCGCGGAAGGTGAAACCAATTATTTTTAAAGGCGCAACCCACGCGCGCCATCATTGCAACCGCGGCGCCAAACGACGTGCAACCAGCCTGTAACAACGTGCGTCACCGAAGTGCACACTGCTGGTGCGGAACTGCTACAACCCGCACCTTTTACAGGCTAGTCGCTGCGCGAAAAAGCGCCGCTCCCAGCAACAAATTTCAACAATCAAATAACGATCCGCAAGCACTGGCCTGCGTGATACAGCGAGAAACCGGCCTCGTACAGACAACTGCGCAAACCCACCCCGGCCAATGGCTGCATGGGGGCGAAGGGAATCGGTAGCGCCTGAGGATTTCCGTTACACAGATAATCGGCAAAGGCTTTGCCGACCACCGTCCCCGTCGTCACGCCCCGGCCGTTGTAACCGGTGACTGCCACTAAACCGGGCGCTGGCTCGAATAAACGCATCAAATGGTCGGGGGTAAACGCGATGCAACCGGTCCAGGTGCATTCCCATTCCACGGGTTTGAGGTAGGGGAAGTAGTGCTGCTGCACCCGATCGGCCCATGCCTTGAGGAACCAGGCCGGTTTCTGATTGCCGTTGCCGAGACTGCCCAGCAACAGACGACCGTCTTTGTCGCGACGAATACTGCTCAATACCTGGCGCGTGTCCCAGGAACCCTGGCCGCCGGGCAGAATTTGCTGCGCGGCGTCTTCGGTCAGCGGGACCGACGCCACTTGATAGTAATAACCGGGGAAGAAATTGCGCCGCAACTCCGTCCAGTCGCCTTCGGTGTAAGCGTTGGAGGCGATGACGACTTGCTCGGCGAGCACTGAACCCTGAGCAGTTTGCACTGACCAGCGTTGGCCCTGACGTTCGAGTCGGGTCACCGGGGAATGATCGAACAGCTGACCGCCGAGGCTGATGGCCGCTTTGGCCAGGCCCGTGGTGTAAGCCATCGGGTTGATCGTGCCGGCACGCTTGTCGAGCAACGCGGCGGCGATCTTTTTGGTGCCCGTCGCTTGCTCGCAGGCTTGTCCGGTCAGCAGCTCGACCGGCGCGCCGCGACGTTTCCATTGTTCTTCACGACTGCGCAGATCAGCTTCGCCACGAGCGTTGTGCGCCATGTGCAAGGTGCCCTCGCGGCGCAATTGGCAATCGATGTTGTATTTGTCGATGAGGCTGAACACCAGCGATGGCGCCGCGCCCAACATGCGGTTGAGCTGGCTGCCCACCGCTTCGCCGAAACCGGCTTCGATCTCATCCGGGGGAATCCACAGGCCGGCGTTGACCAGCCCGACGTTACGCCCGGAACCGCCGTGACCGGCGCGATGGGCTTCGAGCACGCAGACCGTTTTACCTTTTTCCAGCAGATGCACTGCCGCCGACAAACCGGTGAAACCGGCGCCGATGACGCAGACATCAACCTTCACTTCACCCTTGAGCGCCGCGTTGTCAGGCCTTTGCGGCGTCAGTTTTTCCCACAGACACTCTTCGCGTAACGGCATTGCCAGACTCCAACAGAAACCTAACCAATCCACACACCATTCATTGTGGGAGCGAGCTTGCTCGCGATTGCTACCTGTCAGTCGACATTGATGTCGGCTGACAGGCCCTCATCGCGAGCAAGCTCGCTCCCACAGGGTTCTTCATGGGTTCAAGAACTGTGTTTAGTCGAACGTGATGCCCTGAGCCAACGGCAACTCCAGCGAATAGTTCACGGTGTTGGTCTGGCGACGCATATACCCGCGCCACGCATCCGAACCCGACTCACGCCCGCCACCGGTCTCTTTCTCACCGCCAAACGCGCCGCCGATTTCCGCGCCGCTCGGGCCGATATTGACGTTGGCGATGCCGCAGTCACTGCCCACCGCCGACATGAACTGCTCGGCTTCACGCACATCGGTGGTAAAGATGCACGAAGACAGGCCTTGCGGCACAGCATTGTTCAGGCGCAGTGCCTCGNCGAAGTCCTTGTAACCGACCACATACAGAATCGGCGCGAAGGTTTCGTCACGGACGACATCGCTCTGCTCGGGCATTTCAACGATGGCCGGCGAGACGTAGTAGGCATTCGGGAATTTATCTTCCAACTGACGCTTGCCGCCGAACACCCTGCCGCCTTCGCTCAAGGCTTGTTCCAGGGCGTCCTGCATGTTTTCGAAACCGTGTTTGTCGATCAGCGGACCGATCAGGTTGCCTTCCAGCGGGTGGCCGATGCGCACCTTGGAATAAGCGGCCTTGAGGCGAGTGACGATTTCTTCCTTGACCGACTCATGGGCGATCAGCCGGCGCAGGGTGGTGCAGCGTTGGCCGGCAGTGCCGACGGCACTGAACAGGATCGCGCGTACGGCCATGTCCAGGTCGGCGCTTGGGCCGAGGATCATCGCGTTGTTGCCGCCCAGCTCGAGGATGCTGCGGGCGAAACGCGCGGCGATTTTCGGCGCCACTTCGCGGCCCATGCGGGTGCTGCCGGTGGCGCTGATCAGCGCGACACGCGGGTCATCCACCAGTGCAGCGCCGGCGTCGCGGCCGCCAATGATCACTTGGCTGAGGTACTCGGGGGCATCGGTGAATTTCTTCAGTACGCGCTCGAACAACGCCTGGCACGCCAATGCGGTGAGTGGTGTCTTTTCCGACGGTTTCCAGATCACCGCGTTGCCGCACACCAGCGCCAGCGTGGTGTTCCACGCCCATACGGCGACCGGGAAGTTGAAGGCGCTGATCACGCCGACCACGCCCAGCGGGTGCCAGGTTTCACGCATGTGGTGGCCCGGGCGCTCGGAAGCGATGGTCAAGCCGTACAACTGGCGGGACAGACCGACCGCGAAATCGCAGATGTCGATCATTTCCTGCACTTCACCCAACCCTTCCTGGGTGATTTTGCCGGCTTCCCAGGACACCAGCTCGCCCAGGTCGGCCTTATATTCGCGCAGCATGTCGCCCAGTTGGCGCACCAGCTCGCCACGGCGCGGGGCCGGGACCTTGCGCCACAATTCGAACGCATGATCTGCACGACTGATGTGCTGCTCGACTTCAGCGGCGCCTTCCCAGTTCACGGCAGCGATCCGGCTGCCATCGATCGGCGAATGCACCGGCACTTTGCCGTTCTGGTACAGGGCCGGGTTCACACCAAGACGATCAAGCAATGCGGCAACCATGGGTCACTCCTCGAGCAAAAAACAGAAAACGTGCAGCCGGATATTCACGGCTGATCAGACCTGTAGTTTTAGCTCCCCGGAGGTTACCCAACAAACGACCTTTAAGAGAGATATCATTCCGTTTATTCATGCTTTGAATTGCTGGCAGTAAAAGAAACAAGAAAAAGGACCGTCCATGCTGAATAAACGCTATTTGCCGTCGATCACCGCGCTGCAGTGTTTCGAGGCCGTGACCCGGCATTTGAGCTTCACCCGGGCCGCCGAAGAGCTGAACCTGACCCAGAGCGCCGTCAGCAAACAGGTCGCGCAACTCGAAGAGTTGTTGCAGCACTTGTTGTTCCGCCGGGTGCGCCGACGCCTGCAAATGACCCCGGCCGGTGATTTGTATCTGGTGGAGGTAAGAAAAATCCTCACCCAGGTCGAGATGTCGACCCATTACCTGCGCTCCTACGGCGGCGAGACCGAAGTACTTCGCGTGTCCACGCCCTACACCTTCGGCGCGCGCTGGCTGGTGCCGCGCCTGAAGGGCTGGCGTTTGCGCCACCCGCAAATCCACCTGGACCTGTGCAGCGAGCAGGAAGCCGACGATTTGCTGCAAGGTCGCAGCGACCTGGCGTTCTACTTCGGCCAGGGCTCGCGGCCCGGCACCGAATGCCTGAAGCTGTTTGGCGAGGAGCTGGTGCCCGTCTGTGCGCCGGGCAGTCTGCCGGACACGCCGTTCACCGACCCTACGCAGCTCGCTGACCTCGTGCTGCTGCAAAACGCCTCGCGGCCGCAAGGCTGGCATGACTGGTTCGCCAGCCAGGGCTACCACACCGAACACAGCTACCACGGCCCGCGCTTCGAAACTTTTTATATGTGCATCCGCGCCGCCCAGGTCGGCTGCGGCGTGGCACTGCTGCCGCGTTTTCTGGTGGAAGAGGAATTGGCCGACGGCAAACTGGTCATACCCTGGCAGCACGCGATGCCCAGCCAGGATGCGTATTACCTGGCGTACCCGGAGCATTCGGCGGAAGTGCCCAAGGTGCGCGACTTTGTGAAGTGGATGATGGAGCAGGTTTAGTTATTTTTTGGCTGCACCACCGCCANTCTGTAAGAACAACCTGTGGCGAGGGAGCTTGTCGGATCGCCGCACCGTCCCGCTCGGCTGCGCAGCAGTCGCAAAGATTTTGGGGGCGCTTCGCACCCCGGCGGGCGCAAGCTCCCTCGCCACAAAAGCCCGGAATCAAAGGTTTTGCAGGGTATCGAGCAGGACCTTANATGCGCCACTAGCGCCATTCCTTAATTGTGCGTAAAGGTCGGCGCCCATCGCCGATCCGTCTGGAGATTCCCGTTATGAGCGAGAGTGTGTTTGCCGATCGCATCGTGCAGAACCTGCTCGACACCGACTTCTACAAGCTGACCATGATGCAGGCGGTGCTGCACAACTACCCGAATGTGGACGTTGAATGGGAGTTTCGTTGCCGTAACAGTGAGGATCTGCGCCCGTATCTGGCAGAGATACGTTTCCAGATCGAACGCCTGGCCGAGTTGAGCCTGAGCGCCGANCAGTTGGGTTTCCTGGAGCGCATCAGCTTCATGAAGCCGGACTTCCTGCGCTTCCTCGGGCTGTTCCGCTTCAACCTTCGTTATGTGCAAACCGGCATCGAGAATGGCGAACTGTTTATCCGCCTGCGCGGGCCGTGGCTGCATGTGATCCTGTTTGAAGTGCCGATGCTGGCCATCGTCAGCGAAGTGCGTAACCGCTACCGCTACCAGACCATCGTTCTGGAACAGGCTCGCGAGCAGCTCTACCGCAAATTCGACTGGCTGACCGCCAACGCCAGCAGCGATGAGTTGTCCGAATTGCAGGTAGCCGATTTCGGCACACGCCGTCGTTTCTCGTACCGGGTGCAGGAAGAAGTGGTGAGCGTGCTCAAGCATGACTTCCCCGGGCGTTTCGTCGGCACCAGCAACGTGCATCTGTCACGGGAACTGGACATGAAGCCTTTGGGCACCATGGCCCACGAATGGATCATGGCGCATCAGCAGCTCGGTCCACGGTTGATCGACAGCCAGATTGCCGCCCTCGACTGCTGGGTCCGCGAATACCGTGGCCTGCTGGGGATCGCCCTGACCGACTGCATCACCACCGACGCCTTCCTCAGCGACTTCGACTTGTACTTCGCCAAGCTGTTCGATGGCCTGCGCCATGACTCCGGCGATCCGGTGATCTGGGCAGAAAAGGCGATCGCCCACTATCAAAAGCTGGGCATCGACCCGATGAGCAAGACCCTGACGTTCTCCGACAGCCTGACACTGCCCAAATCCCTGGAAATATTCCGGGCGTTGCGCGGTCGGATTAATGTGAGCTTTGGTATCGGCACCAACCTGACCTGCGACATTCCAGGTGTTGAGCCAATGAGCATCGTGCTTAAAATGACCGCCTGCAATGGTCAGCCCGTCGCGAAAATCTCTGATGAAGCGGGCAAGACCCACTGCACCGACCCGAATTTCGTCGCCTATTTGCGACACGTTTTCAAAGTACCTGCCGCCCTTTCCAGCACATCTGGCACCACTAGCAAGGAGTGAATTCATGCAAGCCGTACAGCGTGAGATTGCTGAGCAGCTCAAGGTTCAGCCGCCATTCGCCGACCACGCCGCCCTGGAGGCTGAAGTTGCCCGCCGCGTAACCTTTATCCAGGACTGCCTGCGCAATTCCGGGCTCAAGACATTGGTGCTGGGCATCAGCGGCGGCGTCGATTCCCTGACCGCCGGCCTGCTGGCCCAACGCGCCATGCGTGAGTTGCGCGAGCAAACCAGCGACAAAAGCTACAAGTTCATCGCCGTGCGCCTGCCTTACGAAACCCAGTTCGATGAAANCGACGCCCAGGCCTCGGTGGACTTCATCGAGCCGGACGAGCGCCACACTGTGAACATCGGCCCGGCGGTAAAATCCCTGGCCAGTGAAGTGGCGGCCTTCGAAGGCAAGCACGCGGTCTCGGTGGATTTCGTGCTTGGCAACACCAAGGCGCGGATGCGCATGGTCGCCCAGTACACCATCGCCGGCGCGGCGNGTGGCCTGGTGATCGGCACCGACCACGCGGCGGAAGCGGTGATGGGCTTTTTCACCAAGTTCGGTGATGGCGCCTGCGATCTGGCACCGTTGAGCGGGCTGGTGAAAAACCAGGTTCGAGACATTGCCCGTAGTTTCGGCGCGCCGGAATCGCTGGTTGAAAAAATCCCGACTGCCGACCTGGAAGACCTGTCGCCGGGCAAACCGGACGAAGCGTCCCACGGCGTGACCTATGCAGAGATCGACGCATTCCTGCACGGAGAGCCGGTGCGTGAGGAAGCGTTCCGGATCATTTGCGATACGTATAAGAAGACGCATCACAAGCGGGTGATGCCTTTCGCACCTTGAAACTATTGGCGTCTGTAATGACGCCATCGCGAGCAAGCTCGCTCCCACAGGATCAGCGCTGTCCTTGTGGGAGCGAGGCTTGCCCGCGAAGAACGATGACTCGGTCTTTCGTCAGGCCAAAAAAAGCGTCCCAATCGGGACGCTTTTTTTATGTACTCGAATCGATTACTTCAGGGTAACCGTACCTTTCATCATCGAGATGTGGCCCGGGAACGAGCAGAAAAAGCCGTAGCTTTCGCCAGCTGCCAGTTTCGATACGTCAAAGGTCACCGAATCGGTTTCGCCAGCACCAATGATTTTGGTGTGGGCAATGATGCGTGTATCACCTTCTTTCAAGTAGTTCTTGTCAATACCGGCAGCCAGGCCGTCGGTTGCGATCGGCTGCATATCAGCAGTTTTGCTCAGCACCCAGTTATGCCCCATCACGTTCTTCGGCAAGCTGCCGGAGTGAGTCAGCTCAACGGTGAACGTCTTGCAGCTCTTGTCGATTTCAATGGCCTTTTTGTCGAAGGACATTTGGTCGGTGGAGTCGACGGTGACCTTGCACTCTGCAGCAAGCAACTGGCCGCTGGCCAGTGTCAGCAGGGATACCGCAACAAGTTTGGCAAACATGGTGAATCTCCAAGGCAGGGTTAACAAAAGTGCGAATGGACAGAAGACTGCCTGAAAACTTCGCAAGTTCCTATGACCTGAATCAAAAATTGTATACAACTTTCGGGCTATGACACCTATCGAAACAATCTACCAGCCAGACGCCTGGCCCGGCCCTATCATCAGGCCGTCATCCCTCATCTGGAGCGCCTGTCATGTCCTTTAACAGCCTGTTGCGCAGTTTGCTCGCCGCCTATGCCTGCGGCGCCAGCGGCACCTACGAAACACCTGAACGCGAAGTTTAGACCTTGGAGCGCCGCTCGCGTGGCTTTACTCTGTGGCCATCCTGACCGTGGAGTAAGGCATGTCTTTAGCGTCCATTTGTGTATTTTGCGGTGCCAGCACCGGCACCAATCCGGCTTATCGTGAAGCGGCTGTCGCCCTCGGGCGAGCATTGGCCGAGCGCAAGCTGACCCTGGTCTATGGCGGCGGCGCCGTCGGGCTGATGGGCATCGTCGCCGATGCGGCACTGGCAGTCGGTGGCGAAGTGATCGGGATCATTCCGCAAAGCCTCAAAGACAAGGAAATCGGCCACAGCGGCCTGACGCGTCTGGAAGTGGTCGACGGCATGCATGCGCGAAAGGCGCGGATGGCAGAGCTCAGCGACGCCTTCATTGCGCTGCCCGGTGGACTCGGCACCCTGGAAGAACTGTTCGAAGTCTGGACCTGGGTCCAGCTCGGCTACCACGGCAAACCGCTCGGGTTGCTGGAAGTGAACGGTTTCTACAGCAAATTGACCGGTTTTCTTGATCATATCGTCGGCGAAGGCTTCGTTCGCGAAGCGCACCGTGACATGCTGCAAGTGAGCGAATCGCCGCAAACCCTGATCGATGCGCTGGACGCTTGGCAGCCGACAGTGGTGCCCAAATGGACAGAGCAAAAACCCAGCTAACGGCTCGGTCCCGATACAGGGCAGAATATGCGCCGCTCAACCTCACCTTCGACCCCAGAGGATCGCCCATGGCCAAACCTAATTACTCCTTCGCCAAACGTCAGAGAGACTTGGCCAAGGAGCAGAAGAAAGAGGAAAAGCTGCAACGCAAGAAAGCCACTGCAGAAGAAGAAGCAGCAGCACTGAACCCGGATGCCGAAGGCGAAGTGGCTACAGACGAAACTGAAGCACCGAAAGATCAGGCGCCCGACGCCTGAGACCCTCAGGGCCCGATGATCTGATCAGGCCCACCGGATCTGTGTCCAGGGTCAGCAGTTCCTTGCTGACCCTCACAGGCCAATTTGAAACACCCCTTCTCAAGAATTGCACATTTCCTTGTGGGAGCGGGCTTGCTCGCGAAAGCGGCGGCACATCCAACATCTATGTGACTGTGTGATCGCTTTCGCGAGCAAGCCCGCTCCCACATGATTTAGCGGTGTGCAGAGTTAGTCGTGTTCTTCCAGGTATTGCAGCGCCAGGTGCTCGGTCGCCACTTTGATCGGCGGCAGCAAATGCGGCGCCACCAGCATCATGATCTGATACACCACCAACCTGACTTCACCCTCGCGATCAAGAATCCGCTGATAGTCCAGCGAGAACAGCAGCGTCATGGTGATCTGCTCCACCAACTGCCCCAGCGCTTGAGTGTCACTGACCAACTGCCCTTGCGCCTTCAAACGCGCCAACAATGAAGCCAGTGTGCGCTNCANCATCTATGTGACTGTGTGATCGCTTTCGCGAGCAAGCCCGCTCCCACATTTGATTTCTGTTACTCCAGTGGCATAACCGTCACCCGCACCTCGGGATCATGACTGCCGCCCCCCAGAATCACCCCACGCAACGGCGACACATCGGAAAAATCCCGTCCCCAGGCCAGGGTGATGTGCTCCAGCGCCGGNTGCACATTGTTGGTCGGATCGAAATCTACCCAGCCCGACACCGGGCAATACACCGAAACCCACGCGTGGGACGCATCGGCGCCGATCAGCCGTGGCTGGCCGGGCGGTGGCTGGGTCAGCAGGTACCCGCTGATGTAACGCGCCGCCAGGCCCCGCGAGCGCAGGCAGGCGAGCATCAGATGGGCGAAGTCCTGGCACACGCCGCGACGGCGCTCCAGCACTTCCACCAGCGGCGTGGCGACCTGGGTGGCTTCGGCATCGAACGTGAACTCGCTGAAGATCTTCTCCATCAGCGCCTGGACGCCCAGCAACAAAGGTCGCCCCGGTGGAAAACAGCTTTCCGAGAACTCGACAAAGTTGCGTTTCAAATGCACATAGGGCGATTCGAACCGGTAACGGCACGCTTCCAGTAACGCTGTAGAAAGCGGCCGGCTGCTGTAGGTCAGCGCATTGCGGGTTTCTTCCCACGCGGGGGATTGATTGAAATCCAGCGTTGGCCGGGCCAGCACCTCGACCGTAAGCCGGGCGTTGACCAGCAATTCATCGTGCGGCCGCTCAAACGCCAACCGGGTCAGCGGATTGCCAAACACATCCAGCTCATCCCGGCGCGCGGTCGGGTCGGGACTGATCTGCAAGTGCTGCTCGGTGCATCGCTGCCAGGCACAGGCCCGTGGCCACAGGTGTGCGAGTTGCTGGGCCAGGGACACCGGGCTGTCGTAGTGATAATGGGTGTCGTGGAGTATCTGGTAACGGGCGCTCATCAGACGGACACCGTGTGCTGGCTGACATCATCCACATGGGCAAAATGGCGCAAGGCCAGGCGATCCGACACTTGCCCGCTCTCATCGGCGACTGCTTGCAGCAAATCGGCCAGACCGTTGATGGCGGCGCGAACGCTGGCTTCGCCGAACAGCGAGTTTTCCAGGCAACCCAGATCGAAACGCGCCAGGCGCTCCACCAGTTGTGGCAGACCCGCTTCGCGAGGCGCGCCGAAATCGTCGTTCAAGCGTTTCAGTGTGCGGGTCACCAGTTTCAACTGGAACAGCACCGCNTGCGGGTTCTGCTCGTCCAGCAGCAGCAGGTCGAGCACCGGAATCAGCTGCGGCACCGCCAGGTAGCGCGAACGATAGGTGATGCTGCTGTTGCCCAGTTCCAGCAGCCACTCCAGCCCGGCCTGATCGAAGGCACCGGCACCGCGCAGAAACGCCGCCAGGCTGGCACTGAGAAATTGCAGGCGCTCGATCCGCCGACCGATCATCAGAAAACGCCAGCCTTCATCCCGGGTCATGTCGTCGAGGGCAAAGCCGGACAGCGCCGCCAGGGACATCACCAGGCGGTTGAGGAAATCCAGCAACTCGCCGAAATCCGGCTCTTCGGTTTCCAGCTCCATGGCTTCACGCTGCAACTCCACCAGCGCCTGCCAGTTTTCCCGCGAGAGCTTGCCGCGCACTTGCGAGGCAGCCCACTGCAAGCGCTGCAGGTTGGAGCGCAGGCTGAAGGGCCAATCATCGCCGAGTAGCGCCGCCAACAGCCGCTCGGGCAACTCACCTTCGTCTGGCAACAGATTCAGTCGCTCGCCGAGGTCGACCGCCGCTTCCAGAGCCTGCGGGTCATCGCCATCGACGTAGCGCGCCAGCATGATCCGCAACAATCGCGCGCTGTCGTCACAGCGCTCGCAATAGCGGCCAAACCAGAACAGGTTCTCGACCACCCGCGACGGCAGGTACGGATCGCGTCGAACCAGGTCATGCACACCGATTGTGCGCTGGGTTTTCCATTGCTCGCCGCTGGGAGGACGATCCCCCAACACCCAAGTGTCCTTGCTCGCACCGCCGCGCTGCATCGATACCACCTCGGCGTCTGCTTCGGCGGCCACCCGGGTCAAACCGCCGGGCAAAACTCGATAGCCGTCGCGACTGGCCACTGCATACACACGCATTCCGATGGCTCGCGGTTGCAGTTGACCGTCCTCGGCCTGCCAGATCGGCGCCTGGGACAATTGCGCCAATTCTTGCGCAACGTAGGCGTAAGGCCTTGCGCGCATGCGTTCGGCCAGGGCCTGGCGTTGTTCCTCATTCAAATCGCGGCCAAATACCGGGCTGAAGCTTTGCGACGGAAACGCGGGTTTGATCAGCAAATCCGGCAGCTTCTCCAAAGCCTCGGCCAACACCGGCGCTTCACCGCACCACCAAGTGGCGATCGACGGCAGGATCAATTCTTCGCCGAACAGGAACTGGTTGATCTTCGGCAAAAAGCCGAGCAACCCGGGCGACTCCAGTACGCCACTGCCGAGGGCATTGGCCACCAGCACATTGCCCTGGCGCACGGCATCGAGCAGGCCGGGCACGCCGAGGGCCGAGTCGGTACGCAACTCAAGCGGATCGCAGAAGTCGTCGTCGAGCCGACGCATGATCGCGTGAACCCGGCGCAGGCCACTGAGGGTCTTCAGGTAAACCGTGGCATCGCGCACCGTCAGGTCGCCACCTTCTACCAGCGGATAACCGAGCTGGCGTGCCAGGTACAAATGTTCGAAATAGCTTTCGTTGAATCGCCCCGGGGTCAGCAGCACGATCAGCGGCGACTGGTCGTCGCTGGGGGCCTGGCGGGCCAGGGTTTCCTGGAGCGTGCGGAAGAANCCGGTCAGATGCTGCACTTTCAGGTCGCGGTACAACTCNGGAAAGGCCCGGGACACGATGGTGCGGTTTTCCAACGCATAACCGGCACCCGACGGTGCCTGGGTGCGGTCGGCGGTGACCCACCAGCGGCCATCCGGCGTGCGCGCCAAGTCCACGGCATACAGGTGCAGAAAGGCCCCGTCCGGCGGCGTGATGCCCTGACAGGGCCAGAGAAAATTGTTGTGGCCGAATACCAGTTCAGCCGGCAGCAGCCCTTCGGCAATCAACCGCTGCGGGCCGTAGAGATCAGCTAGCACGGCGTTCAACAGCCGAGCTCGCTGGGCGATCCCGGCCGATAACTGCTGCCATTCATCAGCGGCAATCACATGCGGCAGCAAATCCAGCTCCCACGGGCGATCCGCGCCCTTGGGGTCGGCGTAGACGTTATAGGTCACGCCGTTTTCCTGGATCTGCCGGGTCAGCAGTGCCTGGCGCTGGGCCAGTTGCGCAGGCGTGCTGCGTTGCAGGTGATCGAGCAAGCGCTGCCAATGGGCACGCACCGCGCCACTGTCGTCCAGCAGTTCGTGATAAGTGCCCGCGGTCAGCGGGTAACGGTCGAGCAAGTCGGGCATGGAAAGCTCGGCAGACAGCAAAGAACGGTCAGACTAACGCAGGCTCATGACGCCCGGATAGACGAAAAATCCGAGCGTCGTGTACGGTTTAGAAACGTCGTAAATCGAGCGTCATCGGCAGCTCGTCATTAATTTCCAGAATCGGTATCGGAAGTTTCCCCGGGCTGTGTCCGATGCGGAAGAAACGCGCCATCCGTCGGCTCTCGGCCTCATTGGCATTCACCGGCAAGCTGTCGTAATTGCGCCCTCCCGGGTGGGCGACGTGGTACTGGCAGCCGCCCAGCGAGCGCTGCATCCAGGTGTCGAGCACGTCGAACACCAACGGCGCGTGCACCGGGATAGTCGGTTGCAGGCAGTTGGCCGGTTGCCAGGCGCGATAACGCACGCCGGCCACGAACTCACCGACACGCCCGGTCGGNTGCAAGGGCACGGGAACGCCGTTGCAGGTCAGCAAATAGCGCTGCGGTGCCAGACCGGTGAGCTTCACCTGCAAGCGTTCCAGGGACGAATCCACGTAGCGCACCGTGCCGCCGACCGCGCCCTCCTCACCCAGCACATGCCAAGGTTCCAGCGCCTGACGCACTTCCAACTCGATGCCGCTGACCGCGTAATCGCCGACCTTGGGAAAACGAAATTCCAGATGCGCGGCAAACCACTCCGCCCGCACGGGATAACCGGCGGCATTGAGATCGACGATCACATCGGCGAAATCCTGCTCGATAAAGTGTGGCAACAGGAACCGNTCGTGCAGTTCCGTACCCCAGCGCGCCAGTTTCGGCGGCGCATACGGCTCACGCCAGAAGCGTGCGACCAAGGCCCGCAGCAGCAATTGCTGGGTCAGGCTCATGCGCGCATGGGGCGGCATTTCAAAGGCGCGCAGTTCCAGCAGGCCCAGGCGCCCCGTGGCGCCGTCGGGCGAGTAGAGTTTGTCGATGCAGAACTCGGCGCGGTGGGTGTTGCCCGTCACGTCGATCAGCAGGTTGCGCAGCAACCGGTCGACCAGCCACGGCGCGCACTCCTCGCCCGGTTCGGGCATCTGGGCGAAGGCGATTTCCAGTTCGTACAAGGCATCGTTGCGCGCTTCATCGACACGCGGCGCCTGGGACGTCGGGCCGATGAACAATCCGGAAAACAGGTAGGACAAGGACGGGTGGTTATGCCAGTAACTGATCAGGCTGCGCAGCAGATCGGGACGGCGCAAGAACGGTGAGTCCTTGGGCGTCGCGCCGCCCAGCACAAAATGGTTGCCGCCGCCGGTGCCCGTGTGACGACCGTCGATCATGAATTTCTCGGTGGTCAGTCGGGTCTGGCGCGCTTCTTCGTAGAGAAACTCGGTGCGCTCGACCAGCTCATCCCAGGTGGCGGACGGCTGCACGTTGACCTCAATCACACCCGGGTCCGGCGTGACCCGGAAGTTGCTCAAACGCGTGTCGAACGGCGGCTCGTAGCCTTCCAGCAATACCGGGCAGTGCAGCTCCTCGGCGGTGGCTTCGATGACGGCCACCAATTCCAGATAGTCCTCGACGCGCTCCAGCGGCGGCATAAACAGGTACAGGCGCCCTTCCCGCGCTTCGGCGCACAAGGCGGTGCGGGTCAGCCAGTCGGCGGACTCGTCGACCTCCAGATCGCGCTCGAGCGCTTCGGCCGGCGTGCCCGGGCTGTTCAACTGCTGAGTGTCCGGAAGCGCGGGGAATTCCTGGTTGGGGTCGTTCGGGTAAATGAACGGATATTCGGCCGCTTTCACCCAAGGCTGTGAAGCCAGCGGCAAGCGATAACCCAGCGGCGAATCCCCCGGCACTAGCCGACAATGCTCGTCACGCAGGTACCAGCGACCGGTTTGCCATTGATCGCCCTTGGCGGTGCGCGCCAGTGGCAGGACCTGGCCGATCACCTTGTCCAGGCCCTGGCTGAAGACTTTACGCAGGCGCGCCCGCTCCAACGGTTCTTCGAGACGTGAATCTTCAGCGCTGACGTTCAGCGGCAACGTGCCTTCGCGCCAGAGGTAATAGAAATTGTCTTCGTAGGCGGGGAAAACAAAACGTGTCGGAATGTTCAGGCGTTCGGCGACACTCGATAGAAAACGCCCGGCCAACTCGCCATCGGCGCCGTAGTCTTGCTGCTCATCGGCTATCAGCGCGGTGTTGTGCCAGATCGGCACGCCGTCGCGCCGCCAATAGCAGTTGAGCGACCAGCGCGGCAACTGCTCGCCGGGGTACCACTTGCCCTGACCGAAGTGCACCAGGCCCTTGGGCGCGTAGTGCTTACGCATGCGTTGGAACAGCTCGGCGGACAGCCGACGTTTGTCCGGCCCGAGGGCGGCGGTGTTCCACTCGGCGCCGTCGGGGTCGTCGATGGAGACGAAGGTCGGTTCGCCGCCCATGGTCAGGCGTACGTCGTCCTTGAGCAGGTCGCCATCGATCTGCCGGCCCAGTGCCTGGATCGCCAGCCATTGTTCTTCGGTGTAGGGCTTGGTAACCCGAGGTGCTTCCCAAATGCGCTCCACCGACATCTCGTGGGTAAATTCGCACTCGCACGGTTCCACCAGCCCACTGATCGGTGCGGCGGACGATGGATCAGGACTACAGGCCAACGGGATATGGCCTTCACCAGCGAATAACCCTGAGGTAGCGTCCAGGCCGATCCAGCCGGCGCCGGGCAAATACACTTCGCACCAGGCGTGCAGGTCGGTGAAGTCCACTTCGGTGCCGGACGGGCCGTCGAGGGCTTTGACGTCGGCGGTCAGTTGGATCAAGTAGCCCGACACAAAGCGCGCCGCCAACCCCAGGTTGCGCAGCAATTGCACCAGCAGCCAGGCCGAATCGCGGCAGGAACCGGAGGCATGTTCAAGGGTGTGCTCGGGTGTCTGCACCCCCGGCTCCATGCGGATCAGGTAGCCGATGTCTTCGCTCAGGCGCTGATTGAGCGCCACCAGGAAATCCACGGCCGGCAAGGGCGTGCGGTCGATGCCCGCCAGGTAAGCGGCAAACTTCGGCGTCAGCGGCAGGGTTTCCAGGTACGGCGCCAGCTCTCGCTGCTCGTCAGCGGCGTAGGTGAACGGGATCTTTTCCGCATAGGGCTCGAGGAAGAAGTCGAACGGATTGAACACCGCCATTTCCGCCAGCAGATCGACCTCGATGCGCAGCTCATCGGTTTTCTCCGGGAACACCAACCGCGCCAGGTAGTTACCCTGGGGGTCTTGTTGCCAATTGATGAAATGCTGCTCGGGCAGCACTTTCAGTGCGTAGGACAAAATCCGCGTGCGACTGTGGGCCGCCGGGCGTAAACGCACGATCTGTGGGCCGAGTTCGACAGCGCGGTCNTAGCGGTAATGCGTGACGTGGTGCAATGCGACATGAATCGACACGGCGTGCCTCCTGCGAGCCTTAAGCGTATTGGGAAAGCGCGCAAGACTTATGCCATCCAGCGGCGCTGGCGCTTTCTTCGGTTGCTTGAGGCAGTACAGCACCAAAATCGGGCGATGCGGGAAATTGGTTGGAAGGAGTTGCACGGAAATGTTGCGGCCAGTGGGCTGTCAGCTGAATTTGCTGCGGCTGTACNCAGCCCGGGACGCTCTGCGTCCCATTGGAACGCGGAGCGTCCCTTGAGGCATTCCCACGCAGAGCGTGGGAACACGTGGCGCACAACGCAAAACGCCAACCCGAAGGTTGGCGTTCTGTTATCAGCGGTCAGCGTTTAGCGCGGTACAACCGGCTTACGCGCAGGCTTGGGCCCTTTGCCTTTGGCCGCGTCCTTGCGATCCTTGGCCGCCTGCTGGTTGCGGGCGAATGCCGCCGCCTTGGCCTGTTCACGCTTGTCCCACGGATTGCCGCCATCGCTGGCACGCGGTGGCAGGCCGGTGTGCTGGGTCAGGATCTTGGTGGTCTTTTCCTTGGCAACCTTATGGCTGCCGGCCGGCGTCGAGTTCTTGCGACGGGCGCTCTGGTAGCTGTCGGTGGCCGGCTGGTGCAGCGGGATCAATTGGTCCTTGCCCGGCCCGATCAGGTCGGCACGGCCCATGCGGGTCAATGCTTCACGCAGCATCGGCCAGCCTTTCGGGTCGTGGTAGCGCAGGAACGCTTTGTGCAGACGGCGCTGCTCTTCGCTCTTGACGATGGTCACCGCGTCGCTCTTGTAGGTGACCTTGCGCAGCGGGTTCTTGCCCGAGTGGTACATCGCGGTGGCGGTGGCCATCGGCGACGGGTAGAACGCCTGCACCTGGTCGGCGCGGAAGCCGTTGCCCTTGAGCCACAGGGCCAGGTTCATCATGTCTTCATCGGTGGTGCCCGGGTGGGCGGCGATGAAGTAAGGAATCAGGTACTGCTCCTTGCCCGCTTCCTTGGTGTACTTCTCGAACATGCGCTTGAACTTGTCATAGCTGCCAATGCCCGGCTTCATCATCTGGTTGAGCGGACCTTCCTCGGTGTGTTCCGGGGCGATCTTGAGGTAACCACCGACGTGGTGGGTCACCAACTCTTTAACGTATTCCGGCGACTCGACCGCGAGGTCATAGCGCAGGCCGGAAGCAATCAAAATCTTCTTCACACCCGGCAACGCACGGGCGCTGCGGTACAGCTGAATCAGTGACGAGTGGTCGGTGTTCAGGTTCGGGCAGATGCCAGGGAATACGCACGACGGCTTACGGCATGCAGATTCGATTTCCGGGCTCTTGCAAGCGATGCGGTACATGTTCGCGGTCGGGCCGCCGAGGTCGGAGATCACGCCGGTAAAACCTGGAACCTTGTCGCGGATCTCTTCGATTTCGCGAATGATCGACTCTTCGGAACGGTTCTGGATGATCCGGCCTTCGTGCTCGGTGATCGAGCAGAAAGTACAGCCGCCGAAGCAGCCACGCATGATGTTCACCGAGAAACGGATCATGTCGTAGGCCGGGATCTTTTCCTTGCCGTACGCCGGGTGCGGGACACGGGCGTAAGGCATGCCAAACACGTAGTCCATTTCTTCGGTGGTCATCGGGATGGGCGGCGGGTTGAACCAGACGTCGACTTCGCCATGCTTCTGCACCAGCGCGCGGGCGTTGCCCGGATTGGTTTCCAGGTGAAGCACGCGGTTGGCGTGAGCGTACAGAACCGCGTCGCCACGGACTTTCTCTACCGATGGCAGGCGAATCACGGTCTTGTCGCGGGTCATGCGCGGGCTGGCCAGGATCTGCACGACCTTGGCTTCTTCCGGGTCTTCAACCGGGCCTTTTTCCTGCTCAATGGCGCAAGCCTGGGTGTCCTGGGTATTCACGTACGGGTTGATGATCTTGTCGATCTTGCCCGGGCGGTCGATACGCGTGGAGTCCACTTCGTACCAGCCTTCAGGCGTGTCACGGCGAATGAACGCGGTGCCGCGCACGTCAGTGATGTCTTCGATCTTGTGGCCCCAGGACAAACGCTGGGCGACTTCGACGATAGCCCGCTCGGCGTTGCCGTACAGCAGGATGTCGGCGCAGGCGTCGATCAGGATCGAATTGCGCACGCGGTCTTGCCAGTAGTCGTAGTGGGCGATGCGGCGCAGGGACGCTTCGATGCCACCGAGTACGATCGGCACGTTCTTGTAGGCTTCTTTACAGCGCTGGCTGTACACCAGGCTCGCGCGGTCCGGGCGTTTGCCAGCCATACCGCCAGGGGTGTAGGCGTCGTCGGAACGAATCTTCTTGTCGGCGGTGTAGCGGTTGATCATCGAGTCCATGTTGCCGGCCGCGACGCCGAAGAACAGGTTCGGCTCGCCGAGCTTCATGAAGTCGTCTTTGGACTGCCAGTTCGGCTGGGCAATGATCCCGACGCGAAAGCCCTGGGACTCCAGCAGCCGGCCGATGATGGCCATACCGAACGAGGGGTGATCCACGTACGCATCACCGGTGACGATGATGATGTCGCAGGAATCCCAGCCAAGCTGATCCATCTCCTCCCTGCTCATCGGCAGGAATGGCGCAGGACCGAAACATTCGGCCCAGTACTTGGGATAGTCAAATAACGGCTTGGCTGTTTGCATGACGGTGACCGGTGTTGAGATGAAAAATCGCGGGCGTGGAATATAGCACAAAAAATAACCAATTCCGACGGCTATGGTCGGAAATTGCGACTAACCCTTGTGGGAGCGGGCTTGCTCGCGAAAGCGATGTGTCAGTTGACAGTGATGTTGTCTGACACGGCGCCTTCGCGAGCAAGCCCGCTCCCACAGTGNAATGC
>NZ_NMOJ01000096.1 GCF_002251635.1 Pseudomonas mandelii
TTTCAAATGTGGGAGCGGGCTTGCTCGCGAAAGCGATGTGTCAGTTGACAGTGATGTTGTCTGACACGGCGCCTTCGCGAGCAAGCCCGCTCCCACAGGGTTATTCGTCGTCGAAGTTATAGCTGCCCGGCGCGAGGTTTTCGAAGCGGGTGTACTTGCCGATGAACGCCAGGCGCGTGGTGCCGATTGGCCCGTTACGCTGCTTGCCGATGATGATTTCAGCGATGCCTTTATGCTCGGTCTCCGGGTGATACACCTCGTCCCGGTAAACGAACATGATTACGTCAGCATCCTGCTCGATCGCTCCGGATTCCCGCAAGTCGGAGTTGATCGGGCGTTTGTTCGGCCGTTGCTCCAAGGAACGGTTGAGCTGCGACAGGGCAACCACTGGGCAGTTGAATTCCTTGGCCAGGGCTTTCAACGAGCGGGAAATCTCGGAAATCTCGTTGGTACGGCTGTCGCCACTGGAACCCGGGATCTGCATCAGTTGCAGGTAGTCGATCATGATCAGGGCGATATCGCCATGCTCACGCACCAGGCGTCGGGTACGTGCGCGCATTTCNGACGGGCTGATACCGGCCGTATCGTCGATGAACAGCTTGCGATCATTCAGCAGATTNACCGCCGANGTCAAGCGCGGCCAATCGTCATCTTCCAGACGACCGGCACGCACCTTGGTCTGGTCGATACGGCCCAGGGACGACAACATCCGCATGATCAGCGATTCGCCTGGCATCTCCAGCGAGTAGACCAGTACGGCCTTATCGCTGCGCAACACGGCGTTCTCCACCAGGTTCATCGCAAACGTGGTTTTACCCATGGACGGACGGCCGGCGACGATGATCAGGTCAGACGGCTGCAGGCCGCTGGTCATGCCATCGAGGTCGGTGTAGCCGGTGGACAGGCCGGTGATGGCGTTGTCGGTGTTGAACAAGGTATCGATCCGGTCGATGGCCTTGGTTAACAGGTCGTTGACGCTGACCGGGCCGCCGGTTTTCGGACGGGCCTCGGCGATCTGGAAGATCTGCCGTTCGGCCTCGTCGAGAATCTCTTCAGCGGTACGGCCTTCGGGGTTGAAGGCACTGTCGGCAATCTCGGTGGCGATGCCGATCAACTGGCGCAACGTGGCCCGCGCACGGACGATCTGCGCATAGGCCTTGATGTTGGCGACCGATGGCGTGTTTTTCGCCAGCTCACCCAGGTAACCCAGGCCGCCCACTTGGGACGTCTGGCCTTCCTTGTCCAATTGCTCGGCCAGGGTCACCACGTCGATCGGCGAGTTCTGGTCGGCCAGCTTGGCGATCGCACGGAAGATCAGACGGTGGTCATGCCGATAGAAATCGCCGTCCGACACTTGATCCAACACGCGTTCCCAGGCGTTGTTGTCCAGCATCAAGCCACCGAGCACGGCCTGTTCGGCCTCGATGGAATGCGGTGGCACCTTCAGGGCAGCGGTTTGCAGATCGTATTGCTCAGGAGCTGAAATATCGTTCATGGCCACTTGGAATTAGGGATTTNAGAAAAACAAAAGGCACGACCTGTAAACAGGATCGTGCCCGATGTTAACTGGCTGACACGCGAGGTGCCAGTCAGTTAGGTGCTGCTTAAGCTGCTACCACGACAACGCGTACGGTGGCTTCAACTTCGGCGTGCAGGTGCACGGCTACGTCGAATTCGCCTACGTTGCGGATGGTGCCGTTCGGCAGACGAACTTCGCTCTTCTGCACTTCAACGCCGGAAGCGGTCAGTGCATCAGCGATGTCGTGGGTGCCGATCGAACCGAACAGCTTGCCTTCGTCACCGGCGGTGGCAGTGATAGTCACTTCCAGCTCAGCCAGTTGGGCAGCGCGAGTTTCGGCCGAAGCTTTTTTGTCTGCTGCTGCTTTTTCCAGCTCAGCACGACGCTCTTCAAACGCAGCCAGGTTGGCAGCGGTTGCAGCGGTAGCTTTGCCGTAAGGCAGCAGGTAGTTACGACCGTAGCCGGCCTTAACGTTCACTTTGTCGCCCAGGTTGCCCAGGTTGGCGACTTTTTCCAGAAGGATCAGTTGCATGTGAAAATCCTCTAACTTTTAACCTTCACCGTTCGCGTTATCGGCGTCTTTCGACGCCAGACGACCGCGAAAATCAATCAGGCCGTCGACAATGGCCAAAACCACGAGTAACGGATAGATCAGCTGCATGAACAGCAACAGCGTTACGTACAACCCCACCAGCCAAAACCTGGCCAGACGCTTTCGCGCAACCAGCCCATGAATCAGGGCCAACCCGGCAAACACCAGCGGTACGCTGCAAATCGGCGCCAGCAAGGCCATCTGTGGACCGAAGTTCGGCCCGACAACCATGCACGCCAGCAGCAACATCGCCGGNCCCNGCGGGAATCTGATACTGCGAAACTCGCGACCAAAACCACCCGGGTTGTACAACAACGCCTGCCAATAACGCCCAAGAATCAGGCTCAGCACGCTGACGACCTGCAACAATGCCGCAATCAGGCCGGTCAGGACCGGAGCAATCAGTGACGCAAACNGCGCTTGCTCGTCTACCGACAACTTCTGGTAGACATCACCGAGTAGCGACGGCATGACTTTTATCAAAGCCTGCGCCAGCATCTCGATTTGGGGAGCAAAAACTGTCCCCAGCACCACTGCAAACACCACTCCCATCGCTATGCTGACCAGCAGCGTACGGACCCAGGACTCACTTGCGCGTAAAACCAACGCAAGGCTCGATGACCCCAGCAGTACCAAAAGTGCCCGTGGGTCATCGGAGTAAAGCCACCAGATCAACGCCGGCAGCAGTCCCAGAGCAAGTACGCCAATGGCGTCCTTCAATCCGCGCCGCAGCAGCACTAGGCAACCTGCGGCAGCACCCAACCAATAAAGCAACGGCAATGCCGCACATCCAGCCACTACGAGAGTGGCCTGCACGCGACCGCGCATGATGAACTCAGCTAAGGCGCGCATGCATTCAATCCCTTACTACTTGTCGACTGCCCGGTCTCAGCGGCCGTGGCTGTCGGTGTAGGCCAGCAGGGCCAGGAAGCGGGCGCGCTTGATAGCGGTGGCCAGCTGACGCTGATAACGTGCTTTGGTACCGGTGATACGGCTTGGAACGATTTTGCCGGTCTCGGATACGTAAGCTTTCAGAGTGTTGAGATCTTTGTAATCGATCTCTTTCACGTCTTCAGCGGTGAAGCGGCAGAATTTACGACGACGGAAGAAACGTGCCATTTGATAGGCTCCTTAAAAGGTCCGTGGATTACTCGTCAGCGTTATCGCTGTTGTCGCTGTCATCACTATCAGCGCTTTCGGCGCCTTCGTGCTCAGGACGGTCGCGACGCTCACGGCGCTCACTGCGGTTTTCTTCAGCCTTGAGCATCTCGGATTGGCCGGTAACGGCTTCTTCGCGACGGATGACCAGGTTACGGATCACTGCATCGTTGTAGCGGAAGTTGTCTTCCAGCTCGGCCAGGGCCTTGCCAGTGCACTCAACGTTCAGCATCACGTAGTGAGCCTTGTGAACATTGTTGATTGCGTAGGCCAGTTGACGACGGCCCCAATCTTCCAGACGGTGGATTTTGCCGCCGTCTTCTTCGATCAGCTTGGTGTAACGCTCAACCATGCCGCCGACTTGCTCGCTTTGATCCGGGTGGACCAAAAAGATGATTTCGTAATGACGCATGAATGCTCCTTACGGGTTGTAGCCTGCCGCTCAAAAACGGTCAGACAAGGAGTGAATGACACTTATGGATCTTGCCAAAGNTAGNCACATCAGTGCCTGCCGTCACAGCAAGGGGCGCAATTGTAGAGAAGGGACAGGAGAGGTGCAAGGCAATTGGTGATTATTTGAACAACCACCCGCGCCCCCATATCTGTAAGAGCCGGCTTNCTNACTGTGGGAGCGGGCTTGCTCGCGAANGCGGNCTGACATTCAACATTGATGTCGACTGACNCACCGCNATCGCGAGCAAGCCGGCTCCTATAGGGGAGTGTCAGGCTTTTTTGGTGGCGGCCTTTACGCTGCGCTGGCGCTGGGCTTCAAACAGGCAAACGCCGGTCGCCACGGACACGTTGAGGCTGCTGACNCTACCGGCCATCGGCAGGTGCACCAGGTAGTCGCAATGCTCACGAGTCAGGCGACGCATGCCACTGCCTTCCGCACCCATGATCAGGATGGTCGGGCCGGTCATGTCTTGCTGATACAGACTCTGCTCAGCCTCGCCCGCCGTACCGACAACCCACAAGCCACGCTGCTTGAGTTTTTCCAGAGTGCGCGCCAGGTTGGTCACGGCCACCAGCGGAATCACTTCCGCCGCACCACAAGCCACCTTCCGTACCGTCGGGGTCAGGGTGGCTGACTTGTCCTTCGGTACNATCACCGCCAGCGCACCGGCCGCNTCCGCCGAACGCAGGCAGGCGCCGAGGTTGTGCGGATCGGTCACGCCGTCCAGTACCAGCAGCAGCGGCGCGCCTTCGGTACGGTCGAGCAACTCGTCGAGCATCGCCTCGCCCCAGACCTGGCTCGGGCTTACGTCCGCCACGACGCCTTGGTGCACGCCCTCAACCCAGGCATCCAGCTCACGGCGCTCAGCCTGGCCGACGGCCACGCGATTTTCCGCAGCCAGGGCGATCAGTGTCTGAACCCGAGGATCACTGCGGCCTTCAGCCAGCCAGATCTGCTTGACGCGTTTCGGGTGGTGACGCAGCAACGCTTCTACAGCGTGCACGCCGTAGATCTTTTCCAA
>NZ_NMOJ01000097.1 GCF_002251635.1 Pseudomonas mandelii
GACTCATGACTTGGCCTTAGGTTTGCGCGACCCGCCGCTTTTCGCGGGGGCCGAACCCGCTTTAGGCGGGCCTTTACGGTGTTTGCTTGGCTTGCTGCCGGGGGCCTTGTCAGGCGCCGACCGTCCGGTCTTTCCCCCAGACGCCGCTTTACCGCCGCTTTTCGCTTCAGACAGCAACGCCTGTTTCAATTCACGGCTTTTACGCAGTTCGGCATTTTTCGCCGCGGCATCGCTTGGGCGATAGGCCTCGACTGCCTTTTCCTTGGCAGGACGACGACCGGTTTTAGCCGGGGCCGGTTCTGCTGCGGTTTTGGCCGTTGTCTTGGCGGCCGGTTCGGTCTTTTCGGTCCCGCGCTTCTTGCGGCCGATCGGCGCGCTGATGGTTTTTTCAGCCATCTCGAAGTCGATCTTGCGTTCGTCGAGGTCAACGCGCATCACGCGCACTTCAACGGTATCGCCCAAGCGGAAGCTGCGACCGGTGCGCTCGCCCGCCAGGCGGTGATGCACAGGGTCAAAGTGGTAGTAGTCACCCGGCAAGGCGGTGACGTGCACCAGGCCCTCGACATAGATGTCAGTCAGCTCAACGAACAGACCAAACCCGGTTACGGCCGTGATGACGCCAGGGAACGACTCGCCCACGCGGTCTTTCATGAACTCGCACTTAAGCCAGTTCACTACATCGCGGGTGGCTTCGTCGGCACGGCGCTCGCTCATGGAGCACTGCTCGCCCAGCTGTTCCAGGGCCGCTTCGTCGTACGGATAAATCCGCGCTTTCGGAATGGTCATGGCACCGGCGCGCTTGACGTGCGGGGTGTTCTGCTTGGAATGGATCACGCTGCGGATCGCGCGGTGCGTGAGCAGGTCCGGGTAACGACGAATCGGCGACGTGAAGTGGGTGTACGCTTCGTAATTCAGGCCGAAGTGGCCCTGATTATCAGCGCTGTACACCGCCTGGCTCAGGGAGCGCAGCATCACGGTCTGGATCACGTGGTAATCCGGACGGTCCTTGATGCTCGCGAGCAGTGCCTGGTAGTCCTTCGGCGTCGGGCCGTCCTTGCCTTTGTGCAGGGACAGGCCGAGCTCACCGAGGAACGCGCGCAGCTTCTCCAGGCGCTCCGGCGGCGGGCCGTCATGCACCCGGTACAACGCAGGAATCTCGTGCTTTTTCAGGAATTCCGCAGTGGCCACGTTGGCCGCCAGCATGCATTCCTCGATCAGCTTGTGCGCATCGTTACGCGTGGTCGGGGTGATTGCCGCGATCTTGCGCTCGGAACCGAAGACAATTCGGGTTTCCTGCGTTTCAAAATCGATCGCGCCACGCACGTGACGAGCGCCCANCAGCACTTTGTACAGTGCGTAAAGCTGCTTGAGGTGTGGCAGAACGTCGGTGTACTCGCCGCGAAGCTGACGTGCTTCGGTGAGTTTCGGCGTTTCCAGCATCGCGCTGACTTTGTTGTAGGTCAGGCGAGCGTGGGAGTGAATGACCGCTTCGTAGAAGCAGTAGTCGGTCATCTCGCCGGTTTTGGAGATGGTCATCTCGCAAACCATGGCCAGGCGATCGACGTGCGGGTTCAGCGAGCACAGGCCGTTGGAGAGCTGCTCCGGCAGCATCGGCACGACGCGCTCGGGGAAGTACACCGAGTTGCCGCGCACCTGAGCTTCGTTGTCCAGGGCCGAACCAATCTTCACGTAGCTGGACACGTCGGCAATCGCGACGAACAACTTCCAGCCGCCGGAGAACAGGCGCAGCTTGCCAGGCTTGGCTTCGCAGTAGACCGCATCGTCGAAGTCACGCGCATCTTCGCCGTCAATGGTGACGAACGGCAGATGGCGCAGGTCGATGCGTTTTTCTTTGTCTTTGTCTTCAACTTCCGGCTTGAGCTTGGCGGCTTCTTTGAGCACAGCCTCAGGCCAGACGTGAGGAATATCGTAGGTGCGCAGCGCAACGTCGATTTCCATGCCCGGCGCCATGTAGTTGCCGACCACTTCAACGATATCGCCTTGCGGCTGGAAGCGCGCAGTCGGCCAGTGGGTGATCTTCACTTCCACGAACTGACCAATCTGCGCGTTGGCGTTACGACCCGGGGTGACCAGCACTTCTTGCTGGATCTTCGGATTGTCCGCCACCACGAAGCCGATACCGCCTTCTTCGAAGTAACGGCCGACGATAGACTCGTGGGCACGCGACACCACTTCGACGATCACGCCTTCACGACGACCGCGACGGTCCAGGCCGGAAACGCGCGCCAGGGCACGGTCGCCATCGAACATCAGGCGCATTTGCGCCGGGCTCATGAACAAGTCGTCGCTGCCGTCGTCCGGGATCAAAAAGCCGAAGCCATCACGGTGACCGGCAATGCGGCCAAGGATCAGGTCGAGCTTATCCACAGGCGCGTAGGTGCCACGGCGGGTGTAGATCAGTTGAGCGTCGCGCTCCATGGCACGCAAACGGCGGCGCAGGGCTTCGANCTGGTCTTCTGTGGTCAGACCAAACTCTTCCACCAACTGCTCGCGGTTAGCAGGCGAACCCCGATCAGCAAGGTGCTGAAGGATCAGTTCGCGGCTAGGAATAGGGTTTTCATATTTTTCCGCTTCACGAGCGGCCTCGGGATCGAGGGACTGCCAATCGGCCATTAGAGAGTTTTCACCTTGTCTATATGCGGGTTAGTTTGGCATAGGCGTAATGAAACGGGAAATTTCAGACTGCGACAGCCCATCTAAAGCCTTATATCGACAGCGCAAAGCTGATTTAAATGCCGTCGGTAAAATTTTCCAGGTTTTTTTGATGCCAGGGGTTTACAGTTAAAAAGACGCTCCGTATAGTGCGCGCCATCGACGACGGCAACGTTGTTGATGCTGCCCAGGTGGTGAAATTGGTAGACACGCCAGCTTCAGGTGCTGGTGATCGCAAGGTCGTGGAAGTTCGAGTCTTCTTCTGGGCACCAATTCAGAGCTTGAGATTAGATCAATTTCAAGGCTCACACAAAAACCCGCGAAAGCGGGTTTTTTGCATTCTAAACATCTGATTTATTAAATCTAAATCAGGGGTTTACAGATCAAAACGCTCTCCGTATAGTGCGCCACATCAACAGCGGAGACGCTGAAGATTATGCCCAGATGGTGAAATTGGTAGACACGCCAGCTTCAGGTGCTGGTGATCGCAAGGTCGTGGAAGTTCGAGTCTTCTCCTGGGCACCAATTTCAAACTCAAGGTTACG
>NZ_NMOJ01000098.1 GCF_002251635.1 Pseudomonas mandelii
CTTTGAGTCTCCAAAAACCCGCGAAAGCGGGTTTTTGCGTTTCTGGCGTTCAGAAAATCAAAGCCACACACCCTACCCGCAAACTCATGGAACCTGTAGCAGCTGCTCTAGCAAGGCCTCACCCGAACCGCAAGGCGCACTTGAGAAACAATATCGTTTATCATTGTTTCAAGTTTTTGCAATGCGACAGAGAGGAACCCTGCGAATGATGTTTCGAAATACCCTGCGCCGAGGCCTGACCTTCACCCTGCTCGGCCTGGCTCTCGCCACTCCCCTCACCCAGGCTGCTGATCCAGTTTCCCTGACCCTCTACAACGGCCAACACAAGGAAGTCGGCGANCAACTCGCCAAGGCCTTCGAAGCCAAGACCGGCATTCACGTCAATGTGCGCAAAGGCAGCAGCAACCAGCTGGCCAGCCAGGTTGTCGAAGAAGGCGACCGCTCCCCCGCTGACGTGATCTACACCGAAGAATCGCCGCCGCTGAACAAGCTCGGCGAACAAGGCCTACTGGCCCAGACCGACGCCGCCACCCTTGCCGTTCTGCCAAAAGACTACGTCGCGGGCAATGGCACCTGGATCGGCATTACCGCCCGGGTCCGTGTGGTCGCCTTCAACCCGAAACTGATCGATGAAAAAGACCTGCCCAAGTCGGTGATGGAATTCTCCGATCCGAAATGGCAAGGCAAGGTCGGTTTCGTACCCACCAGCGGCGCGTTCCAGGAACAGGCCGTGGCAATCATCAAAGTCCACGGCATGGATGCGGCTGAAGAATGGCTGACCGGCCTGCGCGCTTTCGGCAAGGTGTACAGCAACAACATGGTCGCCCTCAAAGCGGTGGAAAACGGCGAAGTGGCCACCGTGCTGGTGAACAACTACTACTGGTTTGCCCTGAAGAGNGAAAAAGGCCAGCTCGATTCGAAACTGCATTACTTCACCGGCGGCGATGTCGGCGGGCTGATCACCGTTTCCAGCGCTGCCGTGTTGAAATCCAGCAAACATCCAAAAGAAGCCCAGCAATTCCTTGCCTACATGGCCAGCGAAGAAGGTCAGCGCGTGATCACTCAGACCACCGCCGAATACCCGCTGCACAAAGGCATGGCATCGGATCGCGGTCTCAAGCCGTTCAGCGAACTGGAGGCACCGAAAGTCACCCCGGCCGACCTGGGCAACGCCGAAGAAGCCCTGGACCTGGAACGTGACGTTGGCTTGAACTGATGAGCGCATCGTTATCCGCCCCCGCCTCGCGCGGGGGTTACGTGCCACGGCGCAAGCGGCCGTCGATCTGGCTGCTGCTGCCGGTTTTGCTGCTGGTGGTGCTCAGCCTTTTACCGCTGGTGTATGTCGGACTCAAGACCTGGCAGGCCGGCTGGGCCGAGGCGCTGCATTTGCTGTGGCGGCCTTATGTGTTCGGGCTGCTGCGCAATACGTTGGCGCTGATGATCGGTGTGACGGTTGCTTGCGGCGTGATCGGCTTATCCCTTGCCTGGCTGCTCGAACGCAGCAACCTGCCGGGCCGACGCATCTGGGGCGTGATCCTGTGCCTGCCGTTTGCGGTACCGGCGTTTGTCAGCAGCTTTACCTGGGTATCGCTGAGCGCCAACTTCGAAGGGCTGGGCGGTGCGATCCTGGTGATGACCCTGTCCAAATACCCGCTGGTGTTTCTGCCGGTAGCGGCAACCTTGCGCAATCTGGACCCGTCCCTTGAAGAGTCGGCCCGCACCCTTGGGCAGAATCGTTGGGGCGTGTTTTTCCGTATTACGCTGCCCTTGCTCTGGCCTTCGCTACTCGCGGGTGCGCTGCTGATCGCCCTGCATATGCTGGTGGAGTTCGGCGCGCTGTCGATCATCGGCCTGCAGACGTTTACCACTGCCATCTACCAACAATTCGAACTGGAATTCAGCAATGCCAATGCCGCGATGCTGTCGGCGGTGCTTCTGGCGCTTTGCCTGGTGTTGTTGTGGCTTGAGTTGCGAGTACGCGGCAAAGGCCGGCACGTGCGCACCGGCCAAGGCGCAGCGCGGCAGGCAGAACAGGTTCGACTGGGGCCGTGGACGGTCGCTGGACAGGTTTACTGCCTGGTATTGGCGATCATCGGCAGCGGCATTCCGCTGGGGATGCTGGCGTACTGGCTGGCGGTAGGTTCGTCGGCGGCATTCCCGGTGGCCGCGATCAGTGAGGCGCTGCTGTCGTCCTTGGCGTTGTCGCTGGGTGGCGCCGCGTTGTGCCTGGTGCTGGCGGTACCGGTGGGACTGCTGGTGGTGCGTCATAAAGGCCGGCTCGCGATCTGGGCCGAGCGCTTGCCGTATCTGTTGCACGCACTGCCAGGCTTGGTGATTGCGCTGACGCTGGTGTATTTCGCGCTGCATTATGTGCCGGCGCTGTATCAGACGTCGGCACTGCTGCTGATCGCTTATGCGTTGCTGTTTTTGCCCTTGGCGCAGGCGCCGATTCGCACGGCGCTGAACAAGGCGGCGCCGCAACTGGAAGAGGCGGCACGCACGCTGGGGGCGTCGTCTTTCAGTGCGTTTTGTCGGGTGACGCTGCCGATCATTTTCCCGGCGTTGGGCGCGGCGTTTGCGCTGGTGTTTCTGGATGCGATGAAGGAATTGACGGCGACGTTACTGCTCAGCCCGACCGGGCTGAACACCCTGGCCACCGCCGTGTGGGCGCATACCTCGAATGTGGAGTTTGCAGCGGCGGCGCCTTATGCGGCGCTGTTGATTCTGGTGTCGGGGTTGCCGGTGTATCTGCTGACGACTCGGATGTATCTGAGTCGCTGAAGCCGCTATTGCGGGCAAGCCCGCTCCCACAATGTTCTTCAGTGAACACACAATGTGTGTGCGACAGAAATCCCTGTGGGAGCGGGCTTGCCCGCGATAGCGTCAGCCCGATCAATACAAATTTAAGCCCTGAACTGCCCCAGGCTCGCCTTCAACTGCGCCGCCAACCCATCCAGCACCTTGCCGCTGGCCGTGGTCTCCACCACCGCCTGCGCGGCTTTCTCNGCCTGTGCGTGAATGGTCTCGACCCGACCCCGCACGGCCTGCGCACCTTGCGCCTGATGCGCAGCCGCACGCGTCGCCAAGCCAATCGCCGCATGCACCTGCTCCACCGAAGCCTGCACCGNCTGCTGCAGCCTTGCGCTGTCACGCAATACCAGCAAACCTTCATTGGCCTGACGCCCGGCCTGGCCGATCGCTGCCACCGCTTCACGCGCACCTTGCTGCAAGGCCACGATGTGCGCCTGGATGTCGCCGGTGGAACTTTGGGTCTTGCTCGCCAACGCCCGGACTTCGTCCGCCACCACCGCAAAGCCACGACCGGTTTCGCCGGCACGCGCCGCTTCGATGGCGGCGTTCAGNGCCAGCAGGTTGGTNTGCTCGGCAATGCCGTGAATCACCGTCAGCACCACTTCAATTTGTTCGCTTTGCTGCGCCAGGCGTTCAATNACTTTCGCCCCGGTATCGACCTGCCCGGCCAACGCCTCGATCAGGCTGCCGACCTTGGCCGAAGTCCGAGTGTTTTCATCGGTGGCAGAACGAATGTCCACCACTTGCTGCAGCGCAGCCTGCATGGCGTGGCTTTCCGATTGGGCTTCATCCGCCATTTGCGACAGCGCGCGCAAGCTCTCGGCCACCTCATCACGCTGCAAACCGGCCGCCTTGTCGGCACCGGCATTGCGCAAGGTCATGGCGCCGATTTCCACGCCGGTACGCTGGGCCACATCCCCCGCCTCACGCACGATCGGCTGCAACTTATCCACAAAGCGATTGACCGCCGAGGCCATGTCGCCGATTTCATCCTTGCTGCTGATCTGCACGCGCTTGGTGAGGTCGCCCTCGCCCGCCGCCAAGTCATCCATGGCCGCAATCAACATTTTCAAGCGATTGACCACGCGACGGCCCAGCACCACCGCGAGCAACAGCAGCACACCGCAACCGACCAGCGCCAGGAACATCCCGATGCGCCAGCGCAATGTCGACGCCGCTTCCTGCACAGTGCTGGTGGTGTTGGCTTTCATTTCAGAAGCCGTGGCCTGCGCAGACGTCAGGCGCGCACGCATCGCCGTGGCACTGTCGGCGGCTGCGCCTTTGAGGCTGTCGCCAACCAGTTGATCACCGCTGGCAATCAGCGCCGCAAAACGTTTATCCAGGGCCGCCAGATCGGTTTCCACCGACGCGGTCGAGACGCCCATCAAGACCTTGCCGATTTCTACGCCATTCGGGTTGATCGAGGCTTCGAGGTAGTAGACCGACGGATCGTTCTTCGCCGCGTCCAGCACCTTGTCCAGCGCACGCTCGCCCTGGCCCTTCTCCAGCAGCGCCTTGTTGATCGGATTTTCGCGGTTGAGGTAGCGCGTCAGGTGCTGACCCGTCGCGTCGTCGTANACCACGAACAACACGTTGGGATTGCGCTGGGCGCGCCGGGCAAACTCCGACAAGGTCGGCACGTCACTGTCCCACATGGCACGCGGCGCCACCGAGGCCAGCAGTTGCGCCATATCATTGGCCGAATCCTTGAGATCCTTTTCCAACGTTGCACGCAATTGCACCTGCTCGTCTTTCAATCGCGTAGACAAGCCGGCAGTGAGTCGCTGACGGGTGCTGGTGGAGAGATTGTCCAGGCTCGACGTGACTTCACGCCCGGCCTGCTCGAGTTCGCCAGACAGTTTTTGACTGTCCGCCCCAAGACGCACGCCGAGATCGGCTTCAAGCGCAGTCACTGTGCTCCGAGTCAGGGCAACAGCCACCAGCACCTGCACCAAAAGGGCGATACCAAGGGTAACGAACACTGGCCGCAACAAACGGCTTTGTAACAATGAGAGAACGGCCGACACTTGGAATCCCTCTGCTTTGGCGCCATTAAATTGATGGCGCGCTGGAAGCGATGCTTTTATTCAACATCACAGCAAAGGTCATGCCGTCCGGCAGGCACAAACGACAAAGGGTCCAATCAAGGACCCTTTGCTTTCTACATCAACGACTTATTAAGCGAACGGGTGACGCAAAACGATGGTTTCGTTGCGGTCCGGGCCCGTCGAAATAATGTCAATCGGCGCACCGACCAACTCTTCGACGCGCTTGATGTAGTTGCGAGCAGCTTGCGGCAGCTCTTCCAGCGTCTTGGCACCGACGGTGGATTCGGTCCAGCCTGGCATCTCTTCGTACACCGGCTCCAGGCCGATGTAGCTGTCGGCGTCAGTCGGTGCGTCGATCACTGCACCATCCTGGTTCTTGTAGCCAACACAGATGTTGATGGTTTCCAGACCGTCCAGCACGTCCAGCTTGGTCAGGCACAGGCCCGAGATGCTGTTGACGTCGATAGCGCGACGCAGGATGACGGCATCGAACCAGCCGCAACGACGGGCACGGCCGGTGGTAGCGCCGAACTCGTGGCCGCGCTTGGCCAGGANTGCACCGACTTCGTCGAACAGCTCAGTCGGGAACGGACCCGAACCTACGCGCGTGGTGTAAGCCTTGGTGATGCCCAGGATGTAGTCCAGGAACATAGGACCAACGCCCGAACCGGTAGCAACGCCACCGGCGGTGGTGTTGGAGCTGGTCACGTACGGATAGGTGCCGTGGTCGATGTCGAGCAACGAACCTTGGGCGCCTTCGAACATGATGTCTTTGCCAGCGCGACGCAGTTCGTGCAGCTCGGCGGTGACGTCGAGCATCATCGGCTTCAGCAGCTCGGCGTATTCCATGCACTCGTCGAGAGTCTTCTGGAAGTCGATGGCCGGTTCTTTGTAGTAATTGACCAGCACGAAGTTGTGGTAATCCAGCAACTCGCCCAGCTTGGCGGCGAAACGCTCACGGTGGAACAAGTCACCGATGCGCAGACCGCGACGTGCAACCTTGTCTTCGTAAGCCGGGCCGATGCCGCGACCGGTGGTGCCGATCTTCAGCTCGCCACGGGCCTTTTCACGGGCCTGGTCCAGCGCTACGTGGAAGGACAGGATCAGCGGGCAGGACGGGCTGATACGCAGGCGCTCGCGCACCGGTACGCCTTTCTCTTCCAGCTTGATGATCTCGCGCAGCAGGGCGTCAGGTGCAACCACCACGCCGTTACCGATCAGGCACTGCACGCCTTCGCGCAGTACGCCCGACGGAATCAGGTGCAAGACGGTTTTTTCGCCATCGATGACCAGGGTGTGGCCAGCGTTGTGGCCACCTTGATAGCGCACTACGGCGGCAGCATGTTCGGTCAGCAGATCAACGATCTTGCCTTTGCCCTCATCACCCCATTGGGTGCCCAGGACTACGACATTCTTACCCATAACACTTGTCCTCATTCGCGCAAACTTGGTGCCGGCGATGGCCGGCAGGAATACTCAAGAAGCCAGTGGCGATACTTGCCAAAGCCCGTTCTGCAGAATCAATTGCTGGTCGCAGTCCGCTTCACGGGCGGCGGCCAATGGCTGCCCAGGCAGGGCCTGGACGACACGCTGACCCTCACTGCGCAACTGGCAAACCTGCTGCCAGAGTGCTGCGTCCGTACTGTCGGGCATCCAGATGCCACCAGACGGCAGCTCGACCTCAGCACGCCCCAGGGTCACCAGGGTTTTCAAATCGGTAGAAAAGCCAGTCGCCGGACGTGCGCGACCGAAGTCGGCGCCGATATCGTCATAACGACCGCCTTGGGCGATGGCCTGACCAACACCCGGCACAAAGACTGCGAACACCACACCGGTGTGGTAGTGGTAGCCGCGCAACTCGCCCAGGTCAAAATACAGCGGCAACTGCGGGAACCGCGCCGACAACCGTTCGGCAATCGCCAGCAAATCGTCCAGCGCCGCCAGAACCGGCGTCGGCGCATGCGCAAGACGCTCGCGGGCAGCGCTCAATACTTCACGGCCGCCACACAGATCGACCAACGCACGCAGCATGCCCGACAGATCGGCAGGCAAGCCTTCGGTCAAAGTAATGACCTCGTCGATGGCCTTGCGTTGCAATGCATCGAACAACTGTTGCTCAACTTCCCCCGACAAGCCGGCCGCACGGGCCAGGCCACGGTAGATTCCGACGTGACCCAGGTCCATGTGCACATCCGGCACGTCAGCCAGTTGCAGCATGGCCAACATCAAGCTGATCACTTCAACGTCGCTGCTCGGGCTGGCATCACCGTACAACTCGGCGCCCAGTTGAATCGGGCTACGNGANGACGACAGGGCGCGCGGCTGNGCGTGCAGCACGCTGCCGGCATAGCACAGACGGCTCGGACCTTCGCGGCGCAGGGTATGCGCATCGATACGCGCCACTTGCGGCGTGATGTCAGCCCGGAAGCCCATTTGCCGGCCCGATTGCGGGTCGATGACCTTGAAGGTGCGCAGATCCAGGTCCTGGCCCGCGCCGGTCAGCAGGGATTCCAGGTACTCGATATGGGGAGTTACGACAAACTCGTAACCCCAGCTCTGGAACAGATCCAACACCTGGCGACGCGCTACTTCAATGCGCGCAGCTTCCGGTGGCAGTACTTCTTCGATGCCATCTGGCAGCAGCCAGCGGTCTACCGTTGCCATTACGCCATTCCCCTATGATCCGGGCGGCCAGCCCTNGGCCGAGCCTTGAGTGAAGCAGAAAATGATCGGCTTATGTGCAAACCACGCGCATAAACAACGTGGCGAAAAGCCTGAAACCGGCTTCGCCAACCACTTTCCTCGAAAAACCTGTCGAGTCATTCAACTCGGGCGCCCGCTTAAAAACAGCAATCAAACGTGCAGACGCAAAAAAGCCGGGAATTTCCCGGCTGCCGCATCATACACCCGTTTTCCCAAAGGATCACCCCGCCCGAGGCTTTAGCCGCCAGGCGGGGGATGATTCAGGTCAACGTCGTATCAAGGCTTGGCTTTTTCCAGGTAACGGAAGAAGTCGCTGCTTGGGTCCAGNACCATGACGTCGGTTTTGTTCGCGAAACTTTCGCGGTAAGCGCGCAGGCTACGGTAGAACGCGTAGAACTCCTGATCCTGGCCGTAGGCCTTGGAGTAGATCGCAGCAGCCTGGGCATCACCGTCACCGCGAACCTCTTCAGATTCACGATAGGCTTCAGCCAGCAGNACACGGCGCTGACGGTCGGCATCCGCACGGATACCTTCAGCCAGCTCGTTACCCTTGGCGCGGTGCTCACGAGCTTCACGCTCACGCTCGGTGCTCATACGCTCGAACACGCTGCGGTTCACTTCCTTCGGCAGGTCGATCGCCTTGACCCGAACATCGATCACTTCGATGCCCAGCTCTTTCTCAGCCATTGCGTTCAACGAGCGCGTGATGTCAGCCATCAGCGCATCACGTTCACCGGATACCACCTCGTGCAGGGTGCGTTTACCAAACTGGTCACGCAGGCCCGACTCCAGACGGCGCGACAAACGCTCGTCGGCAATCTGCTTGAGGCCGGAAGTCGCGGTGTAGAAACGCTCGGCATCCTTGACGCGCCACTTGGCGTAGGCGTCAACCATCACGGCTTTCTTTTCCAGGGTCAGGAAGCGCTGTGTCGGTGCATCCAGGGTCATCAGGCGGCCGTCGAACTTGCGCACCTGGTTCACGTAGGGAACTTTCACATGCAGGCCCGGCTGGACATCCGCCTGGACCACACGACCGAATTGCAGCAACACCGCGCGCTCGGTCTGAGACACGATGTAGAAGCAGTTCCAGGCAGCGATGACCACGACGACGCCCACAATCAGGGCGGTCAGCGATTTATTGCTCATCAGCGACTCTCCCTGGTACGTGCTTGCTGTTGCTGCAGATCAGCTGCCGCACGCGCATTCGCTTCATTGCTGGTGGCTGCCGCACCGGTCACCGGAGTGCTGGTGTTGCGACCACTTTCGACCATCTTGTCCAGCGGCAAGTACAGCAGATTGCTCTGGCCATTCTTGTTGCCGGTCACGAGAACCTTGCTGGTGTTGCTGAAGACTTCCTGCATGGTGTCCAGATACAGACGCTCACGCGTGACTTCCGGGGCCTTGCGGTACTCGCTCACCAGTTTGGTGAAGCGATCAGCCTCACCCTTGGCGCGCGAGACGGTTTCGTCACGGTAGCCGTTGGCATCCTCGAGAATACGCTGGGCCTGACCACGCGCTTCCGGCACGACGCCGTTGGCATAGGTTTCGGCCTGGTTACGCGAACGCTGCTCGTCTTCACGGGCGCGGATCACGTCGTCAAAGGCTTCCTGTACTTCGCGCGGTGCAGCTGCGCTCTGTACGTTCACCTGGGTGACGGTGATACCGGTGCGATAGGTATCGAGGAACCGTTGCAGGCGCTCCTTGATTTCGCTGGCCATCAACTCACGACCTTCGGTCAGCACCTGGTCCATGGCGGTGGAACCCACCACGTGGCGCAGGGCGCTTTCGGTTGCGTGTTGCAGGCTGATTTCAGGCTGATCAACGTTCAGCACGAAGTCCTGCAGGTTGCTGATCTTGTACTGCACGGTCAGCGGCACTTCGACGATGTTCTCGTCTTCGGTCAGCATCTGGCCCTGCTTGGTGTAGGCACGCTCACGCGTGACGTTCTCCATGTACTTCTTGTCGATCGGCGGGAAATAGATGTTCAGGCCTGGCCCGACAGTCTCGTAGTACTTGCCGAAGCGCAGCACCACGGCTTGCTCCTGCTCGTCCACCACGTAGACCGCGCTGTACAGCCACACGGCCGCCAACACGACCAGGCCGATGCCGAGCAGGCCGCCGAAGCCGCCACTCTTGCCCGAACCACCGCCGTCATCACCGCGTTTCTTACCACCACCGAACAACCCATTCAGGCTTTCCTGCAGCTTTCGGAAGGCCTCGTCGAGATCTGGTGGCCCCTTGCGGTCGCCATTATTGCGGCGCTTACCACCCCAAGGATCCTGATTATTCGAGTTGCCACCCGGCTCATTCCAAGCCATAGCGCTCTCCATCTGATAAAGCAAAGACGCACCCACGGCGCGCCGACCAATGCTACAGAATGCCTGCTACTGCGGCACAACCGCTTTAGGAGGCTTTTATTGCAAAGTGTGTTGTTCGATGAACTCGGCCGGTACCACACCTTCACGACTGACCAGCCGATTCAGCTCCGAACGCGGCAATCGAACGGCCAGCAAGCTGACACCTTCTTCGTCGTATTCTTCTTTCTGTACCGCGCCCAACTCAAAAAACTGTGCACGCAGTCGAGCAAAACGCTGAGGCAAGCGCAAGGTGCCGACAAACAAATCGCTGCCCAGCAACTCGGCAATGGCCTGTTCAAGCAAATCCAAGCCAGTACCATCGCGCCCCGAAAGCCATACCCGCTGGGGCTTGCCGTTCTCATCGCGCTGGATTTGTGGCTCTACGCCTTCAAGCAAATCGAGTTTGTTATAGACCTCGAGGATCGGCAAGTCCTGTGCACCAATCTCGCCCAGCACCACCATCACCTGCTCGATCTGCAACATGCGATCCGGTTCGGCCGCATCGATCACGTGCAGCAGCAGGTCGGAGTTGCTCGACTCTTCGAGCGTAGACCGAAACGCCTCGACCAGCTTGTGGGGCAAGTGACGAATGAAACCCACGGTGTCGGCCAGGACAATCGGCCCCAGGTCGTCCAGTTCCAGACGGCGCAAGGTCGGATCAAGCGTGGCGAAGAGTTGGTCGGCCGCGTACACGTCCGATTTCGTCACTTTATTGAACAGTGTGGATTTGCCGGCGTTGGTATAGCCCACCAGGGACACGGTAGGGATATCCGCACGCATCCGGCCGCGCCGCGACTGCTCGCGCTGGCTGCGTACCTTTTCCAGGCGACCCTTGATCTGGCGCAGGCGAACCCGCAGCAGACGGCGGTCGGTTTCCAGCTGGGTTTCACCCGGGCCACGCATGCCGATACCACCACCTTGACGCTCAAGGTGAGTCCAGCCACGAACCAGCCGGGTGCTCATGTGGTCAAGCTGGGCCAGTTCGACCTGGAGCTTACCTTCATGAGTGCGGGCGCGCTGGGCGAAAATATCGAGAATCAGACCGGTGCGGTCGATCACGCGACACTCGAAAACACGTTCGAGGTTACGTTCCTGACTGGGCGTGAGGGTGTGATTGAAGATCACCAGATCGGCTTCTTCAGCATGCACCAGATCGCGTAATTCCTCGACCTTGCCGCTGCCGATCAGGTATTTGGCGGTTGGCCGATGACGCGGTACGTTAAAAAACGCAACGGTCTCGGCGCCGGCCGAATTTGCCAACTCCTGAAACTCCTGCGGATCTTCGCGCGCCTCAGGGTCCTGTCCATCCAAGTGAACGAGGATTACTCGCTCACCACCACCGTGGCGCTCAAAGAACAAAGGAGACTCCTATCAGGCGTTACCTGGCTCAGCGTCACCCTGTTCGTCACCCGCTGCGCTAGGCAGACGGATAGGACGCACTGGAACGACTGTCGAGATAGCGTGTTTGTAAACCATCTGGCTGACGGTGTTTTTCAGCAGGATCACGAACTGGTCGAACGACTCGATCGTGCCTTGCAACTTGATACCGTTGACCAGGTAGATGGAAACCCCAACTTTCTCTTTACGTAAAGTATTCAAGTAAGGGTCTTGTAGCGAATGCCCTTTTGACATGTGCCGCACTCCTTTAAGGAT
>NZ_NMOJ01000099.1 GCF_002251635.1 Pseudomonas mandelii
CAATATAAAAATTNGGAAAATAGATAGCTTATGGCCGTCACACCCCCAAGGATAGACGGCAATTGCAAGGACTCAGCTCAATATGGAGACCGTTCCCAAGTATTTCAAGGCGCGTGACAGATTGTCGCTGTCCAGGCTGTCCAACCAGTGCAAATCGCTCCAGCTGCGCAGCCAGGTGAACTGGCGCTTCGCCAATTGGCGCGTGGCAATGATGCCGCGCTCCTGCATCTCGGCTTGGGTCAGCTTGCCATCCAGGTAGTCCCAGACTTGTCGGTAGCCTACCGCACGTATAGACGGCAACCCGGAATGCAGGTCACTTCGCTTACGCAGGGCTACGACCTCGTCAATGAATCCCTGTTCCAACATAACTGTGAATCTTTGTTTAATTCGCTCATGCAGCACCTGGCGATTTGCCGGAGCAATGGCCAGATTCGCCACAGTATAGGGCAATTGTTGCAGTCCCGAAGCGGCTGCTTCAGTACTTTGCGCACTTTGTCTCAGTCGCAGCTCGGTCATGCTCTGACCGCTGACGCGATAAACTTCCAGCGCTCGACTGAGTCGCTGCGGATCGTTCGGATGAATTCGCGCTGCCGAAACCGGATCAACGAGCGCCAATTGTTCGTGCAGGGCTTGCCAGCCAAGGCGTGCAGCCTCTTCTTCGATCTGCGCGCGGACCTCGGGATCGGCCGCCGGCATTTCTGCCAGTCCTTCGACCAAAGCCTTGTAGTAGAGCATCGTGCCGCCTACAAGCAGCGGAATTTTGCCTCGCGAAGTGATCTCGGCCATCGCCTCAAGCGCATCACGGCGAAAATCCGCCGCCGAATAGCTCTCGGCCGGGTCAAGGATATCGATCAAACGGTGCGGGAATTCCGCCAGCGTTTCTTTCGAAGGCTTGGCGGTGCCGATATCCATACCGCGATAGACCAGCGCCGAATCGACACTGATCAGCTCGCAAGGCAGGACCTTGGTGAGCTCGATGGCCAGATCAGTCTTGCCCGCTGCGGTCGGGCCCATCAGGAAAATCGCGGGGGGCAAGGCACTCATCACCGGCCGCGCAAGAACAGTTTGTCCAAATCGTCCAGGCCCATCTGGGTCCAGGTCGGTCGGCCATGGTTGCATTGCCCGCTGCGCTCGGTGTTTTCCATGTCGCGCAGCAGGCCGTTCATTTCCGGCANCGCCAGACGCCGGTTTGCCCGAATCGCGCCGTGGCAGGCCATGGTGCCAAGCAGTTCGTTGAGGTGCGCCTGGATACGGTCACTGGTGCCGTATTCCATCAGGTCTGCCAGCACGTCACTCACCAATCGATTGGCTTCGGCTTGCTTGAGCAAGGCCGGAATCTGCCGGATCGCCAGTGTTTCCGGGCCGAGTCGCTGCAGCTCAAAGCCCAGGCGCTGGAACCACGCGACGTTTTCTTCGGCACAATCGCCTTCGCGCTCGCTCACCGCCAACGATTCCGGCACCAACAGCGGCTGGCCGCTGAGACCTTCACTGGCCATGGCGATCTTCAGGCGCTCGTACATGATCCGCTCATGGGCGGCGTGCATGTCCACCAGCACCAGGCCGTGGGCGTTTTCCGAGAGAATGTAGATGCCTTTGAGCTGCGCCAATGCGTAGCCCAATGGAGGAATATCATCCTGCCCGGCCGGGAGCGCGACGGCATTTGCCTCTGGCAAAGGTGCAAAAAACTCCCGGTACGCCGCCTGGGCTTCAGCCGCTGGCACGCCCGACTGAGGACGCGGCGTGTATTGATACTGATAACCGGCGCCAGCGCCCGAGCCTGCTGTCGTATTGAACGACGGCTGCGCTTGAGGTTGTTCCAGCAAGGCATTGGCCGCCAGGCGCATTTCGCCCTGGGGACCGAACTCACCCGCATCGATACCGGTCGGCCGAACAATCGCCGTCGCCACCGGCGCAGCCAGATGATCATCCGGGCGCACATCGCCCAGGGCGCGGTGCAAGGTGCCATACAGGAAGTCATGCACCATGCGCCCGTCGCGAAAGCGCACTTCGTGTTTGGTCGGGTGCACGTTGACGTCGACCACCGACGGATCGACCTCAAAGAACAGTACAAATGTCGGATGGCGACCGTTGAACAACACGTCGCGATAAGCCTGGCGTACCGCGTGGGCCACCAGTTTGTCGCGCACCGCACGGCCATTCACAAAGAAATACTGCAAGTCCGCCTGGCTACGGGAGAACGTCGGCAAGCCTACCCAGCCCCACAGCCGCAAGCCGTTGCGTTCGATTTCAATCGGCAGCGCCTGCTCCAGGAAGCCCGCGCCGCAGATCGCCGCCACACGCCGNGCGCGAGCCGCNTCGTCATGGGCTTCGTGCAGGCTGAGGATGGTCTTGCCGTTGTGGCGCAAATGGAACGCCACGTCGAAGCGCGCCAGTGCCAGGCGCTTGATGACTTCTTGCAGCTGATCGAATTCGGTTTTTTCGGCCTTGAGGAATTTGCGTCGCGCCGGAGTGTTGAAGAACAGGTCGCGCACCTCAACCGACGTACCCACCGGGTGCGCCGCTGGCTGGACCCGAGGCGCCATGTCGCGGCCTTCGGTCTCGACTTGCCAGGCCTGATCGGCATCCTTGGTGCGGGACGTCAGGGTCAGACGCGCCACGGAGCTGATCGAGGCGAGTGCTTCACCGCGAAACCCGAGGCTCATGACCTGCTCGAGGTCTTCGAGGTTACGGATCTTGCTGGTGGCGTGACGGGCCAAGGCCAGCGGCAGGTCATCCGAAGAGATGCCACTGCCGTCGTCGCGCACCCGCAGCAGCTTGACGCCGCCTTGCTCCACGTCGACATCGATGCGCCGGGCGCCGGAGTCGAGGCTGTTTTCCAGCAACTCCTTGATCACCGACGCCGGACGCTCAACCACCTCACCGGCGGCAATCTGGTTCGCCAGTCGCGGGCTGAGCAGCTCGATGCGAGCCGTGTTGGTCAGCACCTGATTCATTCTTTGGACGCCAGTTCTGTGCCGGGAATGGTCAGGGTCTGACCGATTTTCAGCTCGTCGCTTTTCAGGTTATTGGCGCTGCGCAAGGTGGCCGGAGACACTTGGTAACGCACGGCAATCATCGCCAGCGTTTCGCCCGGGCTCACCCGGTGATCNCGNGGGCCCTGGGCGATTTTCCCGGAGTCACGCAGCCAGGCGATGTAGGTGCCCGGTGGCGGGTTCTGCTGGAAGAACTGGCGCACGCCACTGCTGATCGAACGCGCCAGCGCCTGCTGGTGGTTCGCTGCGGCAANCTTNGAGGCTTCGTTGGAGTTGGAGATAAACCCGGTTTCCACCAGGATCGATGGAATGTCCGGCGACTTCAACACCATGAANCCCGCCTGTTCCACGCGCTGTTTGTGCAGCGGCGTGACGCGACCGATGTTGCTCAAGACTTTTTGGCCAACGTTCAGGCTGGACGTCAGGGAAGCGGTCATCGACAAGTCGAGGAGCACGCCCGCGAGCATGCGGTCCTTATCGTCGAGGCTGACGTTGCCGGCGCCGCCGATCAAGTCGGAACGGTTTTCACTGTCGGCCAGCCAGCGGGCCGTCTCCGAGGTGGCACCGCGATCAGACAGGGCAAACACCGACGCACCGAACGCAGCAGCGGAAGGCGCGGCATCGGCGTGGATCGAGACGAACAGGTCGGCGCCTTTCTTGCGGGCGATTTCGGTACGGCCGCGTAATGGAATGAAGTAGTCGCCGGTACGGGTCAGTTCGGCGCGGAAGCCTTTCATGCCGTTGACCTGGCGTTGCANTTCACGAGCGATGGCCAGTACCACGTCTTTTTCGTGCTGCCCGCGCGAGCCAGAGGCACCCGGGTCTTCACCGCCGTGGCCGGCGTCGATCACCACGATGATGTCGCGTTTGCCCGCCGGAGCAGGCGGCAGCTTGACCGGCGGGTCTATCGGGGTGACTGGAACCGGCGCGACCGTCGCAACGTTGGTCGGCGGCGGAATCGGTGCGGCGTCGGCGGCGTTATCGAACAGATCGACCACCAGCCGATTGCCGTATTGGGCGTTCGGCGCCAGCACAAAACTTTTCGGGGTCACGGCCTTTTTCAGGTCGATGACCACACGCANGTCGGTCGGCGTGCGTTGAGCCGAGCGCATGGCGGTGATTGGCGTATTCGAAGCATTGACGTTCAGGGGGGCGCCGAGGGTCGCGCCATTGATGTCGATCACCAGCCGATCGGGGGANGTCAGGGTGAAAACGCTGTGTTGCACCGGCCCGGTCAGGTCGAACACCAACCGCGTGTTGTCCGGCGCCCGCCACAAACGAACGCTGTTGACCTTTGTTTCGGCCACAGCGTTGACGGTCACCGCCAAAAACAACAACCCTACGGCAGCTACCATCGCGCGAAAGCGCATACCAGACCCCATCATTTAATTGGATTCCAATGCCAAAGCGGCACACCACGACTCGCCGCGCGAGCCCTGGGACAAAATTTTCAGCGAACGCCCGCTGTCTTGCGGGCTAATGGTAATGGTCAGGTCGGGCTTTGGCAAAAAGCCTGCACCCTTCTGGGGCCATTCGATCAGGCACAGCGCGTCGTCATCGAAGTAGTCGCGGATACCGAGGTACTCCAGCTCTTCCGGGTCGACCAGGCGATAGAGGTCGAAATGGAAGGCCCGGATGTCGCCGATCTCGTAAGGCTCGACCAGGGTGAACGTCGGACTTTTTACCGCGCCGACATGCCCCAGGCCACGGATGATGCCCCGTGAAAGCGTGGTTTTCCCCGCCCCCAGATCGCCTTCCAGAAAAATCAGACCGTGCCCTTGGGTGGTTTGTGCGATGCGTGCGCCAAATGCGGTCATCGCCTCTTCATCGGCCAGGTACAGGGTTACTTCAGACACGGTGCTTGCTCCTCCAACAACTGACGAATGGCTGGGATCAGATCACTGGCCGCCAGCCCACGGCCCGATTTACCTTGTTGCGCGCCGGCATTGGCGTGCAGCCAGACAGCCAGGCAGGCGGCGTCGAATGCGTCCATGCCCTGGGCCAGCAACGCACCAACCAGACCGGCCAACACATCACCCAAACCCGCGGTGGCCATGGCCGGATGGCCCTGATGACACAACGACAGGCGCCCATCGGGGCTGGCAATCAGACTGCCCGCGCCTTTCAGAATCACTACAGCTGTATATTTTTTGCTCAATGCATGCGCCGCCGCCGGGCGATCAGCCTGGACTTCGGCGGTGCTGATCCCCAGCAACCGCGCCGCTTCACCCGGATGCGGCGTGATCACACAACCCTTGGGCAGGCTCATATGGCTTGAAGCCAGCAAATTCAACGCATCGGCATCCCAGACTTGCGGCAACGGCGCATTGGCAGCTGCCGACAAAAGACTGCGCCCCCAGGCAGCCTGACCCAGGCCCGGGCCGACCACCAGCACGGAAACCTTTTGCAGCAGTTCCATCAGTTGATTGGCCGACGAAGTGCCCAGCACCATGGCCTCGGGAATTCTCGCCAACGCCGCAGGCACGTGTTCACTGCGCGTGGCCACGGACACCATGCCCGCACCACTGCGCAGGGCACTTTGTGCGCTCAGCAGAATGGCGCCGCCAAAGCCACGATCACCGCCGATCAGCAAGACGTGGCCGAATTTGCCTTTATGGGCGGTTGGCGTGCGAACCGCCAGACGCGGCAAGTTACCGGCTGTCAGGCGCCGTGCATCTATGTCGACCCCGTTAAACGACTCGGCGCTGGCTTGCAGATCGTTGAACACCAGCTCGCCGACCACATCCGCCGCGTCGCCCGTGAACAATCCGACCTTCAAGCCAATGAACGTCACGGTCAGATCAGCTTGAACAACCGAACCCAAAATGCGCCCGGTATCGGCGCACAAACCCGAAGGGATATCCACTGCCGCCACCGGCAGGCCACTGGCATTGATCGCGGCAATCGCACTGGAGAAGGGCTCTCGCACCTCGCCGGTCAAACCGGTGCCGAGCAAGGCGTCGAGTACGATCCCACGCAACTCCGACTGCACAGTGAAGGCTTGAACCGCGATGCCCTCTGACACGGCCTCGGCATGGGCCAATGCCGCATCGCCCCGCAAACGCTGGGGATCACCGGCCGCCAACACCCGCACATGCCAACCGGCACGCCGGGCCAGCACCGCCACCAGATAACCGTCGCCCGCGTTATTGCCGTGACCGGCCACCACGCTCAATTCATTCGCCGACGGCCACTGACGGACCAGCGCACGCCAGGTCGCTCGCGCTGCCCGCTGCATCAATTCGAAGCCCGGCGTGCCGGCCGCGATCAGGTTCGCATCGAGGGCTCGCACGTGCGCGGCGCTGTACAGCGCGTCGGGTAATTCATCTTTAGTGTGCGGCATGCGTCTTCGGGCTCCGATGTCTGGCAGAATTATACGCACCTCAGCTCCGGTTTCCCTTGTCTCATGCCTGCCATCACCACCGATCTGCCCGCCCTCGCCCAATCGATCAAAGACTGGGGCCGTGAACTGGGCTTTCAACAAGTCGGCATCAGCGGCCTGGACCTGGCCGAGCATGAGCAGCACCTGCAACGCTGGCTCGACGCGGGCTACCACGGCGAAATGGACTACATGGGCGCCCACGGCAGCAAACGCTCACATCCCGAAGAGCTCGTTCCCGGCACGTTGCGCGTAGTTTCCCTGCGCATGGACTACCTGCCCGGTGACACCCAAATGGCGCAATTACTGGCGCAACCGGAAAAAGCCTACGTATCGCGTTATGCCTTGGGCCGCGATTACCACAAATTGATCCGTAAACGTGTGCAACACCTGGCAGAAAAAATTCAGGCGGTCATCGGGCCGTTCGGCTACCGCGCCTTTGTCGACAGCGCGCCGGTGCTGGAAAAAGCCATCGCCGAACAGGCAGGCCTGGGCTGGATCGGCAAAAACACCCTGGTACTCAATCGCAAGGCCGGCAGTTATTTCTTCTTGAGCGAACTGTTTGTCGATTTGCCCCTGCCGGTCGATCCACCGCACAGCACCGAACATTGCGGCCGCTGCACGGCCTGCCTGGACATCTGCCCCACCAACGCCTTCGTCGGCCCCTATGTACTGGATGCACGACGCTGCATTTCTTACCTGACCATCGAACTAAAAAGCGCGATCCCCGAAGATTTGCGCCCGTTGATCGGCAATCGAGTGTTCGGTTGCGATGACTGCCAGATCGTCTGTCCGTGGAACCGCTTCGCCCGCCCGTCCGTCGAAAGCGACTTCAAGCCACGGCACAACCTGGACAACGCCGAATTGGCCGAACTGTTCATGTGGGATGAGGACAGGTTCCTCAGCAGCACCGAAGGATCACCGCTGCGCCGTGCCGGTTACGAGCGTTGGTTGCGCAATCTCGCAGTGGGGCTAGGGAACGCACCGTCGAGCATTCCGGTGCTGGAAGCCTTGAAGGCGCGCCGCGACTATCCGTCGGAACTGGTGCGGGAACATGTCGAGTGGGCACTGAAACAACACGCCGAGCGTCAGGCTTCGTCGTTATAAACGAACTTCGGCATTTCCCAGTGGAATCGAATCGCCAGCAACCGCAGCAGGAAGCCGCCAAACAGCGTGATCAGAATCGCCTGTTCGCCGGGTAATTGCAGGTAGATGCAGAGCATGTAGCACCACGCGGCAGCGAACGAGACGCTGGCGTAGAGTTCGCGGCGGAAGATCAGTGGGATGTCGTTGCAGAAGATATCCCGCAGGATGCCGCCGAAAACCCCGGTGATGACGCCGCTGACCGAGGCCACCAGCATGCCGTGGCCCATTTCCAGCGCCGTCATGCAGCCAATCAGGGTGAATGCCACCAGCCCCACGGCGTCGAGCACCAGGAACAGCGAGCGCAAGTGTCGCATCCAGCGTGCAGCGAAGACGGTGAACATCGCCGCGATCGAGGTCAACACCAGGTATTCCGGGTGTTTGACCCAGGTCAGCGGGTAGTGNCCGAGCAACACATCACGCACCGAACCGCCGCCCAGCGCCGTGACGCAGGCGATCAGCACCACGCCAAACCAGTCCATGCCGCGCCGACCGGCGGACAGGGCACCGGTCATGGCTTCGGCGGTGATGGCGATGAGGTAGAGCATCAACAGCATGNTGGCGGTCCTTGCAGAAAGGCGCGCAGTCTAGCCATTTAGTCCCGGCACCAAAAGAGGGTGATCTCCCAGGAAGGCCGAGTTACCTGCTTCGCGAGCTTGCTCCCGCTGGAGTGCGAAGCGCTCCCAAAATCGGGCGATGGATTTATTCAGGTAGATCACCTACGCAGAATTTACGACTGCTGCGCAGCCGAGCGGGAGCAAGCCGGCGCCTACAGTCCGTATTCCAGATTTAGAATTTGATGAAATGCTTGCGGTAGTGCTGCAGCTCGGCGATGGACTCGCGGATATCGTCCAGTGCCAAGTGAGTGCTGCCTTTATGGAAGCTGTCCTTAACTTCCGGCGCCCAGCGTGCGGCCAGCTCTTTCAAGGTGGACACATCCAGGTTGCGATAGTGGAAGTAGCTTTCCAACCCCTTCATGTGCGTATAAAGGAAGCGGCGGTCCTGGCAGATGCTGTTGCCGCAGATCGGCGACTTGCCCTTGGGCACCCATTTTTCCAGGAAGGCGATGGTTTCGGCTTCAGCTTCAGCCATGCTGATGCGGCTGTCGCGCACCCGTTGGGTCAGCCCGGAGNTGCCGTGGTGACGGGTGTTCCACTCGTCCATGGTGGCGAGTACGGCGTCGCTGTGATGGATGGCGATCACCGGACCTTCAGCCAAGGTGTTGAGGTTGCTGTCGGTGACAATGGTCGCCATCTCGATGATGACGTCGGTGTCGGGGTTCAGACCGGTCATTTCCAGATCGATCCAAATCAGATTCTGCGGGTTTTGCATGTGTCGGCTCCTAGGCAATGCTGCGCAGTTTAGCCTAGGGCGGTGCCGGGGCGTGCTAAACTCGCGGCCGTTTTACCTAATCGCTGCATTCTTGATACGGAACACCAATGGCCAAACGCCAGCTCAATCGTCGCCAAAACTGGCGCATCGAAAAGATTCAAGGTGAACGCGCCGCCCGCGCCGCCAAACGCGAGTCCTCGGCTGTCGAAGCACTCGAGGGNGGCGACCTGGGNCCCGAACAAACGGGCCTGGTGATCGCACACTTTGGTGTGCAGGTCGAAGTCGAGGCGCTGGAAGGCGAACTCGCGGGTTCTGTTTCCCGTTGCCACTTGCGCGCCAACCTGCCTGCGCTGGTGACCGGCGACAAGGTCGTGTGGCGTGCCGGCAACCAAGGCATCGGCGTAATCGTCGCCCAANTGCCGCGTAAAACCGAACTCTGCCGCCCGGACAGCCGTGGCCAGCTCAAGCCTGTTGCGGCCAACGTCGACATGATTGTCATCGTCTTCGCCCCGCTGCCCGAGCCTCACGCGAACCTGATCGACCGTTATCTCGTCGCCGCTGAGCATGCAGGNATTCGCCCGTTGTTGCTGCTGAACAAATTCGACCTGATCGACGAGCAGAACGCCCCGGCGCTCAATGCGTTGCTGGCGGTCTATCGCACCCTGGGTTACCCGGTGCTGGAAGTCTCGGCGCATCACGGCAACGGCATGGAACAGCTGCAACAGCAGTTGGACGGGCGCATCAGTGTGTTTGTCGGCCAGTCGGGCGTGGGCAAATCGTCGCTGGTCAACAGCCTGCTGCCGGAAGTCGACACCCGTGTCGGCCCGCTGTCGGAGCTGTCCGGCCAGGGTACCCACACCACCACCACCGCACGGTTGTTCCACTTCCCCGGTGGCGGTGAGTTGATCGACTCCCCGGGTATCCGCGAATTCGGCCTGGGCCACGTCAGCCGCGCCGACGTCGAAGCCGGTTTCATCGAGTTCAACGACCTGATCGGCACCTGCCGCTTCCGCGACTGCAAACACGACCGCGAGCCGGGTTGCGCCTTGCTCAAGGCACTGGAAGAGGGTCGTGTGCAGCAGCAACGGATGAACAGTTATCGCTCGATCATCGCCAGTTTGCCGGAAACCAGTTATTAAGTAGCCGTGATCATGTTCGTGATGCCACGAACATGATCAGCAGAAAGCAGCAGACACAAAAAGCCGCGATCATCTCGCGGCTTTCTGGTTTCAGGGGGCTGCTTTTTCCAGCCTTGAAGGACCCGTCTCTTTAACCGCGCAGCCCTTGTTGCGGCCATCCAAGTGCATACATTCAAGCCCTCTTCGCATTCCGGCGATACCGAGGGACATCCATGCAAACCTATCATTTGTTCATCAGCCACTCGTGGAGTTATCCCCACGCCCACGACAACCTCGTGCGCCTGCTCAACGCCAAACCCGGCTTCACGTTCAAAAATTTTTCAGTGCCGACGGACAACCCGATCATCGGCGCCCAGACCGATAAACAACTGGAAGAAGCCATCGAGAACAAGATCAGGCCTTGCTCGGCGGTGCTGATCATGGCGGGTATGTATTCCACCTACAGCAAGTGGATCAACAAGGAAATCGAGATCGCCCGGCGCATGGGCAAGGTGATCATTGCGGTCAAACCCTTTGGTGCAGAGCGGATTTCTGCCGTAGTACGCCAGGCCGCACATGCTGAGTGTGCCTGGAACACCAACAGCATCATCAGTGCCATTCGCACTCACGCGGCGGGATGAGCCATGCGCAAGGGATTGTTCATCGGGATCAACCATTACGCCCACGTCTCCCCATTGAGCGGATGCAACAACGACGCGATGGCCATGGCCTCAGTGCTGGAGCGTCACGCCAACGGGCGACCGAATTTCAGCAGCAAGGTGCTGACCTCAGCCGAAGATGACCTTTCGCTGACGGCCATGAAGCAGCACATCCAAAGTCTGTTTTCCGGCGATTGTGATGTGGCGCTGCTGTATTTCGCCGGCCACGGCCAGTTCGATACCAGCATCGACGAAGGACTGCTGATTCCTCAGGACTTTGCACCGGGTGGCGATGGCATTCGTATCAGCGACATATTGAGTTGGGCGGACAACGCCCCTCACATCAAGAACAAAATCATCATCCTCGACTGCTGCCAGGCCGGCGCAGCCGCCGCGATGCGCGGGTTACGCGGCGGCAGCAGCGTCATCGGCGAAGGCATGACCATCCTCACCGCCTGCAAAAAAGACCAGGTTGCGCTCGAAGGACGCGGTCACGGCGTGTTTACCGATCTGCTGCTGCAAGCACTGCACGGCGGGGCCGCCAACGTACTGGGCAAGGTCACTCCCGGCAGCGTGTATTCGTTCGTCGACAATGCGCTGGGAGCGTGGGAACAACGGCCGGTGTTCAAGACCAACGTCTCGCAATTTGTCCCCTTGCGCGAGGTCACGCCACTGATCGCCGAAGAGACCCTGCGCAAACTCAAGGACTGGTTCCCGGAGCCCAGCCATGTCTTTGCACTCGACCCCAGCTACGAACCCACCGAAACATCGTTTGACCCGGACCACGGCGAAGTCTTCGCCCAGCTGCAAAAGTGCAATCGCCACAGCCTGATCGAACCGGTGGACGCCGAACACATGTACTACGCCGCCATCCATTCCACCGGCTGCCGCCTCACGGCCCTCGGCGCCTATTACCGCGAACTCGCGATCAAGGGACATTTCTGATGCCTGTATTTATTAGTTACCGCCACACCGACCGCGTCCAGGCGATGGCCATCAATGCGCGCCTGAAACTGGCGAATATCAAGACCTATCTCGATGTGCTGGACACAGAATCCCAGCAGACCGACGACATTACCGCCGTCATCACCCGCAACATTACCGAATGCACGCACTTGCTGGCGGTGGTCTCGCAGGAGACCGCCATGTCCTGGTGGGTGCCGTTCGAAATCGGTGAGGCGACCATCAGTGATCGCAGGATCTGCTCTTACAAGATCGGGGCCAGCGCGCTGCCGCTATACCTCGATAAATGGCCGAAGCTGAGTGGTGATACCGATCTCGACTTTTTTATCGATGCGTACCGCAAAGAGGAGCAGGTTACGGGCGGCTTTGATTCGGTGAGTAGCGGTTTCCAAAAGGTCGGAAATTTTGGCTTCGGTGTCGATGAACAGCGTCGGACCGACGCTGAAATTGCCTTGGAGCGGGTGATATTTGGACATGACTTGAATCTCATCTGATAGGTGAAACTCCCACCCTTTCGCGGCTAAACGAATTGGGGTGGTAGCTGTGCGCGGGTTAGCCGACCGGACAGATGAACCCGGCACACCCTGAGGTGTCCCACGCACAGCCACCATAGACATAGATGCCAGGCAGCAAAAACGCCGCGATTATACGGGCGCTTGTGCATCATCTGATACGACCGGCTAAAGTCGATCACCGATTTGTCGGCGACAGCGAAACTATAGGCAGACGCCCGCAAGTCTGAGAACCCCGCCACAAAATTTCAGACCGTTCCTACAACTTCTAATCTCACCAGCAAACCGGTTCCGACAGGGAAACACCCCCTGACAATCAGGTCGGCTATCAGGCCGCCTCGCGGCGCTGTTGCGGTGCACGCCCCCTCGAGAGGCCGAGTGGAGGTTCTGCGTAGTGGGCAACCCGGCAGGACGCCGGGTTAGCCGCNCTGGGCCANGGATGGCCCATGGCGGCGGCCCACGGATTCAAGCCGGAGTGAGGGCATGCCGAGCCTGGGCGAGGCACCGAACGAAAGGGGCAAGAGCCTTTTGGTTACTTTGGGGCTCTTCCAAAGTGACTCGCTGTAAGAGCGAAACCATTGGCGGCCGTTACCGCAGAAATGGATATGTACACCGCCCTCCCCCCGTCGCCTGACTCAAAGCCTTCGCGAGCGGGCTCGCTCCCACAGGGGCCATGCCCACGCGAAAAATGCAGTGACGTCCAAACCCGTGAAAGCCGCACAAAAAAGCCGACATCTCTGTCGGCTTTTTTGTAGGTCACTGCTTCGGCGGTTCCGCCGGTTTCGGCGCCGGGTTTTCAAAGATATTCAAACGCTCGCGAAGCTCATGGGCCGGCAGCGGTTGTTTATCCGCCGGCAACGCGTTCGGATCGACCGGCGTGGCCGGCACTTCGCCCGGGCCACCCTGGCCTTGCGCTGGCGTTGGCTCCGGCGCAGGTTCAGCACCTTGCGAACCTTCAATGGCCTTTTGGGCTTTCTTGGTCAGCACCACGATGTCGATCCGGCGGTTGACCGGGTTGAACGGGTTCTCGCGGTCGAACAGCGCCGACGAGGCATAACCGACGACCCGCGCCACTTGCTGATCCGGATAGCTGCCAGCGACCAGCGCACGGCGAGCGGCGTTGGCACGGTTGGCCGAAAGCTCCCAGTTGCCGAAGTCNCCCNNGCCCGAGTACGGCTTGGCATCGGTGTGGCCACTGATGCTGATCTTGTTCGGCACCGCTTTGATNGTGTCGGCCATGGCCAGCAGGATGTCTTCAAAGTACGGTTTCAAACGCGCACTGCCGGAGTCGAACATCGGCCGGTTGGCGGCGTCGGTGATCTGGATGCGCAAGCCGTCCTGTGTGATTTCGAACAGGATCTGGTCCTTGAATTTTTGCAGCTGCGGATTTTCATCAACCTTGTTCTGCAATTCTTGCAGCAACAGTTCCAGGCGTTCCTTCTCGACCTGTTCGGCCATGCCTTCGACCTGTTCAGTATCGACGGTGACGCGGTCGGGCTGCGGCTGGGACTTCACCTCGGGGTTGAGGGTGTTCTCTGGCGCCAGGGTCGGCGAACCGCCCAGATCGATGATGTACGGCGTGCCGCTTTCGGTGAAGCCGACCGGGTCCTTGAAGTAACCGGCGATGGCGATTTTTTGTTCCGGCGTAGCGGTCGACATCAACCACAGCACCAGAAAGAACGCCATCATCGCCGTCGCGAAGTCGGCGAAGGCGATTTTCCATGCGCCACCATGGTGCCCCGCAGCGAAGCGCTTGACGCGCTTGATGATTATCGGCTGGTTGTTTTCCATGGTTTAGCGACCGCGAACCGCTTGTTCCAGCTCGGAAAAACTTGGGCGATGTTTCGGGTACAGCACCTTGCGCCCGAACTCCACCGCCAGCGATGGCGGCATGCCGGAAGCCGAAGCCACCAGCGAGGCCTTGATGGCTTCGTAGACGTTCAGTTCTTCCTTGGCTTCGTGGGCCAGGGCATGGGCCAACGGGCCAAAGAAACCGTAGGCCGCCAGAATACCGAAGAAGGTACCGACCAGTGCCGCACCCACGTGCAGGCCGATCATTTTCTGGTCGCTTTCACCCAGGGAGGCCATGGTCACCACGATACCCAGTACGGCCGCGACGATACCGAAACCGGGCATGGCGTCGGCGATGCCGTTCACCGCATGGGAAGGATGATCCAAATCTTCCTTGAGGCTGGTCAGCTCCATGTCGAACAGGCCTTCGAGCTCGTGAGGCGCCATGTTGCCGGAGGACATGATGCGCAGGTAATCACAGATGTAGGCGGTCATGCGCTCATCTTTGAGCACGGCCGGGTACTTGGCGAAAATCGGGCTGGCGGCGGCGTCTTCGATATCGCCTTCGATGGCCATCATGCCTTCGCGGCGGCTNTTGTTGAGGATCTCGTAAATCAGACCCAGCACTTCCAGATAGAACGTGTGACTGAAGCGCGAGCTGAACATTCCCAAGGCTTTCTTGAGAACGAGCTTGAACATGTGACCAGGGTTGGCCTGCAGGAATGCACCGAGGGCCGCACCACCGATAATCATCACCTCGAAAGGTTGAATCAGGGCGGCAATCTTGCCGTGGGAGAGCACGTATCCGCCGAGCACGCTCGCGAATACGACGATGATGCCGATTATTTTAGCCATAGGTAGGAGAGCACTTACTGAGTCGGGTTCAAGGTCATATTCGGAAGTTAAAAAATCTCTTCTTCTACTTATCGGCAAAACTGCGCCAGACTATAGCCCGTTCAAGCGAAAAGCTAATTTAGCCCTCTCCGGGCATAGGTAATGCAGACGATGATCACGTCCAACCATGGCTAACGAAACGAACACCCCAACCCCAAAACCGACCACCCTTGAAGGCTGGGTCAAGCTTCTCGACGGCGTGCGCCTGCCGGTTCCGCAAGACAGTCACGACCGTGTCTGCAAGGCCCTCGCCGATAATCGCAGCTCGCTTCGCGACATCGCCGAATTGTTGCAGGACAGCCCGGCACTGGCCTTGAGCGTGATTCGCGAAGCCAATCGCCACACCCACGGCAGCATGACCGAGCCGGCGGAAAACCTTGAGGTGGCGATCAATCGTCTCGGGTTGAAACGCACTGAGGAACTGCTCGCCCGGTTGCCTGCCGAACCTCAATCCCAGATCCCGGTGGCGTTGCGTCAGCTGCAGATGATCAGCCAGCACGCGACCCANCAAGCCAGCGGNTTGTTCGCCAGCCGCCTGGCGCGTTTGTGGCAAGACATCCACTGGGGCAGCCTGCTGTTTCTCTCACCGCTCTGGCCGATGGCGTTGACTCATCCGCAACTGCTCGAAGAGTGGGAGTTGCGGGTCATCCATAAAGGCGAGTCGGCGCGCAAAGTCGAAAAGCAATTGTTCGGCGTTCGCCTGCTGGACATCTGCCAGGCGCTGGTGGACATCTGGCGCCTGCCGATCTGGGTGCAGCAAGGTTATCGCCTGCTGCTCAACGAGCAGCGCGAACTGGTCAAAGTCCTGCGCATTGCCCGGGACAGCGAGCATCCATTGCGTCAGCAAAACCGCCTCGATGACGATCCGACTTTGCGTCGCTGGCTCAACCAACCGGCCAATACCGTGTTGCTGGCCAATGGGCTGGCACTGTCGGCGCAACAGGCCTGGGACAGTCCGCACAGCGAGCGCTGGCAATACCTGACCAGCCTTTACCTGCAAATGCCGATGAGCGACGTGCAGCAGCAACTGCATCAACAAGCCGTCAACAGCGCGCACCAGCATGCCATGCCGGACATCTGGCACCCTGCCATAGCGTTGATCTGGCCCTCGGGCGTGAACCGCATTCACGCCGGGTTGCTGCCGGCACCGGCGCCGACCACCGAAGACCTGACGGCATGGCGTAAACAATGTGCCGAACTGCTGGTCGAGCCGAGCCGCTTCACCAATGCGATGCACTTGACCACGTCGGCCCGGGACGCCCTGGTCGCGTGCGGCATGCGTCGGGTGATGATTTTGATGGCTGACCGCACCCACGCCAATTTGCGTGCGCATCAGACGGCCGGGCTGGCGAAGGAAGCGGCGGGGCTGAATCTGGTCGTGAGTCAGAGCACCGTGCTGCAACGGTTGCTCTCGCAACAGGCCCAGGTGCGATTGACCCCGGCCAACAACGCACAGTTCTCGGCGTTGCTACCCGCCAGCCTGCGCGCGCAGTTTCGCGGCGAACACCTGCTGCTGCGCTCGCTGGTCAACAATGGTCGGGTGATCATGGTCGTTGTGGCGGATCAGGGCGGCGGGCCGTTTTCGGAAATCACCGTGCAAGCCTTCGGCAAAACCGCGCAGTGCATTGAAAAGGCACTCCAAAGCTTTAGCCAGCGCGGTCAATGAATGCTGCGCTACAATCCTCCCCTTTGTGCTCTGGAGACCTCACATGTCTGACTTCTCTGGCTTGGCGCTGGTCATCGAGCCGAGCGACTTGCTCCCTCGCCTTGAGTCCCGCGAACTGATTCTGGTGGACCTGACCAGCAGTGCCCGCTATACCGAAGGGCATATTCCCGGTGCGCGTTTTGTCGATCCCAAACGCACACAACTCGGCCAGGCGCCTGCCCCCGGGCTGATGCCGCCGCAAGCGGCACTCGAAGCGTTGTTCGGTGAGTTGGGACATAACGCCAATGCCACCTACGTGGTCTACGACGACGAAGGCGGCGGCTGGGCCGGGCGTTTTATCTGGCTGCTCGACGTGATCGGCCATCGTAACTACCACTATCTTGACGGTGGCCTGACAGCCTGGCTGGCAGAAGGCATGCCCATGTCGATCCAGGTCCCGGCCCCCGTTGGAGGCCCGGTTGCGTTGACCCTGCACGACGAACCCACGGCCACGCGCGAATACCTGCAAAGCCGTCTCGGTGCCGCCGACCTGGCGATCTGGGACGCGCGCGGCCCGCTGGAATACTCCGGCGAGAAAGTCCTGGCAGCCAAGGCCGGGCATATTCCCGGCGCGGTGAATTTCGAATGGACGGCCGGCATGGATCAGGCGCGCAACCTGCGCATCCGCACGGACATGCCCCAGATCCTGGAACAACTCGGTATCACCAAAGACAAAGAAATCATCACCCACTGCCAGACTCACCACCGCTCTGGCTTCACCTACCTGGTGGCCAAGGCGCTCGGTTATCCGCGAGTCAAAGGTTATGCCGGTTCCTGGGGCGAATGGGGCAACCACCCCGACACCCCCGTTGAGATTTAAGGTTTTAAGGACACTTAATGAAAAAGCAGTTGTTTATCCTCAGCCAATACTTGCTGCCGCACCACTTGCTGTCGCGCCTGGCCGGCTGCGTTGCCGAGTGCCGCGTGCGCTGGTTCAAGAACGCCTTCACCAGTTGGTTCGCCAAGCGCTACCAAGTGGACATGTCCCAGGCGCTGGTTGAAGACCTGACCGCCTACGAGCATTTCAACGCTTTCTTCACCCGCGCTTTGAAAGACGGCGCTCGCCCGCTCGATGAAACCCCGGGTGCCATTCTCAGCCCGGCCGACGGTGCAGTCAGCCAACTCGGCCCGATCGAACACGGCCGCGTATTCCAGGCCAAGGGCCACAGCTTCAGCGTGCTGGAACTGCTGGGCGGCGACGCGGCACTCGCTGCGCCGTTTATGGGCGGTGATTTCGCCACCATCTACCTGTCGCCGAAGGACTACCACCGCGTGCACATGCCGCTGGCCGGCACCCTGCGCGAGATGGTCTACGTGCCTGGGCGGATTTTCTCGGTAAACCAGACCACCGCCGAAAACGTGCCTGAGCTGTTTGCACGTAACGAGCGTGTTGTCTGCCTGTTCGACACCGANCGCGGGCCAATGGCCGTGGTGCTGGTGGGCGCGATGATCGTGGCGTCGATTGAAACGGTATGGGCCGGGTTGGTTACGCCGCCGAAGCGCGAGCTGAAAACCTTCCGCTACGACGAAGCCGCCCGCGCGCCGATTCACTTGGAAAAAGGAGCGGAACTGGGTCGCTTCAAGCTGGGTTCGACCGCGATCGTGCTGTTCGGGCCGGACCANGTGAAATGGGCTGAGGGGCTCGGTGCCCTGTCGCCAGTACAAATGGGCCAGGCGCTGGGCCTGCCAACAGCCTGATGGGCTGATCCGCCCCGTCGAACGTTTTCGAAGGGGCGGACATTTCGGTAGCGCCGTTACTCTATCTGTCCACGAAAGCCGATCGGCCCTTCGTTGGCGTAGGTATTGGTGCCACTGAGGTTTTTCCCTCCATCATTGGAGGTGACGCTCAACGCCACAACGTTCTGATTATCACGGCCGCCGATGACCCACTTGCCACCCGGATGCCATGGAGCGTCGTTGCCGCCCCACTGATTTTCCACGTTGTACTGGTTCTGGCCCGTGCGCTGAGCCTTGAAGCCAATGGGACCTTCACCCGCGTAAGTCATGGTGCCGGTGAAGCTCTTCCCGCCATCGCCCGATTTGATTTCGATCGCGACCACGTTCTGGTTGTCCCTCGCACCTAACGTCCAGTCTCCTCCCGGATGCCAGGGTGCCGAACTACCGCCCCATTGATTTGCCACTACGTATCTAGACATGAACCTCATCTCCTTGAAGTTACAAGAGACCTGCCCTGCGTAGGCAGCAGGCCGCACGACCGTGCGTATCCAGTCGCACGTGTGTCAGATTAGTAGTACGCCCGGGCGGCACTCGACTGACAGACAAACGGTCGACATCTGTAACTGCTACAGTCAGATCATTCACTGCCCATTTCCCGGTTGGAGTTTTTCTACGGCATGAATGAAACCAGCCCTCACCTGCTGCTACGCGCCCCGATCCCGACGCAGTTGCGCCTGTCGTTCTGTGAACCGACACCACGCGACCTCAAGCGCTGGATCGCCAACCTGCCCAAAGCCAACATCGGTGAAACCGCTCGCCTGCTCTATCAAGGCTTGAGCGAACTCAACCAACTGCTCACCCCCAGCGACAATCGCCTGCAACTGCTCGAACTGTTGCGACCCGAGGTGTATTACGTCTGCAAACACCTGGAACGGCATTTCCTGCACCAGGCGATTGTGCTCGACGAGCGTTCGCGCAAGATCGCCAACCTCTGCCAGGCCCTGCAAAGTCACTTGGCGATTGGTTACAAACAGATTGTCGTGCGCATCACCCCGCGCTTCAGCAAGGATCGAGCATCGCTGCTGACCCAAGCGTTGCAGCGGGCGATTCATTGCCTGAACGGGCCGCTGATTCGCTCGACTCAACTCTATTGCCCGGTACCGGAAGGCCTGTGGCTGGAGCTGCATCAGCTGTATCGGATCGCCTGCGCACTCAAACTTCAGCACCTGAGCCTGCGCGATGAACTGGCCAGCCAGACCAAAACCCTGAGCATCGAAGAGACTTACGTGACCGCCCTGCTGCTAGGCGCCTCACGCTGCAATCAACTGCGCCAGAGCCAGATCGCCCGGCTCGCCGAGGTACTGGAGCCCTGGAGCCAATGGATAAAGTTGCAATCCGGCCAACCCGTAGACGGCTTGTTTGCCGTCGCGCCGGACCTCGATACCGGGCCGCGCTATCGTTCGAAGTTCAGGGCCGAGCAGCAGGCCGGTTTGCTGGGGATTGATCCGCAGCCCCTGGTCGCCGCCATCGAAGCACATCTGCAAGGCAATGACGGCACGCCGCCGCTGCCCGTGCCGACCGGGCTCAGCCTGGATACGCTGCAACACCTGCACGCCGCCTGGGGTCAAGCGGCTGAGCGCAGTTTTCAACGCACAGTCGGCCAAGGCACCTTGACCTTGTGCGTGGGCATGAGCGCATTGCACTTCTACCTGGGCGGGGAACGTTCGTTCAGCGATATTCTGAAAAACCCCGGCACCCGACTCGCGCAGTTCTCGGCAGCGTCCCCGACGAACCAGGGAAAGGACCAATGGCACCAGGCGTTCGACGCCGCCCCCCATGGCAGCGCCGATACCCTGCTGCCCTACGAAGAAATTGAATACCCGCACCTTCAGAACGACGACAGCCAGGAAGCGGCCGATAGCAATCGGCACTTTCCGACCTACGCCCTGCCGGTCATCAACCACAGTCCCGGCGGTTATTGCCTGGCGTGGCCCAACGCGGTGCCCGCCGAGTTACAGGCTGGCGAGATGGTCGGCATTCAGGATTCTGCCAATCAGGGCTGGAGTATTGCGGTGGTGCGCTGGATTCGTCAGGTGCGGGGCGGCGGGACGCAGATGGGGATCGAGCAGGTCGCGCCCTACGCCGAGCCTTGCGGGTTGCAACTGGTGCGAACGCGGGACGACCACAGTCAATATCTGCGTGGCCTGTTGTTGCCGGAAATCAGCGCCATCGACCTGCCCGCCACGTTGCTCGCCCCGCGCCTGCCCTTTCAGGAAGGCAGCAAAGTGCTGATCAACACCAACGGCCAGGAACGCCGCGCCGGGCTTGATCGGCGGGTGGCGAGCACCAACAGCTTCAATCAGTTTGCCTATCGTTCGCTGGAGGCGACCAAGAACGACAACGCCGCGGGGAGCGGCGTCGAGGAGGATTTTGATTCGTTGTGGAAATCGCTTTGAGGGTGATTCCAATACCTGTGGCGAGGGAGCTTGCTCCCGTATGGACTGCGTAGCAGTCCTTTTTTGGGGCCGCTTCGCAGCCCAGCGGGACGGTGCGGCGATCCGACAAGCTCCCTCGCCACAAGAGCCTTTCAGCCCTGAGGAAACTCAGAGCTGTCCGTCGCGATCCCGAAAACCCAGCAGATACAGCACACCATCCAGCCCAAGGGTGGAAATTGCCTGCTTGGCCGATTGCTTGACCAGCGGCTTGGCGCGGAACGCCACACCCAAGCCGGCAATCGCCAGCATCGGCAAGTCATTGGCGCCGTCACCGACTGCAATGGTCTGTTCCAGACGCAAACCTTCCTTGTGGGCCAATTCCTTCAGCAGATCCGCCTTACGCTGAGCGTCGACAATCGGCTCGACGGCCACGCCGGTCACCTTGCCATCCACCACTTCCAGCTCGTTGGCGAACACATAGTCGATGCCCAGCTTGGCCTGCAACTGCTTGGCGAAGTAGGTAAAACCGCCCGACAGGATTGCGGTCTTGTAGCCCAGGCGCTTGAGTTCGGCGAACAGGGTTTCGGCGCCTTCGGTCAGGCGCAGCGAAGCACCGATGGAGTCCAGCACGCTGACATCCAGGCCCTTGAGCAATGCCAGGCGCTCCTTGAAGCTCGCGCGAAAGTCCAACTCGCCGGCCATTGCGCGTTCGGTGATGGCGGACACCTGCTCGCCCACGCCGGCAGCCTTGGCCAACTCGTCGATGACTTCGGCTTCGATCAGGGTCGAGTCCATATCGAACACCGCCAGGCGGCGGTTACGGCGGAACAGCGAATCTTCCTGGAAGGCGATATCAACATTCAGCTCCTGGGCCACGCTGAGGAATTCAGCTCGCAGNGCCTGCGGATCAGCCGCTTCGCCGCGCACGGAGAACTCGATACAGCCCTTGCCCTTGTCGGCCGGCGTGTCCAATGGCATGCGCCCGGACAAACGATCGATGTGATCGATGTTCAGGCCATATTTGGCGGTGATCGAGCTCACGGCCTGCAATTGCCCGGCGGTCACCTTGCGAGTCAGCAAGGTCACGATGTGGCGCTTTTTGCCCTGGCCGTCGACCCAGTGTTGGTAGTCCGCTTCGGAGACCGGGGTGAAACGCACCTGCTGGTCGAGCTCGTAACCCTTGAACAGGATGTCCTTGAGCACCGACTTGCCTTGCTCGGTATCAGGAATTTCAACCAGGATGCCGAACGACAGGGTGTCGTGGATCACCGCCTGACCGATGTCGAGAATGTTCACACCACCCTGGGCCAGAACACCGGTAATGGCTGCGGTGAGACCCGGGCGGTCTTCACCTGTGATATTTATCAGGACAATTTCGCGCAAAGCGCACCCCC